>NZ_MULI01000060.1 GCF_002939385.1 Streptomyces sp. MH60 | reverse complement strand
ACCCGGAAGCTAAGCCTTACAGCGCCGATGGTACTGCAGGGGGGACCCTGTGGGAGAGTAGGACGCCGCCGAACAATCATTGCGAGGAAACCCCGCACCGGAAACGGTGCGGGGTTTTCTGCGTTCAGGGGGCGTTGAAAACGAGTTTGGGCGGGGCCTTTCGGCCCCGCCTTTTTTACAGGCGGCCTGTCGCTTTGAGTTCCAGGTAGGCGTCTGCGAGGGCCGGGGGAAGCTCGTCCGGGGTCGCGTCGACGACCGTCACACCGCGTCGGCGTAGTTGGTCGGCGACGTGACGGCGTTCCGACTGGGCCTGTGCGGCCGCCGCGGCCTCGTAGACGGCGTCCGTGTGGCCGCGTGCTTCGGCCATCCGCGCGACGTGCGGGTCGGCCACCGAGGCAACGAGGACCGTGTGGCGTTGGGTCAGCTGCGGCAGGACAGGGAGCAGCCCCTCTTCGATCGGGGCCGCGTCGAGTGTCGTGAACAGCACGATCAGGGACCGGCGGGGGGCCGACCGGAGAGCGGTGGCGGTGAGGCCGCGCGCGTCGGTCTCCACCAGCTCGGGCTCCAGGGTTGCCATGGCGTTGACCAGGGAGGGAAGGACGTCACCCGCCGTGCGGCCCTGGAGCAGGGCGCGTACCCGGCGGTCGTAGGCGAGGAGGTCGACGCGGTCGCCCGCGCGGGAGGCCAGGGCGGCCAGGAGGAGAGCGGCGTCCATGGCGGCGTCGAGGCGAGGGGCGTCGCCCACGCGGCCGGCGGAGGTACGGCCGGTGTCGAGGACGAGCAGGATGTGCCGGTCGCGTTCGGGGCGCCAGGTGCGTACCGCGACGGTGGAGTGGCGGGCTGTCGCGCGCCAGTCGATGGAACGGGTGTCGTCGCCGGGCACGTATTCGCGCAGGCTGTCGAACTCCGTGCCCTCCCCGCGGGTGAGGACGCTGGTGCGGCCGTCGAGTTCGCGGAGCCGGGACAGCTTGGAGGGGAGGTGCTTGCGGCTGGCGAACGGGGGGAGGACGCGTACCGTCCAGGGGACCCGATGGGTGCCCTGGCGGGTGAGGAGTCCCAGGGGGCCGTAGGACCGGATCGTGACGCGGTCCGCGTGTCGGTCACCGCGGCGGGTGGGGCGCAGGCGGGTGGTCACGCGGCGGCGTTCGCCGGCGGGCACTGTCAGGCTGTGGCGGGAGGCCGTCGTCTCGGTGCCGGGCCGCCAGCTGCTGGGCGGCCAGGCGTCGCGCAGACGGGCCCGGAGTGGGCGGCCCGACGGGTTGGTGACCGTCAGGGTGACGTCGGCGGTCTCGCCCAGCCGGGCGGAGGTGTCGCCGGAGCGGGTCAGGCCGAGACGCCGTACGGGGGCGGCCAGGGCGAAGTCGCAGGCGCAGGCGGCGGCCAGCGGGGCGTTGACCGCGAGGATGCCCGTCCAGCCGGGGTCCCAGATGCCGATGGGGACGGAGCCCAGGGCCGCGATGAGCGCGGCGCGTCCGGTGAGTGCCATCAGCGGGGGACGGGGACGTGGGCGAGGATCGCGTTGATGACCGAGTCCGTGGTCACGCCCTCCATCTCGGCCTCCGGGCGGAGTTGTACGCGGTGCCGGAGGGTGGGGAGGGCCAGGGCCTTCACATCGTCGGGGGTGACGTAGTCGCGGCCCGTCAGCCAGGCCCACGCGCGGGAGGTCGACAGCAGGGCCGTGGCTCCACGCGGGGAGACGCCGAGGGTGAGGGACGGCGACTCACGGGTGGCGCGGCAGATGTCGACGACGTAGGCGGTGATCTCCGGGGAGACGGTCGTCTTGGCGGCCTCCGCGCGGGCGGCTTCCAGGTCGGCGGCACTGGCGACGGGGCGTACGCCGGCGGCGTGCAGGTCGCGCGGGTTGAAGCCGGCGGCGTGGCGGGTGAGGACGTCGATCTCGTCCTGGCGGGTGGGGAGGGGGACGGTGAGTTTGAGGAGGAAGCGGTCCAGCTGGGCTTCCGGGAGGGGGTAGGTGCCCTCGTACTCGACCGGGTTCTGAGTGGCCGCGACGAGGAAGGGCTCGGGGAGCGGGCGGGGCGTGCCGTCCACCGTGACCTGGCGCTCCTCCATCGCTTCGAGGAGGGACGACTGGGTTTTCGGGGGCGTCCGGTTGATCTCGTCGGCGAGGAGGAGGTTGGTGAAGACCGGGCCGGGCTGGAAGGAGAACTCGGTGGTGCGGGCGTCGTAGACCAGGGAGCCGGTGACGTCGCTCGGCATCAGGTCGGGGGTGAACTGGACGCGTTTGGTGTCGAGTTCGGTGGCCGCGGCGAGGGTGCGGACGAGGAGGGTCTTGGCGACTCCGGGGACGCCCTCCAGGAGGACGTGGCCGCGGCAGAGCAGGGCTACGACGAGACCGGTCACGGCGGCGTCCTGGCCGACCACGGCCTTGGCGATCTCGGCGCGCAGAGCTTCGAGGGCGGCGCGGGCGTTGCCCGGGGCCGCGGTCTGCCCGGCGTTGTCAGTGGTCGGGTCCATCATGGACGGCGTACCTCTCTTTCGAGGGCGTCGAGTTGGTCGGCGAGTGCGATGAGGGCCGCGTCGTCGCCGGGCGGCGGGCCGAAGAGGAGGGTGTGCAGGGCCTGTCCGTCGCCGGGTGCGCCGTGGAGATGGGCGGACAGGGCGGGGAGCAGGGACTCGGGCGTGTGCGCCTGGGTGACGGGGACGCCTACGAGAGGGGCGAGGCGGGTGCGGGTGGCGGAGCGAAGAGCGGTGGCGGCGCGGTCGCGGGCGTTCGCCTTGCGGTAGAGGCGGGCGCGGCCTTCGACGGTTTCGGAGGCGCGGATCGCGACGGGGAGTTTTTCGGGCACCAGGGGGCCGAGCCGGCGTGCCCGCCACAGGGCGGCGAGGGCGGCGGCGACGAAGAGTTGCAGGGTGCCCCAGAGCCAGCCGGACGGGAGCAGGTCGAAGAAGCTCCGTTCGTCGTCCGGGTCCGGGAGGTCGGAGAGGGAGGGGAGGTACCAGACCAGGTGGTCGCGGGAGCCGAGGAGTTGGAGGGCGAGCGAGGCGTTGCCGTGCTCGTCGAGGCGGTTGTTCAAGAGGATGTCGCGGGCGCCGAGGACGACGGTGTCGCCCGGGGTGCCTTCCGCTGGTGCCTGCGCGGAGGGGTCGGGGATGCGCAGCAGGGTGGCCAGTCGCCGGCTGGGGTAGCAGGTGTCGGCTTCGAGGTGGGTGATGTAGCGGATGCCGCCCGTGTCGGCGTTGCCCGCGCGTCGTGCGGCGGGCAGGTCGCAGGCGGGGGCCAGCGTCGAGTCGAAGCTGAGTGCCGGGTCGGCGGTGACGCCGGGGGCGAGGCGTTCGACGGCACCGCCGCCGGGGGCGACGAGGACCGTGCGGCCACCGGAACCGGTCGTCGCCGAGTGCAGTCGCGTCTGCTGGCGCTCCGTCAGGAGATCGGGCACGGCGACGAGCAGGGTGGTGTCCGGGCCGGCCGCGGCCCGCGCCTCGTCCAGGGTGGTGACCACGCGCGTGGAGACCCCCCGGTCGGCGAGGAGTTCGGCGACGGCGCGGCTGCCGTAGGGGTCGGCGGAGCGCGGGTCGAGTTCCCCGTGCCGGGCGTCGGAGCGGACGACCGCGATGGCGACGGCCCCGGCGAGCAGCAGGACGAGGGCGAGCGCGATGCCTCGCGCGCGGGTCCACACCTGGCGGGCGGTGGGCGAGGCCGCGGTGGCGGGGAGCGTGGCCTCGGTCATTCGGCGGCTCCCCGGCGGGTGTCCCGGTCCGCGTCCCCTGCGGGGCCGCCGATCGCGCTGCCGGCCAGGTGCGGCTTGCTGCGTTCCAGGTCGTGGTCGAGTTCGGCGAGGCGGCGGTACGACGGTTCGCTGCCGGACCGGCCGCCGTACGCGACGTCGTCGAAGTCCCGGGCGGCGGCGCGCAGCCGGTTCCGGTGGGCGGGCAGGGCGTGGCCTGCCTCGGTGGCCGCCTCGTCGGCGGTGCGGCCGGGACGGATGTCGAGCAGGGCGCGTTCCTCGAGGGCGCGGACGATGGCCCGCATGCGTTCCTGGACGGCCTGGCTCCAGTGTGCTTGGGCGGCGTGTGCCTCGGCGGCGGCGCGGTGGTCGGCGGCGCTGCGGGGACGGTCGTCGAAGAGGGCGGGGGCGGAGACGGGACCGCGGCGGGGGGTGCCCAGGCGCCACCAGAGGGCGCCCAGTACCGCCAGGACGGCCACGATGACGACGACCAGGCCGAGTGTCCCCCCGGGAGTCGCGGTGGACGCCCTGCTGAAGAGCCCTTCGATCCAGTCCCAGAAGGCGTTCAGGGCCCGCTGGAACCAGCTGGGGTCGTTCTCGTGGTACATGCGTTTGGACAGCTCGCGCCGCGCGGCCTCCCGTGCGGGGTCGCGCGGGATCGTCACCGGCGGTTCGTCGCCGGAGCGCGCGACCGTGCGTACGGCGGTGCGTGACAGCACCTCGGTGAGCACTCCCCCCGCCGGTCCCACCCCGTCAGCTCCCCGGGACGGCGCCGGAGGTGCCGGAGCCCCGGGTGCCGGCGGCGCGGGTCAGTTCGAGGTCGAGGGCCTCGCGGCGGATGCGCTGGTCGATGTACAGCAGTACGGTCACGCCCGACGTGATCGGGAAGGTGATCATGGAGCCGATCACCGAGCCGATGCCGCTGACGATGAGGAACGTCCAGCCGAGGTCGCCGGTGCCCTCCAGGAAGCCGCCGACGCCGTCGCCGCCGAGGGTCGCGGCGAGGAAGGTGAAGGGGATCACGATGATCGACGCGACGATGTTGGCGATGACCGTGGCGAGCAACTGGATGCCGAAGACCCGCCACCAGGAGCCGCGCACCAGCTTCACCGAGCGGCCCATGGCCTTCTTGATGCCCTGCTTCTCCAGCATCAGGGCGGGCGACGCCAGCGAGAAGCGGACCATGAGCCAGATCGCGACCACGCCGCCCGCCAGGAAGCCCAGGGCGGTCAGGGCCACCCCGGCCTCGCCGCCCGCGGTCGCCGTGACCAGGAGACCGGGTGTCATGCCGGCCATGAGGAGTCCGGCGACGATGAGCAGCAGCAGGACGATCAGGCCGAACAGCTTCAGCACCTGGGGGCGGGCGTCCCGCCACGCCTCGCCGGTGGTCACCGGCCTGCCGAGCACCGCGCGGCTGGTGACGGTGGTGAGCAGGGCGGTGGCCAGTACGGTGCCGATCAGGGAGATCAGGAAGATGACGCCCGAGTTGATCGTGGTGTCGGCCAGCGCGTCGCCGAGTTCGCTCAGGGTGGCGTCGGGGTCGTTGAGCGCCTCGCTGCTGGTGTCGTCCAGGACGAGGCCCTGGAGCAGCACGACGATGACCTCGGTGAAGATGGCGACGGTCAGGGAGATGCCGAGGACGGTGCGCCAGTAGGTGCGCATGGTGGAGACGGCGCCGTCGAGGATCTCGCCGACACCGAGCGGGCGGAGCGGGATCACGCCGGGCTTGGCCGCGGGCGGGGGACCGCCCCAGCCGCCTCCCCAGCCGCCGGGTCCACCGGGGGCGCCGTAGCCGCCGTAGCCCCCGCGCTGGCCGCCGTAGCCTCCGGGAGGCCCGTAGCCGCCCCCGGGGGGTCCGGGTGGCGGGGTGCCCCAGCCCGGGCCCGGCGGTGGCGGAGGCGGGGCCTGGCCCTGGTCCGCGGGGCCGGTGGGCGCGGACCACTGGCCGGGGGGCGGCTGCTCCTTGGACCACTTCGTGCCGGGGCTCGTCGGTTCCGCACCCGGCCGGTCCGCGGGCGGCGCGGGCTGATCGGTGCCGGCGGCGGCAGGTTGGCAGCCATCGTGCCATGGGGGCGTCGGGCGCGGACCGGGCGCGGTAGGGGCTGCACACCTTCAATTGTCCGTCGTACAGGGGGCAGACTGACCGCATGGCTGATCAGGACGCGCGAAGCGGCGAGGACAAGCGGCCGACCGGGATACCGGCCCTTCGCTGGGAGGAACCCCCCGAGGGCCCGGTGCTGGTGTTGCTGGACCAGACCCGGTTGCCGGCCGAGGAGGTCGAGCTGGTGTGCACGGACCCGGCCGCGCTGGTGGAGGCGATCCGCTCGCTCGCCGTGCGCGGGGCGCCACTGCTGGGCATCGCGGGCGCCTACGGGGTCGCGCTGGCCGCCGTGCGCGGCTTCGAGGTCGAGGAGGCCGCGGCGGCGCTGGCGGGGGCCCGCCCCACCGCGGTGAACCTCGCCGTCGGAGTACGGCGGGCGCAGGGCGCCCACCAGGAGGCGTTCGCCAGGACCGGGGACACCCGGCAGGCCGCCGCCGCGGCGCTGGCCGCGGCGCGGGCACTGCACCAGGAAGACGCCCAGGCCAGCGCCCGGATGGCCGTGCACGGGCTGGCGCTGCTCGACGAGCTGCTGCCCGCCGGAGGGCACCGCGTCCTCACGCACTGCAACACCGGTTCGCTGGTGTCGGGGGGTGAGGGGACCGCCTTCGCGGTGGCGCTCGCGGCGCACCGGTCGGGGCGGCTGCGACGGCTGTGGGTGGACGAAACGCGTCCGTTGCTGCAAGGTGCTCGCCTGACGGCATACGAGGCGGCCCGCAACGACATGGCGTACACCTTGCTCACCGACAACGCGGCGGGTTCGCTGTTCGCGGCGGGCGAGGTGGACGCGGTGCTGATCGGCGCGGACCGCATCGCGGCCGACGGTTCGGTGGCGAACAAGGTGGGGAGCTATCCGCTCGCGGTGCTCGCGCGGTACCACCATGTGCCGTTCATCGTGGTGGCTCCGGTCACGACGGTGGATCCGGACACACCGGACGGGGCGTCCATCGAAGTGGAGCAGCGCCCCGGACATGAGGTGACCGAGGTCACAGCACCCCAGGTGCCGGTGGCGGGAGCGGGAGGCGGGATTCCGGTGGCACCCCTGGGGACCCAGGCGTACAACCCGGCGTTCGATGTGACTCCGCCCGAACTGGTGACGGCGATCGTCACCGAGGAGGGCGTGGTTTCGCCCGTGACGACCGAGGCCCTGGCCGCGCTGTGTGCCAGGTCACGCCAGGTAACGATTAGCTAATGGGATGATGTCGTTTATGAAGGGACGAGTCCTTGTCGTCGACGACGACACCGCACTGGCCGAGATGCTCGGCATTGTGCTGCGTGGTGAGGGTTTTGAGCCATCTTTCGTAGCCGACGGCGACAAGGCGCTGGCCGCCTTCCGGGAGACCAAGCCCGACCTGGTACTGCTCGACCTGATGCTGCCCGGCCGGGACGGCATCGAGGTGTGCCGCCTGATCAGGGCGGAGTCGGGTGTGCCGATCGTGATGCTGACGGCGAAGAGTGACACCGTCGACGTCGTGGTGGGTCTGGAGTCGGGCGCCGACGACTACATCGTGAAGCCGTTCAAGCCGAAGGAGCTGGTGGCCCGTATCCGGGCGCGCCTGCGTCGGTCGGAGGAGCCGGCGCCGGAACAGCTCGCCATAGGCGACCTGGTCATCGACGTGGCCGGTCACTCCGTGAAGCGGGACGGGCAGTCGATCGCGCTGACGCCGCTGGAGTTCGACCTGCTGGTGGCGCTGGCCCGCAAGCCGTGGCAGGTGTTCACCCGCGAGGTGCTCCTCGAGCAGGTCTGGGGCTACCGGCACGCCGCCGACACCCGCCTGGTCAACGTGCACGTCCAGCGGCTGCGCTCCAAGGTCGAGAAGGATCCGGAGAAGCCGGAGATCGTGGTGACCGTCCGCGGCGTCGGCTACAAGGCCGGACCGAGCTGACATGGCCAGGGACAGTGCCGCTTCGGCGCCCGGGTCCGGGGCCCGCGCCGGACGGCCTGTCGGCCACCGGAGCGCCGGCTCCCGCTTCTTCAGCCAGGTGCTGGAGGGCGGGCTGCTGCACGGCGGGGTGCAGGGCAGCCCGGTGCTCCGTCTGTTCATGCGCTGGGTGCGTCGTCCGCTGCTGCCGGTCATGCGGCTGTGGCGGCGCAACATCCAGCTCAAGGTCGTCGCCACCACCCTGCTGATGTCGCTGGGCGTGGTGCTGCTGCTCGGCTTCGTGGTGATCGGGCAGGTCCGCAACGGACTGCTGGACGCCAAGGTGAAGGCCTCCCAGAGCCAGGCCACCGGTGGCTTCACCGCGGCCAAGCAGAAGGCCGAGGAGGCGGCGAGCACCAACGGCGACGACGGCACCCCCGCGGACGGGCGTCCCTCGCAGAACGTCATCCAGTGGATGAGCGAGCTGGTGAAGTCGCTCTCCAGCGGTGGTCAGAGCGCCTTCGACGTGGTCACCCTCCCCATGGGCGGGGAGAGCGGCAGCGGGCGCGGTCCGCGCGCCTCCGGATCGGTCGACTGGGCGGTCAGCGTCCCCGAGGACCTGCGGGAGCGGATCGACGGCGACACCGCGGCCGCCCAGAGCTACACCCGGATCGTCTACAACTCCGACCAGGCGTCCCAGCCCGGGCTGGTCATCGGCAAGCAGGTCAACGACCCGAACGGCGAGCCGTACCAGCTGTACTACCTCTTCCCGCTCACCCAGGAGGAGAAGTCGCTCAGCCTGGTCAGGGGCACCCTGGCGACGGCCGGGCTCTTCGTCGTCGTACTGCTGGGGGCCATCGCCTGGCTCGTGGTGCGCCAGGTCGTCACGCCCGTACGCATGGCGGCGAGCATCGCCGAGCGGCTGTCCGCGGGGCGGCTGCAGGAACGGATGAAGGTCACCGGCGAGGACGACATCGCCCGGCTCGGCGAGGCCTTCAACAAGATGGCGCAGAACCTCCAGCTCAAGATCAGCCAGCTGGAGGACCTGTCGCGGATGCAGCGGCGGTTCGTCTCCGACGTGTCGCACGAGCTGCGGACGCCGCTGACGACCGTACGGATGGCGGCCGACGTCATCCACGACGCGCGCGTGGACTTCGATCCGGTGACCGCGCGGTCGGCCGAACTGCTCGCCGACCAGCTGGACCGGTTCGAGACGCTGCTCGCGGACCTGCTGGAGATCAGCCGCTTCGACGCGGGCGCCGCCGCGCTGGAGGCGGAGCCGATAGACCTCAGGGAGGTCGTACGGCGCGTCGTCAGCGGTGCGGAGCCGCTCGCCGAGCGCAAGGGCACGGGGATACGCGTCGTCGGCGACCAGCAGCCCGTCGTCGCCGAGGCGGACGCCCGGCGCGTGGAACGCGTGCTGCGCAACCTCGTCGTCAACGCCGTCGAGCACGGCGAGGGCCGGGACGTCGTCGTCAGGCTCGCCGCCGCCGGGGGCGCGGTCGCCGTCGCGGTGCGCGACTACGGCGTCGGGCTCAAGCCGGGCGAGGCCACCCGGGTCTTCAGCCGCTTCTGGCGGGCCGACCCGGCCCGCGCGCGTACCACCGGCGGTACGGGACTCGGCCTGTCGATCGCCCTGGAGGACGCGCGGCTGCACGGCGGCTGGCTGCAGGCCTGGGGCGAACCCGGTGGCGGCTCGCAGTTCCGGCTGACGCTGCCCAGGACCGCGGACGAGCCGCTCAGGGGTTCGCCGATACCACTGGAGCCGAAGGACTCGCGCCGCAACCGCGGTCTGCACGACGCGGGCCTCGACAACACGGCGGTGGCGCACGGCGCGGACCGGCCGGTCGGCGTCCCGGCGCAGGCGTCGGCCGGGCGGGCCTCCGCGGTGCCCGCGCGGGGGCCGATAACGCCGCGGCAGGCCACGGTGGCCCCCACGGCCGATCCGACGGCACTGCCGGGCAACGGCGCGCGCGTGGTGCCGAGGCCCGCGTCGGGCGCCCGCAGACAGGACGGCGGGGGCCGGCCCGCGTGATGGCGTACGCCGTCGGCGGTGTCGTACTGCTGGCCGGATGTGCGTCCATGCCGGACAGCGGGGACCTCCGGGGCGTGGAGTCCACCCCCCGGCAGGACCCGCAGGTGCGGGTGTTCGCGATGCCGCCGCAGGAGGACGCCCCGCCCTCCGACATCGTGCAGGGCTTTCTGGAGGCGCTGACCAGCGACGACCCGCACTACGAGACGGCGCGCAAGTACCTGACCGGCGCCGCCGCGAAGAACTGGCGGCCGGACGAGTCGGCGACGGTGCTCGCGGGCGGGCCCGGAACGGAGTCCGACCACTCGGGCAACCGCGAGGACGCCAACGACTACTCGGTGACCCTGACCGGCGCCAAGGTGGCCACGGTGGACGGGCAGCAGTCGTACTCGCCGGCCGACGGCGCGTACCGCGAGTCGGTGCACCTCAGCCGGGACGGCAAGACCAAGCAGTGGCGCATCGACGTGCTGCCGCAGGGCGTCGTCATGGGCAAGTCCGACTTCCAACGCAACTACATGTCGGTCAACCGGTACTACTTCGCCTCGAACACCGCGGTGCGCGCGGACGCCGATACCGGAGGTGTCCGGGAGCCGGCCGCCGTCGCCGATCCCGTCTATGTGCGCCGACGCGTGGATCCGATGACCCAAGTGGTGCGTTCCCTGCTCAGCGGGCCGACGAGCCTGCTGGGCCCCGTGGTCAGGTCCAGCTTCCCGACCGGGACGGCGCTGGCGAAGAACGACGTCTCGCTGACGCCCGACGACCGCGGCAAGCTGACCGTTCCGCTGAACGACAAGGCGGCCCGGGCCGGTGCGGACAAGTGCGACGAGATGGCCGCGCAGCTCCTGTTCACCCTGCAGAACCTCACCCCGGCGGTGGAGGACGTCGAGCTGCGCTCGGGCGGGGAGCAGTTGTGCTCGCTCTCCGAGGACCGCGCCGAGACGGTGGCGACGCGCGGCTCGGCGCAGCGGCCCGACTACCTGTACTTCGTCGACGAGAAGGACCGCCTGGTGCGGCTCGCCGCGGGCAGTAACGGGACCCGGGCCGAACCCGTGCCCGGCCCGCTGGGCGAGGGCCACCGCGCCCTGCGGTCGGTGGCGGTCTCGCGCGACGAGCACAGCGCGGCCGGGATCGGTCTCGACAACAAGTCGCTGTACGTCGGTTCGCTGGTGTCGGCCGGTTCGCTCGGCGACCCCGTGCTGACCAGCCAGGGCAAGTCGGAGACGGACCGGCTGACCCCACCCAGCTGGGACACGCAGGGCGACCTGTGGATCGCCGACCGCAACCCGGCCGATCCGCGGTTGATGCTGCTGAAGGACGGCGCGGGCGATCCGGTGGAGGTGCGGACGCCGGGGCTCGACGGGCGCGTCCAGTCCGTGCGGGTGGCCGCCGACGGGGTGCGGATCGCGCTCGTCGTGGAGAAGGACGGCAAGCGGTCGCTGCTCATCGGACGGATCGAACGGGACGGGAAGGCGGGCGAACCGCCCGCGGTCACCGTGCTCGAACTGCGCTCCGCGACCCCCGAGCTGGAGGAGGTCACGGCCATGTCCTGGGCCGGGGACGCCCGGCTCGTGGTGGTCGGCCGGGAGCGCGGGGGCGTCCAGCAGATCGGATACGTCCAGGTCGACGGCTCGACACCGGAGGCATCGGTGCCCGCGGCGCTGACCGGCGTCAAGGAGATCGCCGCGACCGAGGACGAGCGGCTGCCGCTGGTGGCGTACTCGGAGGACCTGATCGTGCGGCTGCCGTCCGGGCTCCAGTGGCAGAAGGTGACGGAGGGGACCGCGCCGGTCTATCCGGGGTGAGGCGCCCGGCCGTTCGGTGGCCGACCGGGTTTTCCACAGGGCGCCGGGCCAGGTTTTCCACAGGCCTGGCAGCTCTCCGCACACGCGGGCACAGTGGTGGCCATGCGGGGATTGCGGACAGTGCGGGAATGGTGGGCGGACGTCACGGACCTGGTGCTGCCGGCCGAGTGCGGCGGCTGCGGCAGGGCTCGCGCGGTGCTGTGCCCCCGGTGCCGTACGGCGCTGAGCGGCCACCCGCCGCGTCGCGTGCGTGCTGATCCGGAGCCGCCCGGTCTGCCCCCGGTGCACGCGGCCGCGCCGTACGCGGACGAGGTGCGGGCAGCGCTGCTGGCCCACAAGGAGCGGGGCGTGCTGGCCCTCGCGGCACCGCTCGGCGCGGCGCTGGCGGCAGCGGTGCGGGCGGGGCTCCGGGAGGCGTGGACGGCGCCGGGCGGAGCGGGTGCCGGTGACGCGGGTGGCATACCGGTGCGGGGGCCGGTGCTACTGGTGCCCGTGCCCTCGGCACGCAGAACGGTGCGGACACGCGGGCACGACCCGGCGCGCCGGATCGCCCTCGCGGCGGCGGGGGAGCTGCGGCGCAACGGAGTGCCGGCCCGGGTGCTGGCGGTGCTGCGGCAGCGGTACGCCGTGGCCGACCAGTCCGGCCTCGACGCCCGGCGGCGGCTGGACAACCTCGCGGGCGCGCTCGCGGTGGCTCCCGGCGGTGGCGGGCTGCTGTGCGGCGGCGGGTCGGTCGTGCTGGTCGACGACCTGATGACGACGGGGGCGTCGCTGGCCGAGGCGGCACGTGCGGTGCGTGCGGCGACGGCCGCCGCCGTTGAGTCGAGGGCGGGGTCCGGCACGTACGGGACGGCGAGATCGGCTGTGTATCCGGCGGCGGCGGGGGAAGGCAGAGAGGAACGGAAGACCGGGCCCCGAATGGCGGGTCAGTACGGAGGCGGTGGCGTGACCCGTGAAGCGATCTGCGCGGCAGTGGTCGCGGCTTCACCAGATGCCTTCGAAATAAACCGGAACTGACTGAAGACTTACATCGTTGCAGGTAATGACAGAGTCAATTCACCGGAACGGAGGTACGCGGCCGTAGAGGGTGACGACATCCGTCCGGGCGAGATATGTTCGGTTGTGAGGCAAAGCCGCAGGCCACACCTCTCAAATCCGAATGCCGTGCTGCGGGTTTTACCGTCATCACCCGCACCGGTGGAGTGGAGATCCCGCCCGTGGGGGAGGAGGTGGACGTCACCGAGTCCGAGGTTCCGGGATGGACCGGAACCTGGTGCAAAAGGGAGATGCTCCGCCGTCGAAGCGGAGCGATCCGGGAACGGAGTTCTGCGTGGACATCGTCGTCAAGGGCCGCAAGACCGAGGTGCCCGAGCGGTTCCGGAAGCACGTGGCCGAGAAGCTGAAGCTGGAGAAGATCCAGAAGCTCGATGGCAAGGTGATCAGCCTCGACGTCGAGGTGTCCAAGGAGCCGAACCCCCGGCAGGCCGACCGCTGTGACCGAGTGGAGATCACGCTCCGCTCCCGCGGTCCGGTGATTCGGGCGGAGGCGGCGGCGAGCGATCCCTACGCGGCGCTCGACCTGGCGGCGGAGAAGCTCGGCGCACGGCTGCGCAAGCAGCACGACAAGCGCTTCTCGCGCCGCGGCGCGCGCCGGATCTCGGCGGCCGAGGTCGCCGACCACGTACCCGGCGCGGCGACGCTCAACGGGAACGGCGACGTCGTCCCGACGGAGAAGCAGGACGGCGTACCCACCAAGAAGATCGGCTCGCTGGAGGTCCAGGGCGACGGCCCGCTCGTCGTCCGGGAGAAGACCCACGTGGCCGCCCCGATGTCCCTCGACCAGGCGCTCTACGAGATGGAGCTGGTCGGGCACGACTTCTACCTGTTCGTCGACTCCGAGACGAAGGAGCCCAGCGTCGTCTACCGGCGGCACGCCTACGACTACGGCGTGATCCACCTGACCACGGACACGATGGTCACCCAGGCGCACGCTCCCGACGCGGGGGACGCGCTCGGCGGCTGACACACCCCGCCGGGTGACAGCGATCCGGTGCCCCTGGAGCGCGTGTGCGCCCCCAGGGGCACCGTCGTGCGACGGTGCGCGAGGGTGTGCGACCCCAACGCTGCCCGTTCGGTCACCCCGCTGTCCGCCGGACATGGAATCATGGCGGCAACGGCCCAACCGGTGGGTCGTTGCTCTGGGTTGGCGATGGCTCGGGACCACGTGCCACAGCCTTCAGGGGGAGGAACGATGGCGGACAGTTTCGGACCGATGCGGGGCGCGGGCGTCGACCACGGGATCGACGACGGGGCATCCGGCATGGGCCCGGACGCGGACGCGGGCTCCGCACGCGAGGAGCCGATCAGGGTGCTGGTCGTGGACGACCACGCCCTCTTCCGCCGCGGCCTGGAGATCGTGCTGGCGGCCGAGGAGGACATCCAGGTCGTCGGAGAGGCCGGTGACGGCGCCGAGGCCGTGGAGAAGGCCGCCGACCTGTTGCCGGACATCGTCCTGATGGATGTGCGGATGCCCAAGCGGGGCGGTATCGAGGCCTGCACCTCCATCAAGGAGGTGGCACCCAGCGCCAAGATCATCATGCTGACGATCAGCGACGAGGAAGCCGACCTCTACGACGCGATCAAGGCGGGTGCCACCGGTTATCTCCTCAAGGAGATCTCGACCGACGAGGTGGCCACCGCCATTCGCGCGGTGGCCGACGGGCAGTCCCAGATCAGTCCTTCCATGGCGTCGAAACTGCTCACCGAGTTCAAGTCGATGATCCAGCGGACCGACGAACGGCGACTGGTGCCCGCGCCGCGGCTCACGGACCGAGAGCTGGAGGTCCTCAAACTCGTCGCCACGGGAATGAACAACCGCGACATCGCGAAGGAGCTGTTCATTTCCGAGAACACCGTCAAGAACCACGTGCGCAACATCCTGGAGAAACTGCAGCTGCACTCCAGGATGGAGGCCGTGGTCTACGCGATGCGAGAGAAGATCCTCGAGATCCGCTGAGCCGGTCCCGGTCAGGCGAGCAGCCGGGCCAGCTCCCGGGTGAGGGGCTCTCGCAGCTCCGGTGCCTCGACCCGCTCCACGCGTACGTCCGTGCAGTCCACCCAGCTCGCCGCCTCGACCAGCGCCTGGGCCACCGCCGGGGCCGCCTTCGGGCCGTCCAGCGTGACCTGCTTGGCGACCAGGGTGCGCCCCTCGCGGGCCGGGTCCACGCGGCCGACGAGCCGGCCGCCGGCCAGGACCGGCATCGCGAAGTAGCCGTGCACCCGCTTCGGCTTGGGCACGTAGGCCTCCAGCCGGTGGGTGAAGCCGAAGATCCGCTCCGTGCGCGCCCGCTCCCAGATGAGGGAATCGAAGGGCGAGAGCAGCGTCGTGCGGTGACGGCCGCGCGGGGGAGTCTCCAGCGCCGCCGGGTCCGCCCAGGCCGGCCGGCCCCAGCCCTGCACCGTCACCGGCACCAGGCCCGAATCGGCGATCACGGCGTCGACCTGCTCGGCCTTGAGACGGTGGTAGTCCGCGATGTCCGCGCGCGTCCCCACGCCCAGGGACTGACCGGCCAGGCGGACCAGGCGGCGCAGGCACTCGGTGTCGTCCAGGTCGTCGTGCAGCAGCGCGGCCGGGACCGCGCGCTCGGCCAGGTCGTACACCCGCTTCCAGCCGCGGCGCTCCACGCACACCACCTCGCCGTACATGAGCGCGCGCTCGACGGCGACCTTCGTGCCCGACCAGTCCCACCACTCGCTGGTCTTCTTCGCGCCGCCCAGGTCCGTCGCGGTGAGGGGGCCCTCGGTACGGAGCTGCTTGACGACGCGGTCGTAGTCGCCGTCGGGGAGGTGGTGGTTCCAGTGCGGGCGGTTGCGGTACGCGCGGCGGCGGAAGGCGAAGTGGGGCCACTCCTCGATGGGGAGGATGCAGGCGGCGTGGGACCAGTACTCGAAGGCGTGGGTGTCCGTCCAGTACGCGTCGTCGACGGTACGGCGGCCGACCGCGCCCAGGCGGGCGTACGGGACGAGTTCGTGGGAGCGGGCGAGGACCGAGATGGTGTCGAGCTGCACCGCGCCCAGATGACGGAGGACGCCGCGGACGCCCGCGCGGCGGTCGGGGGCGCCGAGGAAGCCCTGTGCGCGGAGGGCGAGGCGGCGGGCCTCGTCTGCGGACAGTTCCGTGGCGGGGGGCGGGAGGGTCGTCATACGTCCGCACGATAGGGGGTGGGTCTGACAGTGGGGTTCGGGGGGCGAGGGTGCGGGCCGGCGCCGGCCGGGTGCCTCCCCCGCGCTCGGCTTCGCTCGCGCGGGGGGACCCCCATCGCCCACCCGTGCCGCCCCAGCGGCACGACTGCCCGCAGCTACGCGGGACGGCGGCACGGCTGCCTGCGGCTACGCCTTTGCCGGCAAGTACGGGGA
This sequence comes from Streptomyces sp. MH60, assembly GCF_002939385.1. GTDB lineage: Bacteria > Actinomycetota > Actinomycetes > Streptomycetales > Streptomycetaceae > Streptomyces. The sequence continues at coordinate 30,983 of NZ_MULI01000060.1, read as the reverse complement.
CGTGGACGGGAGGGCGAGGTCCGAGGGGAGGAGGGAGCCGACCCAGGAGTCGCGACGCACGCCCTTGTTGTTGATCGCGGAGCGCAGCGTGCCCTCCATGGTGAAGCCCGCGCGTTCGGCCACCGCGCGGGAGGCCGTGTTGCCGACCTCGGCGCGCCACTCCAGGCGGTCCAAGGCCCGCTCGGTGAAGGCCCAGCGGGCGACGGCGACGGCGGCCTCGGTGACGTAGCCCCGGCCGCGGTGCTCCTTGGTGCCCCAGAACCCGATCTCGCCGACGCCCAGGGAGATCATCGTGACGCCCAGCATGCCGACCAGGTCCCCGGCGGGGAGGAAGAGGCCGAAGGTGAACATCGAGTCGTTCGCCCAGCCGTCGGGGACCATCTGCTCCGCGAAACTCCGCGCGTGCTCCGGGAGGTAGGGAGTGGGGACCGTCGTCCAGCGCTGGATGTCGGGGTCCTGGCAGGCGGCGTACACGGCGTCGATGTCCTGCGGGCCGACCGTGCGCAGGACGAGGCGGTCGGTGGTGAGCGTGACGGGTTCCATCGGCCGATTCTGCGGGGAGCCCGGTGGCGACGCCAATGTTTTGCCGTCCGTGAACATCCGGTCACCTCGCGTGTGATTCGCCGGAAGGGTGCGGCACCATCCGCGGGGCCCGGACGTTGAAAGGGGTGACAGCAGACAGGGATGCTGGGCGCAAGGAGTGGACGGTCCCCGATGCGGCAGGCCTCCCGGGGCGGCCGGGTCCTCGCATACGATGGCCGTTGCTCAGTCCGTCACAGGAAACCGACCGTCCCAGGCCCGACCGGCAAGGAGACCAACCCCCGTGTCCGTCCTCTCCAAGATCATGCGTGCAGGCGAAGGCAAGATCCTGCGCAAGCTGCACCGCATCGCGGACCAGGTCAACTCCATCGAAGAGGACTTCGCTGACCTCTCCGACGCCGAGCTGAGGGCCCTCACCGACGAGTACAAGCAGCGCTACGCCGACGGTGAGAGCCTGGACGACCTGTTGCCCGAAGCCTTCGCCACGGTCCGCGAGGCCGCCAAGCGCGTCCTGGGCCAGCGCCACTACGACGTGCAGATCATGGGCGGTGCCGCCCTGCACATGGGGTACGTGGCCGAGATGAAGACCGGTGAGGGCAAGACCCTCGTCGGCACCCTGCCCGCCTACCTCAACGCCCTGTCCGGCGAGGGCGTGCACATCGTCACGGTCAACGACTACCTGGCCGAGCGCGACTCCGAGATGATGGGCCGCGTCCACAAGTTCCTGGGCCTGAACGTCGGCTGCATCCTCGCCAACCAGACGCCGGCCCAGCGCCGCGAGATGTACGCCTGCGACATCACCTACGGCACGAACAACGAGTTCGGCTTCGACTACCTGCGCGACAACATGGCGTGGTCCAAGGACGAGCTCGTCCAGCGCGGCCACAACTTCGCCATCGTCGACGAGGTCGACTCCATCCTCGTCGACGAGGCCCGTACGCCGCTGATCATCTCCGGCCCGGCCGACCAGGCCACCAAGTGGTACGGCGACTTCGCCAAGCTGGTCACCCGCCTGAAGAAGGGTGAGGCCGGCAACACCCTCAAGGGCATCGAGGAGACCGGTGACTACGAGGTCGACGAGAAGAAGCGCACCGTCGCCATCCACGAGTCGGGCGTGTCCAAGGTCGAGGACTGGCTGGGCATCGACAACCTCTACGAGTCGGTGAACACGCCGCTGGTCGGCTACCTGAACAACGCCATCAAGGCCAAGGAACTGTTCAAGAAGGACAAGGACTACGTCGTCCTCGACGGCGAAGTCATGATCGTCGACGAGCACACCGGCCGTATCCTCGCCGGCCGCCGCTACAACGAGGGCATGCACCAGGCGATCGAGGCGAAGGAGGGGGTGGACATCAAGGACGAGAACCAGACGCTCGCCACGATCACCCTCCAGAACTTCTTCCGCCTCTACAAGCGCCACGACCACAGCGGCAAGGAGCAGCCCGGTCTGTCCGGCATGACCGGTACGGCGATGACCGAGGCCGCCGAGTTCCACCAGATCTACAAGCTCGGCGTGGTGCCCATCCCGACCAACCGGCCGATGGTCCGCAAGGACCAGTCGGACCTGATCTACCGCACCGAGGTCGCCAAGTTCGAGGCCGTCGTCGACGACATCGAGGAGAAGCACCGCAAGGGTCAGCCGATCCTCGTCGGCACCACCTCGGTCGAGAAGTCCGAGTACCTCTCGCAGCAGCTCAGCAAGCGCGGCGTCCAGCACGAGGTGCTGAACGCCAAGCAGCACGACCGGGAGGCGACCATCGTCGCCCAGGCCGGCCGCAAGGGCTCGGTCACGGTGGCCACCAACATGGCCGGCCGCGGTACGGACATCAAGCTCGGAGGCAACCCCGAGGACCTTGCCGAGGCGGAGCTGCGCCAGCGCGGCCTCGACCCCGAGGAGCACATCGAGGAGTGGGCCGCGGCGCTGCCCGCCGCCCTGGAGCGGGCCGCGCAGGCGGTCAAGGCCGAGTTCGAAGAGGTCAAGGAGCTGGGCGGCCTCTACGTCCTGGGCACCGAGCGGCACGAGTCGCGGCGCATCGACAACCAGCTGCGCGGTCGTTCCGGCCGTCAGGGCGACCCCGGCGAGTCCCGCTTCTACCTCTCCCTGGGCGACGACCTGATGCGGCTGTTCAAGGCCCAGATGGTCGAGCGCGTGATGTCCATGGCGAACGTGCCGGACGACGTGCCGATCGAGAACAAGATGGTCACGCGCGCGATCGCGTCCGCCCAGTCGCAGGTCGAGACCCAGAACTTCGAGACCCGTAAGAACGTCCTGAAGTACGACGAGGTCCTCAACCGCCAGCGTGAGGTCATCTACGGCGAGCGTCGCCGCGTCCTGGAGGGCGAGGACCTGCAGGAGCAGATCCAGCACTTCATGAACGACACGATCGACGCCTACGTGCAGGCCGAGACCGCCGAGGGCTTCCCCGAGGACTGGGACCTCGACCGGCTGTGGGGCGCCTTCAAGCAGCTCTACCCGGTGAAGGTCACCGTCGAGGAGCTGGAGGAGGCGGCCGGCGACCGGGCCGGCCTGACCGCCGACTACATCGCGGAGTCCATCAAGGACGACGTCATGGAGCAGTACGAGGCGCGGGAGAAGCAGCTCGGCTCCGAGATCATGCGCGAGCTGGAGCGCCGGGTCGTCCTGTCGGTCCTGGACCGCAAGTGGCGCGAGCACCTCTACGAGATGGACTACCTCCAGGAGGGCATCGGCCTGCGCGCGATGGCGCAGAAGGACCCGCTGGTCGAGTACCAGCGCGAGGGCTTCGACATGTTCCAGGCCATGATGGAGGGCATCAAGGAGGAGTCCGTCGGCTACCTGTTCAACCTGGAGGTCCAGGTCGAGCAGCAGGTCGAGGAGGTTCCGGTCGAGGACGCGGCGCCGTCGCTCGACAAGGGCGCGCAGGACGCGGTCCCGGCCCAGGCGGGTGCCCGTCCGGAGATCCGGGCCAAGGGCCTCGACGCTCCGCAGCGCCGGGACCTGCACTTCTCCGCGCCGACCGTGGACGGCGAGGGCGGTGTCGTCGAGGGCGAGTTCACCGACGGCGAGCCCGCGCAGGGCCAGACCGACGGACTCACCCGCGCGGAGCGCCGCAAGCAGGCCAAGGGCGGACGGCGCCGCAAGAAGTGACCGTGCGGTGCCCGCGGGCGCCGCGGCGGTGGGAGGGGCCGGTCATCTCGGGTGACCGGCCCTTCGGCCTGCCCGGGGAGGTCAGTGAGGTCAGTCGTCGTCCGCGCGGGGCCTTCGCGGGCCGCCCAGTTCCACCGCCGTGCAGCGCCAGCGCAGGTCCCGGCCCTGCTCCAGGCGGAACGCCATGGCACGGAGCCGGTCGCCCGCGCCGATGCGCGCGAAGACCTCCAGGGCGCCCGGCCGGGGCTCGAAGTAGCCGATGTCGCGGACGACGGGGGCGGCGCCGCGGGTGCGCAGCGGGCCCCGTTCGGCGAGGTCGGCCAGGTCGTCGTAGGCGCGGCCGAGGGTGTGGCGGAGCATCGAGTGGACGGGACGCCGCCCGCTGAGAACGCCCACGAGAAGCTCGGCGAAGTGATCGGTGGGCCGTAGTTGCGGGACGGGGCGGCGAGGCGTCTGGGCGGGGATGACAGGCGCCGCGGAGGGCCGGGCGACCCGTCGGTGGCCCTCCGGTGCGCTCCACGCCGTGACGGGGGCCGTGACGGGCCCGGGGACGGACCCCGTGGCGGGGGCGGCCGGCTTGGTGAGGGGGCCCGGCCTCGTGCCACGGCCGGGTCCGGCCGTGGGCGGACGGGTGTCCGCCGGCCGGGTACGGGACCGCTGGGACCGGCCCGGAGTGCCGGGCGGTCGCCCACCGGACGCCGCGGCACGCGCTCCGCGCGCCCCCGGGCTGCGGGGCGGCACACCGCCGGGCGCACGGGGCGCGGTGTCGCCGGGCTGGTCGGCCGGGGCGTCGCCGGGCAGGTGGGGCGCGGTGTCTCCGGACGCGCGGGTCGGCACGCGGCCGGGTCGGCCGGACGGGACGTGGTCGGGGGCGGCGCCCGGGGCTGCGGGACCGGGCGGGGGCACCGGGCCTCCGACGGCAGCACGAGGGAGCCCGCCGGGTCCGCCGGACGGCGTGGCTCCGGGGCCGTAGGGCGGGGGTGGGGTGAGAGGGCCAGTGGGTGTGGGGCGGAGCTGGGTCCTGGTCATGACCTTGCGCATGGGGTCCCCGTTCGGCGGCCCGGGTGATACCGGGCGGTAACTTCGTGGTCGGTGATCTTGTACGGGCTGGAGGGGCGGCACGGCAAGGAGGCGGGCGATCGCGTCGAGGGGGCGGAGAAGTTCACCTATCCGAGTGAGCGGAGCGGCCGCAGGGCCCGGGACGCCAGGGGTGGACCGGGTGAACGCGGGGCCCGGGATGGACGCCTCGGACGCCCCGGGTGGGGACCCGAAAGGGGACACCCGCACGTATCCTGAGGGCTCTCCCGCCGGGCCGCCGAGCGCTCCGGCGGCGTCCCCGACCACGAAAGCGGCAGACTCATGCGCGTCTACGTCCCCCTGACCCTGTCCGGCCTCGCCGAGGCGCACCGGGCGGGGGAGCTGGGGGCCGGGCCGCTCGTCGCCTACGCCGTCACACCGGCGCTGCGCGAGTGGTACCTGTCGGACGACACCGAGGAACTGGAGTACGCGGCCCTCAACCGGGCCGCCCTGGCCTCACTGCGGCTGCTGGCGGCCGACCCGGGCGCGGCACGGCGCCGGGTCGTGGTGGCCGCCGACGTACCCGACGGCGCCGCCGCGGCCGGTCCGGACCGGGGACTCGACCCGGCGGCGCTGGGCGAGGTCCGGGTCGCCGGGCCGCTGCCGCTGGCCAAGGCGGCCGCGGTGCACGTCGACTCCGCCGACGCGGAGGCGGACGTGCGCGCCGCGGCCCAGGCCCTCGCGGCGGCGGACGGCGGGGACGACGACGCCCAGTTCGTCGTGGACGGCGCGGAGGACCACGAGCTGCTCTGGTACGCGACGCAGGAGATCCCGAACCTGGTGTGACCGGGGACGTCGCATCGCGGTGTCCCGATTGTCAGTGGCGGCGGGTACGTTTTCGGGCATGGGGATGCAGACGGGCGCACACATCGTGTGGGACTGGAACGGCACGCTGTTCCACGACAACGACGCGATCATCGGGGCGACGAACGCGGCGTTCGCCGAGCTGGGGCTGGCGCCGATCACGCTGGAGCGGTACCGGTCGCTGTACTGCGTACCGGTGCCGAAGTTCTACGAGCGGCTGATGGGCCGGCTGCCCACCGACGCCGAGTGGGAGGTCATGGACGCGACCTTCCAGCGCTACTACAGCGTGCACCGCAGCCGGTGCGCGCCCGCCGAGGGGGTCACGGAGCTGCTCGCCGGGTGGCGGTCGGCGGGGCGCAGCCAGTCCATCCTCAGCATGTACGGCCACGACGAGCTGGTGCCGCTGGTCCAGGGGTTCGGGATCGAGACGCACTTCATACGCGTCGACGGACGGACCGGGCCGTCCGGGGGCAGCAAGGCCGAGCACATGGTGCGGCACCTCGCGCAGCTGGCGCTGTCCGGGGTGGAGCCCGCTCGCACGGTGGTGATCGGGGACGCCGCCGACGACGCGGTCGCGGCGCGCCACGTGGGCGCCGGGGCGGTGCTCTACACCGGGGGGTCGCACAGCCGGGCCAGCCTGGAGGTGGTCGGGGTGCCCGTGGTGGACACGCTCGGGGAGGCCGTGGTGGTGGCGGAGCGGCTGGCGGGATGACGGCGGCGTCCGGTACCCCGGACCACGTCGTTACCCGGGCGTAGCTGTGCGGAACGTCCAAGTCGAGGGCCCGGTTTTGTACACATGCGGCTCATGACGGGGAGCCCTCGGAGGGCGATAGCCTTGTGGCGTGATCAGCGCGATAGCTCGCGGGGGCACTGGTGCCCCTGCCCTGCGCCCGGCGCCCACGGACGACATCCGTGGCCGGGCGGCGGTCGCTGATCCTCGCGGGCGGGACGGGGCATCGAAGACCCCCGGTACGGCGCCGCGCACTCCCCGGACGGTGACGGCGAGAGCGAAGTCACACCCGGTGGGAGCGGCGACATTGGCTGATATGCCCCCGCTCCTCTCATCTTGCGGCATAGCGTCGGAGAAGACCGGACACCCCGTGTCCCGACGTCATGCCGGAAGGCAGGAGACCGTACTTCCTTCTACGTCACGCAACGGCGCGCGACAGGAGTCAGAGGACAATGCAGACCAAGCTGGACGAAGCCAAGGCCGAGCTGCTCGAAAGGGCTGCCCGGGTAGCTGAGAACAGCCCGGTCGGGGGGCACCTACCGACCGGGACGACGGGCGAGGGAACTCCGGACACCCCGGACGGCCCGGACGGCGCCCCGGACTACGCGTCCGTGTTCGCGTTCCTCCAGCGCTACTACCGGCACACCGCCCCGGAGGACCTCGCCGACCGCGACCCGGTCGACGTCTTCGGAGCCGCCGTCTCGCACTACCGGCTGGCCGAGAACCGGCCGCAGGGCACGGCGAACGTCCGGGTGCACACCCCGACGGTCGAGGAGAACGGCTGGACGTGCAGCCACTCCGTCGTCGAGGTGGTCACCGACGACATGCCCTTCCTCGTCGACTCCGTGACCAACGAGCTGACCCGCCAGGGCCGCGGCATCCACGTCGTCGTCCACCCGCAGATCGTGGTGCGGCGCGACATCGCCGGCAAGCTCGTCGAGGTGCTGGCCGGTCGGCCCACCGCCGACCTGCCGCACGACGCGCACGTCGAGTCCTGGATCCACGTCGAGATCGACCGCGAGACCGACCGCGGTGACCTGAAGCAGATCACCGCCGACCTGCTGCGCGTCCTGAACGACGTCCGCGAGACCGTCGAGGACTGGGGCAAGATGCGGGACGCCGCCGTCCGCATCGCCGACCAGCTGTCGACCGAGGCCACCCCGGAGGACCTCCCCGCGCGCGAGCTGGAGGAGGCCCGCGAGCTGCTGCGCTGGCTGGCCGACGACCACTTCACCTTCCTCGGCTACCGCGAGTACCGGCTGCGCGAGGACGACTCCCTCGCGGCCGTCGCCGGCACCGGCCTCGGCATCCTGCGCTCCGACCCGCACCACGCGACCGACGAGAGCCACCCCGTCAGCCCCTCCTTCGAGCGGCTGCCCGCCGACGCCCGGGCCAAGGCCCGCGAGCACCGGCTGCTGGTGCTGACCAAGGCGAACAGCCGGGCCACCGTGCACCGGCCGTCGTACCTCGACTACGTCGGCGTCAAGAAGTTCGACGAGAACGGCAACGTCGTCGGCGAACGGCGCTTCCTCGGCCTGTTCTCCTCCGCCGCCTACACCGAGTCCGTCCGCCGGGTGCCGGTCGTGCGGCGCAAGGTGGAGGAGGTGCTGGAGCGGGCCGGTTTCTCGCCCAACAGCCACGACGGGCGGGACCTGCTGCAGATCCTGGAGACGTACCCGCGCGACGAGATGTTCCAGACCTCCGCCGAGGAGCTGGAGCCGATCGTCACCTCCGTGCTCTACCTCCAGGAGCGGCGCCGCCTGCGGCTCTACCTGCGCCAGGACGAGTACGGGCGCTACTACTCGGCTCTCGTCTACCTCCCCCGCGACCGCTACACCACCGGCGTCCGGCTGCGGATCATCGACATCCTCAAGGAGGAGCTCGGCGGCACCAGCGTCGACTTCACGGCCTGGAACACCGAGTCGATCCTGTCCCGGCTGCACTTCGTGGTCCGGGTCCCGCAGGGCACCGAGCTGCCGCACCTGTCCGACGTCGACAAGGAGCGCGTCGAGGCCCGTCTCGTCGAGGCCGCCCGCTCCTGGGCCGACGGCTTCGGCGAGGCACTGACGGCCGAGTTCGGCGAGGAACGCGCGGCGGAGCTGCTGCGCTACTACGGGTCCGCCTTCCCCGAGGGCTACAAGGCCGACCACGATCCGCGCTCCGCGGTCGCCGACCTCGGCCACCTGGAGCAGCTCGACGAGGAGAAGACCTTCGCGCTGAGCCTGTACGAGCCGGTCGGCGCCGCGCCCGAGGAACGGCGTTTCAAGATCTACCAGAAGGGCGGCTCGGTCTCCCTGTCCGCCGTGCTGCCGGTGCTCAGCCGGCTCGGCGTCGAGGTCACCGACGAGCGGCCCTACGAGCTGCGCTGCGCGGACCGCACCACGGCCTGGATCTACGACTTCGGCCTGCGCATGCCCAAGGCCCCGGCCGGTGGCGCCGACTACCTCGGCGACGACGCCCGCGAGCGCGTCCAGGACGCCTTCGCCGCGACCTGGACCGGCAAGGCGGAGAACGACGGCTTCAACGCCCTCGTCCTCAGCGCCGGACTGACCTGGCGCGAGGCGATGGTGCTGCGCGCGTACGCCAAGTACCTGCGGCAGGCCGGTTCGACCTTCAGCCAGGACTACATGGAGGACACCCTCCGCAACAACGTCCACACCACGCGCCTGCTCATCAACCTGTTCGAGGCGCGGATGGCGCCGGAGCGGCAGCGGGCCGGGCGGGAGATCGTCGACGCCCTGCTCGAAGAGGTCGACGCCGCCCTGGACCAGGTGGCGAGCCTCGACGAGGACCGGATCCTGCGGTCCTTCCTCACCGTCATCAAGGCGACGCTGCGGACGAACTTCTTCCAGGAGGCGGCGGGCGGCAAGCCGCACGACTACGTCTCCATGAAGTTCGACCCGCAGGCCATCCCCGACCTGCCCGCGCCGCGCCCGGCGTTCGAGATCTGGGTGTACTCGCCGCGCGTCGAGGGCGTGCACCTGCGCTTCGGCAAGGTCGCGCGCGGTGGTCTGCGCTGGTCGGACCGCCGGGAGGACTTCCGCACCGAGATCCTCGGCCTGGTCAAGGCCCAGATGGTGAAGAACACCGTCATCGTGCCGGTCGGCGCCAAGGGCGGCTTCGTCGCCAAGCAGCTGCCCGACCCGAGCGTCGACCGCGACGCGTGGATGGCGGAGGGCATCGCCAGCTACAAGACGTTCATCTCGGCGCTGCTCGACATCACCGACAACATGGTGGCCGGCGAGGTCGTGCACCCCGCGGACGTCGTCCGGCACGACGAGGACGACACCTACCTCGTCGTCGCCGCCGACAAGGGCACCGCGAAGTTCTCCGACATCGCCAACGAGGTCGCCGAGTCCTACAACTTCTGGCTCGGTGACGCCTTCGCCTCCGGCGGCAGCGCGGGCTACGACCACAAGGGCATGGGCATCACCGCCCGCGGCGCCTGGGAGTCCGTCAAGCGGCACTTCCGGGAGCTGGGCGTGGACACCCAGACCCAGGACTTCACGGTCGTCGGCATCGGCGACATGTCCGGCGACGTCTTCGGCAACGGCATGCTGCTCAGCGAGCACATCCGCCTGGTCGCCGCCTTCGACCACCGGCACATCTTCATCGACCCGGCGCCGGACGCGGCCACCTCGTACGCCGAGCGCCGCCGGCTGTTCGAGCTGCCCCGCTCCTCCTGGGAGGACTACAACACCGAGCTGCTCTCGGCGGGCGGTGGCATCTTCCCGCGCACGGCCAAGTCGATCCCGGTCAACGCGCACATCCGCGAGGCCCTCGGCATCGAGCCGGGCATCACCAAGATGACCCCGGCCGAGCTGATGAAGGCGATCCTCAGCTCCCCGGTGGACCTGCTGTGGAACGGCGGCATCGGCACGTACGTCAAGGCGTCCACCGAGTCCAACGCGGACGTCGGCGACAAGGGCAACGACGCCATCCGCGTCGACGGCAAGGACCTGCGGGTCCAGGTCGTCGGCGAGGGCGGCAACCTGGGCCTGACCCAGCTGGGCAGGATCGAGTTCGCGCTGCGGGGCGGGCGGATCAACACCGACGCCATCGACAACAGCGCGGGCGTGGACACCTCCGACCACGAGGTGAACATCAAGATCCTGCTCAACGGTCTCGTCAAGGACGGCGACATGACCGTCAAGCAGCGCAACAAGCTGCTCGCCCAGATGACCGACGAGGTCGGCGCGCTGGTGCTGCGCAACAACTACGCGCAGAACACGGCGATCGCCAACGCGCTCGCGCAGTCCAGGGACATGCTCCACGCCCAGCAGCGCTTCATGCGGCACCTGGTCAGGGAGGGCCACCTCAACCGGGCCCTGGAGTTCCTGCCCACCGACCGCCAGATCCGTGAGCGGCTGAGCAGCGAACACGGCCTGACCGGCCCGGAGACGGCCGTGCTGCTGGCGTACACGAAGATCACGGTCGCCGAGGAACTGCTGCACACCTCGCTGCCGGACGACCCGTACCTCAAGGGTCTGCTGCACGCGTACTTCCCGACGGCGCTGCGCGAGCAGTTCGCCGAGCAGGTCGACAGCCACCCGCTGCGCCGCGAGATCACGACGACCGTCCTGGTCAACGACACCGTCAACACGGGCGGTACGACGTATCTGCACCGGATGCGCGAGGAGACCGGCGCGTCGCTGGAGGAGATCGTGCGGGCGCAGACCGTGGCCCGGGCGATCTTCAGCTCCTCCCCGGTGTGGGACGCGGTGGAGGCCTTGGACACCAAGGTCGACGCCGCCGTCCAGACCCGGATCCGACTGCACTCGCGCCGCCTGGTCGAGCGCGGCACGCGCTGGCTGCTCAACAACCGGCCGCAGCCGCTGGAGCTGGCCAAGACGGTGGAGTTCTTCGCCGAGCGGGTCGAGCAGGTGTGGTCGCAGCTGCCGAAGCTGCTGCGGGGCGCGGACGCGGAGTGGTACCAGCACATCCACGACGAGCTGACCGCCGCCGGGGTCCCGGACGAGCCGGCCACGCGGGTGGCCGGGTTCTCCTCGGCCTTCGCGACGCTGGACATCGTGTCGGTGGCCGACCGCATGGGCAAGGAGCCGCTGGACGTCGCCGAGGTGTACTACGACCTCGCCGACCGGCTCGGCGTCACCCAGCTGATGGACCGGATCAGTGACCTGCCCCGCAACGACCGCTGGCAGTCCATGGCCCGCGCGGCGATCCGCGAGGACCTGTACTCGGCGCACGCGTCGCTGACCGCGGATGTCCTGGCGGTGGGCAACGGCACGTCCACGCCGGAGCAGCGGTTCAAGGCGTGGGAGGAGAAGAACGCGGCGATTCTCGGGCGGGCGCGGACGACGCTGGAGGAGATCCGATCGTCGGACGAGTTCGATCTGTCCAACCTCTCGGTGGCCATGCGGACGATGCGGACGTTGTTGCGTACGCATTCGTAGGCGGTACGGCGTTACGGCGTTCACGCCGTCGCCGGGTGAGGCGCCCCGGGCCGGGTTCGGTCCGGGGCGCCTTCGTCGTGCCCGGCGCGGGGGGTGGGCGCGGGGTGGGGACGCGGCCCGGCGCTGCGAGGTGCCGCCGCGCCCACCCGTGCCGCCCCAGCGGCACGACTGCCCGCAGCCAGGCGGGAGGGCGACTGCCCGCAGTGGCGTCAGCGGAGGACGTTGGCCACCAGGCGGGCCGCTCTCCGTGTCCTCGGGGTGGACAGGCGCCGGGCGGCGGGGCGGAGCACGGCGGAGGTGGCTCCCACCGGCTGCCAGGTGATCTGCAGGCGGCCCGGGTTGTGGCCCTCCGGGCGGAGGGTGACGCGGTGGGGGGTGACGCCGGCGCGGTAGGGGACGCGGGCCGTGAGGGGCGGGAAGGCCGGCGGCGCCAGGAGGATCCCCGTGTGGGTGCGACCCCGGTGGCGGAGGCGGAGCACGGGATGGCGGGTGCCGGCGAAGCCGTGGAGCGGGAGACGGGCCGCCGCCAGGTCCAGGCGGACGCGGCCCTCGAAGAGGCCGGGGCGGACGGGCGAGAGGCGGAAGGCGACCGTGAGACGGCGACGGCCGGGGGAGAGGTGGAGCACCGCGCGCTGGGGGCCGACCGGCAGGCGCAGGGCCGGGTCGTAGGTGCGGACGGTGAGGTCGACCGAGGCACCGGGACCGCGCGTGACCTCCGTGATCTCGTGCCGGAGCAGGGCGGTGAAGAACGGGCGGGTGTCCAGCTCCAGATCCGTCAGGTCCAGCTCGCGCCGGGCGCCGGGGGAATCCGGAACGCCCTCGCCCCAGTACACCCGGCCGCTCTCCTCGTCCGGCGTCACCCGGCGGGGGGCCACGTCGTGGCCGAGGCCGCGGGCCGCCGTGCGCACCTCGGACAGGCGCCGGTCGCGCAGCAGGCGCAGGACGACCCGTTCGGCGCGGGGCAGCCGGGCGTAGGCGCCCTCGGCGAGCGTGTCGAGGTAGGGGTTCATCAGGTCCGCGAAGGACGACAGCCACGCGTCGTCCCGGTAGGGGAGGTCACCGGCGTACATCCGGAAGTCGTGCTTGAGGAACTTGAAGTCCTTGTCCTCGCGCAGCGCCTCGTGCCCGCTCTCGGCCAGGAACGCGTCGATGAGCCGCTGCACGTGGACGCGGTCGCGGACGTTGGTGAGCTTGTGCCGCTGGTTGGAGATGGAGGCGGAGTCGGAGGCCGCGTAGGGGGCTATGTACCAGCGGTAGACCGGCTCGGGGACCACGGTGAAGGACTTGGCCAGGCAGTACGCCTGCGCCGAGAAGAGCTGGTCCTCGTAGTGGATGCCCTCGGGGAAGCGCAGGCCGTGCCGGTCGAGGAAGGCGCGGGCGTACATCTTGCTGGTCGACAGGTGCTCGAAGAACAGCCGCGGGTCGGCCTCGATGCCGTCGAGGGTGCGGCGCTCGGCGACCAGGTGCGGCATCCAGGTCGTACGGCGCCTGCCGTCGACGCGGACGCGGTGCACGGCGCCCATGGCGAAGTCCAGGTCGCGTTCGCGGTGGGCGGCGAGCAGGACCTCGACGGCACGCTCGGGGAGTTCGTCGTCGCTGTCCAGGAACATCAGGTACGGCGCCCGGGCGATCTCCAGGGCGCGGTTGCGCGGGGCGCTGCACCCGCCGCTGTTCTCGGGCAGCCGGAGGTACACGATCCGCGGGTCGTGGGCGGCCAGCTCGCGGGCGACCTCCTCGGTGGCGTCGGTCGAGTGGTCGTCGCTGATGACGACCTCGATGTTGGCGTGGGTCTGGCGCAGCGCGGAGGCGACGGCGCGGGGGAGGCGTTCGGCGTCGTTGTAGACGATGACCGTGACGGTGACGTCCGGGATGCTCATGGGCGGCAGGAGCACGCCCGTGGCGGGGCTCGTGGTGGCTGTCCTCATGACGCGCAGGCCTCCTCGGGGCTCGGAGCCGGGGTGCGGTCCTCGACCGGCAGGACCGGGGGCAGGGTCCGCTCGTCCTCGCCGAGGAAGACCCGGCGCACGACGCGTTCGGCGGCGCGGCCGTCGTCGTACTCGCAGAACCGGCGACGGAAGGCGGCCCGTGCCTTCGCCGCGCGCTCGTCGTGCCAGGCGTCGGTGGTGAGGATCTCCGTCAGTTCCGCCTGGGTGCGGGCGACCGGTCCGGGGGCCTCGGCCAGCAGGTCGAAGTAGACGCCGCGGGTGGTGCGGTACGTCTCCCAGTCGTCGGCGTGGATGACGATCGGGCGGTCGAGGTTGGCGTAGTCGAACATGATCGACGAGTAGTCGGTGACCAGCGCGTCGGCGGCCAGGCACAGCTCCTCGACGGGTTCGTAGGAGGAGACGTCGACGAGGCGGCCGGTGCGGCGCAGGCCCGCCAGCGGGGCCGAGGGGGAGGCGGCGCTGTCGTAGAAGTAGTGGGCACGCACCAGCAGAACCGTTTCTTCGCCGAGTCGGTCGGCCAGGGCGGCGAGGTCGAGGCGCGGGGTCCAGCCGGCCTCGTAGTCGCGGTGGGTGGGCGCGTAGAGGACCGCGCGGCGGCCGGGGGCGATGCCGAGGCGTTCGCGGGCCGCGCGGACCTCGGCGGGACCGGCGGTGTAGTACACGTCGTTGCGCGGATAGCCGTGGTCGAGGGAGATGTGGCGGGACGGGTAGGCCCGCTGCCACATGCGGGTGGAGTGGCTGTTGGCGGAGACGCTGTAGTCCCACTTGTCGACGCGCTCCAGCAGGGCCTGGAAGTCCAGGCCGTGGGCGGCGGCCGGATAGGGCAGCTGGTCCACGCCCATGCGCTTGAGCGGGGTGCCGTGGTGGGTCTGGAGGTGGACGGTGCCGGGGCGTTTGACCACCGCGTCCGGGAAGTTGACGTTGTTGACCAGGTACTTGGCGCGGGCCAGCACCTCCCAGTACCGGCGGGTGCCGGGCACGACGTGGTCGGTGCCGGGCGGCAGCAGGGCGGCGCCCTGCGCCGTGACCACCCACACCGGGTGGACGCCCGGGGCGAGTTCGGCGAGCTTGGCGGCGATCGCGGCCGGATTGCAGGCCACCCCGCGGTTCCAGTACGCCGAGAACACCGCGAGGTGCGGGTCGAGGGGGCGAGCCAGGGCGCCGCGGTACTGGAGGGTGCGCAGCCGCGTGCCGGCCCGCCGTCTGCCGGTGCGCACGGCGGAGCGCACCCCGCGGCGGGCGTGGTGGGCGGCCTGGAGGGCGCGGTACTTGCCGTAGGCGCCCTCCTCCAGGAGCGACCGGCGTACGCCCTCCAGACCGGCCGGGCGCCGCAGTCCCTCGGGGCGGTGGCGCCGGGCGGTCACGGACGCCCGGTGGAAGAACTCCCGCGCCACGTCGTCCGGCATCCCGGCGCGGGCGAAGGTGTGCAGGCAGTCGCGGACCATCAGGTCGTACAGGACGCCCTGGACGGCGGGCCGGTCGGCGGCCAGGCCCAGGAGCGCCTCGTAGCGGTCGACCAGCGCGTACCGCTCGGCCGGCGTGGGCGGCGGGAGGCTCTCGGGGCGCAGCCGGCGGTCCTCGTACGCCGGGTGCGGCAGGCAGGCGACACGGTCGGCGAGCAGCAGCGCGGCGTACGCGGCGAACGGCTCGTCCTCGGTGGTCAGGAGCCGTTCGTGGGCCCGCCAGAAACCGGCGCGCACGGCGCGGTTGCCGAGCAGCGGGGTCAGGCGGAGCAGCGCCGCGCGGTCGTCCAGGGCGAGATCGGCGCGGCCCGCGCGGGCGAGCCGGGGGCCGTCGGGGGAGGGCAGCCCCGAGGCCCGCCACGAGCTGCGGACGTGGTCCAGGAGCAGGACGTCCACGGTGCCGGGCAGGCCGCCGACGTGCTCGGCGACGGCGGGCGGGGCGCCGACGGGCAGCCCGTCCTTGGCGTGCACGAAGTGCAGCCACCGGCCCCGCGCCCGGGCCGCCCCCGCCGAGCGGGCCGCGGCGTCGCCCGCCCCGTCCGGCAGGGGCAGCACGGTGAAGGCGGGGGCGTGCCGCTCGGCGACCTCCCGCGCCCAGTCCCCGACGGCGGCGACGATCACCTCGACGCCGGTGAGGGGGTGGGCGTCCAGGGAGTCGAGGAGGGCGGGCAGGTGGTCCTCGACGTTGCGGCCGTGGACGACGACGCTGAGGTGGGGGCCCGGCTGAGGGGCCGTCTCGGGGACCGTCTCGGGCATCGCGGGGACTCCTTCGCCTCGGCCTTCGCTGCGTCGCTCCCGGTCACTCCTGTGGGTCGGTTTCTATTCGGTCATAGTGACATCAATCCGGCAAAAGGCTTAATCGTGGGCGCCGCGCGTACGCCTCCCGGGGGACGACGGTGCGCTCACGCGACCGCCTTCGCCCCGGCGGCGGGCTTGGGAGCCGCCTTGGGGGTCGCCTGGGCCGCCTTGGGTTTCGCCGCCCGGTCCGGACCGCCGGTGAACTTCTCGTACTCTTTCAGCACCTCCTCCGTCGGCCCGTCCATGCGCAGCTCGCCGCGTTCCAGCCACAGCACCCGGTCGCAGGTGTCGCGGATGGACTTGTTGCTGTGGCTGACCAGGAACACCGTGCCGGCGTGCTTGCGCAGCTCCCGGATGCGCTCCTCGGACCGCTTCTGGAAGGAGCGGTCACCGGTGGCCAGGGCCTCGTCGACGAGGAGGACGTCGTGGTCCTTGGCGGCGGCGATGGAGAACCGCAGCCGGGCCGCCATGCCGGAGGAGTACGTGCGCATCGGCAGGGTGATGAAGTCGCCCTTGTCGTTGATCCCCGAGAAGTCGACGATGTCCTGGTACCGCTCCTTGATCTGCGCGCGGGACATGCCCATCGCCAGCCCGCCGAGGTACACGTTGCGCTCGCCGGTGAGGTCGTTCATCAGGGCGGCGTTGACGCCGAGCAGGGAGGGCTGGCCGTCGGTGTAGATCCGGCCGTTCTCCACCGGCAGCAGGCCGGCGACCGCCTTGAGCAGCGTCGACTTGCCCGAACCGTTGGTGCCTATCAGGCCGATCGCCTCGCCGCGGTACGCCACGAAGGACACGTTCTTCACGGCGTGCACCCGGCGCACGCCGGCGGCCTTCTCGGTCTTCTTCCGGCGCAGGATGCGGTTGAGGGCGGCGGTCGCGGAGCCGCGGCCGGCACCGGTGCCGTTGACCCGGTAGACGATGTCGACGCCGTCGGCGACGACGGTGGGTACCCGCTCGGCGGGGGTGTTGTCAGCCACGACCGTACGTCTCCTCGGCCTTCCAGAAGTAGATGAAGCCGCCGATCCCGGCGACCAGGGCCCAGCCCACCGCGAGCGCCCACACATGGGGCGGCAGCTGGCCTCCCCCGAAGGTGTCGATCAGGGCGAAGCGCATCAGGTCGATGTAGACGACGGCGGGGTTGAGCTGGAGGGCGGTGCCGACCCAGGACGGCAGGCCGCTGTCCGGGCCCGTCATGTGCTCGATGCTGAACATGACGCCCGAGGCGTACATCCAGGTGCGCAGCAGGAACGGCATCAGCTGGGCCATGTCGGGGATCTTCGAGCCCACCCGGGCCATGACCATCGCGACGCCCGCGTTGAACACGAACTGCAGCACCAGCGCCGGGACCGCGAGCACCCAGGACGGGGCGGGCGGCACGCCGAAGGCCAGCAGGATCACGAGCAGGGCCGCCATCGAGAACAGCAGCTGCTGGAGCTGCTGGAGGCAGAACGACACCGGCAGCGCCGCCCGCGGGAAGTGCAGGGCGCGTACGAGGCCGAGGTTGCCGGAGATGGCGCGGGTGCCCGCCATGATCGAACTCTGCGTGAACGTCCACACGAACACGCCGGTGACCAGGAACGGGACGAAGTCCTCCACGCCCCGCTTGGTGTCCATCAGCAGGCCGAAGATGAAGTAGTACACCGCCGCGTTGAGCAGGGGCGTCATCACCTGCCAGACCTGGCCCAGCTTGGCCTGGCTGTACTGGGCGGTGAGCTTGGCGGTGGAGAAGGCGCCGATGAAGTGCCGGCGGGCCCACAGCTGGCGGACGTACTGGGACAGGGAGGGGCGGGCGCCGCTGACCGACAGTCCGTGCCGGGCGGCGAGCGCCGCGAGGTCGTGGTCGGCGGCGGGGCCGGGGTCGGTGAGGGCGGCGGCCTGGGCCGATGCCCGGGTCGGGGGTGGGGGGTCGAGGACCTGGCTCACATCCGGTGCTTTCGCTCGGGGGAGGGGGCGAGAGGGCGACGCCCGTCGTTCACCCGGGTGACCGTGGGTGTTCACTTACGTCGGGACGGCACCGTATCGTCGTAACGTGAGCGTAGGGCGTGGCGACGCCGGAACGCAACCGTTTCGTCGTGACGCCCTATGCTTGCCCCGTATGACGACCAACGCCGCCGCCGACGAGCCGACGCCGCGCCCGCGCCGCCGGGCCCCCGCGGGGGCGGCGGTGCTCCGCGAGGACGTGACGGAGGCCATCCGGACGGCGGTCTTCGAGGAACTGGCGGCGGTCGGCTACGCCCGGATGTCCATCGAGGGCATCGCGCGCCGCGCGGGCGTCGGCAAGACCGCCGTCTACCGGCGCTGGCGCTCCAAGCTGCACCTGGTGCTCGACATCGTCTCCGCCCTCGCCGTCCAGGGCCTGCCCGCGCCGGACACCGGCTCCCTGGAGGGCGATCTGCGGCTGCTGTACGAGGTGACCTCCCGCGCCCTGCGTCACCCGGTGGCTTCCCAGGTCATCCCCGACCTCCAGGCGGAGGCGGCCCGCAACCCCGACATCGCCGAGGCGCTGCGGAAGACCCTGCGCGAGGGCCAGGACGGCGTCGCCAGCAGGATCCTCGCGGCGGCGGCCGAACGCGGCGAACTGGACCCCGCCCTCGACACCGACCTGGCCCTGGACCTGATCTCGGGCCCGCTGTACTGGCGCTCGGTGGTCGTCCGCAGCCCGAAGCTGCCGAAGGGCTACCTGGGCTCGCTGGCCCGGGCCACGGCGGAGGGCCTGAAGGCGCTCTGAGCCGGGACCGACCGTCGGTGGCGCCCGGCCCGCCCGCATACGATCGGACCGTGCCGATCACCTACCAGTGGCGAGGAGACGTCGACAACGCCCTCCTCGACGCACTCCACGCCGACGGCTTCGGCCACCCCGCCGAGGAGACCGACTGGCGCACCCGGCTGGAGCGGCACAGCCTCGGCTGGGTCTGCGCCCGGGAGGACGGCTCGCTGGTCGGCTTCGTCAACGTCGCCTGGGACGGCGGGGCACACGCCTTCCTCCTGGACACGGTGGTGGCCCGGCACCGCCGCTCCCGCGGGGTGGGCGCCCGACTGGTCGCGGTCGCCGCCGAACGGGCCCGGGCGGCGGCTGCGAGTGGCTCCACGTCGACTTCGAGGACCACCTGCGCGCGTTCTACTTCGACGCCTGCGGTTTCCAGGAGACGGCGGCCGGTCTCATCGCCCTGTGACGCGCCGGGCGGGCGGCACACTGGTCCGATGATCCCAACCGATCCCAAGGCCAACCTCCTCTTCTACCTCCAGTCCGCCCGCGACGCCCTGCTCTGGAAGCTCGAAGGGCTCTCGGAGTACGACATACGGCGCCCGGCGACGCCGACCGGTACCAACCTCCTGGGGCTGGTGAAGCACGCCGCCACCGTGGAGCTGGGTTACCTCGGCGAGGTCTTCGGGCGGCCGGCGGAGGAACCGCTGCCCTGGATGGCGGAAGGCGCCGAGGCCGACGCGGACATGTGGGCCACCGCCGACGAGTCACGCGCGTACGTCGTGGAGGTGTACCGCCGGGCGTGGGCGCACGCGGACGCGACGCTCGACGCGCTGGCGCTGGACACGGTCGGCACGGTGCCCTGGTGGCCGGCGGGCGAGGACGAGGTGACGCTGCACCACGCCGTGATCCGGGTGATCGCGGACACCCAGCGGCACGCCGGTCACGCCGACATCGTCCGGGAGCTGATGGACGGTGCCGTGGGGATGCGCGAGGACAACGTCGGTGTGCCGGCGCGTGACGCGGCCTGGTGGGAGGGGTACCGGGACCGGCTCGAGCAGGCGGCGCGGGAAGCCGGGCGCCGGGAAGCCCCGGGGCAGGACCGATGAGGCGGGCGTGGACGAGCCCGGTGCTGCTGCTGATCGCCGGAGCGGGGGCCGCGACCGGGCCGTTCGTCCAGGGGCGTCCGGGGACGGGGGCCGTGCTGTCGCTGGTGTTCGTGCTGCTGGCGGGGCTGACCTCGCCGCTGGTGTTCCCCCGGTCGATCGGTGCGCTGGAGGCGCGGCGGCGCAGCGCCGTCGACGGGCGGCCGGTCGTCTTCTGGCGGCCGGGGTGTGCCTACTGCATGCGGCTGCGCATCCGGCTGGGGCGCAGGGGCCGGCGGCTGCACTGGGTCGACATCTGGCGGGACGAGGCCGGGGCGGAGCTGGTACGAGAGGCCAACGACGGCAACGAGACCGTGCCCACGCTGCTCGTGGCGGGGCGGCCGTACACCAACCCCGATCCCGCGTGGGTGCGTGAGCAGGTCTCCTCGCCCCGCTGACCCGGCGCCGCCCCGCGCCCGGCGGGGCGTCAGTCCCGGGCCGCCTCGGGGTGGAGCCGTACCCAGCCCGCCCAGGCCGACGTGATCATGTCCTCGACGTCGTACTTGGCCTTCCAGTCCAGCTCGACGGCGGCGCGGTCGGCCGAGGCGACCACGCGGGCCGGGTCGCCGGGGCGGCGGGGCGTGACCGTCGGCGGCTGGTCGTAGCCGGTGAGGGCGTTGATGCGGTCGATCATCTCGCGGACGGAGACGCCCTCGCCCCGGCCGATGTTGAGGGTGAGGGCCCGGCCCGGGGAGGACCGCAGGGCGCGGGCCGCCGCCACATGGGCCTCGGCCAGGTCGACGACGTGGATGTAGTCGCGCACGCAGGTGCCGTCCGGCGTCGCGTAGTCGTCGCCGAAGATCCGGGGGGCCGCGGACTCCGTCAGCTTCTCGAAGACCATCGGGACGAGGTTGTAGACGCCGGTGTCGGCCAGCTCCGGGCTCGCCGCGCCCGCCACGTTGAAGTAGCGCAGGGACGCCGTGGCGAGCCCCGAGGCCTTGCCGGTGGCCCGGACCAGCCACTCGCCGGCCAGCTTGGTCTCGCCGTACGGCGACATCGGCACGCAGGGCGTCTCCTCGGTCACCAGGTCGACGTCGGGCATGCCGTACACGGCGGCGGAGGAGGAGAAGACGAAGGACGGGACCTCGGCCTTCGTGACCGCCTCCAGCAGGACGCGCAGGCCCTCCACGTTCTCCCGGTAGTAGTGCAGGGGCAGGTCCACCGACTCGCCGACCTGCTTCTTGGCGGCCAGGTGCACCACGCCGGTGACCGCGTGGTCGGCCAGGGCGCGCGCGACGCGCTCGCCGTCCAGGACCGAGCCCACCACCAGGGGGACACCGTCGGGCACGCGCTCGGCGATCCCCGTGGACAGGTCGTCGTAGACCACGGCCTTCTCGCCCGCTTCGGTCATCGCCCGTACGACATGCGCCCCGATGTATCCGGCGCCGCCGGTGATCAGCCAGGTCATTGCGGCCGTCCCCTTCGTTCAGTGGTCCTTGGTAGCCATGATCCGTCATCCCCGCGCCCGCCGGGTGCCCGCACCCCTCAGGACGGGTCGGGGGCCGGATCGGTGCCGTACGCGTCCAGCGCCGCCGTGAGCCGGTCGAGGCGGGCGCGCAGGTCCTGGACCTCGGTGAGGTCCAGGCCGGTCGCCGCGGAGATCCGGCGCGGCACCTCGATCGCCCGCTCGCGCAGCGCCGCGCCCTCCCCGGTCAGCCGCACCTCCACCGACCGCTCGTCGCGCGTGCTGCGCTCACGCCGGACCAGACCGGCCGCCTCCAGCCGCTTGAGCAGCGGGGACAGCGTGCCGGAGTCGAGACGGAGGTGCTCGCCGAGCTTCTTCACCGGCAGCTCGCCGTGCTCCCACAGCACCAGCATGACCAGGTACTGCGGGTAGGTGAGCCCCAGGTCCTTGAGGACGACGCGGTAGACGCTGCCGAAGGCGCGCGACGCGGCGTTCAGGGAGAAGCAGATCTGCTGGTCCAGGCGGAGCCAGTCGGTCGCGGGCGTGGTCATGCGCTCCAGGGTAGCCGACCGGCCCTTGGTGCGCCATTTAGTTGTGGGCAACTTAGTTGCGCTCCACTCAACCGCGTGCTCTACTTGTGGCTGTCAGGCACGCAGGTCTCCTCCCGAACTCCTGAAAGGGACGGTTCTCCCATGGACGCGCTCTACACCGCCGCCGCCACCGCCACCCACGGCCGCGACGGCCGTACCGTCAGCTCCGACGGCAAGCTCGACCTCGCCCTCGGCGTCCCCGTCGAGATGGGCGGCAACGGCGCGGGCACCAACCCCGAGCAGCTGTTCGCCGCCGGGTACGCCGCCTGCTTCGGCAGCGCCCTCGGGGTGGTCGGCCGGGCGGCGAAGGTCGACGTCAGTGACGCCGCGGTGACCGCCGAGGTCGGCATCGGCAAGCAGGGCGAGGGCTTCGCGCTCGCCGTGACCCTCCGGGTCGAGCTGCCCGAGGGGCTCGACGAGGAGACCGGCCGCAAGCTGGTCGAGCAGGCCCACCAGGTCTGCCCCTACTCCAACGCCACCCGCGGCAACATCCCCGTCGACCTCGTCATCGAGTAGCCCCCCGGGGGCCGGCTCACCCGACCCGCGCCAGCACCTCACCGGTCCGTTCGCTCCAGGCCACGACCACCGCCTCCTCGGGCACCGGGTGCCAGCGGGTCAGCAGCAGCCAGCGGACGTGGTAGCGGCGGGCGACGGCGGCGCGCCCGGCGCGGGTGGAGTCCGGCGCGAGGTACGCCTCGACGTCGGCCACCCGCCGCCCGCGCTCCCGCTCGTCCAGCGACGGGTCAGGCCAGGCGGGCGCCGCGAGGTTCGGCCCGTACCCGGCGATGGCGTGCCCGGCGTAGTACCCGTCGGTGATCACCACCTCGCCGGGCCCGATGTGCCGGGCCGCCCACGCGTACGTCGGCCAGTTCGGCGGCTGCTCGAAGCCCACCGGGTCCAGCGCGCGCGGCACCACCGCTCCCGCGTGGACCGTGAGGAACCCGAGCAGGGCGCCGGCCGTCGCGGTCCGGCCCAGCGCCGCCCGCCACCGCCCCCACGGCCGGGGTGCCGCCAGCTCCACCGCCAGGGCGAACTGCGGCGGCACCAGCGTGAGCCCGAGGATCCGCCCGTAGGTGTAGTGGCCGCTGAACCAGCCGTACGCCACCACCGCGCAGTCCAGCGCGAACATCAGCACCAGCGGGTCCCGCCGCGAGCGGCGTCCGCGCGCCCACAGGGCCGGCAGGCCGAGCAGGGCCAGCCAGAACTCCCCGGGCAGGCGGAGGTACAGCACCCGGTGCATGGCGTCCACGCTGCCGTCGCCCGCCAGCGCGAACACGTCGAAGTACGGCCAGGCCGCGGCCGCCCCCACCGCCACGGCGCCCGTCAGCGCCCACCGCCCCACCACCGGCCCGCGCCACCCGCGCTGCCATCCGGCCACCAGCGCCACCGTGCCGAGCACCGCGGCCACCGAGGTGATCGGGTGGACGAGGAGGATCAGGCCGTACAGGGCGCCGAGCCCCGCGTAACCCGGCAGGCCGCGCAGTCCGCTCGGCCCCACGTACCGCACCCGGCGCCGGTCCCGCGCCCGTGCGCCGGTCAGGGCCCAGGCCCAGAAGGTGAGCCCGATCGCGAACGTCGACGGGTAGCCGAGGTTGCCCGTCATCGACATCAGCCCGAGATAGCCGCTCCACCAGGCCCGCTCGGTCCCCCACAGCAGCGTCATCGCGCCCAGCGCGAGGACCGGCGCCCAGGGCCGCGGGGTCAGCACCCGCACGAAGCGGCCGAGGCCGGTCAGCAGCACCAGCAGGTTCAGCGGCCCGGCGAGCCGCACCACCTCCCAGCCGCCCAGCCCCGTCAGCCGGGCGAACGCGCCCTGCGCCACCGCGTAGGGCGAGTAGTACGCGCTGCCCGCGCCCGGCAGGTCGGCCATCGGATGCCGGGGGTGGAGGAGACTTTCCTTCAGGCGCTCGACCACGGCGGCGTGCTGGCCGGCGTCGCAGCACAGCGGCACCGCCCAGTACGCCAGCGTCATCACGAGGAAGAAGAGGAAACCGGCGGCCTGGTACGGGGTGGGACGCCAGGCGCGTCCGCCGCGCAGCGCCGTCGCGCCGCGCACCGGCCGCCGGACGAGGACGTCGGCGCTCACGACACAGCGGAAGTGTGGGGCATTCGGGACATTTGGCGTATGTTCCCGGCGGGGTCGCCCCCGTCAATCCCCCACCGGCCCAAGTCACCCGGCTAGCGGACGCTCAGCCGACCGCGCCCGCCCGGTCCGGCTGGCCCTGCGCCGGCAGCGGCACCCGGGCGCCCCGCACCACCGGCTCCAGCAGCAGCGGCACCCCCACCACCGGCAGCAGCCACGCCAGCACGATCAGCCGCTCGCCCCAGATGTTGATGTCCGGGTGCCCGGCCTGGGTGAGGATCCCGGTGAACGCCGCCGCGACCAGGAAGCCGCCGACCGCGCCCCCGCGGCGCAGGGCGCCCCACGCCCCGGCGGCCAGCGCCGCCACGAACAGCGGCTGCCATGCCTGCCTGCGCAGCCACTCCGCCCAGAAGTTGCCCTGCAACTGCCAGAACTCCGGCCACGGACGCGCGCGGTCGGGGCGGGCGAAGTGGCCGGTGAGCAGATCCTGGAGGCTTTCCGCCTCGGACGGATAGTGCAGCAGCCGCGCCAGCAGCAGGGTCGCGGCCACGCCGGCCAGGCCCACGGCCGCGAGCGGCAGCACCTCCCGGGGCGCCGGGCCGCCCGGCCGTCGCCGGAGCCGCCGGTGGCGACGCAGGGCGATCACCCCGCCCGCCGCCGCCAGGCACAGGCCCAGGAACAGCGCCTGGGAGTGCTTCACCGTGAACAGGGCCAGCAGCGACCCGGCGACCAGGGCGAGGCCGGTCCGCCGTCGGCCCGCCCGCAGCACCAGCGCACAGCCCCACACCGCCGCCAGGGTCAGCGCCATCAGCAGGCCCTCGGTCATCGGGCGCATCGCGGTCGTCCCGCACGGCAGCACGTAGTACAGGGCCTGCCCGGCCAGCGCGAGCGGCACCGGCACCGACAGGGACCGCAGGATGAGGAAGACCAGGACGCCGCCCGCGCCCGCGATCACGACCCCCGCCGCCCACAGGCCCCACGTCGTCCCGAAGGCCAGGACGAACGGCACCAGGAACGCGGGATAGCCCGGCCGCGCCTCGAAGATCGCCATGAAGCGCTCCGACATGTACGGCACCGTGTGCCCGCCGGTCTGCCCGGCCGCCAGCCGCGGCTCCACCACTGCCCACTCCTGCGCGCGGCACTCGGCCAGCACCTCGGCAGAGGGGTCGGGGCGGTGGAAGCGGACCACGTGCACGCTCTGGTCCCGGCGGGCCCGCTCCGCCCGGCTCGCGCACACGTAGTCGATGGTGGCCGCGGCCGCCCCGCGCTTGCTCTCCCCGGTCAGGCTCAGGGCGTACGACAGGTAGTTCCTGGTGTCGGGCGTGTCCCGGCCGGTGACGTTCGCCAGCTGGAGCGTGGCGAACACGGCGGTCAGGAGCAGCACCCCGACGACGCCGCCCGGGCCGCCCACCCGGCTACGGGGTCTCATGTGGAGGGCAGCAGGTCGCGTCCTGACGGGACGGCGCGGGCGCCGGGCACGCCGGAGGGTTCCGGCGCGGGCATCGGCTCGCCGAGGAGCAGCGTCCGCACCACCCGCTCGGCGGCCCTCCCGTCCTCGTACTCGCAGTACCGGGCCCGGAAGGACGCCCGCAGCCGCGCCGCCTCCTCGTCCCGCCACGCCCCGGACGCCAGCAGCCACGCCAGCTCCCGGTAGGAGCGCGAGACGTGCCCGGGCGCCTCCTCGGTGATGTCGAAGTACGTGCCGCGGGTCGCCGTGTACGGGCCCCAGTCGTCGGCATGGATCACGATCGGCCGGTCCAGGAGGGCGTAGTCGAACATCAGGGCGGAGTAGTCGGTGATCAGCAGGTCGGAGGCGAGCATCAGGTCCTCCACGTGCGGTTCGTCCGTCGCGTCGATCACCACGCCCCGCCGGTGCAGCTCCGCCAGGCCCAGGCCGCGCGCCGGGCCGGTGGCGAGGGACGGGTGCAGGCGCACCACCAGGGTGTGGTCCTCGCCGAGGTCGGCGGCGAGCCGGGCCACGTCGACACGTTCGACGAGCCCGCCGCGCCGGTACTCGCGCCGGGTCGGCGCGTACAGCACGACGGTGTGGCCCTCGGGGACGCCGAGCCGCTCGCGGACCCGGCGGCCCTCCTCGGCACCGGCGTTGACCAGGACGTCGTTGCGCGGGCTGCCGGTCCGCGCGGACGTGAAGTGGCAGGGGTAGGCCCGCTCCCAGATCCGCTCCGCGTACCGGCTCGCGACCAGGCTGTGGTCCCAGCGGTCGGCCCGGCGCAGCATCTGCGGCACGTCCAGACCGTGCCGGGCGCCGGGCCTGCCCAGCAGGTCGACGCCCATGTACTTGAGCGGGGTGCCCTGGTGGGTGTGGATGTGGACGCTGCCGTCCCGCTTGGTCACCGTGCCGGGCCAGTTGACGTTGTTGACGAGGAACGCCGCCCGCTCGGTCACCCGGCGGTAGGCGGCACTGCCCAGGATCACGTGCTCGGTGCCCGGCGGCAGCAGGGCGGGGTCCGCCGCGCACTCCTCGTCCCGCACCACCCACACCCCGCGCAGGTGCGGCGCCAGTTCGCGGGCCGCGCGGTGGATCGCGGCGGGGTCGCCTTGCACGCCCCGGTGGGAGAACGCCGAGTACACGACGAGGTCCGGGTCGAGGGACCGGCGGGGGAGCAGGGCGGCCGCGGCCCGGCGGGCCCGCCCGGCGGCCGTGCCGCGCACCTGCCGGGTCCTGCGCTCCAGCTCCCGCGCCGCCCGCCCGGACTGCCGGCGCAGCCGGTAGGCGGCGTACGGCCCCTCCAGCACCCGGAGTTCGGCCGGGGTCGCCGTGTCCTTCGGCCGGTACGCGCGGAACATCTCGGCGGTGCGGTGGAAGAACTCGGCCCGGTCGGACGGCGGCAGCCGGTCCGGCTTGGACAGGATGTCCAGGCAGTGCTCGCCCATCTTGGCGTGCAGGAACGGCCGCCACCGGGCCGCCAGTTCCGGGCGGGCGTCGAGGAAGGCGAAGACCCGCTCGTACTGCGCGTGGACGTCGAAGTGCTTGCGGCTGGTGGTGGACAGGATGTTGCCCTGGCGGCGCTGGCGGTAGTTCAGGCAGATCCGGTCCAGTGCGGCGATCCGCTCCGCGCTGAACATGACCG
The DNA here is from genome assembly GCF_002939385.1 of Streptomyces sp. MH60. Lineage (GTDB taxonomy): Bacteria > Actinomycetota > Actinomycetes > Streptomycetales > Streptomycetaceae > Streptomyces. The sequence continues at coordinate 4,065 of NZ_MULI01000060.1, read as the reverse complement.
GGAAGGTCCAGGGCGTGTCCTCGTAGTAGCCGGGCGGGAAGGTGAAGCCCTCCCGTTCGACGAAGTCGCGCCGGTAGACCTTGTTCCACACCACCATCAGCAGATCGAGGATCTCGGGGTGCCCGGCCGCCGTGAACGTGCCGTCGCCCGCCTCCGCGAGCACCCGGGCCAGGACGTTGCGCCGGGTGCCGCCCCACCAGTAGGTGCGCGCGTAGTCGAAGACCAGCACGTCCGGATCGCCGGTCTCCGCGAGCCGGTCGGCCATGGCGCGCAGCGCGCCCGGGGTGAGGGTGTCGTCGCTGTCGAGGAAGAAGAGGTAGTCGCCGCTGGCGTGCGGCAGCCCGGCGTTGCGGGCCCGGCCGAGACCGACGTTCTCCTCCAGGTGCAGCACGCGCACCCGCTCGTCGCGGGCCGCGTACTCGTCCAGGATCGCCCCCGAACCGTCCGGCGAGCAGTCGTCGACGGCGATCACCTCGATGTCCCGGAAGGACTGGTCCAGGACCGAGTCGAGGCACTCGCGCAGGAAGCCCTGCACCTTGAAGCACGGGAGGATGACGCTGAAGCGGGGCACGGCGGGGTCAGCTCCTTACGAGGGTGGCGGCGGCGGGGGCCGGGACGCGCTCCGCGAGCGGGATCACCGGCGGCAGCGCCTCGGGCGGCTCGCCGAGCAGCACCCGGCGCACGACGCGCTCGGCGGCGCGGCCGTCGTCGAACTCGCAGAACCGCTCCCGGAAGGCCGCCCGCAGCGCCGTCGACTGCGGGCCCGCGTAGGTGCCGTCGGCGAAGACGCGGGCCAGTTCCTCCGGTGTGCGCGCCACCGGTCCGGGCGGAGCCGCCATGAGGTCGAAGTAGACGCCGCGGGTCTCCCGGTAGACGTCCCAGTCCTCGGCGTACACGACGATCGGGCGGTCCAGGTTGGCGTAGTCGAACATGATGGACGAGTAGTCGGTGACCAGCGCGTCCGCGGCCAGGCAGACGTCCTCGGAGGAGCGGTGCGCGGTCACGTCGACGACCCGGCCGGTGCGTTCCCGGCTCCCGCCCCGGTCGTAGAAGTAGTGGGCGCGCAGCAGCACCACGACGTCCTCGCCGGCCGCCTCGCAGAACGCCTCCAGGTCCAGGCCGCCCGCGCCGAAGCCGGACTCCCAGTCCCGGTGCGTGGGCGCGTACAGGACCGCCGTCTTCCCCTCCGGGACGCCCAGTTCGCGGCGGACGCGGGCCACATCCTCGGCGGTCGCCGTGCAGTAGACGTCGTTGCGCGGATAGCCGTACTCCAGGTGCTCGTAGGAGCCGGGGAAGGCGCGCTCCCACATCTGGGTGGAGTGCCGGTTGGCGGACAGGTTGAAGTCCCAGCGGTCCACGCGGCCGAGCAGCTTGGTGAAGCTGCCGGTGGCCGCCGCCACCACCGGGTACGTCGACTGGTCCACGCCCATCGTCTTCAGGGGCGTGCCGTGCTGCGTCTGCAGGTGCACGCTGCCGGGGCGCTTGACGACGCCCTCGGCGAAGTTGGCGTTGTTCACCAGGTACGTGGCGCGGGCCAGCACCTCCCAGTACCGGTGGCTGCCGATGACGGCGTGGTCGACGCCCTCCGGCACCGTGTGCGCCTGGTCCGGCTCGACCAGGAACACCGACCTGAGGTGCGGGGCCAGTTCGCGGGCCGCGCGGTGGATCGCGGCCGGGTTGCAGGCGTAGCCGCGGCCCCAGTAGGCGCAGTACGCGACGAGGTTCGGGTCCAGCGGGCGGCGCAGGTGGCGGCGGTAGCGCAGGCGGGTGCGCAGCCCCCGCGGCCACGGCAGGCGGCGCAGCAGGCCGGTCGCCGCCCGGTTGGCGGCGCGCAGCGCGCGGAAGCCGGTGTACGACCCCGACGCCAGCAGCCGGTGCTGCACGCCGAGCCGTCCGCCCGGTGGCCTGAAGCCCGCGGGGCGGTGGCGCCGGTACAGGCGACTCGCCCGGCGGTAGAAGGCGCGGCGCGCCCGCCGGGGCAGACGCCGGGGGTGGGTGGCCGTCTTCAGGACCACCGCGAAGAGCTGCTCGAACAGCGGTCCGCGCCGCTCGGGCGGCAGGCCCAGCCCGGCGGCGTGGGTGAGCGCCAGTTCGGCCTGGTCGAGCAGGTCCGCGTGGTGCTCGCCGGGCAGGTTCAGCCGGTTGCCCTGGCGCCGCACCCGGTGCCGTACGACCACCTCGCGCAGCACCGCCACGCGCTCGGCGCGCGCCGCGACCCGGGCGCCGAAGCCGAGGTCCGTGTAGTGACCGGCGGGGAAGTCCAGCCGGCGCTCGGTGAGGAAGGCGCGGCGGTGGACCGCGCTCCACGCGGGCAGGTGCACGCCGGTCAGCCGCGGGGCGCGGTCGGGGGCGAAGGCACCGTCGGGGGCCTTCGCCAGCAGCGGGGCGGCCGGGTTGGTGGTCTCGCCCTCCCACCAGGGCACGCGCTCGTACTCGAAGTACAGGACGTCGACGCCGCCGGTGTCCGCCAGCCGCGCGTCGAGGGCCGCCAGCGCCCCCGGCACCAGGGTGTCGTCGCCGTCGAGGAACAGCAGGTACGCACCGGTCGCCGCCCGCATCCCGGTGTTGCGCGCCCCGGCCAGACCGGCCGACGGCGGCGAGTGCACGGGCGTCACCCGGGAGTCCCGCCGGGCGTGCTCCCCGGCGACGTCCGCCGCGGGGCTGTCCGGGCCGTCGCAGACCGGGATCAGCTCGAAGTCGCCGAAGGACTGGCCGAGGACCGAGTCCAGTGCCTGGGAGAGCCGCCCCGCGACCCCATGGGACGGGACGATGATGCTGAAGCGGGGCATACTGCTCTTTCTCTCGTGGTCCTGGTCCGACTCGTCCTGGTACCAGGGGGGAACTCCCAGCGGGTAAACGGTGATCAGAGGCTGTCGGTGACGGTGCGGGGCCCCGCGGGTTGCGGCACCGTGGCCAGCGGGGTGCGGGCGAGGACGGCCGCGGCCGAGGGAGCGGGGCGGCGTTCGGCGAGCGGGACGACCGGCGGCAGGTCCGTCTCGCCCAGGACGACCCGGCGCACCACGCGTTCGGCGGCGCGGCCGTCGTCGTAGGGGCAGAACCGCTCGCGGAAGGCGGCCCGCAGCCGCGCCGACCGGGCGCCGTGCCACTCGCCGCTCGCGAACAGGCCGATCAGCTCGTCCTCGTCCCGCGCGATCGCGCCCGGCGGGAAGGAGCGCAGGTCGACATAGGTGCCGCGGGCCGCCTCGTACGCCTCCGGCTCGTGGGCGTGGATCACGATCGGGCGGTCCAGGCCCGCGTAGTCGAACATCAGGGACGAGTAGTCGGTGACCAGGGCGTCCGAGGCCAGGCACAGCGACTCCACGTGCGGGTGGCCGCTGACGTCCAGCACCCGGCCGGCGGAGGCGGCGAGCGGGCCGCCGTGCCGGGGGTGGGCGCGGGCCAGCACCATGAAGCGCGGGCCGAGGCGGCGCACGACGCGCTCCAGGTCCAGGGCGGCGCGCTGGGTGCGCCGGTAGTCGCGGTGGGTGGGCGCGTACAGGACCGCGACCGTGCCCTCGGGGATGCCGAGGGTCTCGCGCAGCCGGGCCACGTCCGCCGCCGTCGCCCGCTGGAGGACGTCGGTGCGCGGCTGGCCGCACTCCAGGGTGGTCCAGTCGCCGGGGTGGACGCGTTCCCAGGTCAGGGTGGAGTGGCGGTTGGCGGAGACCACGTAGTCCCAGGAGCCGGCCTCGCGCAGCAGCCGGGCGAAGTCGGTGCCGTGGGCGGCGGCCGGGCGCTCCTGGAGATCCAGACCCATGTGCTTGAGGGGAGTCCCGGACCGGGTCTGGACCAGGACCTGCCCCCGGCGCCTGACCAGGCCCGCGTCGAAGGCCGCGTCGCACACCAGGTAGCGGGAGCGGGCCAGGGCGGTCCAGTGGGCGGCCGTGCCCGGGGTCAGGCGGCGGGTGCCGGGCGGGACGGTGTGGTGGTGCGCGGGGGCGGCGGCCCACGCGGTGCGCAGGTGCGGCGCGAGGCGGCGGAACGCCTCCTCCAGCGCGCCCGGGTCGCGGCCGTACCCCCGGTGCCCCTCGACGGCGAAGACGGCGCGGTCGGCGCGCAGCGGCA
>NZ_MULI01000006.1 GCF_002939385.1 Streptomyces sp. MH60 | reverse complement strand
GGGTACTCCGGGTCGACGGGAACGTAGGCGGCGCCGGCCTTGGTGACGGCGAGGAGCGCCACGATCAGTTCGACCGAACGCGGCAGCTTCACCGCGACGAACGTGCCCCGGCCCACGCCTTGGTGGTGCAGCCATCCGGCGGTCCGGGCGGACCAGGCGTCCAGCTCCCGGTAGGTCAGCGACCGGTCACCGCACTCCACCGCCACCGCGTCCGGTGTCCGTGCCGCCTGCTCGGCGATGAGCTGGGGCAAGGACGCCCCACGCACCGCGCGCGAGGCCCCCTGCCAGCCGGACAGCACCCGCTCCCGCTCGGCCTCCTCCAGCACCTCCACCTCGGAAACCCGGGAATCGTCGCCGCTGTCGGCCACCCACTCCAGGACCCGTGCCAACCGGTCGGAGTGAGAGGCGAGTTCGTCCGCTCCGTACAGCTCGTGATGGCCGTCCAGTTCGACACGGATGCCGGAGCGCGAGTCGGCCGTGCCGTAAAAGTTGATCTTCAGGTCGTTCACGGGGCCGGTCGAGAGCGGGTGGGTCACGGCGGGTGTGGTGCCGAACAGGGGCTCGCCGGCGAAGGCCATGATGTTGACGGTCGGGCCGAGGCGGGCCTGGCCGGCGCCGGAGAGGCCCAGCTCGTGGATGAGCTCCTCGCCGCGGAAGCGCTGGTGACGGACGACGTCGGCCAGGGACCGGGACACCTGTGCGGCCAGTTCGGTGAAACGGATGTCCGAGGTGAGCCTCACGCGCAGGGGCAGCACGTTGACCATGGCGCTGGGTGTGGTCAGGGACGTACGCCCCGAGCGTCCTGCCAGCGGGATCGAGAACGTGAAGTCGGTTCCGCCCGTCATCCGGTGGAAGAAGGCGGCGGTGGCGGCCAGGGCCAGGGCGGGCCACTGCACCCCGGCACGGGCGGCTGCCCGGGTGAGGCGTTCGGCCAGCGGGGAGGGCAGGGTGCGGACGTGGCGGCGCAGGCTGTGGGTGCTGCCGGAGGCGCGGCCGGCGAGGGAGACCGGCTCGGGCAGGTCGGTGAAGACTTCACGCCAGTGGGCGCGGTCCTTGGCGTGCCGTCGTGAGCCGGCGTAGGCCGCCTCGTCGGCGACGACCCGGTCCAGGGTCGCGAAGCCGGTGGGCGAGGGCTCCTCCCCGGCGAGGAGGGCGGAGTAGAGCGCGGCGACGCGGGTGGCGTACACGGACTGGCCGAAACCGTCGAGGACGGCATGGTGGTAGCCGTGGAAGTACCAGTGCAGGTCGTCGGCGAGGGTGAGCAGGGCCTGTTCGCTGACAGGGCCGCGAGTCAGGTCGAAGGGCCTGGCCATGCGCGCGTTCATCCACCGGTGGGCGGCCGCCTCCGGGTCGGAGGCGGCGCGCAGGTCGACGAACCGCAGGGGGTGCGGCTCGGCCGGCTCGACGAGCTGGTGGAGGGTCACTTCCGGGCCGCTGTCCGTGTCCCGTTCCTCCTGGGCGAAGCGCGAGCGCAGCGCCTCCGTCTCCTGGACGCCCCGCCGTACCGCTTCGGCGAGGATCTCCGCGTCCACCGGCCCGGCGATCGCGTAGTAGCCACCGCAGTTGTAGAGGGGGCTGTCCGCGTGCAGGTGCTGGGCGACCCAGATGCCGGACTGCGCGGCGGAGACGGGTCGACGGAGCAGACGGGCTTCGGACATGGCGGTGCGGTCCTCTCGATTCTGCGGAAGTGCTGGACTGCGGGGGGAGGGAGGGCCGTGACCGTCAGCCGTTGACGGCCAGTTCGTCGGCCAGGGCCTTGCTCAGCGCGTCGACGGTGGGGTTGTCCCACATGAGAGCCGGGTCCACGGAGATGTCGAAGTGGTCTTCCAGCTCGGCGATGACCGACAGGGCGTACAGCGAGTCGAGCCCGTAGTCGGAGAGCGGGACCAAGGGGTCGATCGTGTCGACCGGGCGTTCCAGGTGGGTGGCCACGCAGTCGGTGAGCCAGCGGGCGAGGCTGCCGGCGGTGGGGGTGTCGAGGTCGGACTCGGGCATGAAGCTGTCCTTTTCTTGGAAGCGGAGGCGGATCAGGGGCGGTCGGGAATCCGGCGTTCGACCAGGTCGAAGGTGCGGGCGCCCTCGTAGCGGCGGATCAGGTCCGCGTACAGGCGCTGCTGGACGTCCCCCGAAGGCTGGGGTGGGCGCCGCGCCGGCGTGGTGAGCACCCGGCCGGGGGCTGCCCGCGCGAGTTCGGGGTCGAGGAGGGCGGCGGCGCACGGCGCGGTGACCAGCTCGGTCAACGGCAGGGGACCGGGGGCGGGGCGAGGCCCGTGTGCCGGGGCGAACAGCTCCCGCTGGGCCCCGTTCAGCAGCAGCTGGAAGATGCCGGTTTCCCCCTCCCGGATGTAGAAGCGCGACCCCATCAGGACGGACAGCCGGTCGAGGGCGCCCTGGAGGACGCGCGGGACCAGTCCGAGCACCGCCTGCTCGTGGGCGCCCTGCCGAGCGGGCAGCGCGTCCTCGCCGCGGACCGCGAGCGTGGTCAGGACGTCGCACAGCAGCAGGTCGGCGTGGACTCCCGCGAGCACCTCGCGCAACTGGGGGATGTCGATGGCGGGCGCCCCGTAGAGCAGGCGGCCCCGCAGATGGCGGACGGTGACGCGGAGGGCCGAGTCGAGGGTTCCGACGCAGGCGCCGACGGCCAGGGCCGCGGCCCGCGGTCCGTTCTCGTTCAGGCGCGTGCGGACGGTGCTGCCGAGGCCGGGCGAGCGGCGGTACAGAGCACGCAGCGCGTGCAGCCACGCCTCGGGGGTGAGGTGCGCACGCGCCGTGAGGGCGTCGGGGAGCAGGTCCCCGGCCCGTGACCGGCCCGTCTCGCGCGCGGCCAGGACCGCCGCGAAGCCACGGGGGTTGGCGCTGTCGTACGGGTCGCCGAGATGCCGTTCGACGGTGTCGGCGAGGTCGGTGGAGACGGTGACCGCGGTCATCGGGCCGCACCCTCCAGGGAGTCGAGGAGCGAGGGGACCGTGCCGGGCGCGGACAGCAGCACGTCCGTGAGGACGTCGAAGGCGTCGCGGTCGGCCGGCTCGACGGGTTCGCCGAGGTCGGTCAGGGCCTTCACCAGGCAGGCCCGCAGCCAGGTCTCGTCGACGCGGTCGGGCCGGTGCAGCCACAGGTGGACCGCGGCCGCCGCGGCGAAGCACAGTTCGTACTGCTCGGCGAGTCCGAAGGCGTGGCCGGGCACGGCACGCGGGGAGTAGCGGACGGTCGCCATCCGCTCGTGCAGCCCGTCCGTGGCCCGCCGGATTGCCTCCGCCAGGGTGGCGAGCCCGCGGGTCGCGCCTCCGGACGCCGCCAGGTCGCGGACGCGGTCCACGGCCGACGGCAGGGCGGCGACGACGGAAGCGCCGGTCCCGGAGAGCAGGCTGAGGGTCTCGGGGCGGAAGGGACGCAGCGGGGCGTGGACGTCGGTCGCCTCGGCCAGACCGGTTTCGTCCCGGCGGCCCTTGCGGTAGGCGCGGGCGAGCCGGGGGAACTGGTCGATCAGGGCGTTGCGGTTGACCAGGCTGCTGCCGTCGAAGATGCCGATGATGCGGTGGTCGCGCTCCAGTTTGGCGAAGTGCCCGTGCGGGTCGGCGTCCATGAGCCCGTAGGGGCCGAGGGTGTGGAGGAGGCGGGCGACGAGGTCGTCGACCTGGGCCGGCACGAACGCCTTGGCGACGGCGGACACGACGCTCATCTCGCCGGTGAGCGCGTGGACGGACCGTGCGGCGACCACCCCGGCGGCCTCCGCGAGCAGCAGGCCGGCCACGGCCTCGCCCAACTCCCGGCGTACGTGGGGAACCCGCGCGAGCGGTGTGCCGCGGTCGGCGGTCTCGGCGGCGAACCGGGCGGCCAGTTCCAGGGCGTGGTCTCCCGCGCCCAGGGACATGCCCATGCAACCCGTGCGGGTCACGTGCAGCGCCTTGAGGATGATCTCGAGCCCCTGGCCGGGCGCCCCGACGAGAGCGTCGTCCGGCAGCATCGCGTCGTGGAAGGCGAGACCGCTGATGTCCGCCCCGCGGATTCCGTACGTGGGAACCTTCGGCAGCGGGGACAGGGCACCGGGAGCGAGCCGCTCCTTGTCGACGAGGAAGAGGCTGAAGCCGCGCGGGCCGCCCTCGGGGCTGGTACGGGCCAGCACCGTGACCAGATCGGCGCGGGTGATGTTGTTGATCAGCCACTTCTCACCGGTGAGGCGCCAGCCGCCGCCTCCATCCACCCGCTCGGCGGTGACCTCGCCGGCCAGCAGGTCGCTGCCGTGGTGCCGTTCGGTCAGCGCGCAGGAGACGACCGCGCCCTCGCGGATCCGGCGGCCGAGGCGCGCCGCCCGCTGCGGATCGCCGGCGATCCAGGTGGAGACCGCCCCGAGGTACGTCTTGCCGTGGGCCGCCGCCACCGTCAGGTCCACGCGGGACACCGCCCGCAGCAGCCGGGTCACCAGGCCGAAGTCGTCGAGGGCGCCGCCGTGTTCGGCCGGCACGTAGTAGTGCGCCAGGCCGAAGGCGTCGAGCGCGCGGCAGGCGTCGGTGGGGAAGGCCTCCCGTTCGTCCAGGGCGGCGAGCCGCTCGCCGGAGAAGGGCTCGCCGGGTGCGGTCAGTTCGCCGAGGAGGCGGGTCAGTTCCGTGACGGGGGCGGCCACCGGCGCGGCGGGCGCGGCCGTCATGCCGGGGCCTGCTCGCGGCTCGCGGCCGTGGGCAGCAGCGTGGGCTGGTAGTCCGCGTACGTCGGCTCCAGTGCGCCGGCCCGGAACAGCTCGCGCATCGCCGAACGCTGGATCTTGCCGCTGGTGGTGCGGCGCACACCGCCGGGCCGCAGCAGCAGCACGGCGCCGACGGGGGCACCGAACTCGCGGGCGACGGTGAGCCGCATGTCCGCCGCGAGTTCCCTCAGCCGCTCTTCGTCCTTGATGCCGCGGACCTCGTGCGTGACCACCAGGACGTCGTCCTGACCGGATCCGACGGTCTGGGGCACGGCGAAACAGGCCCCGACCAGGTTGCCCAGCTCCGGCCGCTGGACCCGCAGTTCGTGCTCGATGTCCTGCGGGTAGAGGTTGCGGCCGCGCAGGTTGAGGACGTCCTTGATGCGGCCCGTGATGTAGAGGTCGCCCTCGTACAGGGCTCCGAGGTCTCCGGTGCGCAGGTAGCCGCTGTCGCCCTCGGCGGTGGTGGCCCGGAACTCGGCCTCGTTGGTGGCCTCACGCCCCCAGTACCCGTGCCCCACGACGGGGCCGCGCAGCCACAGCTCCCCGACGGACCCCTCGGGCAGGGTGCGCAGCGTGCCCGGATCGACGACCAGGACCTCGGCCCCGAGCGGCGGCCCGCAGCTGACCACGTCCCGGCCTGACTCTCCGGCGGCGGGACGGAACTCGTCGCGTTCGAGGGAACCGGCGTCCACGCGCACGCTGCTCGGCGCGATGCCGATCGCACCGGAGACGAAGAGGGTCGCCTCGGCCATGCCGTAGCTGGGGGCGAGCGTCTCGGGGCGCAGCCCGTACGCGGCGAATCGCCGGTGGAAGCGGTCGAGGACGGCGGACCTGACGGGTTCCGAGCCGTCGACGGCGTGCCGCCACCGCGAGAGGTCGAGGCCCTCGGCCTGTGCGTCGGTGACGCGCCGGCTGCACACGTCGTACGCGAAGTCCGGCGCGGCCGAGAAGTTGATGTCGAGCCGGTCGATCATGTGCAGCCACAGGTGGGGCCGCTTCAGGAAGGTGCTGGGGCTCATCAGCACGGTGGCGGAGCCGGTCATCAGCGGCGTCGTCATCAGGCCCATCAGGCCCATGTCGTGGAAGTGGGGGATCCAGCCGCCGCCGCGCGTGGAGTCGTCCAGTCCCAGGGCGTCCGCGATGTTCTCGGCGTTGTGCAGCAGATTGCCGTGGCTGATCATCACGCCCTTGGGATCTCCGGTGGAGCCCGAGGTGTACTGGAGCACGGCGAGGGTGGAATGGCCGGTGGCCGGCATCGTCCAGTCACCGGGGCCCGGTCCGGCCTCGTCGGTGGCCAGCAGGGGGAGACCGCCGAGCCCTTCCTCGGCGCACCATGCCTCGACGTCGGCGCGGGTCCCGGTGTCGGTCAGGATCGCCGCCGCGCCCGAGTCGTCCGCGATGCGCCGGACCCGGTGCCGCTCGTGCCGGTAGCGGCCGGGCAGCGAGGAGGGGACCGCGACGACACCGGCGTAGAGGCAGCCGAAGAACGCGACCAGGAAGTCGAGTCCGGCGGGGTACAGCAGCAGGGCACGCTCACCGGGCCCGATGGAGGACCGGTGCAGGCGCACGGCCAGACTCCGGGCCCGCCCGTCCAGTTCGGCATAGGTCAGCCACTGCGTCCCGTCCTCCCGGAGGGGATCCGTCACAAAAGCCGCCGCCTCTTTTTCCGGCCGGTTTTCCGCATGCTTCCTCAGCATCGCGGTAACACTGGGGGCGGTGACGATTCCCGCCATATCCGTGGCCTGCCCTTCGTGGTTGCGAACGGGGTTTTCCGCGCACCGAATCGGCACTGCCGTGACTTTCTACCGGCTGCCCCAGGGGCGGGGAAGGCGACTGACAGCAAACTGCACCCGCAGTCGGCGGTCCCTTCAGCAACAGGGACAAAACCCCCGTACCGGCAGGCAGTTCGAGGGTGACGAGGCCAGTACCGGCCAGCCGATCCTCGGCTCCGGCCCCGCCCGCCCCAGTAGAGTCGAGGCCGACCGCAATTCCAAAGAACCTTTCAGCCGCTGAGTGCGCCGCGTTTCAGGGTGTTCCTGCCCGGGACTTACGGCACTCCCCGACTCCGGGATTCCGATGAATTCCATGCCTGGCACCCCTATGCCTACCGTGCTGGTCACCGGCACCTCTTCCGACGCCCATACCTGGAATCTCGTCTACCTCCAACTCCTGTTGGAGGAATGGGGCCACGAGGTCACCAACCTCGGCCCCTGCGCACCCGACGACCTGGTCATGGGATCGGCCGTCGAACTCCGCCCGGACCTGATCGTCGTCAGCAGCGTCAACGGCCACGGCCACCAGGACGGCCTCCGGCTGGTCCAGGTCCTGCGCGCCCGCCCGGAACTCGCCGGCACCACCATCGTGATCGGCGGCAAGCTCGGGACCGACGGACTGCGCAACGTCGGCCAGGTGCGCCGGCTGCTCGCGGCGGGTTACGACGGGGTCTTCGACGACGGAGACGTGAACGCGTTCCGCGACATGCTGGCCCGGCCCCCCGCCCGAGCGGTGTCGTGACGCAGGTCCCCTTCGGCCAGTTCGTGGCCGGAGCCCGGGCCCGCGGCACGCTCGTCGTCCAGCCGCGCATGGGCTTCAGCGACCCCGAACGGATGCGCCGGGGGCTGGCCCGCACCAGGGCGGCCGACGCCGTCACGGTGGGGACGCTGACCCTGGACAGCTACACCCGGGTACGGGACCTCGAAGCCGCCCGCCGGGCCCTGGCCGAGGGGGTCACGCTCAACGGCTACCCGATCTGCACCCACCCGTCCGAAACCACCCGGGCCGTGCTCGACGGCATCCACGACGCCTCATTCCCCGTCCAGGTCAGACACGGTTCCCCGCGGCCCGAGCACATCGTCTCGGCGCTGCTCGGCCTCGGCCTGGACGCCACGGAGGGCGGGCCGGTCTCGTACTGCCTGCCCTACAGCCGCACCCCGCTGGCCGACGCGGTCGTCTGCTGGCGCACGGCCTGCGAGATGCTCGCCGAGCACACCGGAGACGGCAGGGTGCCGCACCTGGAGAGCTTCGGCGGCTGCATGCTCGGGCAGTTGTGCCCGCCGGCCGTTCTGGTCGCGGTGAGCGTCCTGGAGGGCCTCTTCTTCGCCCGCCACGGGCTGCGCAGCGTGTCCCTGAGCTACGCCCAGCAGACCAGCCCGCAACAGGACCTGGAAGCGGTCGCCGCCCTGCAACGGCTCGCCGGGGAACTGCTCGGGCCCACCGACTGGCATGTGGTGCTCTACGCCTACATGGGCGTGTACCCCCTCTCGCGCGGCGGCGCGCTGAACCTCCTGGAGGCCGCCGCCCGGCTCGCGGTGACCTCCGGGGCGTCCCGGCTGATCGTGAAGACGGCCGCCGAGGCGCACCGCATCCCGACCGTCGCCGACAACGTGGAGGCGCTGGAGACCGCCGCGCGCGCCGCGGCCACCGCCACCGCACCGCCCCCCGGCCCGCCCGCCGCGGACTCCGAGGTGTACGCCGAGGCCCGCACCCTGGTCCATGCCGTGCTGGACCTGCACGACGACGTGGGTACCGCCCTGCTGACCGCGTTCCGGCGAGGTCTGCTCGACATCCCCTACTGCCTGCACCCCGACAACGCCGGGCGGGCCAGGAGCTTCATCGACCACGACGGACGGCTCCGCTGGGGGGACACCGGCGCGCTGCCCCTCGGCGGGGCGGCCGTGTCCGCCGCCCGCAAGGTCACGTCCGCCGACCTGCTCGCGGCACTGTCCCGTGTGCAACGGGCCTACGACTCCGGAGGAACCCCATGACCAGCACCTCGCCGCCCACCGCACGGCTCACGGCCGCCCCGGTGCCGACCTGGCAGGGCAGCGGCCTGACGGCGCAGTTGCTGATCCTCACCGGGCGCTCGGTCAGGGCCAACTTCACCCACGTCAAGGTCGTCGTCCTCAGCATGCTCCAGCCGGTGTTCATGCTGCTGCTGCTCAGCCAGGTGTTCGGCGCCATCGTCGACCGGGGGCACCTGCCCGACGGTGTGGCCTACCTGGACTTCCTGCTGCCCGCCCTGCTGGTGACCACCGGCATCGGTCCCGCCGTCGCCTCGGGCATCGGCCTGGTGCGCGACATGGACAACGGAGCGGTGACCCGCCTGCGTACCCTGCCGATCCACGCCCCGCTGCTGCTGTTCGCCCGCAGCTTCGCCGATCTGCTGCGCACCACCGCCCAGTTGGTGATCCTCGTGGTGGTGGCGGTGGTCTTCCTGGACGCCGACCCGGCCGGCGGACCGCTCGGGCTGCTGGCCGCGGTCCTCCTGACCTGCGTGGTCGTCTGGGCGATGACCTGGATCTTCCTCGCGCTGGGGGCGTGGCTGCGCAACCCCGAGGCCATGCAGAGCGCCGGCTACCTCGTCACGTTCCCGCTGATGTTCGCCTCCAGCGCCTTCGTCCCCAAGGAGCGGCTGCCGGACTGGCTCCAGGTGCTGGCGACGGTCAACCCGCTGTCGTACGCCATGGAGGCCAACCGCGCACTCGCCCTCGACCAGCCGCTCGGTGGCCAGGTGTGGTCCGCGCTGGGCGCCGGTGTCCTGGTCGCGACCGTCGGATCGATCACCGCGGTACGGGCGTTCCTGCGTCCGCCCGCCTGAACCGTGTCCCCGCGCCCGCAGACCGGCACGGCGCACCCCTCCCGAGAGACGAAAGAGGCATCGCCCCATGCCCGGAACCGGAACAGGTCCGCTCGTCCGCCTCGACGCGACCGAGGCGCCGCCCGGCGCCGCCGTCGACTGGCTCACCGCCCGCCGGCCGGAGATCAGAGCGGCGGTCGCCCGCAACGGCGCCGTACTGGTACGCGGACTGCGCCTGGACAGCCGGGCGGCCGCCGCCGCGGCCGTCGGCCGCGTCATCGGCGACCCGCTGATCGAACGCGAGGGGTTCGCGCCCCGCGAGACCTACGGACAGGGCGTCTATTCCTCCTCGCACTGGCCCGCCGACCAGCCCATGTGCATGCACCACGAACTCAGTTACGCGTCCCTTGCCCCCCGGCTGATGGCGTTCGCCTGCCTCACCCCGCCGGCCGACGGCGGCAGCACCGCGACCGCCGACAGCCGCGCCGTACTGCGCGACCTGCCGGAGGACCTCGTCGCCCGCTTCGAGCGGCACGGCTGGCGGCTCACCCGCCACTACAACCCCTTCGTCGGGATCGGCTGGCAGGAGGCCTTCGGCACCGACGACCCCTCGGAGGTGGACCGCTACTGCGCCGAGCACGGCATCGAGGCACGCTGGGACGCCGACGGCGCGCTGCACACCGTACAGACCCGCCCGGCCGTGGTGAGGCACCCGGAGACGGGTGAGCGGTGCTGGTTCAACCAGATCGCCTTCCTCAACGAGTGGACGATGGCCCCGGAGGTCCGCGAGTTCCTCACGGCGGAGTTCGGTCCCGAGGGGCTGCCCTTCAACACGTTCTGCGGCGACGGCACTCCGCTGGACCGGGCGAGCGTCGACCTGATCAACGACGTGTACGAGAAGCACACCGTCCGCGAGCCGTGGCGCCACGGCGACCTCCTCGTGATCGACAACGTCCGCACGGCGCACAGCCGCGAACCCCACCGGGGCGAACGGGAGATCGTGGTCGGCCTCGGCGAACCGTTCCAGCCGTAGCCGAACGACGCGGAAGGGGCCGCACCCGGCGTCACGGGTGCGGCCCCTTGCGGTGTCCGGGTCAGTCGAAGCTCAGGGTGCGGTACACCGTCACGTTGCCGGCCAGCTCCTGGCAGGCCTGGGCGGCGGCCGTGAGCCGGCCGTGGCAGTGCGGTGCGGAGGTGTCCAGCAGGATTCCCAGCGTGGTGCCGCTGTGCCCGACGACCACGCCCAGACCGCCCACCTCGCGGCAGATCGCGATCATCGGCTCCAGCGACCACTTGTGCCGCAGCACCTGGTTCATCCGGGCACTGGCGGTCGCCACCGCGCCGACCTCGGCCAGGTCCTGCCGGGCGACGGCACCGGTGATCCGGTCCAGGAGCCGGACGTACTCCCGCTCGTCCGCCGCCGTGAACGGCTTGGGGATGCTGTTGAAGTCGACGGTGTCCACCGCGCCGCCCTCGTCGACGCTGACCACCGCCATGGACGGCAGGGAGCCGAGCCGGGCGCGCAGCCGCACACTGCGGTGGTGGAAGGCGACCACCGACGGGTAGAGCACCCCGTCGGTCGGCTCGATCCTGGCGAGGTAGGACTCGATGCGGCGCGGCGGCATGGGCTCGTCCAGGGCGTTGGCGACCGCGCGGGCGGTCGCCACCAGGTCCGCCGAGGAACTGGCCAGACCCTTGCCCTCGGGCAGTGTGCTGTCGATCGTCAGCACACCGCCCGCGGGCCGCCCCGCGTCCTCCATGATCATCGAAGCGAGCCGCAGGGCCTTCTTCTTGTGCGGCGGCCACACCTCCAGCACGTCCGTGTGCGGTGCCACCTCGAAGCGGGCCACCGCCCACCGGGCGACGGGCAGGGTGACCAGGAAGTCACCGTCCGCCTCCGGCAGCACGCCCTGCAGAAGCTCACCGAACGTGCCGAAGGCCGAACTCACCCCGGTGGCGGCCACCCGGCGGTAGTCGGCGGGCAGCGTTCTCGTGTCGATCGTCGTCACCCTGGTCCTCCTAGTCCCGGTGCGCCGGCTTCGGGCAGCAGGCCCGCACCAGTGCGGCGGTGTCCGCCGGTCGTGTGCCGATGAAGTAGTGGCCGCCCTGTGCCAGTTCGTGCAGGGTCACCCGGTCGGAGACGGCCTTCCAGTCGCCGTGGTCCGCCGCGAACCGCGCCGTCGAGGCGTCGTCGCGGGCGACGACGACGTCGACCGGGGCGTCGATGCGGTGACTCTCGGCGTCCTCACGGATCCGGATCAGGTGGCTGTTGGCCGTCAGGACGTCGTGCCGGTAGGCCCGGCCCACGACGTCGGCGCGTTCCGGCTTGAGCTCGTCGAGCTCGACGTACGCGTTGTCCGCGCGCAGCCGGGACAGCAGGGTCTTGTTGTCCGCCTCCGACGCCTCCGCCATCTCCGCGCGCAGCGCCCCGACGTCCTCCAGCAGCAGCGCGCCCACGAAGACGCGCTCGGCGGGACGGCCCGCCTCCTGGAGCAGCCGCGCCGTCTCCAGCGCCGGGGCCGCGCCCGCGCAGTGGCCCCACAGCAGCACGGGCGTGGTGACCCTCGCGGCGATCTCGTCCCGGACCCGGCGGGCGATCTCCGGGACGTCGGCCATCGGGTCGTCGCCGCCCGCGAAGTCGTGGCCCGGCAGCTCGACCCCGAGCACGGCGATGCCGTCCCGCTCCAGCTCGGCCGCCAGGGAACGGAAGTTGACGGCGTTGCCCCCGGCGTACGGGAAGCACACCAGGGTGCGATGGGCGTCCCTGGCGTTGGCCAGCGGCTGCAGCAGGTTCTCCGCCGCGACCCGTTCACCGCCCCGCACCCGCTCGTCCAGCGCCCGCCCGAGGTCGGCCAGGACGGGGTGGGCGACCAAGTCCTTCAGGGACAGCGCCCGGTCCAGCTGCACCAGGAGGCGTACGGCGGCCAGCGACGTCCCGCCCAGCTCGAAGAAGTTGTCGTCCCGCCCGATGCGCTCCAACGGCACGCCCAGCACCTGCGCCCACAGCATGGCCAGCCGCTGTTCGGCGGGCGTACTGGGGGCGGCGTAGGCGGCGCCGCCGTGCCCCAGGGTGCCGGCCAGCCGGACCAGGGCCTTCTTGTCGATCTTGCCGTTCTCGGTGAGCGGCAGCCGGTCCAGCCGGTGGAAGTACGTCGGGACCATGTACGCGGGCAGCAGTCCCGCGAGGAAGTCCCGGGCGCGTTCGGTGGTGGGCCCGGCGTCCGGGCCGGCACCGCCGTCGCCGCCGCTGAAGAAGGCCACCAGGTTCCGCTGCCCGTCGCCCGTGCCGTCGATGACGACCGCGGCCTCCCGGACCCCCGCCAGGCCCAGCAGCTTGTTCTCGATCTCGCCGATCTCGATCCGGAAGCCCCGGATCTTCACCTGCTCGTCCCGCCTGCCCAGGTACTCGATCCGCCCCTCGGGCAGCCAGCGCCCGAAGTCGCCCGTGCGGTACATCCGGGTGCCGTCGCGGAACGGGTCGGGCACGAACGCCTCGCGGGTGCGCTCCTCGTCGTTGATGTAACCGCGGCCGACACAGACCCCGGAGAACGCGATCTCCCCGGGCGAGCCGAGCGGCACCAGCGCCAGATCCTGGTCGAGCACATAGGTGTTGACGTTGCGCAGCGAGCGGCCGACGGTCACGAAGTCGCGGTCCGGCACCCGGTCGAGCACCTCGTGCATGGTGTCGTCGGACACCTCGGTGGCGCCGTAGGCGTTGACCAGCTTGATCTCCGGGTACAGGGCGAACCACCGCTGGACCAGTTCGTACTTGAGGGCCTCCCCCGTGACGGACACCGTGCGCAGCGCCCCGAGCGGCCGGGGGTGCTGCTCCAGGTGGGTCAGGAGCACCTCCAGGTAGGAGGGGACGATCTGGACGACGGTGACCCCGCCCGTGACGATCTCGTCGAGGAAGCCCGCGACGTCGAGCAGGGCGTCCGTGTCGACGACGCGTACGCTGCCGCCCACCATCAGCGGAGCCGCGAACTGCCACAGGGAGATGTCGAAGCACTGCGAGGCGGTCTGGGTGACGACCTCGGCGGTCCCGTTCGTCATCTCCATGTCGTCGAGCTTCATGTGGAGGTGGTTGAGCATCCCGGCGTGCTCGCACATGGCGCCCTTGGGGGCGCCGGTGGAGCCGGAGGTGAAGTAGATGTAGGCCGCCTGGCCGGGAGCGACCGGCACCCGGGGGGCCGCGTCGGAAACACCGGAGCCCTGGATCTCCGGTACGGACAGCACGGCCGGCGCGCGGCCGGTGAGTTCACCCGCCCTCTTTGCCAGAGTCGCGCTGCCGGGCTCGGTGAGCACGAACGCGCACTCGCTGCGGCTCAACTGGGCCGCCACCCGGTCGGCGGGGAAGTCGGGGCGCACCGGGAGGTAGACGCCGCCGGCCTTGAACACACCGAGCGCCGCGGCGATCCAGTCGAGGGTGCGGTCCATGACCACGGCGACGACGTCCTCGGTGCGCACCCCGGCGTCCAGCAGCGCGTGGGCGACCCGGTTGGCCCGCCCGTCGAGCTCGCGGTACGTCCAGCGCACCGGGCCGTGCACGGCGGCCACCGCGTCCGGAACCTCGCGCACCCGGTCCTCGAAGTGGTCCACGAAGGTCCGGTCGGTCAGGTCGACGCGTGGGCCCGCGAGGCCGTACAGGTGGGTGTCGACCTCCTCGTCCGACAACAGGCTCCGGCCGTGATGGGGCGCGGAGGTGTCCGCCGCGAGGAGTTCCAGCGCGCGCAGGTGGTAGCCCGCCAGGCGCCGGGCGTAACTCTCGTCGAGGTGTGCCCGGTCGTACACCAGGCGCAGCGACAGCCCGGCGGAGCCGGTGACGAAGGCCGCCCTCAGCACGACACCCTCGCCGAGGCCGACGGCCGTGTCGCCCGGGTCCGGGCGGTCGGCGGGCGCGGCGGCCGTCGGTGTGAGGCCCGACAGGTCGAACACCACCTCGGGACGGCCCTCCGCGCGGGGTGCCGCGGCCGGCGCCGTGCTCGCGAGCGCGACGAGGTCCGCCCAGGAGGAGTCCGTGACGGTCAGGCTCAGCGGCGACTCGGCCCGGCCGGCCGCCGGGACCAGGCCGATGAGCAGATCGGGTTCGGCCACCACCGTCGCCAGGACCCGGGCGTGCGCGGCGAGCAGCACCGCCGGCAGTCCCGCACCGGTGTCGGCGGCGCGCTCCTGAAGCGCCCGGGTGAGTGGCGCGGGCAGTGCCTCCCGGTGCTCCGCCGCCCCCTGCTCGTCGCTGCCCGGCATGGTCCATCTGGGGATTCTGGTGTACGTCTGCTGAGTGCGGTGCCCGCTCATCGGCCCCCGTTCCCTTCCTCCGGCGTCGCCGGTTCCTCCAGTTCGATCCTGATCAGTCCTGCGGCCTGCTCCGCGTGGGCCGCCGCTTGCGCGGTACCGGAGCCGGTGGCGACCACACAGCCCAGGCGGTCCTGGAACGAGTGCGTGATCCGCACCTGCCGGCCGACAACCGCGGTGGGCACGGCCACCACCACACCCGGCGCCGCGCCCGCCTCCCGGATCCCGGTCACGGCCTTGACCCGTCCCTCACCGGCCGCGATCACGAACCGCACGGCGGCGTGGCCCGCCCCGGCTTCCGGGACCGCCGCTCCGGGCGGCGTGTCCAGGCCCGCGGCCCGGGCGATCACGGCGTCCACCAGGTCCGCGCCGGTCGCGGCCCGCACGGCGACGGGGATCATGCCGCCGGCGAGCCTGGGGTTGACCTCGATGACGACGGGGCCGTCGGCGGACCGGCGGATCTCGGTGTGGGCGGCGCCCCAGCCGAGCCCGAGGGCCTTGAGGGCCGCCAGCGCCGTGTCGCCGAGTTCGGCGGTCGCCCCGGGGTCCAGGGGGGCCGGGATGTCGTGGCCCGTCTCCACGAAGTGCGGTGCGGGGGCGGTGTGCTTGGCGACGACGGTGACGACGTCGCCGTCGAAGGTCTCGACGGAGAACTCCGGCCCGTCGACGGCCGTCTCCACCAGGACACGGGCCGGCACCGTGTTGCCCCGTTCGTCCGTCGCCCGCTCGAACAGCACGCGGGCCCATTCCTCCGTCTCGGCCCGGTCACGGCACAGCCGTACACCGCTGGACCCCGAGCCGCTCACCGGCTTGAGCACCACCGGATGCCCGAGGGCGTCGGCCGCCCGCACCGCCGCGGTCACGTCGGAGACCGCCGTCCAGGCGGGCACCGGGACCCCGTGGGCGGCGAGCGCCGCCCGCTGGAGGTCCTTGGACCGGCAGCGGGCGATCGCGTCGCCGTCGGCCGCCGGCAGGCCGAGGCAGGCCGCCGCGCGGGCGGCGTCCGCCACGAAGTACTCGGAGCTGGAGGTGATCCCGGCCAGTCCGGTGCCCTCGGCCAGGCCCCGGCAGGCCGACACCACGGCGTCCAGGTCCGAGGTGTCCAGCTCCAGGGTGTCGACGGCGTCCTCGGTGACGTACGGGTACCGGGCGGGGTCCCGTGTCAGCAGCACGGGCCGCAGGCCCCGAGCACGTGCGCGCGCGCAGAACTCCCGCCCCGTACCGGTGGTGTTGCTCTCCAGGAAGGCGAACCATCGGACCGCTGTACCGTTCATCGCTCTGCTCCCTCGTCTCTTGCGCCGGTCACGGCCGCGACCGCCGCGTCGAGGGCGCGTTCCGCCCGCGACAGCCGCGCACGGTACCGGGCGAGGGCCGCGGTGTGCTCCGCGCAGCGCTCCCGGAGTTCGTGGACGACGCTCTCGCACGCACCCGGACCGCCGCCCCGGTCGTGCTCGGCGACGAGCTCGGGAAGCGCCGGGACGTCCGCGCTCACGTCGGTCCGCAGGCCCTCCGGCAGCGTGATCTTCGTCAGCTCCGACTCACCGGCGTCGACCGCCTCCCGCACCGCGGCTCCCACCACGTGGTGTGCGGTGCGGAAGGGAACGCCCTGGCGCACGAGGCGGTTGGCGATCACCGTGGCGGTCACGAAGCCCTCCCGGGCCCGCTGCTCCATCCGCCGGCCGTCCGGCCGGGCGCCGCTCACGAGCACCTGGGCCAGGAGCACGCTGTCGCGCACGGTGGCCAGCGCCGGCCAGGCCCCGCCGACCGCCTCGGTGCCCACCTCGATGGAGTTGGTGAACGGCGTGGACTTCATGGCGGCGGCCGAGGCGGTCCACGCTCCGACGGCGGCCGCCGCCTTGGCCTTCACGTGTTCGAGCAGGAAGGCGTTGCGCTTCTGGGGCATGGCGGAACTGCCGCCCACCAGTCGCTCGGGGAACTCCACGAAGCCGAACTCCTGGGTGCTCCACAGCTGGAGGTCGGTGGCGAGGCGGCTCAGGGTGAGCCCCGCCCCGGCAGCCGCCGCGAGGGCGCGCAGCAGCGTGTCCCGGGAGGCCACCGCGTCCATGGCGTGCAGGGGCGGCCCGTCGAAGCCGAGCAGTTCGGCCGTGCGGGCCGGGTCGATGGGCAGGTCCGTGCCGGACACGGCACCGGCGCCGAGCGGGCAGTTGCTCCGCTCCGCGACGACGTGCCGCAGCGCGGAGATGTCCCGGTCCAGCGCGGTGGCGATCCCCGCGAGGTAGTAGCCGTAGGTGACGGGCATCGCCGGCTGGAAGTGCGTGTAGACCGGCATGACGACGTCGCGGTGGGCGCGGGCGCGGGACAGCAGCACGGCCTGCAGGCGCAGCAGTTCGCCGAGCAGGTCCGCCAGGTCGTCGCGCAGCCGCATCGCGGTGATGGTGGCCTTGATGTCGTTGCGGGACCGGCCCGTGTGCAGCTTGCCCCCGATGTCCGCACCGAGCCGCTCGATGAGGTGGCTCTCGTACATCAGGTACAGGCCGCGCGGCGCCGGGCGGTCGTACAGCTCCCGGAAGCCGTCGGCGCGGAGGGCGGTCACGGCTCTCAGCAGGGCGGCGGCCGCGTCCCGGGGCAGCAGCCCGCACTCGGTGAGCATCACCACGTGCGCGAGGTCGATGACCGAGGTGTGGCCGAGTTCCCGGCGGATGTCGTCCGGGCCCGGTTCGCCGTAGACGACGCGGGCGGTGCGGGCTCCGAGCGTGCGGGTGAGCCGGCCCGTGCCGCTCATGAAAGCACCGGGTCGGGCAGGGACCCGCCGGAGCGCGGCACGGTGCCGTTCACGTCCTCGTACGTGCGACGGCCCCAGAGCATCCGGGTCCAGCCGTCGCCGGCGTCGGCCGGCGAGTCGACCAGGGCCGGCTCCGCGGGAGGGTGGGGCAGCAGGTGGCCGTTCTCGGCGAGCCAGGCGTCGTTGTACACCGTCGCCTGGTAACGGTAGCCCTCGTCGGGGAGCATCACGACGCACAGTCCGTCGGGGTTGCGGTCGGCCCACCACTTGGCGGCCAGGTAGGCGGCACCGCTGGTCGGCCCCTGGAACAGCGCGTGGGTGGCGTGCAGTCGCCTGGTGAAGGCGTACGCCTCCGGCGCCGAGCACCAGTGCACCTCGTCGAAGGTGGAGTGGTCGAGGTTGGCCGGCCACAGGCTGTTGCCGAGGCCGCGCAGGGAGCGGGGGCCGTCGGGCTGGCCGAAGAGCACGCTGCGGTGGCTGTCCACGCCGATGGCCTGTGTGTGCGGGGTCAGTTCGCGCAGCCCGCCGGCGGTGCCGCACATCGATCCCCCCGAACCGACCGGCCCGACCAGGCAGTCGACGGTGCCGAGCGAACGCGCGATCTGCTCGGCGACCACCCCGTAGGAGCGCGGGTTGTCGGGGTTGCTGTACTGCTCGGGGCAGAAGGTGGAGGGCAGTTCCGCGCGGATCTCGGCGAGTCTGCGCAGCCGTGCCTCCTGGTAGCCGCCGACCGGCGCGGGCTCCTGGCAGATCTCGATGGTGGCGCCGAGATCGGTCAGTCTTCGGTACAGGTTGGCGTCGATCGCCGGGTCACTGACGAGGATCAGCTCCCGCTCCATGAGGGCGGACTGCATCGCCAGCGCCAGGCCGAACGTCCCCGACGTGGTCTCCACGATCACCGTGCCGGTGTCCAGGTCGCCCCGGGAGTGCGCGCGCTTGAGGATGTACCGCGCGGGAAGCAGCTTCATGAGGGAGAAGACCGCGCCGTACAGGTTGGGGCCGAGCCGGACGAGACGCGGCATCATCGTCGCCTCGGTGATCGAGTGGTACGTGGGCGTGGTCGCCGTCATGAAGGGCTCCTGGGGGGTCGAGGCCGTCGATGATCGTGGGGAGTGAAGTCGCCGCGGGTGCCGCGCCGTCCGCGGAACCACCCCCGTACCCGCACGCTCCACGGCGTGGCGGTCCGGGGTGCTCCCGGCGGAGTGGCGGGGTGCGGACGGACGTCGGTCAGCCTGCTGAGGGTCCACAGATTCACGGGCGCGGCTCGGATTCGAGGTGGGGGAGGCGCGGGGCCTCAGGAAGGGACCGGAACGCCGGCGCGCTCTTCGGCGAGGGCCAGATATACCTCGTCCAGCGTCGGTTCGGACAGCGAGATGCCGGTGATCTCCACTGCGGCGGCGTCGAAGGCCCGGACCGCGGCGGCCAGTCCGATGGATCCCGCCACGGGGGCGGTGACCGTGCCCGCGGGTTCGCCCGGACAGGGGTCGAGGCCCGCCGCGCGCAGGGCGTTCAACGCGGCCGGCAGGCGGCCGGGGTCGGCGAGGGTGGCCCGGACGGTGCTGCCGCCCAGACGCTCCTTGAGCTGGGCGACCGAGCCGTCCGCGACGCTCCGGCCGCGAGCGAGCACCATGACGCGGTCCGCCAGCTGTTCGGCCTCCTCCAGGTACTGGGTGGTCAGCAGCACGGTGGTGCCGGTGCCCACCACCTCGCGGACCAGGTCCCACAGGGCGTTGCGGCTGACCGGGTCGAGCCCGGTGGTCGGTTCGTCCAGGAAGAGCACCTGGGGGTGGCCGACGAAGCTGCTGGCCAGGTCGAGGCGCCGGCGCATGCCTCCCGAGTACGTGCCCGCGGCCCGGTCGGCCGCCTCGGTCAGCGCGAACATGTCCAGCAACTGCTCGGCCCGTGCCGCGGCCTCCCGCTTGCCGGCTCCGAGGAGCCGGGCCACCAGCAACAGGTTGGCGCGTCCGGTGAGGCTCTCGTCCACCGCCGCGAACTGGCCGGTCAGTCCGATGCGGCGGCGTACGTCCCGGGCCTCTCGCACCACGTCGAATCCGGAGACCCGAGCTGTGCCTTTCGTGGGCGGCAGCAGAGTGGCGAGAATACTCACCAGCGTGCTTTTCCCCGCTCCGTTATGACCGAGCAGGCAGAGCACACGCCCTTTTTCCATCTGAAAGCTGATGCCGTCGAGTGCCGGGGTGGCACCGAACGTCCTGCCCAGCTCCATTGCTTCGATCATCACGTCACTCATCGATGCCGTTCCTCGCAGATAGCGGCCGAGACGCCTTTTGGGGAGGCAGGATGATCCTGCAATCCCGACCGTCCGCACCACAAGGAGAACTACAACAAGCTGCCAGCGACCTGAGGTTTTCCGCATTGTCAAAGCTCAGCCTGACAAGTTCTTACCCCGCCAACTGGCCGGTAGCCGCGGGCAGGAGATCGCCCGAGGGTGAAAGGAGGCCGAGTTCCACGGCGCGTGCACCCGCCTGAAATCTTGAGGTCGCCCCCAGTTCACGGGTAATTTCCGCGACGTTGCGCCGGTACGTGCGCACCGAAACGCCCAGCTCACGGGCGGCGGCCTCGTCGGTCCGCCCCGAGCTGAGGGCCTGGAGGATGCGCCGGCCGACCGCGCTGCGTGAGCGGTCGCTCAGGCGCCGGTGGTCCGCGAGGGCGGCGCTGCCGGACCAGGAGACGGCGAACAGGGTGCGCAGAGTGCGCAGGACGGCCGGGGCCCGGACGACCACCGCCTCACGGACGGCGACTCCGTTGCGGATCCACACGGCGCCGACAACGCTGTCAGCAAGGACAACCTCCTGCAACGGAGCTTTGGCCAGGCGGGTTTCGACTCCGGGCGCGTACTTGTCGAGGTGCTCGAGGAAGCGGCGGTCGCGCAGCAGGCCGACCCGGCCGAGCAGCTTGACGCCGACGCCGCGTGCGGTCGCCCGGCCCAGCTGGTCGATCAGCTGGTAGGTCTCGTCCTGGCCCTCTCCGGTGAGGACGACGGCCAGGTGGTGACGGGCGGTGGCGATCATCTGCTCGGTGGCGACCCCGACGGAATTGTCGTTCGGTTCGAGCGAGGCGACCAGTCGCTCGACGTTGCGATGGCGGTCGACGGCGATTTCGACGAGTTTCCGGGCCTGTAGCAGCACGCCCTCTATTTCGTCACTCGACGGCCGCGATTGCCGTGATTCCGTGAATTCCGCAATGGATTCGGAATCGTTGGCTATCTCGAAATTGACTGAGTTACTTGGCACAGCTCCCCCTGAAGCTTGACCAATAGGAGTTCCCGCCTGCCCTGCTCCGGCGCCTTCGTGGGGCGCGGGGATCCAGGCGCGGGGTCATACCCGTGCAAACAGCCAGAGAGATAACCTAGCGAGACGCCGTACTGGGCCCATGAAGGGCCGTACGGCCTGCAGATACAACACGGCAGACATCCCGCATTTCGAGCTCCATTCCCCCGCTAGGCAGACACAGGCGGCAAACTGGACATCCATCCGAAGGATGGTCAACAGTTGCCTGTGTCGCTCCCGTTAGTTCGAAGGTACCCAGGACAGCTTCGTAACGTCAAATACCCCTGACTGAAACGATTACGGAAAACCGCATTGTGCGGCGAGGGCATCCTTTGCATGCCGACGCGACCTCGCGTGAACGCCTCCGGCCCGCCGGGTACGGCAGGGGCCGGAGGCGCCTGGGGTCGGAGCGTCCCGGTCAGTCCAGGGCCCCGTCGTAGTCGGGCAGCTTGAAGGTCCGCTCCGCGTGGCCCCCTACCAGATCCGACGTGTTGTTCCCGATGTTGGCGACGATCGTGTACCCGTCGGCCTCGATCTGCGCCCGCTTCGATGTCTTGAACTCGGCCGTGTCGCGGAAGAGGTCACCGATGTTCCGCTGGTACAGACCGGTGATCGGGTACCCGACCGCCTCCAGGTTCGCCTCCGTGACCCACGAGATCAGGTCGGGTCGAGCGGTGACGAAGAATATGGCCGCGCCCTTGCTGTGAGCGTACTGGGCGAGTTCGAGCGTCGGCTTGACGGCCGGCGTCGGCGGAAGCACCTGGAAGTGCGTCTCCAGCGAGGTGTTGTCGATGTCGAGGACGATCGCCGGCTTCTCGCCCGCGCTGTCGGCCAGCCGCTGCTCGACGTAGGGGCGGGCCTCGTCGATCACCTCGCGCACATCGCTCTGCCAGGTGTCGTAGTCCACCTCCGCCGCCGCCGCGGCCCGGGCCTGTACGGCCGTCGTCGACCGGCTCTCGTCCGCCGGAGCGGCCACCGCCTGGGTCGCCCCAGTGGCTCCCAGAACGAGCGCGGCCGCGACGGTCGCCGCCGCGCGTCCTCGGAACGCAA
The DNA here is from genome assembly GCF_002939385.1 of Streptomyces sp. MH60. Taxonomy (GTDB): domain Bacteria; phylum Actinomycetota; class Actinomycetes; order Streptomycetales; family Streptomycetaceae; genus Streptomyces. The sequence continues at coordinate 166,978 of NZ_MULI01000006.1, read as the reverse complement.
TCCTGGCCATTCGTCCTCCCTGGTCTTCGCTGCGCGAGGGCCGTCCGGACCCCGCCAAGCTGAACCTAAAGGCCGATTCGACCGGTTTGACGTGGGCGTGACCGCAACCGGAAGAGGAGTTCCGCACGACCGCTCCCGTGCTCACCGGCACCTGCGACATCGCGCCAAGCAGGCCGAATCGGTGGCAGGTTGCTGCCAGTCCACCACCCTCGCGAAGTCGCCCGGGTCGCCGTCGGCGCGGCGGCGACCCGGGCTCGATGGGGCTGTTCCGTCAGGTGCGGGTCCAGCGTTGGTTGCTGCCGTTGGAGCAGGTGTAGAGCTGGATCAGGGTGCCGTTGGCCGTGCCGGTCCCGACGGCGTCGAGGCAGAGGCCGGACTGGACACCGACGACGGAGCCGTCGGAGTTCAGCCGCCACTTCTGATTGTCGCCGCCCCAGCAGCTGTAGATCTGGACCTTGGCGCCGTTTCCGGTGCCGGCGGCGTCCAGGCACTTGTCGCCGTAGACCCTCAGCTCGCCGGCGTCGGTCTGCGTCCACTGCTGGTTGGTGCGGCCGTTGCAGTCGTACAGCTGGACCTGCGTGCCGTCGGTCGTGCTCGCGTTGGGCACGTCCAGGCAGCGGCCCGAGCCGACGCCCTTCAGCGCGGTGCCGTCGCCGGGCTCCTCCGGGTCCGGGCCGCCGCCGTCACCGCCGTTGAGGGCGTTCAGCACGGCGGTGTACGCCGCCTTCTTGCTGCCGTCGTTGTTGAACAGCAGCGGGGTGTCGCCCGAACGCCACGAGTCGCTGTCCCGCACGCCCCAGACGGTGATGCCGAGGCAGCGCGAGACCGCCAGGCAGTCGTTGGTCACGGCCGCGTACGTCGTCGGGGACGCGCCCTGGATGTCGAGTTCCGTGATGGCCACGTCGACCCCGAGGGCGGCGAAGTTCTGCAGGGTGGTGCGGAAGTTGCTGTTGTACGGGCTGCCGCTGTTGAAGTGCGACTGGAAGCCGACGCAGTCGATCGGCACGCCGCGCGACTTGAAGTCCTTCACCATGTTGTACATGGCCTGGGTCTTGGCCCACGTCCAGTTCTCGACGTTGTAGTCGTTGTAGCAGAGCTTGGCGGAGGGGTCGGCGGCGCGCGCGGTGCGGAAGGCGACCTCGATCCAGTCGTTGCCGGTGCGCTGGAGGTTGGAGTCCCGCCGGGCACCCGAACTGCCGTCGGCGAACGCCTCGTTCACCACGTCCCACTGAGCGATCTTGCCCTTGTAGTGGGTCATCACGCCGTTGATGTGGTTGACCATCGCCTGGCGCAGGGTGCTGCCGCTGAGGCTCTGCATCCAGCCGGGCTGCTGGGAGTGCCAGGCCAGGGTGTGGCCGCGCACCTGCTTGCCGTTCTGCACCGCCCAGTTGTAGACGCGGTCGGCGGAGGAGAAGTTGAACTGACCGCGCTGCGGTTCGGTGGCGTCGATCTTCATCTCGTTCTCGGCCGTCACCATGTTGAACTCACGGGACGCGATCGACGTGTACGCCGAGTCGCCGAGCTTGCCCGAGGCGATGGCGGTGCCGAAGTAGCGGCCGCTCTGCGCCGCCGCGGCGCCGAGCGTGCTCTCGGCGGCGTGGGCGGGTGGCGGCGCGACCAGCGCGGCGGCCGTCGCGAGGACGCCGACGACCAGCGCCGGCAGCAGGCTGCGCGCCTTCCGGCGGACATCGGGTCTGGGGAGGGCGTATGAGCCCATGGCTGTGCCTCCAAGGTGTTCGGCATATCGATCTGCGGCCGGTTTCCCAGACAGGGATGATTGAGGGTTGACGATGCCCGGTCAACAGTTTCTCCAAGAAAAGTTTCTGTCGCGCTTCGAATGTTTCGAAGCGCTCCACGGTATGGGCGGCGTCGTCTGGGGCCGCGCTACGCGTTGAGGGGGCGCGCTAGTCGCGAGGGGTGCCTGGGGCAGAGTTCGGCCAAAAGTTTCGGATCGCCGAGCGATCCGTGCGAGAGGTATTGACGGCGTTCACCGGGTCCCTAGGATGCGGACCGCTCGACACTCCGACCGATGTTCGACATGGCGAACATACGGTGCCGCTCCATTGCAAGGGAGTTCCCATGCACAGAGGAAGTCTCCGCCGCAGGCATACGTCCGCGGTGCTCGCCGCCGTCGTCGCGGCGCTGGCCGCGTTGGCGGCGATGCTCGTTGCCGCCCCGGCTCAGGCAGCGTCCAGTGGCGCCCTGCGCGGTGCCGGTTCGAACCGGTGTCTCGACGTGATCGGCGGCAGTCAGGCCGACGGCGCGCTCCTGCAGATGTACGACTGCTGGGGCGGGACCAACCAGCAGTGGACGTCGACCGACACCCGTCAGCTCACCGTGTACGGCAACAAGTGCCTGGACGTTCCGGGGCACGCCACCACGCCCGGTACACGGGTGCAGATCTGGTCCTGCTCCGGCGGCGCGAACCAGCAGTGGCGGGTGAACTCCGACGGCACGGTCGTCGGGGCGGAGTCCGGACTGTGCCTGGAGGCCGCGGGCGCCGGTACGGCCAACGGCACGGCGGTGCAGGTCGGAACGTGCAACGGCGGCAGCAACCAGAAGTGGTCCGGACTGACCGGGACGCCGCCGACGGACGGACCGTGCTCCCTTCCGTCGTCGTACCGGTGGACGTCGTCGGGCGTGCTCGCGCAGCCGGCGAACGGGTGGGCCGCGGTGAAGGACTTCACCACCGTCACGCACAACGGCAAGCACCTGGTCTACGCCTCTAACGTGTCGGGATCGTCCTACGGCTCGATGATGTTCAGCCCCTTCACGAACTGGTCGGACATGGCGTCGGCGGGCCAGACCGGGATGAGCCAGGCCGCGGTGGCCCCCACGCTGTTCTACTTCGCGCCCAAGAACATCTGGGTGCTGGCCTACCAGTGGGGTGCGTGGCCCTTCATCTACCGCACGTCCAGCGACCCCACCAACCCCAACGGCTGGTCCGCTCCGCAGCCGCTGTTCACCGGGAGCATCTCCGGTTCCGACACCGGACCGATCGACCAGACCCTGATCGCCGACGGCCAGAACATGTACCTGTTCTTCGCCGGTGACAACGGCAAGATCTACCGGGCGAGCATGCCGATCGGGAACTTCCCGGGCAACTTCGGCACGTCGTACACGACGGTCATGAGCGACACGAAGGCCAACCTGTTCGAGGGCGTACAGGTCTACAAGGTCCAGGGCCAGAACCAGTACCTCATGATCGTCGAGGCGATGGGCGCGAACGGGCGCTACTTCCGCTCCTTCACGGCCTCCAGCCTGAGCGGCTCGTGGACCCCGCAGGCCGCGAGCGAGGGCAACCCCTTCGCGGGCAAGGCCAACAGCGGTGCCACCTGGACCAACGACATCAGCCACGGTGACCTGGTCCGCGACAACCCCGACCAGACCATGACCGTCGACCCCTGCAACCTGCAGTTCCTGTACCAGGGCAAGTCCCCCACGGCGGGCGGCCCCTACGACCAGCTGCCGTGGCGGCCGGGCGTTCTCACCCTGCGGCGCTGACCCCCCGCGGGACGCGGATTCCTGGAGCGTCGTCTCCTCGCGGTCGCCTTCGCTGGGCCCGGTGCGTCGTTCGACTCGATCCCGTGGGAACCTTCGGCCGGGTGCCGGACACGGATGGGACATGGAACTGAACGACGCTGGTCCCGACGGACCGGTCGGCGGGACGTCCGACCGGGAGCTGTGGGCGAGGGCCGTCGACGGTGATCGCGAGGCGTTCGGCCGGATCTTCGACCGGCACGGGAAGGCCGTCTACAACCACCTGTTCCGGCGGACGGCCGACTGGTCCGAGGCCGAGGACCTCACGTCGACGGTCTTCCTGCACGCCTGGCGACGGCGAGCGGAGACGGTGCTCGACCGCGACTCGGCTCTGCCGTGGCTGCTGGGCATCGCCAACGGCCAGTTGTCGAACACCAGGCGGCGGCTGCGGCGGGCCGAGGCGTTGCTGCACCGGCTCGTCTCGCACGAGGAGTCGGTGGGCGACCACGCGGACCGTGTCGCCGGCCTGGTCGACGACGAGCGCCGTATGTCGGAGATCCACCGGGCGCTGGCCCGGCTGCCGCGGCACGAACGCGAGGTCGTCGAGCTCTGCGTCTGGTCGGGCCTGGACCAGCAGGCGGCCGCCGCGGTGCTGAAGGTGGCGGTCGGGACCGTGAAGTCCCGGCTGCACCGGGCGCGGCGGAGGCTGGGGGCCGACCTCGGCGGAGCCGCGGCTCCGCCGCCGTTCAGTTCCAGGAATCCCGTCAACGCGAAGGAGGTCGCACGATGAATGACACGCAGGGCGTTCCCGCGGCTCCTTCCGATCGTGATCTGCCGGACCACCGGCGGACCCGAGAGGAACTACTGATGAAGATCGGTCCGCAGAACAACGGGGCTTCGCTGCGGAGCAGGTGGGGAGTGCCGCTCGGCGTCGCCACCGGTGTGACGGCGGTGAGCCTCGCGGCCGTGGTCGTCCTGGGCGGGACGGGGGACGCCGGGCCGAGTGCCGCCGACCCCGCGCACGCCGGCCGAGGGCCGGTCGCCGCCGCCACGGCGGTACCGAGTCCCAGCGCACCGTCCTCGCCCGGCGGGGCCTCGGCCGAGGGCGGCTTCACCATCACCGACGCGACGACGACCCCGATCGACGCCGCGACCGTCACCAGGATCCTCTCCTCCTGCCTGGGGCCGGACGCGTCGCGGTACCAGCCCGTCGTCGCGGTCCGTACGCCGCTGGCCTCGGCGGACTCGGACGGTGTGGTCGTCGCCGTGAACTCCGCCGACCAGTACGTGCAGTGCCAGTCGAAGGGCGACAAGGGCACCAGCCCGGACTCCCCGCCCACCTTCATCAACGACCGCCTGTGGGGCACCGGCCGGGTCATCGAGTACTTCGACTCCATGATGGAGCCCGCCGGCGAGGGGAAGTACCTCATGCTGGGCGCCGGGCACTACTCGTCCGAGGTCGCCAAGATCACCATCAGCTACGGCGACGACCCGAAGCAGTATCCGGCCCGCATGGCGGGCGGCGCGTTCGTCTACGGGGCCGCGCTCTCCCCGGACACGCCTCCCGGCCCGCGCTACATGGGCCCGAGCCCCTACGTCCACGCCTTCGACGCGGCGGGCAAGGAGATCTACAACCAGGCCGAGGACCCGAAGTTCACCGACGACCAGTAGTCCGACGGTGGTCCGGGCCGGGCGCCCCACCCCCTACCGCGGTATCACCGCACGTTGGCTCCCGGGTATGACGTCCGGCCCATGACCGTTCCCTCACTCTGCACTTCGCCGCCAGGCACCACCGAAACCGCGTCGGTGCCTTTCCACGGGCGGCCCATGAAGTGAGGGACGTTCATGACCACAACCCTGGCCCCCTCGGTCCCCGTCGGGAAGGCCGCTGTCGGGGCGCTGGGCTTACTGGCGCTGTCCACCGGTGCCCTGGAGTCGGTGGTGTCACCGACGATCCCGCTCCTGGAACGCGAACTGGACATGAGCCAGTCGGAAGGGGCGCTGCTCAGTATCGTCCTGCTCATCACCGGCGCGCTCATCACCCCGCTGGCGGGCAAGTTCGGCGACCGCTACGGCGGGAAGAAGGTCCTGATCCGCCTGATGGCGGTGGTCTCGGTCGGTGGCACGGTGTCCGCCCTGGCCCCGAACCTGCCCGTGCTGCTGCTCGGTCAGGTGTTGCAGGGCGCGATGATCGGCGCGCTGCCCCTGTCGTTCATCGTGGTCCGCAGACACCTGCCACCCGGAGAGTCCAAGGTGGCCATCGGCGTGGTCAGCGGGCTCTTCGTCGGCGGGTCGATGGTCGGCATGCTGTCGGCCGGTCCGGTGGCGGAACAGCTCTCCCGCCACTGGATGTTCGCGCTGCCGACGATCGCGGTCGCCGGGTCCACCCTGCTCGTGAACAGGCTGATGCCGGAAGATCCGCCCGGCCGGACGGACGGCGCCGGGATCGACTGGCCCGGCCTGCTGCTCCTGAGCGGGATGCTGACCACCCTCATGCTCGTCCTCGCGCTGGCGCCCGAGGCGGGCTCGCAGCCGCTCGCACTCCTCGCCCTCGTCGTCCTGCTGGCCGCGTGCGGCACGGCATGGGTGAGGGTCGAACGGCGCGCGGCCGCACCGATGATCGACCTGCGCATGCTGGCCCGGCCCGCGATCTGGAAGGCGTGCGTGCTGACCTTCGTGATCTGCCTCGGCGCCACGACGGCGGTCTACCTCGTGCCGCAACTGCTCGACGAGCGCGGCGACGGCTACGGCTTCGGCGCCAGCGCCACCGAGATCGGCTTCTACCTGCTGCCCGGCGCCCTCGCCGCCACGCTGGCCGGGCCGCTCGGCGGGATCGGGGACCGCCGGTTCGGCTCGCGTGCCGTGGTCAACACCGGCGTCGTCATGATGACCGTCGGCCTGCTCGCCGTGGCCGCCGTCCACAGCGAGATCTGGCACCTCGTCGTCGGCAAGGTGCTGATCGCGCTGGCCAACGGCCTGTGCGTCACGGCCATGATGACCAGCACCGCCACCGCCGTCGACCAGAACGACACCGGCATCGCCACCAGCCTGATCCTGGTCAGCCGCGTACTCGGCTCCGCCGTCGGCGGGCAGCTCGGCGGCGCGCTCCTCACCGCCGGTACCCCCTCGGGATCGGAGGTCGCGGCCGAATCGGCCTACGTCACCGGTTTCGTGATCGCCGGCGTCGTCGTGTCGCTGGCCCTGTTCGTCACCCGCACCATGAGCAAGGGAGTCCACGCATGACCCGCACCGTACCGAGGCGCACCGTCCTGATCTCCGGGGCCAGCATCGCCGGTCCCGCCCTGGCCTTCTGGCTCAACCGCCACGGATACGAGGTCACCGTGGTGGAGAAGGCCGACACCCTCCGCAGCGGCGGCTACCCCGTCGACGTACGCGGCACCGCGCTCGACGTCGTCGAGCAGATGGGGCTCCTGCCGCGACTGCGGGACGCGCACATCGACCTGCGCCGCCTCACCTTCCTGCACGGGGACGGCAGCGAGGTCACCTCGCTCCACCCGCACGCCGTCACCGGCGGTGCCACGGGACGGGACCTGGAGATACGGCGCGGCGACCTGACCGACGCGCTGTACACGGCCGTCCGGGACGACGTGGAATTCCTCTTCAACGATTCCGTCGACACCCTCGACCAGTCCGGGGACGGTGTCGACGTCACCTTCCGCGGCGGCGGCAGCCGTACCTTCGACCTGGTCTTCGGCGCGGACGGCATGCACTCGCGCACCCGGGAGATGGTGTTCGGGCCCGAGGAGCGGTTCCACCGCTATCTCGGATACTGCTTCGCCGTGTTCCCCATGCGCAACACCCTCGGCCTCTCCCACGAGACGGTCATGTGGAACACCCCCGGCAGGGCCGCCGCCCTCTACGCCGTGGGGGACGAGGACGAGGTGCACGCCTTCCTCAACTTCGCCCAGCCCGACCCGCCCTTCGACGCGTTCGGCAGTCCGCAGGCCCAACGGGATCTGATCACCAAGGTCTTCGCCGACGCGGGGTGGGAGGTTCCCGGTATCCTGGCCGCCCTCCACGACGCGGACGACGTGTTCTTCGACGCGGTCAGCCAGATCCGCATGCCCCGCTGGTCCCAGGGCAGGGTCGCGCTGCTCGGCGACGCCGCGCACGCGCCCTCGTTCCTCACCGGCCAGGGCACCAGCCTCGCCCTCATCGGCGCGTACCACCTCGCCGATGCCCTGGCCGACCGGGGCCACGCCGAGGGCTTCGCCGCCTACGAGCGCGGCACGCGGGACTTCGTGACCCTGACCCAGGACCGGATCGGCGAGGGCGGCGGCACCCTCTTCCCGACCACGGCCGTGGCCCTGGAACAGCGCAACGAACGGCTACGGAGCCTCAGCGCCCGATGAACCCCGCCCACGCCTCGCGCGACACGCGGATGACGGGGCCGGTCACGGCCTTGGAGTCCCGGACGAGCACGGCGTGTGTGCCGGCGGCTATCTCGACGCAGTCGCCGCCTTCGGTTCCGCTGTAGCTGCTCTTGAACCAGATGAGGTCGGACACGACGGCCGAGGACTCAGCGGTGTTCATAGCTCTCCCAGCAACCTCTCGATGAACTCCAGTGACTCTCGCGGAGTGAGAGCCTGTGATCGGATGATCCCATAACGGGCGGCGGCCAGTGCCGCCTGTTCTGGGTCGGTCTGAAGGGTGCTGGTCGACTGCGCCTCGATGTATACGAACTTCTTGCCGTCCTTGCGTGTGACGATCGTGAACGGTCCGTTCACACCGGCGTTGTCCTCACAGTCTGTCGGCATCACTTGGATCTCGACGTTGCGCTTCTGACCCATGAGGAGCAGGTGTTCCAACTGCCCTTGCAGCGCGCCCTTGCCGCCGTATCGGTGCCGGAGCACCGACTCGTCCATGACGAAGCTCAGTAGTGGTGAGGGACGTCGGTCGAAGATGTCCTGCCGGGCCAACCGGGCGGCCACGCGTTGTTCGATCGTCTCGTGGTCCAGGACTGGGCGCCGCATGGCCAGCAGCGCTCGCATGTACTCCTCGGTCTGAAGCAAACCCTTGACCACGAGGGCGTCGTACGCGAGCAGTTCGATGGCCTCCTTCTCCAACGTCGCCATCCCCTGGAAGAACACCGGGTACTGCGCCCGCTCCACCTGCTCCTTCCACACCGTCAGCAAGCCGCCCGCGTCCAGGACCTCGTCCGCCCGCTCGATGGTCCTGGGCGACGGGACGCGCCGTCCCTGCTCGTACGACGCGACCGTGGCCGCCGAGTAGTCGATCCGTCGGCCGAACTCCTCGCGCTCCAAGCCCGCCCGGATCCGCAGCGTCTTCATGGTCTGGCCGAACGCGACGACCACCGTCTGCCCGGACGTGTCCGCAGCCTCGCTCATCCCCACCGCCTCCCTGCCCCAACGCCGCCCCCGCGGACCCGTCACGCCGCGCGGCTCGTACCCGTACCGCCACGGTGCGTACAGCGGGCCGCGTCGGTGCGTCACCACTGGTCACGCTACGCGACCGGCGCCACCGTTGTCGGCATGACGAACCAACCCGTCCTGGCCGACGGCACCTTGACGCGCACGTTCGAGATGCGCTTCACCTCCACCCCGCGCGGTGCCCGCCTCGCCCGCCGACTGGCCGCGCACCGGCTGGACGCCTGGGGCATCCCGTACGGCACCCGCCCGCACGACGAGACCGTGCTGGTGCTCGGCGAGCTGACCGCCAACGCCGTGCGGCACGGCCACGTCCCCGGCCGGGACTTCCACCTGCTCCTGCACGTGACCGCGCCCTGCGGCACCGTGCGGATCGAGGTCGCCGACAGCCGTGGCGAACGCACGCCCCCGGAGCCGGAGGAACTGCGTGCGCCCGACGGCGAGGACACCGGTGGCCGGGGACTCCTTCTGGTCGCCGCCCTCGCCGAGCGCTGGGGCTGGCACCCGCGGCCCGGAGGGCCGGGCAAGACGGTATGGGCGGAGTGCCCGTCCGTCGGCTAGGGCCTGTCGGAGCGCGTTCGCAGGAAGAGCGCGGCGACGACGACTCCGACGAGCACCAGGGCCGCGTTGACCGCGATGGCCGTGGTGACCCCCTGGTGGACGGCGGAGGCGGTCGTCGCGCCCGCGGTACCGGCGGTGACGACGGCGGACATGATGGGCGTACCCAGGGTGATGCCGACCTGCTGGGACATCGAGGCCAGGCCGGTCGCCAGTCCCTGCTCTGCATCCGGCAGCCCGCTCGTGGCCGTGACCATGAAGCCGACGATGACGAGCATGTTGCCGACCCCGCCGAAGAAGGTGGCGGGCAGCAGCAGGGCGAGGGAGGCCCCGGTCGTCGTCCCGAGGAAGAGCAGGGCCGCGGTGAAGACGGCCTGGACGACGCCGCCGACGACGAGCACGGTCGTCGTGGACGTCCTGGCGAGCAGGCGGGGGGCGAGCAGGCCGCCGACGACGGTGCCCGCGCCGAGGACGCCGAAGGTGACGCCGGCCGCGAGGGGCGAGAAGCCGAGGGTCTTCTGGAGGTACAGGGTGAGCAGGTAGACCAGCGAGGTCTCGGTGACGAAGGCGAGCAGGCCCAGCAGGTTGCCCCAGGCCACGTTGCGGCGTCCGAGTGTGGCGAGCGGTACCAGCGGCGCGGCCACGGTGCGCTCGATCAGGACGAACGCGGCCAGGAGGAGCACGCCTCCGGCCAGCCCGCCCAGTGCGTGCGGGTGGGTCCAGCCGTGTTCTCCGGCCTGGGTCATGCCGTAGACGAGACCGAGCAGACCGAGGGTGACGGTGAGCGCGCCGGGCAGGTCGAGGCTGCGGCGGGTGGCGGGCCGGGACTCCTTGATGACGGCCGGGCCGACGAGCACGACGGCGAGCGCGACGGGCACGTTGACGAAGAACGCCCAGCGCCAGGAGAGCAGGTCGGCCAGGACGCCGCCGAGGATCGCGCCGGTCGTGAAACCGGCCGACATCAGCGCACCGTTGATGCCGAGCGCCTTCTGCCGCAGGGGGCCTTCGGGGAACGAGGTCGTCAGCAGGGACAGCCCTGCCGGGGTGGCGGCGGCGGTGGCCAGGCCCTGGGCGACCCGGGCGGCGAGCAGGGCCTCGGGGCTGGTGGCGAGTCCGCCGAGCAGGGAGGCCAGACCCAGCAGGGCGAGACTGCCGATGAAGATCTTCTTGCGGCCGATCAGGTCGCCGATGCGGCCGAAGAAGAGGGTGAAGCCCGCGGCCGACAGGGCGAACGAGGTGGCCACCCACTGCAGGTCGGCGAGGGAGAAGCCGAGTCCGTCGCCGATCGCGGGCAGCGCGACGTTCAGGATCGAGAAGTCGACGGCCAGCATGAACTGGGCGACCAGCAGGACCGTGAGGATCAGTTTCGAACGGCCGGTCAGCCGCTGCGGATCGGTCTCGGCGGTGGGCGGGCCGGAGGCCGGGCCCGGACGTGCGGTCGACCGCGGCGCGTCTTCGGTGACGGACATGGCATTCCCCTCGGAGTCACTAATGGGTCTGTAGTTCCGTTACGGCTCGGAAGGTAGCACGGTGGAGGCGGTAAGGGAACTGCGGTTCCGATAAGGTGGGTCTCTGCTGTCGTGACAGACAAGAGGGAGCCGTCATGCCGGACACAGCCGCCCCCGGGACCCAGCGCCCCGGAGGTCGCACCGCCCGTATCCGCGAGGCCGTCCTCCGCGTGGCGGGCGACACGCTCGCCGCCGACGGCTTCGACGCGCTGGACCTGGGGGAGGTCGCGCGCCGCGCGGGTGTCGGCAAGACGACGGTCTACCGCCGCTGGGGGAGTCCCGGGGGCCTCGCCGCCGACCTCCTGGCCGACATGGCGGACCAGTCGCTGCCTCGTGCCGACACCGGCACCCTGGAGGAGGACCTCCGGGCGAACGCGCGCCTCGTCGTCAAGACGCTCACCGACCCGCGGCAAGGGCGCCTCTTCAAGGCGCTGATCGCGGCCTCCCTCTGCAACGAGCAGGCCGCCGAAGCCCTGCACCGCTTCTATGCCGTACGCGTCGACGAGTGGGCCGGCTGCGTGCGGGACGCCGTCGCGCGCGGCGAAGTCCCGGGCGGCACCGATCCGCACGGGGTGGTGGCGGCCGTCTCCGCCCCGCTCTACTACGCGCTGCTCAACACCGGTCGGCCCCTCACCGAGGCCGACGCCGACCGGGCGGCACGCGCGGTGGGCGCCGCCGCGCGCGCGGGCGTGTGGGTGGCGGGGTGACCGACGAGCCCCCTGTGCGCGTGGAGGCCGAGGCCGGGGCGTGATTTCCGCCCGGCGGGAAACCTGAGGCCACATGGCGAGACTCGGAACACCACGGTCGGCGGACACCCAGGACACCCAGGACACCCCAGCGCTCAAGCGGGCGCTGACCACCCCGCTGCTGTACTTCTTCATCCTGGGCGACGTGCTCGGCGCGGGCGTCTACGTGCTGGTCGGGCAGGTGGCCGCCGACGCCGGGGGAGCGGTGTGGGTGCCGCTGGCCGTCGCGCTGCTGCTGGCGATGCTGACCGCCGCCTCCTACGCCGAGCTGGCCACGAAGTACCCCCGGGCGGGCGGCGCCTCCCACTACGCCACCCGCGCCTTCGGACCGTTCGCCGGGTTCGTCGCCGGTTTCTGCATGCTCGCCGCCGGCATCGTCTCCGTGGCCGCGCTGGCCCGCGGTTTCGGGGGCGACTACCTGTCCGCCTTCGTGACGCTGCCGGTCGGGCTCGTCGCCGTGCTGTTCCTCGCCCTGCTCGCCCTGGTCAACGCCCGGGGCATCAAGGAGTCGACCCGTGCCAACGTCGTCGCCACCGTCGTGGAGGTCGGCGGCCTCCTCGTCATCGTCGTCCTCGGCGCCTGGCTGCTGCTGCGCGGCGACGGCGACCTGGGCCGGCTCGGGCAGCTCGGCACGCCGGAGAAGGGCGCGGCGGCGGCCGTACTGAGCGGCTCCGTACTGGCGTACTACTCCTTCGTCGGCTTCGAGACGTCGGTGAACGTCGCCGAGGAGACCCGCGACCCGCGGCGCTCCTACCCGCGCGCCCTGTTCGGCGCCCTCGTCACCGCGGGCGCCGTGTACGTGCTGGTGGGCCTCGCCGCGTCCGCCGCGGTACCGACGGAGCGGCTGGCGGAGTCGAGCGGGCCGCTCCTCGAGGTCGTCGAGGAGGCCGGGGGCGTCCCGACCCGGCTGTTCAGCGCGATCGCCCTCGTCGCCGTGGCGAACGGGGCGCTGCTCACCGGCATCATGTCCTCCCGCCTGGCCTACGGGATGGCCCGGGACGGGCTGCTGCCCGCCGCGCTGACCAGGGTGCTGCCCGGCCGCCGTACCCCGTGGCTCGCGATCGCCGTCACGACCCTGCTGGCGATGCTCCTCGCGCTCACCGGCAGTGTCGCCACCCTGGCGTCCACCCTGGTCCTGCTGCTGCTCGTCGTCTTCCTCATGGTCAACACGGCCGTACTCGTCCTGCGTCGCGACGCGGGCGAGGCGGACCACTTCCGCGCCCCGACCGTGCTCCCCGTGCTGGGCGCCGCGTCCTGTGTCGCGCTCGCCACGCAGATCGAGGCCCAGGTGTGGCTGCGCGGCCCGCTGACCGTGGCCGTGGGGATGGTCCTGGCCGCGGTCGCCGCCGTTCGGCGGAGCAGGGCCGCGAACCCGTCCGGGCGGGCCTAGAAATCCTCTGCCCCGGCGGTCCCGGCACCGTCACCCGGCCAGGGCGGCGCAGCCCAGCGCGAGCAGGGCGAGGACCTTCACGATCTCCAGGGCGACGTAGTACAGGTGTGCGCCCGAGCGGTGCTCCGCCGGGTCCTCGCCCGCGAGCACCGCGTCGGACCGGCGGTTCAGCCGGGGTCGTACGACGCCGAGCTGCACGGCGAGCACGGCCACCGCGACGGCGGTGGCCGTCACGACCGCCGCGGAGGGGCCACCGGCGGCGACCGCGACGATCACGGCGACGGCGAGGACGGCCTCGGCGAGGTTCAGCGCGCGGAAGACCAGCCGGCCGATGCCGAGACCGACGGGGATCGTCACCCCGGGGGCCCGGAATTTCAGCGGCGCCTCCAGGAAGGAGATCGCCAGCACCATGCCGAGCCACAGGAAGGTGACGGCACCCGCCACGGCCGCCGACGTCGTGTCCATCGCGCAGACCTCGTCCTTCTCGTCGCTCTTCCGTCGACGTTCTCGTTGTCCTGCTCGTCGCGCCCCCGTGCCAGAATGGACGACCACGTTCAGGCCGCCCTCCCCGCCCCCCCCGCATCGTCCCGCCCGAGGTTGCCGTGACCAAGCCCGTCGCCCGTGAGCCGCAGCGCCGCAACGCGCGGTCGAACCGGGCGCGCATCCTGGCCACCGCCCGCCGGGAGCTGGGGCGGAACCCGGACACCACCCTGGAGGAGCTGGCCCGCGCCGCCGGTGTCGTACGGCGTACCCTTTTCGGCCACTTCCCGGGGCGCGCGGCGCTCCTGGAGGCCCTCGCCGAGGAGGCGTCCGAGGTGCTGCGGGCCGCGATCGCCGAGGCGGCCGGACCGGACGAACCGGCCGACCGGGCGCTCGCGCACTTCACGCTGCTGATGTGGCCGGTGGGCGACCGCTACCGGATGCTGCTGGCGCTGGCCCGGCACGATCTGGGCGTGGAGCGCGTGGCCGAGATCCTGGCCCCGGCCCGCGCCGAGGTCACCGCCATCCTGGAGCGCGGCCGGCGGGACGGGGTCTTCCCCGCCCACCTGCCCCCCGCCGTGCTGAGCGCGGGACTCGAAGCGATGGTCGTGGCGCTCCTCGAGCAGGTCAACACCGGTGCCCTGGAGGACGACGGCACCCGTGCCGCCATCGCCATTCTCATCGCCGCCGGGGTGCCGGAGCGGTCCGCGCGGACCGTGGTCGGGAGCGTGGGTCCCGCGGCGCTCGCGCAATCCGTCCCGGCCGAGTAGGCCACCCCCTCCTTTCAGCAGGCGCCCTTCCGGTTGGTGGGCGCCTTATTTGCACGCACGTGTGCAACAAACTACGCTTCTCTTGTCTGCTCATCTATGGGCAATTAACTCGCCCTCGTTTGTCTCCGGGAGCCCACCATGCCCCTACTGGCCACCACCCCCGTCGAGAAGATGCCCGGGCCCTACGCCCGGCGCTGGTGGGCTCTCCTGGTGCTCTGCCTGAGCCTGCTGATCGTCGTGATGGCCAACACGTCCCTGATCGTGGCCGCCCCGGACATGACGGCCGACCTGGGCCTGAGCAGCAGCGACCTGCAGTGGGTCATCGACGGCTACACCGTCCCGTACGCCGCGCTGATGCTGGTGCTCGGCGCGATCGGCGACAAGTACAGCCGTCGCGGCGCCCTGGTCACCGGTCTGGTGATCTTCGCGGGCGGTTCGGTGATGGGCAGCCTGGTCCACGAGACGGGGCTGGTCATCGCGGCCCGGGCGGTCATGGGCGTCGGCGCCGCCGTCGTCATGCCGGCCACGCTCTCCCTGCTGGTCGCGGTCTTCCCGAAGGGGGAGCGGGCCCGCGCCATCACGGCCTGGACCGCCACCTCCGGGCTCGCCATCGCGGTCGGGCCGCTGGTCGCCGGGTGGCTCCTGGAGGACCACGCCTGGGGCTCGACCTTCCTGGTCAACGTCCCCGTCGCGGTCCTCGCCGTGGTCGGCGCGCTGGTCCTCGTACCGCCGTCCAGGGCGGCCGGCATGGGCCGCGTCGACTACGTCGGCGGGCTGCTCTCCATCGTCTCCGTCGGCAGCCTGGTCTACGCGAGCATCGAGGGCCCGCACTTCGGCTGGGGCGCGGGACCGGTCGCCGCGGCCGTCGTCGCCGGGGCCGGCCTGATCGCCTTCGTGGCCTGGGAGCTGCGCCACCCGCATCCCATGCTGGACGTGCGCAGGTTCCTGCTGCGGCCGTTCAGCGGCTCGATGCTGGCGGTGCTGTTCTTCTTCTTCGGCACCTACGGCGCCATCTACTACGCCACGCAGTTCCTGCAGTTCGTGCTCGGCTACGGCGCGCTGGAGACCGGCGTACGGCTGCTGCCGCTGGCCGGTGCCGTGTTCGTCGGCGCGGCGGTGACCGGGCGGCTCACCCCGAAGCTGGGCGTGAAGGCGATGGTCGGCTCCGGCATGGCGATCGGCACCGTCGGGGTGTTCCTGCTGGTCCGGATCGACCAGGGCTCCACCTACGCCGACTTCCTCGCCCCCATGCTGCTGCTCGGCCTCGCCATCGGCCTCAGCGTGTCCCCGGCCACCGACACCATCATGGGCTCCTTCCCGGAGAGCGAACTGGGCGTCGGCGGCGGCGCCAACGACACCGCGCTGGAACTCGGCGGCTCCCTCGGCATCGCCGTCCTGGGCTCCCTGCTGGGCACCGCCTACCGGGACGAACTGGCCGGACTGGTGGGCGACCGGCTCCCGGCCGCCGCGCTGGACACCGCCCAGGACTCGGTGGGCGGCGGACTGGCCGTCGCCGAGCGCCTCGCCACCAACCCGTCCGCCGGACCCGAACAGGCGCAGGCCCTCGCCGACGCCGTGAACAAGGCCTTCGCCCACGGTGTCTCGACGACCAGCCTCGTCGGCGGCATCATCATGGCGGCCGGCACCCTGATCGTCCTCGCCGTCCTGCCCGGCCGCCGCGCCCGGCAGGCGGCCGAGAACACCGGGGACGGCAGCGCGGAGAGCGCGGCGCAGGACCGGGACACCGAGCTGAGCCGCTCCCAGGGCTGAGCCGTTCCCAGGGCTGGGCCGCGTCCAGGGCTGAGCCGTTCCCGGGGTTGAACCGCCCGCCCACGCCCCGTCAGTCGGCCAGTGCCGCCAGCTCCTCCGCCGTACGCGGACCGGTGGCGGAGTCGGGCAACAGCCCCCGCGCCCGCAGCAGTCCGGCCGCCGCGACACCCCACGGGAGCCGCAGCCCGGCCCGCCGCAGCAGGTCGGTGCGGGCCAGCGTCGGGGCGGTCGGGCCGGTGCGCACACCGTCCGGAGTGAGCAGGGCGGCGTCGTCGGACCAGCGCAGGGCGAGGTCGACGTCGTGGGTGGCCATCACCACGGTGGTGCCGCCCGCGCGCAGCCCGTCCAGGGTGGCGAGCAGCCGCTCCTGCCCGTCCGGGTCGAGACCCGCGGTCGGCTCGTCGAGGATCAGCACCCGGGGCCGCATCGCGACCGCCCCGGCGATCGCGGTGCGCTTGCGCTGCCCGTACGACAGCAGGTGCGTGGGCCGGTCGGCCAGCGCCGCGATGTCCAGCGCGGCGAGCGCCTCCCCGACCCGGGACCTGACCTCCGCGTCGGACAGCCCCAGGTTCAGCGGACCGAAGGACACGTCCTGGCCGACCGAGGCCGCGAAGAGCTGGTCGTCCGGGTCCTGCACCACCAACTGCACCGTGGTCCGCAGCCGGGTCAGCCCCTTGCGGTCGTAGGACACCGGCTCCCCGCCGAGCGTCAACGCCCCCGTGCGCGGCCGCAGTCCGCCGCTGAGCAGCCGCATCAGCGTCGTCTTGCCACTGCCGTTGCGGCCGAGCAGTGCCAGCGCCCGCCCCTCGCGCACCGCGAAGTCCAGGCCCACCAGCACGTCCGGGCCCTCCTCGTACCCGAACGACGCGCCCCGCAGGGCGACCAGGGCCGGTTCCGGTGACTGCGCCGGTCCGTTCACGACAGGGGTCCTTCCAGTACGAGGGTGAGGCCGGCCAGCGCCGCCAGCAGCGCGACGCTCGCCGCCGTGAACGGCACCGAGACGCGGGCCTCGGGCACCAGCACACGCAGGGTGCCGTCGTAACCGCGCCCGGCGAGCCCCGACTGGAGCCGCGCCGCCCGGTCGAAGGCCCGCACGAACGCGGTGGCGCCGAGCCCGCCGAGCGAACGCCAGGCCGCCGCCCGGGTGGTGTGGCCGAGCCGCGCGGCCTGCGCTTCCCGGATGCGGCGCACGGAGTCCAGCAGCAGGAAGCTCATCCGGTACGTCACCAGCGCCACGTCCACGACCGGCGCGGGCACCCCGGCCCGCACCAGGCGCGGCAACAGGTCGGACATCGGCGTGGTGAACGCGAACAGCAGCACCCCCAGCGAGGCCGCCGAGGTGCGCAGCAGCAGCCCGCCGGCGCGCGCCGCACCGCCGTCGGCCGCCGACAGGAACCCGTCCGGGCCGCCGACCCGCACGAGCAGCGGCAGCGCCCCCGTCACGCAGAAACCCAGCGGCACCCGGTACGCCCGCCACAGCCGGCGCCCGGGCACGCCCGCCGGGCCGAGCAGCACCGTGAGCGCCGCCGCCAGCACCAGCGCCGCACCCGGCCAGGGCGGCAGCGAGATCGCAAGCACGGTCAGGCCGAGACCGAGCACCGCCTTGTCCACGGGATGGCGGCGCCGCCAGCGACTGGCGTGCGCCGCCGCGTCGATCGGCAGCACTCAGTCCCCTTCGGGGGTGTCTCGCGGCACCGCCGTTGCCTCGGAAGCCGCCGGTGCCCGCTCCTCGCCCTGCCGCCGGCCCCGGCGCAGCCCGAAGTAGTACGCCAGCACGCCCGCGCCGAGCGCGGCCTGGAGGGCGAACAGCGCCGACTCGATCTCCCCGGACGGCGGTTCGTACAGCGGGGAGAACCACGGCTCGTAGTCCGGTTCGATCTCGGTGATCGCCGTCTCCGCCTCCGCGTCGGCCCCGGCGAACGGCTCCTTCTTGTGGTCGCCGAGCCCCAGCACCAGCGGCAGCACCGCCAGCGCGGCCACGGCGAGCAGCAGCAGGGTGTTGATCTTCGCGTTGCGGCTCATCGGGCCACCGCCTCCTGCTTCCGCTCCCCGGACCGGGTCAGCAGCACGCCCAGCCGGGTCAGTTCGCCCTTGCTGGACTGCACAAGGAGCCGCATCACGATCACCGTGAGCAGGCCCTCGCTCACCGCCAGCGGGATCTGCGTCACGGCGAAGATGGACCCGAACTTGCCGAGCGCGCCCAGGAATCCGCTGCTCGGGTCGGGAAAGGCCAGCGCCAGCTGCACGCTGGTGACGCAGTACGTGGACAGGTCGGCGACGAACGCGCCGAAGAACACGGTGACCATCAGCGGCACGTCAAAGCGGCGCAGCAGCCGGTAGCCGCCGTACCCGGCCCAGGGGCCGACGATCGCCATCGAGAAGACGTTGGCGCCGAGCGTGGTCAGCCCGCCGTGGGCGAGCAGCAGCGCCTGGAAGAGCAGGGTGATGGTGCCCAGGACCGCCATGATCGGCGGCCGGAACAGGATCGCGCCCAGGCCGGTGCCGGTCGGGTGCGAGCAACTTCCGGTGACGGACGGCAGTTTCAGGGCCGACAGGACGAACGTGAAGGCACCGGAGGCGCCGAGGAGCAGCGTGCTCTCCGGGTGCTCCCTGACCTCACGGGTGAGTGACCGGACTCCGTGGACGACGAACGGCGCGGACGCGACACCCCAGGCGATCGCGTGCACCGGTGGCAGAAAGCCCTCGGCTATGTGCATGGCTCAGCAGACCCTCTCCAGCACCTCGTGGATGGACGACGCGCCTTGGCCGGTCTCCTGGCTTACGGGTACCACCGCCCGTGCTCCGCCTTCCCGGATCGCAAGCGATCCAGTGGCTGCCCGCGAGGGCCGGAGCCGGACTTCCCGATTCACAGTGGCGAGGGCCGCACCGGCATCACACCGGATTTCCCGTTCACCAAGGCGTGGCGACAGTAGTGCTCCCACGGGGGCGCGCACAAGCGGGCCTCGGCTCCGGCGGCCGTCCCGCAGGACCGCCGGACAGGCCCCGGGGCTGCGGAAACGCCCGGGGCCGGCCGCCGTCAGCGGGAGCGGCCCCGTTCGGTCCGCCGGACCACCATGTCCCGCATGCGGGTGGTCAGCGCGGTGGCGGCGGCGGTGAGGAAGACGAAGCTGTACGTGATCTGCAGGATGGTCACCACCCGCGCGGCCTGGCCCCGGGGGGTGATGTCCCCGTACCCGACCGTGGCGAGCGTCACCACAGTGAAGTACAGCGCGTCGATCCGGGTGTGCAGTCCGCTGAACTCGCCCGGCGACTTGGCCAGGGTGTAGTACGTGGCCGAGAAGACGTGCACGGACAGGACGATCAGCAGCGAGATGACCACTCCGGGCCTGCTGTCCGGATGGTCGAGCAGGACGTGCCGGATCTGCCGCAGCAGCAGCACGGCCACGACGGTCAGCAGCAGCGCGAACAGCACCCAGCTCAGCACCGGCCGCTGCGGCCCCAGATGGTCGAGGGGGAGCAGGAAGTACGCCGCGACCACGGCGGCCGCGATCCCGACCCGGACGAGCCAGGGCCGCAGGGCGTCCCAGCCGGTACGGGTGCGGGGGCGCGGGGGCGCGGTCCGGCGGTCCTTCACCGTGCCGCTCCGGTCGCCGGCGCCTGGCCCGCCTCCGGCTCCGTCCGCCGCACCAGCTGGGCGACGATGAACGCGACGACCGACGCCATGACGATCAGCGGGGTCTGGTCGTGGGCGTCCCGGCCCATCAGCAGCACCGCCAGGACCGAGCTGGCCAGCGGCAGTCCCGTCACCGCGGCCGCGGCGGCGGCGATGCCGAGGGCGAGGGCCGGGGTCGCGCCGAAGCCGGGCAGCCCGGAGCAGGCCAACGCGGTCGCCGCGCCCAGCAGAACCGACGGGAAGATCGGGCCGCCGCGCAGTGCGCCCAGCGCGATGCCCCAGGCCAGCCCCTTGCACACGACCAGCGCGACCAGCGCCCCCACCGACCAGGCGTGCGGGTGCGCGGCGAGCTGGGCGAGGGTGGCCTGGCCGGACAGCGCCGCCTCGGCCGGGGAGCGGCCGGTGATGAGCGCGTAGGCGGCGACACAGACGCCGACCGCGGTGGCGCAGACGACGGTGCGCGCGGCCGTGCGGTCCCGCGTCCAGGTGACGGTGCGGCGGCCCAGCGCGCGGGCCACCGTGACCAGTACGGCGATCAGGGCGGCGGTGGGCAGGCCCCACAGGAAGTCGCCCGCGTCGGGACCGGCCTGGGGCGGCAGGTCGGGCAGGGCCAGCGCGCCGATCTCGAGCCCCGTCCACTGGCCGAAGCCGGTGAAGACCAGCGCACCCGTCGCGCTGGCCAGCAGACAGGGCAGCAGCAGCGCGACCAGCCGGGTGCCGGCCAGTCCCGCCCCCTCGATGAGCAGGACCGCCGCCGCCACCGGACCGCCGAGGATGGTGGAGATCGCGGCGGTGGAGCCGGCCGTGGCGAGGATCGCGCTCGCCCGCTGGTCACCGCCCGCGCCCGCCCGCCGCACCGCCAGCAGGGCGAGCCCGCTGCCGACGGCCATGAGCGGGGCCTCGGGACCCAGCACCACGCCGAGCGGCAGCGTGGCCAGCGCGGCCAGCACCGCGCCGGGCAGCGCGCGCGGGCCGACGGGCGCCCCGCCCAGGCCGTTCACCGGGAGGTGGCCGCCACCGCCCGGCAGCCGGGTGACGATCGGGGCCAGGATCAGCCCGGCGAGGAGCAGCGCGGGCAGCGGCCACCACCAGGGCGGGGTGTGGTAGCCGACCGCCTCGGGCAGCGAGGTCCACACCCAGTGCTGCAACTCGTGCTGGAGTCCGACGAAGAAGAAGCAGGCCAGCGCGATGGGCACGCCCAGCAGCACGCACAGCAGCAACAGCCGCCGGTAACCCGGGCTGAGCAGGGTCTGCCGCAGGGACTGCTCGGCCCGGCCCGGGGCGGCGTTCGCCGGCGCGGTCACGGAACCCGCCCCCGCGGTCCCCGCCGGGGCAGCGGCCGACTCGTCACACGCCCTCCTTCTTCCACCCCGCGGGCGCCGTCGGTCACCGGGGGACGCGGGTGCCGCTCAGTTAACGCGAGGCCGCGACCGCCCGCATGCGCACGCCCCGCGCGCGATTCACCCGTACGGCGGGCCCGCGTGGCCGGGGAGTCCGGCCGCCCGCAGGCTCTAAACGACCTGTCGGTGCCGTCGGCGCCGGCGGGCAGCTGCCCCGTACGGGGGACACAGAAAGGACTCCGCTCATGAGCCAGCACGCCGAACCCACTCCCGGCCGGCCGTCCCGCGGCGGCGACGCCTCCTGGGCCCAGCGCTCGGGCGACCGCACCAGCGGCTGGGTGACCGGCGGCGTCGTCTTCGCGGGTGTACTGCTGCTGCTGAACGGCGCGCTCGCCGTCCTCCAGGGGATCGCGGCCATCGCCGAGGACGACGTGTACGCCCGTATCGGCACCTACGTCTACGAGATGAGCCTGACCGGCTGGGGGATCGTCCACGTCATCCTGGGCGCCCTCGTGTTCGTCACCGGATTCGGACTGCTCAGGGACATGGCGTGGGCGCGGGTGGCGGGCATCGTCCTCGCCTCGCTGAGTCTGATCGCCCAGTTCCTGTTCCTGCCGTACTCGCCCGTCTGGTCCGTGATCATGATGGCGATCGACGTGTTCGTGATCTGGGCCCTGGCCAGCCGCCAGGACAACCCGTCCCGCGCCTGAGACCCCCGCCCCGAAGGACGGTCACCCCCGCGCCGCGGTGGTGACCGTCCTTCGTGCCGGGCCTTCGTGCCGGTGGTCGGCTGTCTTGTGGTGATCGACGGTCGGGCGGGTGCGGTTCATGCCTGGAACTCGGTGAGGTCGATGGCGTGGACGCTCAGGGGGTAGCCGTGTACCGGGTGGGTCGTCTCCCGCTCGGGGGCCATGCCGAGCTTGCGGATGACGTTCTCGGAGGCGTTGTCCCCCACCCGGCTGATGCTGATGACACGGTCCAGGCCGCGGTCCTGGAGGGCGAACTCCAGTGTGGCGTGCGCGGCTTCGGACGCGTATCCCTGGCCCCAGAACGGTGAGCCGAGCCGCCAGCTGATCGCCACCGCGGGCATCACCTCCGGCAGGAACTCGGGCACGGACAGTCCTGTGAAGCCGATCAGTTCGCCCGAGGCCAGCAGTTCGACGGCGAAGAGTCCGAAGCCTTCCTCGTCCCACTCCTCCTCCCACCGTTCGATGTCCTCGGCCGTGTGGTCCAGGTCGCGCACCGAGCCGTCCTCAGTCCAGCGCATGACCTGTGGGTCCGCGTTGATGTCCGCCATCGACGCGAGGTCGTCGTCGTGCCAGCTGCGGAGGAGAAGACGGGGTGTGCGGATCTCGGTCATGCGCCCATCCTGCCGAAGGCAAGCACCGCATCGGTAATCCGGCGCCGACCGCGCGCTGCCGCTTCGACAGCGCGGTCGAGAGGCCGGACCGACTCGGTGGCCGCCTGCCGCAGCACCGAGACCATTCACCGGATCGCGGCCAGCCCCCTTCGTGCCGGGCCTTCGTGCCGGGCTCAGCGGCGGCGCAGGCTCCGGGCGACCGCCGTAGCCGCCGCCGCGGTACCCACGGCGGCCGCCGCCGTGCCCGCCAGGGCCAGCGCCCGGGCCCGGGGGCCGGGAGCGGCCGGACGGGCGCCCGGCGCGGTGCCGTACGCGCTGCCCGGCGTCCCGGAACCGGCAGCGGGGTCCGGCAGGGCCGAGGCCAGCAGTTCCGCCAGGTGCACGCCCTCGTGGCCGCCGCTGTCGAACTCGTGGATCTGGGTGCGGCAGCTGAAGCCGTCGGCGAGGACGACGGTCGACTCGTCCTCCTCCCGAAGCCGCGGCAGCAGCACCCGCTCCGCGCATGCCTCGCTGACGTCCAGGTGACCGCGCTCGAAGCCGAAGTTGCCGGCCAGCCCGCAGCAGCCGGAGTCCAGGCGCTCCGCGTCCACCCCGGCCCGCCGCAGCAGCTCCTGGTCGGCCTCCCAGCCGAGCACCGCGTGCTGGTGGCAGTGCACCTGGGCCAGCGCACGCGCGGACCGCTCCGGGACCCGCGGCGGCTCGTAACCGGGGGAGTGCTCGGTGAGCAGCTCCGACAGCGTCACCGTCTGCTCGGCCAGCCGCAGCACGTCCTGGTCGCCGGGGAACAGCTCCGCCGCGTCGGCCCGGAACACGGCCGTGCAGCTCGGCTCCAGCGCCACGACCAGGCCGCCCGCCCGCACCTGGCCGGCCAGGGCGCGCACGGTGCGGGTGAGCACCTTCTCCGCGGTGCCCAGCTGCCCGGTGGAGATCCAGGTCAGCCCGCAGCACAGCGGCTCGTGCGGCAGCTCCACCCGCCACCCGGCGTGTTCCAGGACCCGAACCGCCGCCCGGCCGATGTGCGGGTGGAAGTGGTTGGTGAAGGTGTCCGGCCACAGCAGCACCGACCCGCGGTGCCCGTCGCCCTCCGGCTCGTGGTCCGCGAACCACTGCTCGAAGGTCCGCTCCGCGAACAGCGGCACCTCCCGGTCCGCCACGCCCGCCACCAGCACCGCGGCCTTCGACAGCAGCGGGGCGTGCGTGAGCGCGTTGACGACCGGCCCCAGCCGGGTGCGGCCCACCACCTGGGCGAGCGCCGGCAGCCAGCCCATCGACCAGTCCGAACGCGGCCTGCGCCACGGCCGGCCCTGGTAGTGGTGGGACAGGAACTCCGCCTTGTACGTGGCCATGTCCACGTCCGCCGGACAGTCCTTCTTGCAGCCCTTGCAGGCCAGGCACAGATCGAGGGCGTCCTTGACCGCCTCCGAACGCCAGCCGTCCCGGATCGCGCCGTCCCCGTGCCCGTCGAGCATCTCGAACAGCAGCCGGGCCCGGCCCCGCGTCGAGTGCTCCTCCTCGCGGGTCACCTGGTACGACGGGCACATCACCGTGCCGTCACTGGTGTGCTGCCGGCACTTGCCGACCCCGACGCAGCGGTTGGCCGCCTGCGCGAACGAACCCCCGTCGTGCGGGAAGCGGAAGCGCAGGTCGCGGGGTTCGAACGGGGCCCAGTCACCGCCGAGCCGCAGGTTCTCGTCCAGCCCGTACGGAGCGACGACCTTCCCCGGGTTCATCCGGTTCCGCGGGTCGAAGACCGCCTTCAGCCGCCCGAACGCCTCGACCAGCCGGTCCCCGAACATCCGGGACAGCAGCTCGCCCCGGCTCTGCCCGTCGCCGTGCTCGCCGGACAGCGAGCCGCCGAACTCGACGACGAGGTCGGCCGCCCGCTCCATGAACCTCCGGTACGTCGCCACCCCGTCCGCGGTGTACAGGTCGAACGGGATGCGGGTGTGCACGCACCCCTGCCCGAAGTGGCCGTACAGGCTCGGACCGGTGTCGCTCAGGTACCCGAACTCCTCGAAGAGCGCACGCAGCCGGCGCAGGTAGTCGCCCAGCCGTTCGGGCGACACCGCCGAGTCCTCCCAGCCCTCGAAGGTGTCGGGCTTGCCCGGGATGTGCGCGGTGGCGCCCAGCCCCGCCTCGCGCACCTGCCACAGGTCCTCCTCGTGCGACGGGTCGTCGAGGAACGCGCAGTCGGCGTCGTGCTCGGAACGGTGCACGGCCTCCAGCAACCGGTGCGCCCGCGCGTCGGCCTCCTCGGCGGTGTCCCCGCCGAACTGCACCATCAGATAGGCGTTGCCCTCCGGCATCTGGGCCAGCGCCTCGGGGTTCAGGTGCTTGATCCGCTCGTCGCGGACCAGCCGGGCGTCGACGCCCTCCAGCGCGATCGGGTCGTGCGGCAGGATGTCGGGCACCGCGTCGGCGGCCTTGTCGATGCTGTCGAACCCCAGCACGAGCAGGGTCCGTTCCTTCACCACCGGGACCAGTTCCAGCTCCGCCCGCAGTACGGTGACCAGCGTCGACTCGCTGCCCACCAGCAGACCGGCCACGTCGAAGCCGTGCTCCGGCAGCAGGGAGTCCAGGTTGTAGCCGGAGACCCGGCGCGGGATGTCCGGGAACCGGCGGCGGATCTCGTCCCCGTAGGTGTCGCGCAGCGCGCGCAGCCGCCGGTAGACGGTCGCCCGCAGATCGCCCTGCCGCTCGATCTCGGCGTACTCCTCGTCGTCCGTCTCCCCGCACCAGAAGCGGGTGCCGTCGTAGAGCAGCACCTCAAGGCGGGCGATGTTGTCCACCACCTTGCCGTGCGCCTGCGCGGTGGCGCCGCAGGAGTTGTTGCCGATCATGCCGCCGAGGGTGCAGTTGGCGTGGGTGGCGGGCTCGGGACCGTAGCGCAGCCCGTACGGTGCGAGTTGCCGGTTCAGGTCGTCGAGCACGATCCCGGGCTGGACGACGCAGGTGCGGGCGTCGGCGTCCACCGACTCGATCCGGGTGCAGTACTTCGACCAGTCGAGGACCACGCCCGCGTTGGTGCACTGCCCGGCCAGGCTCGTCCCGCCGCCGCGCGACAGCACGGGCGCGCCGAACTCCCGCGCCACGGCCACCGCCTCCGCCCCGGCCTCCGGGGTGCGCGGGACGACCACGCCGAGAGGGGTCTGGCGGAAGTTCGACGCGTCCGTGGAGTAGGCGGCCCGGCTCCCGGCGTCGAACCTGACCTCACCGTCGACCCGCTCGCTCAGCGCGGCCCGGAGCGAGGCGGTGTCGACCGGCGGCGGTGCCCCTTCGCGCGTGACGGGCTCGGGCAGATCCAGCGCACCCATGGGCACTCCTTCGAGGGTCGGCGTACGTCCGTCGGCGCGACAGCGGCGTCCGCGAGGGCGCGACGGCCGTCGCTGAGTACCCGTCCCGGTGCCGGACAATCACCGGACACGGAGTGTCGCCAACCGTGTCGCTGTTGGGCCGAACGGGTGACTTGGCGTAAGAATTGGCTGGTGCAGGCAATGAAGGCGAGTGAAATCGGGGGAGCCGGTGAACAGCCACGACGTCACCGATGAACAGTGGGAAGGGCTCGCCCAGGTCGTGCCGCTGCGTGGGCGCGACGCCTGGCCGTCGGCGGTCGGTCACCGGGCGATGCCGGAGGCGGAGACGGAGCGCCGCCGCCGTTTCGTCGTCCTCAGGGTCAATGTGTTCGCGGACGCCCGCGAGGTCGCCGAGACCCTGATGGCGGGGATCCCGGTGCTGCTGGACCTCACCAGCGCCGAGGGCGAGGTCGCCAAGCGGGTCCTGGACTTCAGCACCGGCGTCGTCTTCGGCCTGGCCAACGGGATGCACCGGGTGGACCGCAACGTCTTCCTGCTGACCCCGGCGGGCACCGAGGTGAACGGGCTGATGGAGAGCGCGGTGGGAGTCCCGGGCGAGTGACGGTCCCGCCGGTCCTGACCGGCCGGTCCCCCGATCGTAGGAAAGCGGTCCGGGCAAAACGGTTCACCGTCCGGCGCGGTCCTACGGTCCGCATATGGCAGCGTCACCTGCGTCCTCCGCGTCACCCGCGTCGTCCGGCCCACCCGTGTCGCCCGCGTCCGCCCCGCCGCTCCCCGGCCGCCCCCGCATCACCCGGCTGCGGCTGTCCGCCTTCGCCGGGCACCGGCGCGCCGTGCTCCGGCTCGGGCCGCTCACCGTGCTCGCCGGGGCCAGCGGCAGCGGCAAGACCAGTGCGCTCAGGGCGTACGACGCCCTGGCCCGGCTCGGCGGCGGCGCGGAACTCGGCGCGGTGTTCCCGGACCCGGCCGCCTGCGTGCCCGAACGGGCCAGGCCCGACGCCCAGCACCGCCGGGGCTTCCGCATCGGCTGCACGGCCGACGGGGCCGAGGGGCCGGTGCACCTGGACGTCGCCGTGCAGGCCGAGCCCGAGCTGCGCATCGTGGGGGAGCGGCTGACGGCGGACGGCGTCGTGCTCCTCGAGACGGCGCTGCGCGACCCCGGCCGCCGTGCCGTGCAGGCGGCCTGGCACACGGCCGGGTCGGCGCCCGTGACCCGCGCCCCGCTGCCGGACGACCGGCTCGGCACCCCGCTGCTGCCGCTGCGGGTGGCCGGCAAGACGGACGGACAGCGCAGGGTGCTCGCGGCGGCCGAGCAGATGGTGGTCGCCCTGCGCTCCGTCTTCGCCTGCGATCCGCGGCCGGGCCGGATGCGGGAACCCGTGCCCACCGGCTCCGGACGCCTCCTCGGCGGCTGCGACAACCTGGCCGACGTGCTGTGGCGCACCCGCGCCGAGTGCGGCCGGCGGCACGCGCAGTTCGTCGCCGCGGTACGCACCGGATGCGCGGGCCCCGTCGAGGACGTCCTGGCCGAACCGGTCCTCGGCGGTGTGGTCCGCGCGCTCCTCGACCGGGGCGACGGCGTCCGTACCGGCCTCGCCCGCCTGGGCTACGGCGAGCTGCGCTATCTCGCCCTCGCCCTCGTGCTGTTCACCGGTCCCGGGGTACTGGAGGTCGACCCGGCCGGCGAGGTGCCCGCCGCGCTGCAGACGCTCACCGTCCTCGCCGACGGTTTCGACCGCGGCCTCGACGCGCGCCAGCGTGCCGAACTGCTCCGGCTGGCGGCGCGGATGTGCGAGCGGGGGCACATCCGCTTCGTCGGCGCGGTCGCCGACGCGTCGTGGGTGGCGGGGGCGGCCGGGGAGGCGGGGGCCGACGGGGCGGGCGGCGTCACGGTGGTACACCTGAACCCGTGACCGATCATCCCCGTGACCTCGCGGCACTGCGGCGCAGGCTGGCCGAGTTCGCCGCCGCGCGCGACTGGCAGCCGTACCACACCCCCAAGAACCTGGCCGCCGCGCTGAGCGTGGAGGCCTCCGAACTCCTCGAGATCTTCCAGTGGTTGACACCCGAGCAGTCGGCCCGCGTCATGACCGACCCGGACACCGCCCACCGGGTGCGGGACGAGGTCGCCGACGTGCTGGCGTACCTCCTCCAGTTCTGCGAGGTGCTCGGCGTCGATCCGCTGGCCGCGCTGGAGGCGAAGATCGAGCGCAACGAGTCCCGGTTCCCCGTGGCGGGCGCGCCGGAGGACTGAACCGGGGGAGTCAACCGCTCCGTTATCACTCTCCGCAGTCAAAATCCGGCCAGAAATCAATAATGTGTCCGAAGATTTCCGCCTTCCTCTGGCTTTTTGTCCCACACGCCTTCACTCTGGGTAGTGGACAGCGGAGTTCGGGCGGACGCGCCGCGAGCGCGTCGGAACAGACGGGGGCAGCGCATGGACGCTGTGCGGCTCATCGTGACGAGTGGGCGTGCCCTGGCCGCCGGTGGCGAGGTGCCGGTCGTCCTGACGGAGGTGTGGCAGGTGCAGGCCCTGGCCCAGGCGATCGGCAGCCGGCTGGCGGTCCACGGCCCGCCCGAACTGCGCGGCGAGGCCATCGGCTTGACCGAGCTGGCGGGCCGCGGCTGCGGGGTGCTGGGCACTCCCGAGCTGGCCCCGGGTGAGCTGCGCGCCGCCCAGCTCACCGAACTGGGCGACGCCCGGCAGGCCCTGATGCGCCTGGGCACCCTGCTCGGCGAGACCGGCATCGCGCTCGTGGGCGTGGCCTGCGCCGCGGACGACGAGGCGACGTACTGGCAGTGCATGGAGGCCATCGACGCGGCCGACGAGTCGCGGGACCGGGTCCTGGAAATGCTGCGCAAACTGGCGGACCGCGACGCGCACTTACCCGAGCGGGAGGCAGGCTAGGACGCCCGCGCGCCGCGCGCCGCGACCCGCGCCTGTGCCGGACACCCGCGCCGAGCAGGCAGGATGGGAGACATGGATCTCCGTATCTTCACCGAGCCCCAGCAGGGGGCCACCTACGACACCTTGCTCACCGTGGCCAAGGCCACCGAGGACCTCGGCTTCGACGCCTTCTTCCGCAGCGACCACTACCTCCGCATGGGCGCCGTGGACGGCCTCCCCGGCCCCACCGACGCCTGGATCACCCTGGCCGGCCTCGCCCGGGAGACGAAGCGCATCCGGCTCGGCACCCTCATGACCGCGGGCACCTTCCGGCTGCCCGGCGTCCTCGCCATCCAGGTCGCCCAGGTCGACCAGATGTCGGGCGGCCGTATCGAGCTGGGCCTGGGCGCCG
This sequence comes from Streptomyces sp. MH60, assembly GCF_002939385.1. Taxonomy (GTDB): domain Bacteria; phylum Actinomycetota; class Actinomycetes; order Streptomycetales; family Streptomycetaceae; genus Streptomyces. The sequence goes on along the minus strand of NZ_MULI01000006.1, from coordinate 137,921 downwards.
GCTGGTTCGAGGAGGAGCACAAGGCGTACGGCATCCCCTTCCCGAAGGAGAAGATCGGCCGCCTGGAGGAGCAGCTGGCGATCGTCACCGGCCTGTGGGCCACCGAGACGGGCAAGACCTTCGACTTCCACGGCAGGTTCTACGACCTCACCGACTCGCCCGCGCTGCCCAAGCCCGCGCAGGCCAAGGTGCCCGTGCTCATCGGCGGCCACGGCGCCACCCGCACCCCGCGGCTGGCCGGCCAGTACGCCGACGAGTTCAACATGCCGTTCGCCTCGATCGAGGACACCGAGCGCCAGTTCGGCCGGGTACGGGCCGCCGCCGAGGCGGCCGGCCGCGGCGCGGACGCCCTCACCTACTCCAACGCCCTCGTCGCCTGCGTCGGCAAGGACGACGCCGAGGTCGCCCGGCGCGCCGCCGTCATCGGCCGCCAGGTCGACGAGCTGAAGGCCAACGGCCTCGCGGGCTCCCCGGCCGAGGTCGTCGAGAAGATCGGCCGCTACGCCGAGGCCGGCGCCCAGCGGATCTACCTCCAGATCCTCGACCTCGACGACCTGGACCACCTGGAGCTGATCTCCTCCCAGGTCCAGTCGCAACTGGCCTGAAACCGCGCGCCCGTCGAACAGCCGAATAACCGAAGGCGCCGGTCACCCGCCCTGTGCGATCGTGTGACCGTCGTCCTGCCGGAGCCCTCGGGATACCGCCCCGGGGGCTCCCGCACGTACGGCGCCAGCAGTCGTCCCCCGCACCGCCGACCCGGCCGGAGAGGCCCATGTTCCTGACCGTCACCACCACCGGTACCCCCGAGCACCCCGCGACCGACCTCGGTTTCCTGCTGCACAAGCATCCGGACAAGGCGCAGGCGTTCTCCACCTCCTTCGGCACGGCCCACGTGTTCTACCCGGAGGCGGCGGAACAGCGCTGCACGGCGGCGCTGCTGCTGGAGGTCGACGCGGTGACGCTGGTCCGGCGCGGCAAGGGCAAGGGCCGCGGCGGCGCCCCCGACGCGGCACTCGCGCAGTACGTCAACGACCGTCCGTACGCGGCCTCGTCCCTCCTCGCCGTCGCGCTGAGCAACGTCTTCTCCAGCGCGCTGCGCGGCGTGTGCAGGACCCGCCCCGAACGCGCCGCCCGGCCGCTGCCGCTGCGCGTCGAGATCCCGGCGCTGCCCGCCCGCGGCGGCCCCGGCCTGGTACGGCGCCTGTTCGAGCCGCTCGGCTGGGCGGTCGCCGTCGAGGCCGTGCCGCTGGACACCCGGTTCCCCGAGTGGGGCGACTCGCGCTACGTCCGGCTCGTGCTGGAGTCGCAGACCCTCACCCTCTCGAACGCCCTGCGCCACCTGTACGTCCTGCTCCCGGTGCTCGACGACGCCAAGCACTACTGGGTGTCCCCGGACGAGGTCGACAAGCTGATGCGGTCCGGCGAGGGCTGGCTGCCCCGCCACCCGGAGCAGAAGCTGATCACCAGCCGCTATCTGTCCCGCCGCTGGTCCCTGACCCGCGAGGCGATGGACCGGCTGGAGCTGATCCGGCTGGCCGAGGCCGACGACAGCGAGGTCGAGGAGATCGACAACGCCGTCGAGGCGGACGCCGAGCAGGAGCCCAGGCCGACCCCGCTCGCCGTGCACCGCCGCGAGGCGATCCTCACCGCCCTGCGCGAGAACGCCGCCGCCCGCGTCCTCGACCTCGGCTGCGGCGAGGGGCACCTGGTGCGCGAGCTGCTCAAGGAGCCGCGCTTCACCGAGATCGTCGGCGTGGACGTGTCGGTGCGCGCGCTCACCATCGCCTCCCGGCGGCTCAAGCTGGACCGCATGGGCGAGCGGCAGGCCGCGCGCGTCCGGCTCTTCCAGGGCTCCCTCGCCTACACCGACAAGCGGCTCAAGGGCTACGACGCCGCCGTGCTCAGCGAGGTGATCGAGCACCTCGACCTGCCGAGGCTGCCCGCCCTGGAGTACGCCGTCTTCGGCTCGGCACGCCCCCGCACCGTCGTCGTGACCACGCCCAACGTCGAGTACAACGTGCGCTGGGAGAGCCTGCCCGCCGGTCACGTCCGCCACCGCGACCACCGCTTCGAGTGGACCCGCGAGGAGTTCCGCACCTGGGCCGGGACGGTCGCCGAACGGCACGGCTACGGCGTGGAGTTCCGTCCCGTCGGCCCCGACGACCCCGAGGTGGGCCCGCCCACCCAGCTGGCCCTGTTCACCCTCGGGACCACCAACGAGACCCCGACCGCGACCCCGACCGCGACCGAGAAGGAGGCGAAGGCCGCATGAGCACCGCGGACACCACCGGCACCACCGAAGGCACCACCGTGCGGGCCCGCGCCCTGCCCGTCACCGACCTCTCCCTCGTCGTGCTGGTCGGCGCCTCCGGCTCCGGCAAGTCCACCTTCGCCCGGCGCCACTTCAAGCCGACCGAGGTCATCTCCTCCGACTTCTGCCGGGGCCTGGTCGCCGACGACGAGAACGACCAGAGCGCCAGCCGCGACGCCTTCGACGTCCTGCACTACATCGCGGGCAAGCGGCTCGCCGCCGGCCGCCGCACCGTCGTCGACGCGACCAACGTGCAGCAGGACGCCCGGCGTCAGCTGATCGACCTGGCCAGGAAGCACGACGTGCTGCCCATCGCCATCGTCCTCGACGTGCCCGAGCAGGTCTGCGCCGAGCGCAACGCCACCCGCGCCGACCGCGCCGACATGCCCCGCCGGGTCATCCAGCGCCACACCCGCGAACTCCGCCGCTCCCTGCGCCACCTGGAGCGCGAGGGCTTCCGCAAGGTGCACGTCCTGCGTGGCGTGGCGGAGGCCGAGCACGCCACCGTCGTCACCGAGAAGCGCTTCAACGACCTCACCCACCTCACCGGGCCCTTCGACATCGTCGGCGACATCCACGGCTGCGCCGCCGAGCTGGAGACCCTGCTCGCCAAGCTCGGCTACACCGACGGCGTCCACCCCGAGGGCCGCACCGCCGTGTTCGTGGGCGACCTCGTCGACCGCGGCCCGGACAGCCCCGGCGTGCTGCGCCGCGTGATGTCCATGGTCAGGTCGGGCAACGCGCTGTGCGTGCCGGGCAACCACGAGAACAAGTACGGCCGCTTCCTGAAGGGCCGCAACGTCCAGCAGACCCACGGGCTCGCCGAGACCGTCGCGCAGATGGACGGCGAGAGCGAGGAGTTCCGCGCCGAGGTACGGGAGTTCATCGACGGCCTGGTCAGCCACTACGTCCTCGACGGCGGCCGGCTCGTGGTCTGCCACGCAGGGCTGCCCGAGAAGTACCACGGCCGCACCTCCGGCCGGGTCCGCAGCCACGCCCTGTACGGCGACACCACCGGCGAGACCGACGAGTTCGGCCTGCCCGTGCGCTACCCGTGGGCCGAGGACTACCGGGGCCGCGCGGCGGTGGTCTACGGCCACACCCCCGTCCCGGAGGCCACCTGGCTGAACAACACCGTCTGCCTGGACACCGGCGCCGTCTTCGGCGGCAAGCTCACCGCGCTGCGCTGGCCGGAGCGCGAGCTGGTCGACGTACCCGCCGAGCGGGTCTGGTACGAGCCGGCCAAGCCGCTGCGGACCGAGGCGCCCGGCGGACACGACGGCCGTCCGCTGGACCTGGCGGACGTCCAGGGCCGCCGGACGGTGGAGACCCGGCACGCCGGGCGGATCACCGTGCGCGAGGAGAACGGGGCGGCGGCCCTGGAGGTCATGAGCCGCTTCGCCACCGACCCCCGCCTGCTGCCGTACCTCCCGCCGACCATGGCACCGACCGCCACCTCCGGGGTGGACGGCTACCTGGAGCACCCGAAGGAGGCCTTCGCGCAGTACGCGGCCGACGGCGTCGCGCGGGTGGTGTGCGAGGAGAAGCACATGGGCTCGCGGGCGGTGGTCCTGGTCTGCCGCGACGCGGACGCGGCCCGCGCCCGCTTCGGGGTCGGGGGCACCTCCCGTTCGGGCGCGGCCGAGAGCGGGGGAGGCCCCACCGGGTCCCTCTACACCCGTACCGGCCGCCCCTTCCTCGACGACGCCGCCGTCACCGAGGAGATCCTCGGCCGGCTGCGCACCGCGATCGGCGAGGCCGGCCTGTGGGACGAGCTGGCCACCGACTGGCTGCTCCTCGACGCCGAGCTGATGCCCTGGTCGCTCAAGGCCTCCGGCCTGCTGCGCTCCCAGTACGCCGCGGTGGGCGCCGCCTCCGGCGCGGTGTTCCCGGGCGCGCTGGCCGCGCTGGAGGGGGCCGCGGCGCGCGGGGTCGAGGTAGGGGACCTCCTCGGCCGCCAGCGCGACCGGTCCGCCGACGCGGCCGCCTTCACCGACGCCTACCGCCGCTACTGCTGGCCCACCGACGGCCTGGACGGCGTCCGCCTGGCCCCGTTCCAGATCCTCGCCGTCCAGGGCCGCAGCCTGGCCGCGCTGCCGCACGACGAGCAGCTCGCCCTCATCGACCGGCTCGTCGAGCACGACGGCAGCGGCCTGCTGCAGACCACCCGCCGCCTGTACGTCGACACCGGCGACCCCGAGTCGGTGGCGGCCGGGACCGACTGGTGGCTGGAGATGACCGGCCGCGGCGGCGAGGGCATGGTGGTCAAGCCCGTCGGCGCGCTGGTACGGGACGACAAGGGCCGTCTGGTGCAGCCCGGCATCAAGTGCCGCGGCCGCGAGTACCTGCGGATCGTCTACGGCCCCGAGTACACCCGCCCGGACCACCTCGCCCGGCTCAGGCACCGGTTCCTGAACCACAAGCGGTCCCTGGCGATCCGCGAGTACGCCCTCGGCCTGGAGGCCCTGGACCGCCTCGCCGACGGCGAGCCGCTGTGGCGGGTGCACGAGGCGGTGTTCGGCGTGCTGGCCCTGGAGTCGGAGCCGGTGGACCCGCGGCTGTGACCCTCACTCGCCTCGTCCCGGTCCCTCGGCACCGCCCTCGGCGGCCGCGTACGGCTGCACCGCGGTGGCGCCGGGGGCCGGTGCCGCGGGGCGGTCGCGTGCCGCCAGGTGGCGGGTCAGCACGAGGAGCGGCTGGGTCAGCAGGGTCGTGGTGAGCGCCATGAACACCAGGACCGTGTAGAGCGGCGCGCTGACCAGCCCCGCCTCCAGGCCGGCGTTGAGCGCGATCAGCTCGGTCAGGCCCCGGGCGCTGAGCAGCACCCCGACGGTGCGGGCGTCGTGCCGGTCGAGACCGCCGAGCCGGGCCGCCACCAGCCCGCTGCCGACCTTGGTGGTGACCGCGAGCACCGTCACCGCCAGCAGCACCGTCCAGCCGGTGCCGGTCATGCTGTTCAGGGCCACGGACTGCCCCGAGAGCACGAAGAAGAACGGCAGCAGCAGGGAGCTGATCTCGTGCAGCGGGCGCAGCAGATCCGGATCGAGGGTGCCGCCCTCCTCCCGCGGAGTCACCAGACCGGCCAGCAGCGCCCCGAAGATCACGTGCAGCCCCAGCCAGTGCGTCACCCAGGCCGACCCGAGGGCGAAGCCGATCAGCAGCGCCAGCCGCAGCGAGGGCTCCAGGCGCGTCCGCCACAGCAGTCTGCGCAGCACCGGCCGGGCCGCGAGCGCCATCACGGTGACGAAGCCGACGGCGAGCGCCGCCCGCCACGGCCAGTCCAGTGCCGCCTCGCCCGCCCCGCCGTCGAGCATCGCGCCCGCCAGCACCGTCCAGCACACCGCGTCCAGGACCCCGGCCGCCGAGACCGCCACCACCCCGGGCACGGTGCGGGTGAGGCCGTTCTCCCGCACGATCGCGGTCAGCACGGGCACCGCCGTTATCGACAGGGCGACGCCCGCGAACACCACCGCGGCGGTCGACGGTTCCCGCCCGCCGCCGAGGTCGCGCAGCGTGTCCCGGAACAGCAGGGCGGCGCCGCACCCCACGGCCATCGGCACCACGAACGAGGCCAGGGCCACGGTCACCGAGACCCGCGCCCGGTCGCCGAGGATCTTCAGGTCCAGCTCGTATCCCACCGCGAACAGGAACACCACCAGGGAGAACTGGGAGAACCCGGTCAGCGCCGGGCCGATGGCCGCCGGGAAGAGGTCGTCGTACGCCTGTGGGGCGAGGCTGCCGAGGAGGGAGGGGCCGAGGGCGATGCCCGCCGCCAGCTGGCCCACGATGTAGGGCTGCCCGAGCCGCCGGGCCAGCCCGCCGCCCGCATGCGCGGCGACCAGGATCAGAGCCGATGCGCCCACCAGGTGGGCGATCAACGCGTCAGGACTCAAAGTGTCTCCGCACGCTCCGGTGTCCGATGCCGGCCTCGTCGGGAGCCGGCCGGCACTGCCAACCAACCTCCACAGGATGGGCGCGGCCCGGCGTCGCATCGCAGGTCGTACACCGGCCCCCGCCCGGAGCACGGGAAGCACGGAAGGCGGCCGTCCTCATACGGTGCACCGGTGTTCGCGCGGCGGGCTTCGCTGCGCCCGAGGGGCGCGTCCCGTCCCGCGCGTAAAGGACCCGAGCGCACGGGTCCGCGGAAGCGGGGGGTGAACAGGCGCCCGAGTGGTCAGGATGGAGGCATGGGATTCCAAGTCGACTCCGAAGCCGGGCGGCTCACCCGCGTCATCCTGCACCGGCCGGATCTCGAGCTCAAAAGGCTCACCCCCAGCAACAAGGACGCCCTTCTCTTCGACGACGTGCTGTGGGTGCGCCGGGCGCGCGCCGAGCACGACGGGTTCGCCGACGTGCTCCGCGACCGCGGGGTGGCGGTGCACCTCTTCGGCGACCTGCTCACCGAGACCCTGGACGTCCCGGCCGCCCGGCGGCTCGTCCTGGACCGGGTCTTCGACGAGAAGGAGTACGGAGTGCTGGCCACGGACCACCTCCGGGCCGCCTTCGAGACGCTGCCGGCCCACGAGCTGGCCGAGTGGCTGGTCGGCGGCATGACCAAGCGGGAGTTCCTGGACGCGCACCCGGAGCCGACCTCCGTGCGCTTCCACGCCATGGAGCTGGACGACTTCCTGCTCGGCCCGCTGCCCAACCACCTCTTCACCCGGGACACCTCGGCCTGGATCTACGACGGCGTCTCCATCAACGCGATGCGCTGGCCCGCCCGGCAGCGCGAGACGGTCCACTTCGAGGCGATCTACCGGCACCACCCGCTGTTCCGCGACGAGACCTTCCACCTCTGGTCCGAGGGGCAGGCCGACTACCCCTCCACCATCGAGGGCGGCGACGTCCTGGTCATCGGCAACGGCGCCGTGCTCATCGGCATGAGCGAGCGCACCACGCCCCAGGCCGTCGAGATGCTCGCCCACAAGCTGTTCGCCGCCGGGTCCGCCCGGACCATCGTCGCCCTCGACATGCCCAAGCGGCGCGCCTTCATGCACCTGGACACGGTGATGACGATGGTCGACGGCGACACCTTCACCCAGTACGCCGGGCTCGGCATGCTTCGCTCCTACACCATCGAGCCGGGTGCCGGGGAGAAGGACCTGAAGGTCACCGACCACCCGCCGGAGCACATGCACCGCGCGATGGCCGCCGCCCTCGGCCTCGGCGAGATCCGGGTCCTCACCGCGACCCAGGACGTGCACGCGGCCGAGCGCGAGCAGTGGGACGACGGCTGCAACGTCCTGGCCGTCGAGCCGGGCGTCGTCGTCGCCTACGAACGCAACTCCACCACCAACACCCACCTGCGCAAGCAGGGCATCGAGGTGATCGAGATCCCGGGCAGCGAACTGGGCCGGGGCAGGGGCGGGCCGCGCTGCATGAGCTGCCCGGTCGAACGCGCTGCCGTATAAGAATTCGGGATGTCGTATATAGTTCCAGAAGTTCCCCGTTCTCGTCCCGTACCTCTGGAGCGCCCTCATGGCGACAGTCCCGACCGCCCTCGCCGGCCGCCACTTCCTCAAGGAGCTGGATTTCACCGCGGAGGAGTTCCGCGGCCTGGTCGAGCTGGCCGCCGAACTGAAGGCCGCCAAGCGGGCCGGGACCGAGACGCGGTACCTCACCGGCCGGAACATCGCGCTGATCTTCGAGAAGACCTCGACCCGCACCCGCTGCGCGTTCGAGGTCGCCGCCGCCGACCAGGGCGCCTCGACCACGTACCTCGACCCGGCCGGCTCCCAGATCGGCCACAAGGAGTCCGTGAAGGACACCGCGCGGGTGCTGGGCCGGATGTTCGACGGCATCGAGTACCGCGGTGACAGCCAGGCCAAGGTCGAGGAGCTGGCGGCCTTCGCGGGCGTCCCCGTCTACAACGGCCTCACCGACGACTGGCACCCCACCCAGATGCTCGCCGACGTGCTCACCATGACCGAGCACAGCGACCGCCCCCTGCGGGAGATCACCTTCGCCTACCTCGGCGACGCCCGCTTCAACATGGGCAACTCCTACCTGGTCACCGGCGCCCTGCTCGGCATGGACGTGCGCATCGTCGCCCCGAAGGCCTACTGGCCCGCCCAGGAGGTCGTCGACCGGGCGCACCGGCTCGCCGGGGCCGGCGGGGCACGCATCACCCTCACCGAGGACGTGGCCGAGGGGGTGCGCGGCGCCGACTTCGTGGTCACCGACGTCTGGGTCTCCATGGGCGAGCCCAAGGAGGTCTGGGCGGAGCGGATCAAGGCCCTCGCGCCCTACGCCGTGACCATGGACGTCCTGCGCGCCACCGGCAACCCCGACGTCAAGTTCCTGCACTGCCTGCCCGCCTTCCACGACCTGGGCACCAAGGTCGGCCAGGAGATCTTCGAGGCCCACGGGCTCGACTCCCTGGAGGTCACGGACGAGGTCTTCGAGTCGGAGCACTCGGTCGTCTTCGACGAGGCGGAGAACCGCCTGCACACCATCAAGGCCGTCCTCGTGGCCACGCTGGCCTGACCAGGACCGTTATCCTGACCGGCGGCTCCGGAGCCACCCCTTCCGGCGCCGCCCGCGCGACCACCGTCGCGCCCCGCACCACCAGAAACGAGCACCACCCGCCATGCCCGCTTCCCGCGTCAAGTCCCCCCACCTGCTCGTCGCCGAATCCGGCGCCGACCGCGAAGGCCACGGCCTGAAGCGCACGATGGGCCTGTTCCAGCTCGTCTGCTTCGGCGTCGGCGCGATCGTCGGCACCGGCATCTTCGTCGGCCTGTCCGACTCCGTCGCCGAGGCCGGCCCGGCCGTCGTCGTCTCCTTCGTCCTCGCCGCGATCACCTGCGTGTTCACCGCGTTCGCCTTCGCCGAGCTGGGCGGCGCGATCCCGGTCTCCGGCTCCTCGTACTCCTTCGCCTACGCCGGGCTCGGCGAGCGGACCGCGTTCCTCGTCGGCTGGTGCCTGCTCCTGGAGTACGGCGTGTCGGTCTCGGCGGTCGCGGTCGGCTGGAGCCAGTACGTCAACGAACTGCTCGACAGCGTCCTCGGCGTCCAGCTCCCGCACGCCCTGTCCGCGAGGGACCCGGCGACGGCGGCGCCGTCAACCTGCCCGCGGTGATCGTCATCGCCCTGGCCTGCGTGCTCTTGGTGCGCGGGGTACGGGAGAGCGCCCGCGCCACGGCCGCCATGGCCGTCCTGAAGCTGGCCGTCCTGCTCGCCTTCTGCGCCATCGGCTTCTCCGCCTTCCAGGACGGCAACCTCACCCCGTTCTCCCCGGCCGGCCTCGGCGGCATCGGCGCCGGAACCACCGCCGCCTTCTTCTCGTACATCGGTTTCGACGCCATCACCACCGCCGGTGAGGAGGCCAAGAACCCGCGCCGGGACATCCCCGTCGCGATCCTGGTCTGCATCGGCCTGGTCACCCTGCTGTACTGCGCGGTCGCCGTCGCCGCGATCGGCGCCGTCGGCGGCGACCAGGTCGGCGGCCGGCCCGCCGCGCTCTCCTACGTCGTCGACCGGGTCACCGGCTCGGCGATCGGCGGCGGTGTGGTCGCCTTCGGCGCGGTCGTCGCCATCGCCTCGGTGGTGCTCGCCGTGATGTACGGCCAGACCCGCATCCTGCTGTCGATGTCCCGGGACGGACTGATCCCCCGGGTCTTCGAGAAGGTCTCCCCGCGCACCGCGACGCCCGTCGCCGGCACCCTGATCGTCGGCGCGGTCTTCGCCCTCCCGGCCGCCTTCGCCCCGCTCGACGCGGTGGTCAACCTGTGCACCATCGGCACCCTCGCCACGATGGCCGCCGTCAACGTCTCGGTGATCACCCTGCGCCGCCGCGAACCGGGCCTCGCCCGCACCTTCCGCGTCCCGCTGTACCCGGCGACCCCGCTGCTCGGGGTCGGCTTCTGCCTGTACCTGATGTACGAGACGGGCGGCGCCACCTGGCTCCAGTTCGCGGTGTTCCTCGCGGTGGGCCTGCTGGTGTACACGGCCTACGGGCGCCGGCACTCCCGCCTGGCCGGGGCCGAGGGCGCGCCCGTCACGCCGGAGGGCGACGCTGAGCGGGTACCGCAGGAAGCCTGAACCAGACCGCCTTGCCCGCCCCGGTGGGCCGGTGGCCGCAGGACGAGCTGAGGGCGCGGATCAGGAGCAGGCCGCGCCCGCCCTCACGCCACGGGTCGGGCGGCTCCATGTCCGGCCGGGTGAGGTCGGCCGGCGGCGACGGGTCCGGGTCGTGCACCTCGACCTGGCAGCCGGTCGGCCGCAGCTCCACCACCAGCTCGATCGGCGTCGGGCCGACCGGCGTGTGCTCCACCGCGTTGGCGACCAGCTCGGCCGTGAGCAGCTCCGCGGTGTCGCCGTCGGCCGTGTGCTCCAGCTCGGCCAGGGCGTTGCGCACCAGGGCACGCGCCACCGGCACGGCCGCGGCGGAGTGCGGCAGCGCGATGCGCCAGGAGGCGGGTGCGGGGGAGTGATCGTGCACGGCAGTCCGTTTCGTGGAGCAGGGGTGTCCTGTCCTGCTTTCAACCTTATGAATGGTACGGCGCCGCCCGGCAGAGCCGTTCGACGGGCGCCCCCGGGACCTTCGGCCCGAGCCGCCGAGCCTTATCGCGTACCCGTGACGACAGTCACAGATGAGTGATAACTTCGAGTGTCATGAGTCCCTTCACCGGCTCCGCCGCTCCCACCCCCGACTGGCGGCACCTGCGTGTCGAGATCACCGACGGCGTCGCCACCGTCACCCTCGCCCGCCCCGACAAGCTCAACGCGCTCACCTTCGAGGCCTACGCCGACCTGCGCGACCTGCTCGCCGAGCTGTCCCGCAGGCGGTCCGTACGGGCGCTGGTGCTGGCAGGTGAGGGGCGCGGCTTCTGCTCCGGCGGCGACGTGGACGAGATCATCGGTGCGACCCTGTCCATGGACACCGCCCGGCTGCTGGACTTCAACCGGATGACGGGCCAGGTGGTGCGGGCGGTACGGGAGTGCCCGTTCCCGGTGATCGCCGCGCTGCACGGGGTCGCCGCAGGCGCGGGTGCGGTCCTCGCCCTGGCCGCCGACTTCCGGGTCGCCGACCCGTCCGCCCGCTTCGCCTTCCTCTTCACCCGGGTCGGCCTCTCCGGCGGTGACATGGGTGCCGCCTACCTGCTGCCCCGCGTCGTCGGCCTCGGCCACGCCACCCGCCTGCTGATGCTCGGCGACACGGTCCGCGCACCCGAGGCCGAGCGCATCGGCCTGATCAGCGAGCTGACCGAGGAGGGCCGCGCCGACGAGGCCGCCCACGCCCTGGCCCGCCGCCTGGCCGACGGCCCCGCCCTGGCCCACGCCCAGACCAAGGCCCTCCTGACGGCCGAGCTGGACATGCCGCTGGCGGCAGCGGTGGAACTGGACGCGTCCACCCAGGCCCTGTTGATGACGGGCGAGGACTACGCGGAATTCCACGCGGCCTTCACGGAGAAGCGCCCCCCGAAGTGGCAAGGGAGGTAGGGAGATGCTGTCAACGCGGGGCGGTGTGCCAACCTCAGGGGCGCGGGGAACCGCGCGAGCAACCACGACGAACCCGCACCCGTCGGACGACCGCAGCCACCCTCACCGCATCGCCGTCGTCGGCGGCGGCCCCGGCGGCCTCTACACCGCCGCCCTCCTCAAACGCCTCGCCCCCGACCGCGAGATCACCGTCTACGAACGCAACGCCCCCGACGACACCTTCGGCTTCGGCGTAGTCCTCTCCGACGAGACCCTCGGCGGCATCGAACACGCCGACCCGGTCGTCTACGAGGCCCTCACTGCACACTTCGTCCGCTGGGACGACATCGACATCGTCCACCGGGGCACCCGTCAGACCTCCGGAGGACACCGCTTCGCCGCCCTCGGCCGCCGCCGCCTCCTGGAGATCCTGCACGAGCGCTGCCGCGACCTCGGCGTGGAGCTCCGCTTCCGTACCGAGGCACCGCCCCCGGACCGCCTCGCACGGACCCACGACCTCGTCGTCGCCGCCGACGGAGTGCACAGTGCCACCCGCGAGGCGTACCGCGACGTCTTCCGGCCGCACCTCACCTCCCACCGCTGCCGCTACATCTGGCTCGCCGCCGACTTCGCCTTCGACGCCTTCCGCTTCGAGATCGCCGAGACCGAGCACGGCGTGATGCAGCTGCACGGCTACCCCTACTCCCGCCCGTCGCCCGGCCACCACCCCTCAACGAGGCCCTGCGGGCGGCAGGATGAAGCCGCCTCGACCGTCATCGTCGAGATGCGCGAGGAGGTCTGGCGGGCGGCCGGTTTCGACGCACTGGACGAGACCGAGTCCACCGCCCGCTGCGCCAAGATCTTCGCCGACGCGCTCGGCGGCCGGCCGCTGCGTTCCAACAAGTCGGCGTGGACCACCTTCCGCACGGTCGTCAACGACCGCTGGTCGCACGGCAACGTCGTCCTGCTCGGCGACGCCGCCCACACCGCCCACTTCTCCATCGGCTCCGGCACCAAACTCGCCGTGGAGGACGCCCTCGCGCTCGCCGCCTGCCTGGAGGAGCAGCCCACCCTCCAGGCGGCCCTCGGCGCGTACGAGGAGGAGCGGCGTCCCGTCGTCGCCTCCACCCAGCGGGCGGCCAAGGCCAGCCTGGAGTGGTTCGAGGACCTGGACCGGTACCTCGGCCAGCCGCCCCGCCAGTTCGCCTTCAACCTGCTCACCCGCAGCCGCCGGGTCACCCACGAGAACCTGCGGCTGCGCGACGCCGGCTTCACCGGCGCGGTGGAGCGCGAGTTCGGCTGCCCGCCCGGCACGCCCCCGATGTTCACCCCGTTCCGGCTGCGCGGCCTGACCCTGCGCAACCGCGTCGTCGTCTCCCCGATGGACATGTACTCCGCCACCGACGGCGTCCCCGGCGACTTCCACCTGGTCCACCTCGGCGCCCGGGCCCTGGGCGGCGCCGCACTGGTGATGACCGAGATGGTGTGCGTCAGCGCGGAGGGCCGCATCACCCCCGGCTGTGCGGGCCTCTACACCGGCCGGCAGAGCGAGGCGTGGCGGCGGATCACCGACTTCGTGCACACCGGCGCGCCCGGCACCGCGATCGGCGTGCAGCTGGGCCACAGCGGCCGCAAGGGCTCGACCCGGCTGATGTGGGAGGGCATGGACCAACCGCTGCCCGACGGCAACTGGCCCCTGGTGGCGCCCTCCCCGCTGCCGTACCGCCCCGGCAGCCAGGTCCCGCGCGAGCTGTCCCGGGCGCACCTGACGGACGTGCGCGAGCAGTTCAGGTCCGCCGCCGTACGGGCCGCCGGGGCCGGCTTCGACCTGCTCGAACTGCACTGCGCCCACGGCTACCTGCTCTCCGGCTTCCTCTCCCCGCTCACCAACCACCGCACCGATGCCTACGGCGGCTCACTGGAGAAGCGGCTGCGCTTCCCGCTGGAGGTCTTCGACGCCGTACGCGAGGTGTGGCCCGGTGAGCGGCCCATGACCGTACGGATCTCCGCCACCGACTGGGCCGAGGGCGGCACGAGTGCCGAGGAGGCGGTGGAGACCGCGCGTGCCTTCGCCGCGCACGGGGCCGACGCCATCGACGTGTCCACGGGCCAGGTCGTCGCCGGTGAACGGCCCGAGTTCGGGCGGTCGTACCAGACGCCGTACGCGGACCGCGTCCGGCACGAGGCGGGCGTCCCGGTGATCGCCGTCGGCGCGATCTCCTCCTGGGACGACGTCAACTCGCTGATCCTGGCCGGCCGCGCCGACCTGTGCGCCCTCGCCCGCCCCCACCTCTACGACCCGCACTGGACCCTGCACGCCGCCGCCGAGCAGGGCTACGAGGGTCCGGGCGCCCCGTGGCCGGCGCCGTACCGGGCGGGCAGCCGCCCACCGCGCACCGGGCGCACCGACGCCCCCAAGCCGAGGCTCACGCTGCACGGCCCGCGTCAGGACGTGTAGCCCCAGGCCGCGCACAGCGGACGCAGCCGCTCGGGGATCTCGTCCTCCCCGGGCAGCGCGCGCCCCGGCTGCACGGTGCCGGTGCGGATGTTCTCGCGCCAGTCGCCCAGTCCCCGGACCAGCTCGGCGCTGCTCTTCCGGCCGTAGTCCAGCATGGCCGGCGCGTAGTCGACGCCGAGGTACGCGCACAGCCGGCGCATCTCGCGCTCGGGGTCGTCGGTGATGTCCTCGTAGCGCACGGTGAAACCGTCGGCGTCCGCCGTACGGGCCTCCTCGACGGCCGTCATGTAGCGCAGTACGTCCGTGACGGCCGTGTCGAGGGGCCGCTTGACGGGGTCGGTCTCGTGCCAGGAACGGGCTGTCGACGCGGGATGGCGCAGCAGGAAGACGAAGCGCGCGTCGGGCCAGCAGTCCTTGAGGCGCCGGTACAGGTACACGTTGGCCGGTGTCTTCTCGACCACGAAGTCCTTGCCCGACCTGGCGAGTTCGCGGTGCAGGACGCGGTCCCACAGCAGGTGCTCCAGGTCGCCGCGCCGCAGGCCGAGGGCGCCCATCGCGCGTTCGGAGAACCAGTTGGCGCAGGTGACCTCCAGCCGGCCGATGTGCAGCTCGTGCGGGGCGTGCAGCCGCGGGTGGGCGCCCAGCACCATGCGCAGCAGGGTGGAGCCGGACCGGATGGACGAGATGATGAAGACGGGTCGTCGCAGCAGCCGTTCGACCGGCAGCTCCTCGGCCGGCGGACATCGGTAGGCGGCCTCCTGCCGCGCCGGGGGTCGCGCGGCGGCGGACTTCTTGCCCTGCTTCCCCTTCGGGCTCCCCTTCGCCGCCTGGGGTGCTCTCCGTACCTGGAGGCCGGTGGTCACGGTGAGGGCCCGGTTCAAGTTGCGTGCGAGACTCATGCGTCCGCACGGTAGGGGCGAAACCTGAGAAGAGGGTCTGAGGAGGCTGAGGGTTCACTGATCCCGGGAGAAGGTGACGTGGTTCACTTCTCGGCGGATGTGGCCGGTCCCATCGCCGCGTAGCGTGCTCCCGCGTCCCGCAGCCGTTCGTGCAGCGCCCGGAAGACGGTCGCCGAGCGCGTGCCGGGCCAGTTCTCGGGCAGCAGCCGGGCGGGCAGTCCGGGGTCCGTGTAGGGCAGATGGCGCCAGGAGTCCAGGGCGAGGAGGTAGTCGCGGTAGGCCTCCTCGGGAGGCGTGTCCGACCGGCGCTCCCAGGCGTGCAGCACGCGCGCGTGGCGGTCGAGGAACGCCTCGTGCTCCTTGGCGATCGCGGCCAGGTCCCACCAGCGGGCCACCGCCTCGGCGGTCGGCGTGAAGCCCAGGTGCTCGCCGCGGAAGAAGTCCACGTAGCCGTCCAGGCCGAGGCGGCCCAGGATGTGCCGGGTCTCCGCGTACAGGCGGGCCGGGGCGATCCACACCCCGGGGGCCGCGGTGCCGAAGCCGAGACCGGCCAGGCGCGAGCGCAGAACGTGCCGCTTCTGGCGCTCCGACTCGGGCACGGAGAACACCGCGAGCACCCAGCCCTCGTCCCCGTGGGGTGCGGTGGCGTAGACGCGCCGGTCCCCGTCGTCCAGCAACTGACGGGCCTCGGCGGAGAGTTCGTAACCGGCCGCGCCCTCAGTCGTACGGGCCGGCAGCAGCAGTCCGCGCCGCTTCAGCCGGGACACCGACGAGCGCACGGAGGGCGCGTCCACCCCCACGGCCGACAGCAGCCGGATCAGCTCGGCGACGGGCACCGGGCCCGGCGCGAAACGGCCGTACGCGCCGTAGAGCGTGACGATGAGGGACCTCGGAGCGTGCTGTACGTGCTGGTCGGACACGTTGATCATCTTATGTCGTCGGCGTCACGCCCGGCCGCCCAGGGGATCCGGACGAGCACCGGGACCGGTGGCGGGGGCGGGGTCCGGACCGGGCGGGTCGAGGAGGCGGTAGCGCTGGAGCTTGCCGGTCGCCGTGCGCGGCAGCGCCTCCAGGAAGACGATCTCCCGCGGGCACTTGTACGGCGCCAGCTCCGCCCGCAGGAACTCGCGCAGCGCGTCCGCGTCCCGCGCGGCCCCCGCCCGCAGCACCGCGTGCGCCACCACGACCTGCCCCCGGCGCTGGTCGGGACGGCCCACCACCGCCGCCTCCACCACGTCGGGGTGCCGCAGCAGCGCGTCCTCCACCTCGGGCCCGGCGATGTTGTACCCGGCGGAGATGATCATGTCGTCGGCGCGTGCCACGTACCGGAAGTACCCGTCGGGCTCGCGGACGTAGGTGTCCCCGGTGACGTTCCAGCCGTCGCGCACGTACTCCCGCTGGCGCGGATCGGCCAGGTACCGGCAGCCCACCGGCCCGCGCACCGCCAGCAGTCCGGGCTCCCCGTCGGGGACGGGTGTGCCGTTCTCGTCCTGCACGCGCGCGTGCCACCCCGGCACCGGAACGCCCGTCGTGCCGGGCCTGATGGCGTCGTCCGCCGCGGAGACGAAGATGTGCAGCAACTCGGTGGCGCCGATGCCGTTGATGATCCGCAGTCCGGTGCGCTCGTGCCAGGCCCGCCAGGTGGCCGCGGGCAGGTTCTCGCCCGCCGAGACGCAGCGCCTGAGGCTGCTCACGTCGTACCCGTCCAGCTCGTCGAGCATCGCGCGGTACGCCGTCGGCGCGGTGAACAGCACCGACACCCGGTGCTCGGCGACGGCCGGCAACAGCTGCCTGGGACCCGCCTGTTCCAGCAGCAGCGTGCTCGCCCCGGCCCGCATCGGGAAGACCACGAGACCGCCGAGCCCGAAGGTGAAGCCGAGCGGCGGGCTGCCCGCGAAGACGTCGTCCGGGCGTGGCGCCAGCACGTGCGCGGAGAAGGTGTCGGCGATCGCCAGCACATCGCGGTGGAAGTGCATGCAGCCCTTGGGCCGCCCGGTGGTGCCGGAGGTGAACGCGATCAGCGCCACGTCGTCCGCGGCGGTGTCGACGGCCCGGTACGGCGTCCCGGGCACCCCACCGGACGACGTACGGCGTCGCAGGTCGTCCGGCGCGTCCCCGCCGTACGTGGTGATGGCCAGACCGGCGATCTCCGCCTTGGCGAGGTCGTCGACGGCCCGGACGTCGCACAGCGCGTGCCGCACCCGCGCGATCTCGCAGATCGCCCGCAGTTCGTGCGGACGCTGTTGGGCCAGCACCGTGACCGCCACCGCGCCCGCCTTCAGCACCGCCAGCCAGCACGCGGCCAGCCACGGGGTGGTGGGGCCGCGCAGCAGCACCCGGTTGCCCGGGACGACACCGAGGTCCCCGGTGAGCACGTGGGCGATCCGGTCGACGCGGTCCCGCAGCCCGCCGTACGTCCAGGTGTCCCCGGACGCGGTGCGGAAGACCGGGCGGTCGTCGGGCGGGCCGGTGAGCAGCTCGGCCGCGCAGTTCAGCCGCGCCGGGTAGCGCAGCTCGGGCAGCTCGAAGAGGAGCTCCGGCCACTGCTCGGGGGGCGGCAGGTGGTCGCGCGCGAAGGTGTCGACGTGGGCGGAGCGGTGCGGGTCCGCGTGGCGCGGATCGGCCATGGCGGTTCGCCCCCTTTGTCGTGGTGGGCTCGCGCAACGAGCGTATCGTGTTGGTGACGGCAGTCAACGGGGCGCGATAACCTCGGTCGTGGCCCGGCGGCCCGTCAGGTGGCCCGTCAGGTGGCCCGTCAGGTGGGCAGGGCGGCAGGGGAAGGAACCGGCGATGACCGCATTCTCGCTCGAACCGGCACAACTCACCTGGTGCGACGAGCTGCGCTCGCTGGCCGCCGAGCGGCTGCGCCCGCTCGCGGAGAAGGGCGAGCCGGGACGCGTCAACCGCGCCCTGGTCGCCGAACTGGGCGCCCTCGGCCTGCTGCCCCGCCTGTTCACCTCGGGCGCGCTCGACCTGTGCCTGATGCGCGAGTCCCTCGCCCACGCCTGCACGGAGGCCGAGACCGCCCTCGCCCTCCAGGGCCTGGGCGCCCACCCCGTGCACGCCCACGGCACTGAGGCCCAGCGCGCCCGCTGGCTCCCCCGGGTGAGCGACGGCACCGCGGTGGCCGCCTTCGCCCTCAGCGAGCCCGACGCGGGCTCCGACGCGGCGGCGCTCTCCCTCCGGGCGGAACCGGAGCACGCGGAACCGGAGGCGGGCGGCGAACCGGAGGCCGGGCGGCCCGCCGCCGAGCAGGCCGAGGACTCCGATGACGCGGTACCGCGCGCCGGGGCGGCCCCCGCCCCCCTGGCCGCCGATGCCGACGGACCCTCCGCCTGGCGGCTCACCGGCGAGAAGTGCTGGATCTCCAACGCCCCCGAGGCCGACTTCTACACCGTGTTCGCCCGCACCACCCCCGGCGCCGGAGCCCGCGGCGTCACCGCCTTCCTCGTGCCCGCCGACCGCCCAGGACTCAGCGGCACCCCGCTCGACATGCTCTCGCCGCACCCCATCGGCGCCCTCGCCTTCGACGCCGTGCCCGTCACCGCGGACGACGTGCTCGGCGCACCGGACCGCGGCTTCCGGGTGGCCATGGACACCCTCAACCTGTTCCGCCCCAGCGTCGGCGCCTTCGCCGTCGGCATGGCACAGGCCGCCCTGGACGCCACCCTCGCGCACACCGCCGCCCGCGACGCCTTCGGCGGCAAGCTGCGCGACCTCCAGGCCGTCTCCCACCAGGTCGCCGAGATGGCCCTGCGCACCGAGGCGGCCCGGCTGATGGTGTACGCGGCGGCGACGGCGTACGACGCGGGCGCGCCGGACGTCCCGCAGCGCGCCGCGATGGCGAAACTCCTCGCCACCGAGACCGCCCAGTACGTCGTCGACAAGGCCGTCCAGTTGCACGGCGCCCGCGCCCTGCGCCGCGGACACCTCCTCGAACACCTCTACCGCGAGGTGCGCGCCCCCCGCATCTACGAGGGCGCGAGCGAGGTGCAGCGCGGCATCGTCGCCAAGGAGCTGTACCGGACGCACCGGACCCACCCGACGCACCGTCCGCAGGACGACAGGACCGAGGAGGCCGGAGCATGACCGCCGAACGGGTCAACCCACCCGAACTGTCCCCGCCCACCGGCTTCTCCCACGCCGTCGTCGCCACCGGCACCCGCGTCGTGTTCCTCGCCGGGCAGACCGCCCTCGACCCCGACGGCAAGGTCACCGGCGACACCCTCCCCGCCCAGTTCGAGCGGGCCCTCACCAACCTCCTCACCGCCCTGGGCGCCGCCGGCGGCACCCCCGCCGACCTTGCCCGCGTCACCGTCTACGCCACCGACGTCGCCGCCTACCGCACCCACGCCGCCGAACTGGGCCGCACCTGGCGCGAGCTGGCCGGCCGCGACTACCCGGCGATGGCGGTCGTGGAGGTCGTACGGCTCTGGGACGAACGGGCCCTGGTGGAACTGGACGGGTTCGCCGTACTGCCGTAACCCGCCCGCGGCCCCTACCATTCCGGCATGCCGGACATCGAACTGAGCGCGGGAACCATCGAGTACGAGGACACCGGCGGCGACGGCCCGGTCGTCGTCCTCCTCCACGGTCTCGTCCACGACTCCACCGTGTGGCGCAAGGTCCTCGCCGACCTGCGCACCGACCACCGGGTGCTCGCGCCGACCCTGCCCTACGGCGCCCACCGGCGCCCGATGCGCCGGCCACCCACCCCCGACCTGGTCATCGAGCTGATCGCCGAGTTCCTCGACCGCCTCGACCTGACCGACGTCACCCTCGTCGAGAACGACTGCGGACGGGCCCAGACGGTGGCCGCGCGGCACCCGGAGCGGCTCGCGCGGCTGGCGCTCGTCGCGTGCGAGGCGTTCGACAACTACCCGCCGGGTCTGCCCGGGAAGCTGATCGGCATCGCCTGCCGGGCCCCCGGCGGCGTGTCCCTGCTGGTGCGCACCCTCGGCCTCAAGCCGCTGCGCCGTCTCCCGGTCGGCATCGGCGCCCTCACCAAGCGGCCCGTGCCGGACGCGGTCGTCGACGGCTGGCTGCGCCCGCTGCGCACCGACCCGGCGATCCGGCGCGACTTCCGCCACTACGGCACCCACGTCCGCCGCGACGAACTGCTCGAAGCCGCCCAGGGACTGCGGAGGTTCGACCGGCCCGCGCTCGTCGTCTGGGCGACCGAGGACCTGATGATGCCGCGCGCCCACGGTCGGCGCCTGGCCGAACTCCTCCCGCAGGGGCGGCTGGTGGAGGTCGAGGACACCCGGACGCTGATCCCCGAGGACCAGCCCGAGCTGCTCGCCTCCCTGCTGCGCGAGTTCGTCGCCGAGAAGCACTGACCCCGCCGACGCCGCCGACTCCGCCGACCCGCCGTACGCGGCCGCGCCCGGCGGCGCGGAAGCGGTCAGGCCGCCATCGCCAGGTGTGCGCCCGGCACCCGGTGCGGGGCGACGACCAGGCCGCCGGGCCGCAGCTCGCCGGTGTCGTCGAAGACGATCGTGCCGTCGCACAGCAGGTTCCACCCCTGCTCCGGATGGGCGGCGACGGTGTGCGCGGTGACGACGCGCGCCTCCAGGGAGTCGGCTGCGGGGCAGGAAGGCCGGTGGGTACACATGGCGCACCTCCACGTCGGGAGACCGTCCCGTCGTCGGGACCGTCGCATGTACAGACGGTGCGCCCGCCGGGAAGTCATCGCCAAGACCCGGGCGGCAAGCGTGACAACACCCGGACAAGTCGGCGACGGTTCCACGACGGCCGACGCGGACTCGCCACCGAAGGGGTGACGGTCACCGCCGTCGGCCCCACCGCCCGGTACCAGTGGAACCCCTCGTTCCGCAATACCGGGAGGTTCCCATGCCCGTACGGTCCACCGCACTCGCCACGGCCGCCGGCGCCGCCCTGCTCCTGCTCGCCGCGCCCGCCGCCACGGCCGCGCCCCACGACGCCCGCCTCGTCGCCGAGTCGGTCACGGTCGACCCGACCGGCCGCATCGCCGCCGACGGCACCGTCACCCTCTCCGGCACCTACCGCTGCACCGGCGGCACCGGCCCGGTCTACGTCAGCTCCACCGTGAGCCAGAGCGACCCGTCCGTCCGGTACGGCGTCGGCGGCACCCGCGCGGTCTGCGACGGCCTGGAGCACCGCTGGGTCAACACCGGCACGCCCGACACGGTCGTGTTCAAGCCCGGCGCGGCCCACGTCGAGGCCACCCTCATGGAGCTGCGCCCCATGGGCATCGTGCCGCTCCCGAGCTTCCACGCCCGGCAGGGACAGGACGTGACCCTGACGGCGGGCTGACCCCCGCGGCGGGCCTTCCGTATCTGTCCGGAGCTGTCCGAACCCGTCCCGGCGCGATCCCCGACGAATTCCGCATTCCCTTTTCCGCACATCCTCCGGAGGGAATGGAAGCCCGTTTCGGTCACCTTTTTTCCGCTCCGGGTCAGGTTCGTTTCCCAGGGCCCGTGCCGGGTCTTGGCGAACGGACGACATTTCGCCGCTGCTGCGGAAGCGACACCGGATCGACGGCCGTCTCGCCCGACGGGTCGTCACCCGGAGTGACCACGGCGCCTTGCCGGTGGCGCGGCACCGCACGCCGGGGCGGACGAGTGAGCGTGATCTGCCGGACGACCTGCTGGAAGCAGACCAGCGAGGCCAGGCCGGGCAGGGCGGCCGCCGCGGCGTCGCTGACGGTTCTGGGCGCCTCCGCGACGCACAGCAGCATCGCGATGGCCGAGAACAGCAGGACGACGGCCCAGGAGTGCACCGCGCGGCGCTGGTGCAGCGCCGACCGCAGCACCGCCAGCGAGGCCACCAGCCAGGGCCCGTAGACCAGCAGCGGCCACCAGGACACGACGCTGCCGCGGGTGCGGGTCACGGCGGCCAGGCGCAACGGTTCATAGGCCACCATGCCGCCGAACAGGGACACGGAGGCCGCGATGACCGCGGCGAGCGCGGCGACGAACAGGCTCGCGGCGCGCAGCCGGCTCACCTTTCTCCCTCTGCGGACCCTGCGGTGACTCGTCGGGGACTCCCTCAACGGGGGCAGCTCCGCCGTGATCTCCTGCAGATTGCTCAGCGGTGTGCCCGGGACGGGTGCGAGCGCCGAGGTGTCCGTCGCGGGGGGAACACCGACCCGGGGCTCCATCGCGTCCTGGAGCAGGAACGCGAGTTCCTCGGCCGGGTCCCAACCGGGTTCGGGCGGGACCAGGGTCTCCTGGAAGGCCGCTTCTGACGCGCGGTGCCGCCCGGTGCCCGTGGTGCGGAACGGACCTTCGCCGTACGGCATGTCGGGGTGAGCGTGTTCTTCGTACACGAGGTGCCGGTCACTCCGCCCGGGTGTACGTCAAGGAGCCCTGCGTACGGCCCCACCGCTCGGCGAGGCCGGTCTCCAACTCGGTCATGACGTCCAGGAAGCGCTGCAGGACGGGCTCGGTCACCCGGAGGGGGACGGGGAGCCCGCCTCTGGTCAGAGTCCCGTCACTCGGTGACGGACAGTGATGTCTGCCGGGCTGGAAGGTGTATGGGCCAAGCGACGTCAATTCCCCGTTTTCCTCGGTCATATCCGAAGTAACGTCTGCCTACTCCGTCGGATGCGCGGCAGTCGAGTGAACGATTCCTGCGATCCTTACCCAATCAAGAATTCACACCGGTCCGGTCGTGGCCCGGTATGAAAAGCGCCGGAACGTCGCGCGAACGGGCGAAAGGCGACGCTCGGCGGCGCGTCCGGGTGACCTTCCAGCGTCTCCGCGCCGGGGCCCCGGGATCGCCTCCACCCTCCTCCACGCGGGGGTCAGCGCTTGAAGTCCCTCTCCTCGATGCGGGTCTGCACCGTCCGGCCGCTTTCCCAGACGTTGGCGCCGGGTGCCACTTCCGGCATGGGGATGTCCGACCGGTTCTCCCGTTTGCGGGCGGTCGAGAGGCCGAGCCTGTCGTCGCGGGCCTGGATCATCTCGTCCGACGCCTGTCCGTCCCCGGTGAAGCCCATCATCAGCTGAGGGATGCCGTACGGGAAGTCGTCGCGGTCGTACTGCCACGTGTGGAAGGTCTTCCCGTATGTGGTCACGAGGTCCTCGAAGTAGGCGTGCTCGGCCAGGTCGGGGATGCCGGGAGCGGTGAGGCTGCCGGACTTGACCTCGTAATGGTGGCTGTGCCACAGCCGCTTCTCGTCCTCGGGCAGGCCGCGGAATCGTTCCTCGCTGATGATGTACTCGATGCCGATCAGACGGGCGTCGGGCGCGTTGCGGTCGAAGATCACGCACTGGTGCAGGTCGTGCTGGAGGTGAATGCAGAAGTGCGTGGCCTCCACCTGCCGTCCCATGTCGTCGGCGTACATGTGGAAGCCGTTGAGGTAGGTGCTCATCGCGTCGAGCGGATACTTCGGCTGCATGGCGCCGGCCGCCAGGTCGAGTGCGCGGTGCTTGAACGGGTGCCCCTTGCCGACCTTGCTGATCGTGGCCACCTTGCGGCCGAACAGGAGTCCGGCCGCGGCCGTCAGGCCCGCCGCGACACCGATGCCGATACTCGCGGCCGGTCCCCGGCGGGAGCCGCGTGCGCGGTGCGTGCCCTGTACGAGTGTCATGGGCGGCGGGTCCCCTGTGCCGGGCGGCCGTAACGCCACCGCCGAAATCGTCAGACGTCAGGGAGTGCGGAAGCCCCGAAAAGTCACCTGCCTGCGGGTCTTGAAGCCGAGCCGTTCGTACAGCGCGATCGCGCCGGTGTTCGTCTCGGCCACGTGCAGGAAGGGCCGTTCGCCGCGGGCCAGGATGCGGGCGGCGAGGGTGCCGACGAGACGGGCCGCGTGACCTTGGCCGCGGGCGCCGGGGGCGGTGCAGACGGCGCTGATCTCGGTCCATCCCGGAGGGCGCAGGCGTTCCCCGGCCATCGCCACCAGGGTGCCGCCCACTCGGACACCCAGGTAGGCGCCGAGTTCGCGGGTGCGCGGCCAGAAGGGCCCCGGCTCGGTCCGCGCGACGAGGTCGAGCATCTCGGGTACGTCGTCCGCGTCCAGTTCGACCACGCGGGCGGCGGCCTGGGATCCCGGTCGGTCGGGGAGGCCGCCCCCGGGCCAGATCATCTGACGGCCTTCGAGGCTGAAGACCGGCTCCCAGTCCGACGGAGGGAGGGCCGGGCAGTCGAACATGTCGGCGAAGGCGCCGGGACCGAGCAGTTCGGCGAGGTCTGCCCAGTCCCTCGCGTCCGGGTCGGTGGACACGGAGGAGAAGGTCGCTACGTCTGCGAGGTAGGTGGCCGCTCGGCCGAGCCGACGTGCGAGATGTGCGTGCCGACCGCCGAGCGACCGACCCACCGGGTCGTCGAGTACCGGGTCGGCGTCGTTCGTCATCGTGCAAGTCCCCTCTACAAGCCTCCGCCCAGTCTCCGGTGGACGCCGAACTGGCGGAACCGGTACGAGTCAACCGCTTCCTCAAGTCGCCCCTGCGGCACCTACAGCGGCGGCGACGAAGGAGGCGACCTGGCTGCGCCGGTCGTCCTGGGCCCACGCGAGGACGAGTGCACTGGTGGGGGCATCGGTTACGGGCCGGTGGACGAGGTCGGGGTGCATGGGCTGGGCCAGCGAGCGCGGCAGGATCGCGACGGTGCGTCCCAGCCTGATCATTTGCAGGGCTTCGGCCGCGTCCGTGACCTCGGGCCCCGGCCTGGCCTCGGGCGCTCCGGTCCAGCCCACGCCCTTCCAGCGCGGCAGGGTCTCCTGGGCGAGGTCGGCGAGAGTGATCTCTGAGCGAGAGGCGAGCCGGTGGTCCGGCGGCAG
Organism: Streptomyces sp. MH60; assembly: GCF_002939385.1. GTDB lineage: Bacteria > Actinomycetota > Actinomycetes > Streptomycetales > Streptomycetaceae > Streptomyces. Next base: position 113,064 of record NZ_MULI01000006.1, on the reverse strand, counting down.
GATCGCGACACGTCCTTCGACCGCCAGGGTTTCGTGGTCCAGGCCGGTCATGTCGTCGAACGGCGCGTACAGCAGGGCGACATCGGCGCGGCCGTCGCGGACGTAATCGGCGCGGTCGGTGGCTCCGCCGAAGAGGATGTCCACCTGGCGGGCGTCGGGCCGACCGGCGTAAGCGGCCAGGATGCCGGACAGGAGGTTCGCATCACCGCCGGGTTTGATCACCAGGCGAAGATGGCCTTGCTGATCACCGGCCCGGCGGGCCTTCTCGGCGGCAGCGCTGACAGCGTTCAGGGCGTGCCGGCCATGGTGCAGCAGTGCTTCGCCGGCGGGGGTGAGGGCGACGTGCCTGCTGGAGCGCTCCAGCAGCTTCACTCCGAGCCGGGATTCCAAGCGCCGGATCGCTTTGGACAGGGCAGGCTGCGCGATCGCCAGGCAGGCCGCGGCGCGACCGAAGTGCAGTTCCTCGGCGACGGCGACGAAGTACTCCAGCTCGCGGGTCTCCAGCTCGGCCATGCCGCAAGACTAGCGGCCGATCCATTGCCGACAGGCATGGAACGAGAACGAATAGATCTTGGACGGACCCGGAAAATCACTGTGCCGTGGAGGCATGATGCACCACACCGCCTGCACCGTCACCCGCGTCGCCGCGCAGCAGCACGACACCGGGGACCACCACTCGCTCGTCGGCGCCATTCCCTTCCCCGAGCCCAACGGCCACGACCACGTGCCGCAGTCGGCGGCCCACCAAGGCGGCGCTGGAATCGCTGACCCGTACGTGGGCGGCGGAATTCGCCGAGTCCCAGGTGCGGGTCAACGCCGTCGCGCCGGGCCCGTGCGCCGGCGACGAGGTGGCCGTCGAGGATCAGCGCGCTGAGGCCGCGCAGGTTGCCGATGTCCGCAGCGGGGTCAGCGTTCAGCACAAGCAGGTCGGCGCGCTTGCCGGGGGCCACCGCGCCGAGGTCGCGCACCCCCGACACGACCGTCCTCGTGCGCCACCTCGCCCGGTACGGGACGCTGCCTCCCCGGCGGCCCCGAAGGGTGACTGTGTTGTTGCATTGAGCGAGATGCCCGTCTTCGCAGGGTAACGAGGGGCGACCGTTGGGTGACCGGCTCTGTGAGGGCGCGCACAGGGCGCACGTCACACGGGGCCGGGGTTAGTAGACGCCGGACGGCCGCGCGCCGCGTGGGCGCCAGCCGTCCGGGCCCGTCACACGGCCGGTCTGCGAAGCGGCGTAGTAGGTCACCCACTTGTCGCGACGCCGGAGCGTTCCGCAGTGTGTTCGGCGTACCGGGGAGCCGAGCGCCGGGACCGGACGGGAAGAGCCCGTCCGTGATCCAGACACCGGCCCTGATGACGCGAAGCCGCGTCCAACGCGGACACCGCGTCGCCGACCCCCCGTCGGCCTCCCCATCACGTTCCCGAATGGAGAGGTACACCCGTGCACGCCCTCATGCGCCGCCCCAGCTTCCGCAAGTCCGCCGTGGCCTCCCTCGCCGCCGCGGGCGCCGCCGCCGTCACCCTCACCCTCGCCCCGAGCCCGGCACACGCCGCCGAGCCGGCCAAGGCCTCCACCGCGCAGACGCAGGCCCAGACCGACAAGATCGAGGCCATCGTCAAGGCCGGCAAGAAGAAGCACGGCGACGACCTCGACGGCTGGATCCGCACCGCCCTGGACGTCATGGACGCCAAGAACATCCCGGGCACCTACGAGGGCCTGCACCGCAACATCATGCGCGAGTCGTCCGGCAACCCGATGGCGCAGAACAACTGGGACGTCAACGCCCAGAACGGCATTCCCTCCAAGGGCCTGCTCCAGACGATCCAGCCCACCTTCGACACCTACCACGTCAAGGGCACGAAGGACTCCATCACCGACCCGGTCGCCAACATCGTCGCCGCCTGCGTCGCACCCCGTGCGCCCCAGGCCCCAGAGGCGCCACCACGCCCCCCACGGCCTCGCGTTCATGCGGGTTCAGGCCATCGTCGCCCGCCGCGATCCGGCCTCCCCTCAGCCTGACAAGGCGTTGCGCAAGAGGCTGAACGTCCACGACCTCGCATGGCTGAACGAGGTCCGCGACCTGCTCTGGGACGAACGGCAGGTGATCTTCTACGGTCCTCCCGGACCGGGCAAGACCTATCTGGCGCAGGAGCTCGCAGAATTCCTCGGCGGGGGTCCCGAGCACGTCAAGCTGATCCAGAAGGCACGTGTGCATCAGCAAAGTTACTTGATCACCTGCTCGTAGACTCGGGGCGTGAGCCACAACCAAGAGACGCCTGGCGACAGCTGTTCCGATCGGCATGGCCGGGAGGAGTCGCAGCATCTGGCCGAGCTCGGACCGGAAGCAATGTACGAGGCGGCGGTGCGGCTGTGCACGGTCGGCGAAGGGCCCCCTGGAGCCTCCGTGGCGCGGACCGTCGTGCGGATCGCCGAGACCCTCGCCGACACGCGTTCGCGGGACTGTGTGATGTTTGCGGCGGACCTCGTGAGTCGGCTGTTGCCCGACGGGGGCATGTCCCCCGGCGAAGGTGATCGATTGCTGCGTTCCGTGGCTGCGAAGCTGGTCAGGTCTCAGCACCTGCGCGACATTGAGCCCTTGTTCGCCGAGTTGCCGGACGGGGTTCCGGGTCCGGCAGTCGAGCTACGGGCCTGTCTTCTCGGAGAGCTGGCACTGATCGGTTCAGGGGGTGGTCGTCGTTCTCTGGAGGCGTACGCCGACAGGCTGCGTGAGCTGGGGCACCCACTGGCTCGGCTGCCCAGGACGCGGCTGGACATCGAGCACCGGTTCGCCGTCCGCGTCCGGGGACTGGGGTCGGTCAAGACCGCGAAGCAGCTCCGGTCGCGTTTCCCCGAGGCTCCCTCGACTGACGGCGGTGCGGTCGCCGGCTGCGGTGCCAGGGATGCTCGAGACGACGGTCGGGCGAACGCGGCCGCCCGACCGTTCCGTGCCGGCGGATGGGCCCGTGAGCCCGAGGCACGGTTCTTCACGCTGCCGAGCCCGCTCAGCCCCGGCGACTTCGGCATCTCCTTCATCAAAGAACTGTCCTTGCGCTGTCTGGCGGGTGAGGGTAGCCGCCCGGGGAGCGCGCTCGCCTGCGTGACAACACCCGACGATGTGCTCAACGAACTGTTCTCGGCTTCGTACCTCGGCGGAGTGAACGGCCAGGGGCAGGGCGGTGCGTACGCGAGGCTGTATGCCTGGGAGAGTCTCTACGCGCTCATGGGGCTGCCCACCGGTCTACCCCTCTTGGAAGCGGTGCGGCGCGCGGCGGGTCACCGGTGGTTGCGGTTCATGGCGTTCACGGACTGGTTCCACCACGACACCTCGGACCTGGCTTTCGCCGTGCTCGATCCCACCCGGACTCGGATCGCGGTGCTGGCGGCGACCGATACCGATGCCCACCGCGACGCTCTCGGATAGCGGGAAGACGTCCTGGTACCTTCTTCGCCCTTGTCGTCAGAGTGGGCCGAGATCTTTCCACCTGTGGCGTCTGTCTGCCGTAGGCCGTCGACCTGCGTGAATGTTCTTTCGGTTCTTTCACGCTCGTGCTGGCTGATGCGGCGGGAAGTCCCAGGAAAGTCCGGCCCGCTGATCTGGTCGAGCGGCAGACCACCGCGAGCGTCGATGAGACGGGCCGCGAGGACGTCCGCCCGCTCCAGGGCCCGGGAGTGCCGAGCGGTGATGGTGGCGTCGTCTAGCCCGTAGGCGGCGACGGCTTTGTCGTCGGTCCTTCGGCGGAATCCCCTTCTGGCTTGCACGAGTACAGGCCAGGAGGGATTCACGTCGACTTTCCCTAGTGCTTTCAGATGTCCCGGAACTCATGGACAAAGCTTCTGACCTGCGAAAACAACCCTCCTTGAAGATCGTCTTGCACGGTTGTTGCACAAGCCGAACGGTGCAGGAGTCACGCGGCCCGGGTGTAGGCGCTCCGGACCGCGATGCGGACCTTGGAACCGGCTCCCGCGACCCGGTGCACGTACTTACGCAGGGTGAACGCGGGATCGGCGTGTCCGAGTCGGTCCGCGAGCGTGTACACGTCTACACCGCCGCTGATCATCATCGACGCGTACAGGTGTCGGAGCGCGTGCATCATCACGTCGCGGGACTTCTCCCAACGTCGTCCCTTCGCGTTGGATTCAAGGGGCTTGATGAGGCCGGCCGACGCCAGGGCGGGCTTCCAGCGGTAGGAGTTGAACCAATTCGACTGAATGGCGGTCTTCTCCCGGGTGTAGAAGATCAGCCGCACCGTGACCGGGTCGCCGCCTTTGCTGCCCCACGGTCGGGTCACCTCGACCGGCGGGTACTTCTGCATGTGCTCGCGCAGGGGGATGGCCACGTCGTCGGTCAGCTCAACCCACCGGTCCTTCGGGTCCTCGTCGTCTCCGCCCTTGGGGAGGGCGTATACGAGGAACGAGCCGTCGTGGACTACCTGCCGTTGCACGTGGACCATGGCGCCGTCCGGATGTGCCCAGTCGATATCTTCTGGTGACAGGCCGAATATCTCTCCTTGCCGAAGACCCAGGCCGCGACCACAGTCGACGAGCGCTTTGTAGCGGTCGGGAAGTTCGGCACGGATCTTCTCGGTGTCCTCCCATGTCAGGGTCAGCTCTGCCCGGCCGCCACCTCCTCGCTTCGGCTTGGCGTCCTGCACCGATTTGGCGAGGCACGGATTTTTGTGTATCAGGCTGTCGTCCACGGCCAGGTCAAAGACAGCCCGAAGGTTGTCGAAGACCAGGCGCAGTGTGGAACTTTCGAGCAGCCTGCGACGGTCGTGCAGCCAGTCCAGCAAAGATGAGGCGTTCACGTCCTTTACGCGCATTTTCCCGACTGTGGTAGGAACGACGTGCAGGAAAATTCGCTCCTTGTGGCGTCGGTAAGTTCGTGGATTCTTGTGTTCGTGCCCCTTGAGCCACGTAAGGGCGAGTTCGCCGACCCTGACCTCTCCGGCGCGAGGGTTGACATATGAACCGTCGTCCACTCCGGACCGCATCTTGGTCTCATGCCTGCGGGCTTCGACCTCGGTGCGGAACAGCTCCGTCTGCTGGACATCTTCCCGGTTGCGCCATCGAGCCTGCCACCGCTTCCCCGTCCCGTGATCCCGCGTCGGAACTTTGCCGTGTTCCTTGCAGGGCGACTCCCCGTCTTTCGGGCGCGACTTGTGCCAGCGGTCGTACGGCATCGACTCAACTCCTAGTTTCCAACGGCCCCTTGAGTCCATTTGTGGACTCTTTTGAATCAGGGCCAGCGTCGACGGCGAGATTGTCTGCCCGTTCACAGCGCCCTGTGGGAATTGGATCTTGATCCAGGAGAGCTGAAGATGTCAAATGCATTCTTGGGGTCTTCGCGACAAAGGGCGCAGGGTGGTAGAGAAGATTTCACCTAGACGAATGCTCGCTGAGGGTTCGACGAGGGCTCGACGAACCCTCAGCGAAGATTCGCCTGTGTCCTTCGAGAGTTCGCAAGACTCGTAGGCGTTTCGTCGAAAGGCCCTCTGTTTGGTTCGGCCGTAATTCAATGCAAACGTTCCGCTCACCACCACAGCGGGGTCCGCTCACGTGGTTCTTTCCTGCCTGCTTCGAACCGTTTTGGAGTGCCCATGCGTCGAACCACTGCCCGTGCGGAAGAAGCCGCCAGTGGCGCAGGGGACCGTTGTCCCCTGATGAGCGCGGAGGAGCTGGCCGACTTCCTGGGCATACCTCTGAATACGGTCTACATATGGAATCACCGACACCAGGGGCCGCGAGCCCACAAGGTCGGCCGCTATTTGCGCTACCGCTGGCCGGAGGTAGAGGCATGGCTGGAAGGTCAAGCGGTGAATCGCGCTACCTGATCGGCCGAGATTGGTGCTCTTGTCCTTGGTTGGGCGACAGAACCCGGTGTACAGCCCGACTCGCCCGTCACCACCGGCGACTTTAGATCAGAAAGCGCCTCCGACCTGCTTGGGTTCTAGCGGTTTTTGCAACACCCCAGCTCAAGGGGTGCGATGGACTTCGAGATCCGCAAGGACCGGAAGCCGCAGGGACGGAAGAGGCTGACCGCTGAGCGTGCGGCATACTTCCAGCTCATGGCAGCAGGGCTACAACAGCAAGGAAGCCTGCCGGATCGTCGGTATCGATGTCCGGACCGGCAAGAAGTGGCGCAACGGCCGCCACGCCCACGAAGGCCGCGAGAAGGCGGCGCCTCCGATCTACCGGGAGGTGCCGCCTTCGTCGGGTCCGTCCCGCTACCTGGGCGAGGCCGACCGCATCCACATAGCCGACCGGCTGCGGGAGAAGGCCACGGTCCGGGCTATCGCCGCGGAGCTGGGCCGCAGCCCGTCCACGATCAGCCGCGATATCCGCCGCAACCGGCACCCGGGCAACGGCCAGTACCGCTCGCACGCCGCCCACGCCCGGGCCCAGGTTCGCCGGCCCCGCCCCAAGCCCAGCAGGATCGGCCAGAACCCGGAGCTGAGGGGCTACATCCAGAACCGCCTGGACCTTCGGTGGAGCTCGGAGCAGATCTGCCAGGCTCTGCGGACACAGTTTCCCGACCGGCCGGAGATGCACGTGGTCCACGAGACGGTCTACCAGGCCCTCTACGTTCAGGGGCGCGGGGAACTACGCCGCGAGCTGGCCCGAGCCCTGCGCACCGGCCGCGCCCGGCGCAGACCCCGCCGCCAGGCCCAGCAGCGCCAGCCCAGATTCGCCACCCCGATGGTCATGATCAGCGAGCGCCCGGCCGAAGCCGAGGACCGGGCGGTCCCCGGGCACTGGAAGGGCGACCTCATCATCGGCAAGGACGGGAAGTCGGCCATCGGCACCCTGGTCGAACGCGCGACCCGCTACGTCATGCTGCTGCACCTGCCCGGCGACCACAGCGCCGAAAGCGTCCGGGACGCACTGGTCACCACTGTCCAGACCCTGCCGTCACACCTCCGGCGCTCCCTGACCTGAGACCAGGGCTCGGAAATGGCCAGCCACGGCGCGTTCACCATCGACACCGGCATCCCGGTCTACTTCTGCGACCCTGCCAGCCCCTGGCAACGCGGCTCCAACGAAAACACCAACGGCCTGCTCCGTTAGCACTTCCCGAAAGGCACCGACCTCTCGGCCCACGAACGCGAGCACCTCGCCGCCGAACTCAACGGCCGCCCACGCAAAACGCTCGACTGGGAGACCCCAGCCGAGCGCCTGCATAAACTGCTCGCGGCCTGATCAACACGACCACGTGTTGCGACAACCCCTAGAAACCGCCCTGGTGGTTGGGGCCTCTACTGCATATTCGTGAACTGCCTGAGCCCATCGCGCGCACCCAGGTGCCAAGGCCCCGTCGGATACTCGGAGGCGAGGAAGCGGGTGCCGAGCATGGCTTTCATGCTGGCCTCGATACGGTGCTGAAGCTCCACCTCCAGAGCCACCGTCGAGCCGCGCGGCTCGACGTCCCGGCCATCGGCATCCAGTCGGAACAAGTTTCAGGTCCCTCATTCGCCTCCCCGTCCTCCCCAACGTCAACAGTCGGACAATCGACCGGAGGATACGGCTATGCCGCGTTGTCGGCCTGCCTCTGCGAGGGAGCTCGTCGGTGTAGACGCAAGAACGGGGCCTGAACCAAGTGGAGTTGCGGACGTACACCGCGTTGCCTGGACGTGGGCCTGCCACACGACCGTCAAGGTGACATACATTGTCCCCAGTTGATCGTCAGGGGGTGTCTTGGCAGGACGCGATCTTCGGACGCTGTTCAGCTCGAACGACCTGAGCACCTCCGCGAACGAGGCGTTCACCAGCTGGCAGGCCCAGCGGCAGGCCGTGACGGCTTCTCTCCTCGGATGCACGTTGCGGCTTGCGGACCAGACCGAGCAGCCGGACGAACTCGGTGCAGCCGCGTTCGTGCTTGGGTCCCCCCAAGAGGAACGAAGCGAGAAGGAGCACCCCGATGAGTGAGCGAGACCACCTTGTCGAGGATCTCGTAGCTGAGATCCTTGGCCCCCGGGGAGGGCCGATCGAGAGGCTGGGGGGCGACGAGGATCCGCTTGACGAGTACATCGTCGGTGTCCTCGCTCCGTTCTCATCTCCTTCGGTCGAGGTCGACTCGGACCAAGAGCTTGTCGGCGACGAGGTGTCGGGCGGTGATGACGATCTTGATCCAGGCGAGTCCGTGTCAGGACATCAGCCCGCCGCCGCGGGCTTTCCGTCGCTGGCACTCGACCCTCGCGCCAGGCCGTCGTCGATTGGCCTGTCCCTGGCGGTCAGCGCCCCTGACAGGCCACGCCTCGACATCTGCTGTACGTGGGCCAGGTACCGCAAGGAGACCAACGGGGAATGGAGCCGGGAGCCACACGGTGCTGTCTGGCGCGACGTGGACTGTTCCGTCGACAACACGCTGAGCGACCCCGCGGATGCAGGGATTGTGGCGAGGGTCCGTAGCCGAAGGGACTCCGGCGGCGTATGGAAGATCTCGGTGTTCATGGTCAACCAGAGCGCTGTGGAATCAGACCGCCTCTCCCCGTCGGACCACGTGTTCCAGCCGCAGGTACGTCTGCGTTGCCGGGACGGAGCCGAGCTGGTTCCACTGGAACACCAGCACTTGGCGCAGGACGAGGAGGACGAGAGCCTGGCGCTGCTCTACGAGGACCGTCCCGTCCTCGCCCGGGGGCACCTCTGCTCCGCCGTCTGGCGCCGGGTCGACCCGGAGCGCCCGCATCCGGGAGGGTTGGAAGGAACCAGGCCCCCGTTCAGGTGGTCCGACGGGCGTCACCTGTTCGACGACGGGACGGTGGCCGAGTTCGAACCGGCCGACGTCCGGTCCGAGTTCGTTCCTGTGGTTCCCGTCAACGCTCCGGACAAGGGCTGGCCGGCCGACGCGGGAGAACCACCTGAGCTGGACCCGGTGGAACTGGCCCAGATCACGGATGGTGCCGTACTCCGCCTGAGGTTGGAGCCGCTCGCGGACGCCTACGAACGCTGGATCGAGGGCCAGGCCCGCAGCGTTGAAGCCCATGCGCCAGGTACGCCGGCCCAACGACACCTCTCCGGGTGCCGACGCGCGCTGGATCGGATCCGCGACGGGATCGAGCTGTTGGCAGGGGACCGCGACGCCCTACTCGCGTTCTGCTTCGCCAACCAGGCGATTGCCGTCCAGTCGCAGTGGACCAAGGGGAGGGTCAACCGCTGGTGGCCGTTCCAACTCGCGTTCCAGCTGGTCAACCTTCGGGGAATCGTCGACGACGCCCACGAGGACCGGGACGTGTGTGACCTGCTCTGGTTCCCGACCGGTGGAGGCAAGACCGAGGCTTACCTCGGACTCGCTGCGTTCACCCTCGCGCTTCGGCGGCTTCGTGCCCAGCGAGGGCAGGAGCACGGGGGAGGAGCAGGAGTGACCGTCCTTTCCCGGTACACACTTCGGCTCCTCACGATTCAGCAGTACAGGAGGGCGCTCGCGATGGTGACGGCGTGCGAGCTCCTCAGGGTCAGCGGGTTGCCCGGACAGCGTGGCTGGCGGCCGTCCGGGTGGGAGGATCTCGGTGACGCGCCGTGGGGCTCCACCAGGTTCTCGGTCGGACTGTGGGTGGGCGGCAACGTGACCCCGAACAACCTGCAGGACCTCGAATACCGTGACGCGAACAACAGGATCATCACGGCCCACGGAGCCATCTCGATCCTGGAGGGGGAAGAAGGCGAAGGTGACCCGGCGCAGATCCTGAACTGTCCGGCCTGTAGGTCGACACTGGCGATCCCCCCGGAGGGCCTGCGCGAGGGCGACAGGGGTGTGCTGCACTTCGTGGTGGGCGACCCGGACCCAGCTCTGGGCCCGGACGCGGCGCCGCAGCTGTCGGAAGAGCCGTTCGACGTGACCGCGATCACGGTCACCCGTCATCCGGATCCGTCGTACGCGACCGTTTCCGTTCGGTTCAGTGTCACTGCGGACGTGTCCGACCAGAGCGTCGACAAATGGTTCAACGGGCATGCACGTCGTCTGCTCGGTTCCAGGTCCTGGCTCGTCTCCGCCCGCGCGAGCCGGCCAGGGTACTTCGTGCGGACAGTTGAGTGGGGCAGGCAACGAAGCGAGAAGCCCGTCGAGTTCGAGATCTTCTGCCCGAACCCGAAGTGCCAGCTCAACTCCGACCTGGCTTGGTCCGAGGCGACCGAGGTCGGTGCCTGGCCTGTGCCGCCGGCCTTCGACCGGGGCGACGGCTCTTCGACGCACTGCCCTGTCCCGGCGTGGACAGTGGACGACCAAGTCTATGCCAGGTGCCCGTCGATGGTCGTGGCGACGGTGGACAAGTTCGCCCGCCTGGCGTTCGAACCGAGAGCCGGTGCGTTGTTCGGCAACGTCGACAGGCTCAACGAACACCTGGGCTACTACCGGGACTGGGCACCTCCGGCAGGGCCGGCGACACTCCCACGAAACGCCCGTGAGGCGGTGACGTCTGGGGACGACGTTCCCGTCGGTGGATTCCGCCCACCCGACCTCGTGTTGCAGGACGAACTGCATCTCATCGAAGGCCCTCTGGGCAGCATGGTCGGTCTCTACGAGGCTGGCATCGACCTACTCTCCACGGTGCATGACGGCGAGAACACTGTCAGGCCGAAGTACGTCGCCTCCACCGCGACCGTCCGGAGGGCGGAGGAGCAGGTCCGTTCGCTGTTCGACCGGAGCCTGGAGGTCTTCCCTCCTCAGGGCCTCCGTGCTGAGGAGACGTTCTTCTCCTCGACCGGTTCCTCGCACCCCCTCGACGCGCAGGAGGCGGGTCGTCTGTACGTCGGGGTGGTCGCCCCCGGACGAGGAGCACAGACACCCATCGTCCGGATGTGGTCGCGTCTACTCCAGACACCCCGCGACCGACTCGAGGCTGGCGTCGTACAAGCGGAGTTGGACCCGTTCTGGACGCTGGTGGGCTACTTCAACGCTATCCGCGAACTCGCCGGAGCCGTGGCACTGGCCCGTCAGGACATTCCCCAACGTCTCGGGAGCGTCGCCACGACACCTCGCACTCTGGACGAGCAGGAACCGATGGAGTTGTCCAGCCGCACCAGCTCCCTGCGGCTCCCGGGCATGCTCGAGGAGCTGGGAGTCCGACTGGAGCCCGGCCGGGAACCAGCGAACGCGGTCGTCGCCACCTCCATGTTCGGTACCGGTGTCGACGTGGACAGACTCGGACTCATGGTCGTACACGGGCAGCCGAAGACCACGTCCTCCTACATCCAGGCCACCGGCCGTGTGGGCCGCGGTGTCGGCGGGCTCGTCGTCACCTTCTACCGGGCCTCGCGCCCGCGGGACCTCAGCCACTACGAGTACTTCACCGGCTACCACGCCACGCTCTACCGCCACGTCGAGCCTGTCACCGTCAACCCCTTCGCGCCCCGGGCGAGGGACAGGGCCCTTGGCCCGGTGATGGTCAGTGTTCTCCGCCAGGCGGCGAGGATTCCGACCGTGACGGGTTCCGTGGCGGTCGACGAGCGGTGGCGGATCCAACAGCGGCTCAGTAACGGGGGTTGGTTCTGCCGTGCCCACGAGATGAGCGACGCCCACACGGACCCCGAGGTGGACCTGCTCCCCGGCATCCTCGAGCAACGTGCTGCCCAGCAGCCGTCGCTCCGTCGTCCACCGTCATCGGAGACGGAGAACCATGCTCGCTCGGAGTTGGAGCATTGGCGGGAGATCGCAGACCGTGTCGGTGATGTCTTGCTGTACCACGAGTCGACGGTCACACGTCCGGCCTCTCGCCCGGTCGTCCTAGGCGATCTCGCGCATCTTGTCGCGAACATGGATGAGGCTTATGAAAACGCGCCAAACTCTCTGCGAGAGGTGGAGGCCACCACCACGATCGAAGGAAGGGGATAAACCGTGAGCCGTCCCTACCAGGAGGCCCGCCCCTCCCAGTTCGTCATCACCCTCGGCCCTGGAAGCATTCTCGAGACAGGATCCGGGCCGGTCGTACTCAAGTCGGTGGACACGCTTTTCAACAAGATTGGCCGTAACCCCCAGGACTTCGAGATCGTAGACAAACGGCTCTCACGACTCGAGCTGGACGGTGCACGAATCGCTCGTGTGCCAACCAACGCCGAACTGGGACTTCCCTCGGACAGAACGATCTACCCCACACACGCTTTTCCGTTCTGGTCCCTGTGCACACAGCACCGACCGCACCAGGTTCTGTACGAGACGGGAAACGGGTGCCCGGAGTGCCCATCGGTGTCGGCTCCGCAGCGCCGGGAGAAGGCGGGGCGTGAGGCGATCCGCTTCGTGCAGGCATGCGAGAACGGTCACCTGGACGAGGTGCATTGGCACAGACTCGTACACGAGGGGGGAGACTGTGGCACGAAGCACTACCTCTGGCACGGAGGTGGCCGCGCCCTCCGACTCGTCCGCATCGAGTGTCCCCGTTGCCACGCGACCGCGAACTTCGGCCAAGCGTACGCGAAGTCCTGGCGCTGTAGTGGCCGCATCGTGGAGCACGGGGGGCGTCCGGCGCCGACAACGGCGCGGTGCGTTCAGAAGGCGCGCATCGTCCAGCGAGGAGCTGCCAACCTACGGCTCAACCTGCTCCAGAGCGCACTGACGATCATGGATATGCCGACCCGGCTTCACGACATCCTGAACGACCCGTCCCTTTTGGGAGCAGTCGGTGCACTCCATCGCCGCGGTCTCCTGGACCAGGTCGCTCTTATGGAAGAGGCCGAGCAGGTCGGGCTTGCCCGGGGTGCGATCGAGTACCTGAAACAGACGAACTGGTCCGAGATCAGCAAGGCGTTCGACGGACTACTGGGGACTGGTAACACAGGTTCGTCGTCGCTACGTGACGACGAACTCGACCGCCTTCGCCAGGCGGCGACCTCTGGCGTTCCGGCAGTTCCACATCCATATCCCGGCTCTCCTCCGTTGTTCGAGGTTCGCCAGGACGATGTGCGCCTCGTGCAGGGACCCGTCCGCCGGCACAGGCTGCGCGTCGCACCTGTCAGCCGTCTCCGCATGGTCATGGTCCAGACCGGTTACCAGCGGCTGGACCCGCAGAAGGCCCAGAAGATGTCCACCGCTTTCGACTGGAACGGCACCACCTGGTACCCGGGCATCGAGCTCTTCGGTGAGGGCGTCTTCATCGATCTTGCCGGCGACTCGCTCACCCTTGCGGGCAGCCGGGCCGACCAGTGGAACGATCGGTACAGGAGTGATCCGGACGGTGACCCGTCACTCCACCCCGCACACGTCTGGTGGCATACCCTTTCCCACCGTCTCCTGAGGTCGCTCTCGGTGGACTCCGGGTACTCGTCCGCAGCGATCCGTGAGCGCGTCTATCTCAGCGTGCAGGACGGCAGGGTCACGGGCAGTGGACTCCTCCTCTACACGGTCCAACCCGGAGGAGACGGCACCCTCGGAGGGCTGGTCGCCCTCGTTAACCGGTTCGAGCACGTTCTTTCGCACGCTCTAGGAGACGTTGAGAGCTGTTCGAACGACCCGTTGTGCCAGGAGGCGCCGTCGGTGGGGGCGGAGGGAGTCGCCTGCTACTCGTGTCTCCTGGCGTCGGAGACCTCTTGTGAGCACCGCAACCAGAGGTTGGACCGCCTTCTTCTCGCTGAGAACCTACCCTGACCTGCTGAGCGGTTCGGTCGATCACCGACCGCTTCTGCGTGGGCTGGCGGACAGCCGACGCAGAAGCGGTGTGGCGTCGGACTACGTGCGGCGCTGGTTGCTCGACCAGTAGCCGGAGTACCGCTCGTACGCGAGCTGTCCGCTGAAACGGATGTTGTCCTCGATGTCCACGACCAGGCAGCTCTTCGTTCCACCGAATCGCGGTCCGCGCATGCCCCGACCGATCATCTGCTCGTACAGGACCGGGCTGGTGGTGGGACGACCGACTACCAGGGCTCGTACCGCCGGAGCGTCGAAGCCGGTCGTGAGGACGCCGTAGTTGCAGAGAACGGACAGGCGCTTGTCGCGGAACTGTTCGATGAGCGCGCGCCGCGTCGCACTGCGCGTATTGGAGGTGACGACCTCCGCGGCCCGGCCGGCGCGTCGCAGCAGAACCGCCATTGCTATGGAGTGTTCCACGGTGCAGCCGAAGAACAGCGTCGGGCAGTCCGGCGGTAGTTCGAGCAGTTGCTCGAGCAGGGCACGGTTTCTCGCGTCCGATTCACCGATCTTACGGAGGAAGTCAGGGTGGAAGTCCTTGAACTGCTCGAAGTGCGCACGGTGGCTTTCGACGTCGTCCATCCGGAACCCAGGACCGGCATAGGAGAGCACCTTGTGCTCAGGCCGTGACAGGACGTCTCGCCGACGGAGCTCGGACACGATGTCGCCCCCCAAGGAGCGGGAGCTGAGAAGCTTGCTGTGAAACCTCTCCGCCAGCTGGCGAGTCTCGGCGTCGACCCTCCGGAAGGGCGTGGCTGTCAGCCCGATGACGGGAACCGGGGCTTTCTGTCCGAGTTCGATCCCCAGGAAGCGCAAGACCCTGTTGTAGCTGGGGGCCAGCATTCGGTGCGCCTCGTCCACAACTACCGCACCCAGGTCCTCGCGCAGCAGTTCGAGTTCCTGTTGCGTGTCGTCATTGGTGCCTCGAAGGACCGCGTCAAGCTTCTGGATGCTGGCCACCACGATGTCGGGGTCGCTCGGCACCGAGACGCCGCTTCCCCACAGTCGGGCAATCTCCATCGTGTGCCGTACCTGGTCATTGCGGTGCCCCAAGTCGGTCCACACCTCACGGAACGCCTGGACCGCCTGCTCGCACAGCTCCTCACTCTGGGCGATCCAGAGAACGGTCTGACGGCGTGACTGGGAGATGCGCCACTCGATGAGGCTCTCCACCGCGGTCCTGGTCTTGCCGGCTCCTGTGGGCAGGGTCAGAACACCACGGTTGGTGCCCGGTGCCCCGGAGAGCACCTCGATCACCTGCTCCTTGAGGTCCTGTTGGAAGTCCTCCAGCTCTCGGAGAGGTACGAAGGGGGCAACTTCCAGCGTGTCCGGCTCCCGTGTACTTCCCGGCAGGCCAGCAAAGGCAGGCGGGATGTCGAGGACTCGTGCGAAGTGGCGAGGCCAGCTCTTACCGGGCTTCCACGTGCGCTCCGCGATCTTCTTGGCTTTGGCTCTGCTCCCACCACGGCTGCGTTCGGCACCTCGGTAGTCGTGCAGCGTCTCCAGCTCGTCCTCCGATGCGGAAAGCGCAAGCCTTTCCCGTAGCGTCCTGGACTCAAGAAGACCGAAGCCGGACCTATCGACCAGGAAGTCGGCAAGCTCCCCCTCGGGAAGCTTTGACCGCGCCCTTCCGGATTCGTGCTCGACCGCCGCGATGATCCACTCCACCGACTTCCTGGAGCGAGATCTCCCTCCGCTCTCGAGATCCTCGATCACCGCCCGCAGATCCCGCGGAACGAGTCGCCGACGCAATATTTGGATTGCCTGGGAGCGGTCCTGCTCGCTCAATTGGCCGAAGGCTTCCACCGAACACTGTCTCCTGGGCTGGCTAAGAGTCGACTGTGCTTAGTCGTTCATGGATGGTCAAACAACGCAGTGGGGGGTGTGGAAGTCTCTCACCGCCAGAGCGGTCTTCCTTCCGGGCGCACGGTGACTGATCATATGCCAAGTCTGTTGCAACGGGTGATCAGTTCGTCACCTGGAACACGGTCCTTGCGGCGCGAGGATTCTGACACCTCACCCCCCGAACGTCGTTCAGCGGCCTTCGATGCTTGGCTGAGCGAGGCTGGTGGGTCTGTGTAAGAGCCGAGTCTTCCAAGATTTTCGTAGGCGTTGATCGCTGCGGATGGCTGTCAGTTGAGCAGGATGAGTCGGCGCAGGAGGGAGTGGCTGGCGCGGCCGCACCGTTGACGCTTGAGCAGTTTGATCTTGCAGTTGGCGTTCGGTGCGGCTGTTGTGGTGGGGCAGGGCGGCGTCGGCGGCGGCGCGGTCGCGTTTCCATGCCGGTGGCGAGGGAGTACAGGAAGGGCAGGGCGGCAACGCTCACCAGGTGGTCAAGGCCGACCTGCTGCGCCTTCACAGTGATGTCAAGGAGGCGCTCCTTTCGCGGGTCACGGGTGCTTCGGAAGTAATCAGTGCGTTTGCGCGGTCTGCCGCCGGCTACCACCCGCCGGCTTGCGTCGAACACATGGGTAGGGTCTCGGTACCCGAGCTGGAGAGGTAGCCGCATGGACCCCGAGATCGTTATCGCGCAGACGACGAGTGACGACGAGGAGCAGGCGAAGGCCCTCGCCAGAGGCGCTGTTGAGAGCAAACTGGCAGCGGGCGTTCACATCGATGCGCCCATCACCGCCTTCTACTGGTGGCAGGGGAAGGTCGAGGCGGCTCAGGAGTGGCGGATCTCCTACATGACGTCGTCGGATCGCCTCCCCGCGCTGGAGGCATGGCTGCACGAGAGGCACCCGTACGACGTTCCCCAGTGGGTCACGCTGCCCCTGACGGGGGGCTCGGAGGCGTACCTGTCCTGGGTCGTCGACGAGACGCGCCCGCAGTAGAGGCCACCACCTCAGCGTCTCGCTCTCACCGAGCCTGTGCGCTTGGACGCTTCAGATTGTCGCGAACGTCAGAAGGTGGCTGGCCAGGTCATGCTCGGCGTCGGGGAGCCCGGCAGCGATGGCCTGCGCCCGCTGACGGCCCATGGTGTTGGGCTTCGACTCCGCCGCTGCAGCGAACTGGTGCGCGACGTAGGCCCCGCGGTCTACGTCGCCGCCGCGCAGAAGTGCCGACGCTAGGTCCCCGAGGACAACTACACCGGACTCGGGCAGTTCACCGCCGAGGCGCTCGACTGCGGAGTCGGCCGTGGCCGTCAGCTCCGCACCGTCAAGTCGCCAGCCCAGAGAGCCTCCATCGCTTCCTCGGAGTCGTCGTCGACCGGCGAGAGATCGTCGAGGCCGAAGTCGAGAATGTCGTTCACGCCGCCACCCCTGCCTGCTCGGGCGCCGGGGTGGCCAGCACCCGGTGATTGGGGCGAGTTGCGCTGGTCGTGCAGGCCGCGAACGGTCCGTCGGGCGCACGCAGGTGCGCCAGGGTTTGGTCCAGGTGGTCGCGGTGCCAGGTCGAGGGGCCGGACAAGCCGGCCTCCGTGTCAGTGAACTGCTGCCAGGCGAGCCAGAGTGCGTGGAGCCGGGCGACGGCCTCGGGGTGTTCGTGCCAGTGCGCGCACCAGGGACGGCTCGTGCTGATCTCCCGGCCGTACACCGGCAGGAAGAGGTAGTTCACCCAGTTGCTGAGGGCAGCGAGTTCGACGGCGTATTCCTTGCCGCCCAGGGCGAGGATGAACACCGAGGCGGGGCCGTCGGGCTTCTTCCCGTCAGCCGCCTCGGCTTCCGGAGCGCCGTCCGGCGGCTGGATGGCGCCGGGGTCGGGCTCGGAGCCGAGGCGGTCGAGGATGACGCCGTGCTGCCTGACCTCGGCCATGGTCTTGGCGAGGGTGCTGGCGAGGTCGTCGAGGTCTGCGTCGGGGACGCGGTACGGCTCGGGGCCGGGGGAGGTCGGGCTGGTGTCGGCCATGGGGGTGTGCTCCATCTGTGAGACGGCGACATGGCCGAGAGGATCCGGAGAATCAGCGGTTTGGTCCGGCCGGAAGAAAGCGGTAGTGGAGTGCTATCGGTCGGCGCAGCGGGGACAGCGGGGGAAGGGTGGTGCCAGCAACTGCAAGGCGCGCGAAGCCTGTTGTGGGACGACGCCGTTGCCGAGCGCGGTGAGCTGGGCTGGACGGCCGAGCTCCGGAGTCGCGGTGACCCAGCCGGCGTCGAGGCCCTGCATCCACTCCACGAAGTCCGCGCGGAGCCGACCGGCCGCGTCCGTGGGGGCCGGGGCCGGGCGGGTGAGGCTCTCCCATCGGGTGATGGCGGATCCGTACGCTCCCCATCGCCGGTTCGCGCCCCCGCCTCCGGCGTCTCCTCCGCCCAGAGGGGCAGGACCACCGCCGACAAGGGAGGCCGCCATCCCTTCCCGGGGCGGCGGCCCGGGGTGCCCGTGTCGCTGGCCCTCGGGGTCGGCAACAGAGACGCAGCGGCACTGGGCAGGGTCATGTCGCCATTGCCGTGCCGCTGGTTCGGCGAGCCCTTGATCCCGTCCGACGCCTTCGGGGTCGGCAGCAGCAGCCACTCGACCTCGTCGGCCAGGTTCGGACCGTGCCCCCCGTTCTTCCGCTTCGATGGATGCTGGCTGCCGCCGTTCTTCCCGATGTTGCTGGTCGGCGTCTTCAGCAGGGTGCCCGGCGGGCCATGCGGCGAGGAAGATCCGCTCGCGGCGGTGCGGGGCCCCGACGTCGGAGGCGCGAAGCACGAGCCACTTCGCGTCGTACCCGAGGTCGGCCAGGGATCCGAGTACGGCACCGAGTGCCCGCAGAGCAGGCTGACCTGCGGTGTCTCCCATACACCACGGGCAGGGTTCCACGTCGCCAGGGGAACCGGCGGGGGAGGTGAGGAGGCCGCGCACATTCTCGATCACAACCAGGCAGGGTCGGAGGGCATCGACCGCACGTGCGACGTGCAGCCAGAGCCCGGAGCGGGTCTGGGCGTTGAGACCGGCCCGGCGGCCGGCGACCGAGACGTCTTTGACAGGGGAAGCCGGCCGTCAGGACGCACGCCCGGGGGACGGTGCGCCAGTCGGCGGCGGTGATATCGCCCAGGTTCGGGACGCCGGGCCAGTGGCGGGCCAGGATGCGTGAGGCGTTCGGGTCGACCTCGGCGTGCCAGGCGAGCGTGCCGCCGAGCGCGGACTGCACGCCCAGGTCGAGGCCGCCGTACCCCGAGCAGAGAGACCCGATCAACGGGGCGGCGAGGCTCGGGGCCGAGGCGCGTAGGTCCGGCGCGGGCGCGGAGATGGGGTAGATCAAGGCGAGTTCCAGGGGCAGAAGAGGCTGGTGGCTAGGGGGTCTGGTCTCACGGATGGCCGCGCGAGGGTGGTCGGGCTGTCGACAGCGTGGGGAGACGGCTGGCCGGGACTGGGGGTGACGCGCCTGGGCGTGGTGTGCTGCGGGCGCGGGCGGCCTTCACTCGGTCGGGCGGCGGCTCGGCCGCCGACGGCGCGGATGCCGTGGCCTTCGGAGCCGGACTGCTGTTCGCGGTGGCCCAGCGGGCACGTACCTCGTCGAGCGGACCGAGTTCGTGCAGGGCGTGGTTGATCAGCCGGCCGGGCCCCAGAACCTCGTCCTGGGCCAAGGTCCGGATGGCTCGCGCGGAGGCGGTGGCGGTGCGGGTGACGGAGGAGCGCATCACCCGCTGTCCGAACCAGTCAGCGCTTCCGGGGACCATGCCTTCGCAGACGGCGGTCAGCTGCTCGCTCGACACTGTGCCGTCGGCCAGCAGGCCGCGTCGCTGGGCCTCCCAGAGCAGGGTGATCCGGTCGATGGGTTCGCCCCGGTGGTGCAGCGCGCCCAGGCACCGGTAGAGCTGCCCGTGGGTCGGGTCGGCGAAGTCTCCCGGCCGCAGCCAGGCCACCACCTCGCCCATGGCCCCCGGCTGTCCGGCGAGGACGGCCAGGAGGAACCGCTCGTCCTCGGCGACTTGGCCGCTCTGCCCCGGAGGCGGGATGTCCGTGGCGGCAATGGGCCCAGCGGTGGGTGGGACCGGTCGAGGATCGGTTCCCCAGCGTCGCGCATGGTCGGTGAGTACGCCGGTCAAGACGTCCGCCGTGCGCAAGGCTCCCTCGACCTCGCCCTGGACGGCGTCGGCCCGAGCCGCCTGGTGGAGACGGATCGCGTGCTGGGCGACGGTGCGGTGAATCGCCCCCTCCAGCACCATGCGTCCGTACACCGGGGCGTGCTCGGTTCGGGGACACGCCTGGATCAGGGTGTGGGCGTACGCCGCGGTCAGCCCGCGCACGTGCTGTCCGGCCTCCTCGACCGCGTCGGTCACCCACGACAGCGGCAACGGACCATCGGCCGAGAGCGCGGGATGCCCGTCGTCGCGCAGCTTGCGGAGCGCGGCGAACAGCGCCTGGTGGACCGGCCGATAGAAGTGGTCCGCAGCGAGCCACTCCAGGTGCGTGAGCTGCTCAGGGTCGAGGAGTGCGGCACCGAGGACCGCCTGCTCGGCACTCATCAGCGGGTTCACCGCCGGCCTCCGGGATCAACGCAGGACGCCTCGTCCTGCCGGATGAGGAGGTCGGCGACTGCCTGGTCGGCAGCGGCCATCGACAGCGCGAAGTCGTCCAGGACGGCGGTGAAGGCGGGATCGGAGGCGGGAACCGAGCCTGCCCCGCCGTCAAGCCACCACCGCCCACCGCGCAGGACGACGGGAGCGTGGGCCAACCGCCCCTGCTGTGGTGTGGGCGCGCTCATGCCGACAGTCCAAGATCGTCCTGGCCGATGCTCTTCGCGAGGGCACGCTCGGTGATGGCCTTCGTGGCGCGCGCGGAAGCCGGGCCGACCACCTTGGCGGAGGGCTCCTTGTACCAGGGCTTGAGGTTGAGCATGGCGACCCGGATGCCGGTGGCCAGCAGCAGAACCTTGCCCTTGGGTAGGGCGCGGATGGCGTCCGGCGGAAGGATCCGCTCCGTGCGCATGCTCACCGAGGTGGACTTGCCGCCCTCGCTGGTCGACACCGAGGTGGTCTGGACGTCGTGATCGCCGACCTGGCGGCTGAGCCGGTCAGCGAAGTCCGCGTCATCGATGCCAGATCCGATGATCTTGATGGTGGCGGCGGAGTACAGGGCGTCCATACCGGCCTCGCCCCAGCACCGCTGGCCCTGACGGTAGGACTGCAGGATCGTCATCGGGATGACGCCTCGGCTGCCCAAGTGGCTGTAGAGATCAGGGAGGTCCGAGATGCGGCAGACGTTCGCCGCCTCGTCGAGGACGCACAGGGCGGGCGGGTCGAGTCGCCCGCCGGAGCGCTCGGCCACGATCACGGCCGCGCGCATCACGGCGTCGGCCGCCGCCGCGATGATCGCGGACGCGCTGCCGCCGCCGTCCTTACTCAGCAGGTACAAGGTGTCGCGGGACGTGGCGAAGGCGAACGGCTGGAACTCGGGAAGGTCGTCGTTGGGGGTGACCCAGGCGGCGACGTCCGGGTCGAGCAGGCAGCTCGCGTACTGCCTCGCGGTCTCATAGATGCCGTCGCGCGTTTCGGTCGCGCCGGAGACGGTGCCCTGGAGCTGGGCGGCGACCGCATGGTGGCCGGCGTCGGTGAGCAGGTCCACCGGAGTGCGGTCGGCCGGCATCGCGAGCCAGGCCAGGACGTCGGTGATCGGCCGCCGGTGGGACGCGGCGGCGAGGAAGAGGGCACCGAGGGTGTTGCTCGCGGCGGTGGACCAGAAGTCGGAGCCGCTGGACTCGTCCACGCTCGCCGTCACGAAATGCCCCGCCAACCTCTTAGCCCCGGCGAGATCGCGGGCGTCAGCGAGGATGTCCCACCACATCTCGCGCGGGTGGTGGGCGATCTGCTGCGGATCGAGGGTCCAGATCGTGCCGACCTCGGCACGGGCGTCCACCGTGGTGGTGAAGGCGTCGTTCGCGGCTTTATTACTGGTAAGTAGGACCGGGCCCGGTGCCGAGAGGATCGCGGGGATCGCCAGCCCGGACGTCTTGCCGGAACGCGGGGCCATGATCGCGACGATCACGTCCTCCCAGGATGCGCGGATCTCCGCACGACCGGGATCGAGGGTGCCGAGCAGGATGCCGCGGTCAGCGGGCAGGACCTCTTTTACTCTCCCGGCCGCCCAGGCTCGGGCGCAGGCTCTTCGCCTTGGCGACGATCTCCTTGTCCAGCAGCGGCGCCAGGTCCGCCTTGCGGGCGAGGCCGGACTTGGACCCGGCACGCCAGCGCATCCACAGCACGGCTGCGGTGACGACCAGGGCAACGGTGAACAGGGCGGGGACGACGCGGGCGCCGACCATCAGCATGCTGGTGCTCAAGGCCGGCCACAGCACCTCCGGGTGCAGCAGAGCGTCCGTGATGCGGAAGGGGGCCCATGTCCCGCTTCCGACGAAGGTGTTGGTGAGATTTCCGGTCAGCCAGGCCAGGGAGCCGAAGGCCATGGCGGCGCCGAGGATGCCGAACAGGAGGTAGAGGAGCGCGTCCGACCCGGTGGTGGTCGAGGGCGCGCTGGTGCGCGGGGAAGGCACGGCGGTTCCTTGGGTGTGCGAGCGGGCAGGGGCGGGGCGCGCTCGGCTCTCGTGCAGCTCATGGGGGTACTCCTGGACGTCTGAGGCGGAACGTTTCAGCGGGGTCGGCCAGCAGAACGAGGCGCGGGCGGAGGTGCTGCGATGGCCGGCGGACTGCCGGTCAACGGCGATGTTCCGGCGCGCGGCGAGGAGGCGCGGGCCGCCCGCTGCCGGTTTGAATCGACGTTCCGGGCAGCGGACGGCACAGGAGCAGCCTCGGCACCGAGGACATCGGCGAGCAACTCCCGGCTGCGCAAGACGTTGACCATCTGGTGGTGCCGGGGCTCCGTGCGCTCTGCGGGACAGGCAGCGAGACCGTCCTCGGCGACTTCCAACTGCTCACGGACGCCCTGGAGCATCCCGTACGCGGCTGCCAGTCGGGTCCACGTCTCGAAAGTCGGATGGTGATGCGGGTCGTCGAAGTCGAGACGGGCGCGAGTCCAGTCGGCGGCAGAGGCGACGAGTTCGGTCAGCTCGGGCAGAGCCCCGACCAGTGCGCCGTTGACCTCCTCGATGATGCCCGCCACCTCATCGGGCGAGGCGTCCTCGTGGAGGTGAGAAATCATGCCGCGGACCGAGTACGGATCGGCGGAAGCGCTGGGCAGGTGCCTGACCTGCAGCGGCTTGTCGGAGCCCGGTGCCGTGCTGCGGTGGGCGAGCCGGATGTTGTGCTGCATGGCCGCACCGACGGCCTCGCCGATGCTGGAGTAGTACTCGGGCACGTTTGCCTCTTCGGGTGAGTGGTCCTTGACGGGTGAATCGAGCGCGGGCGCGCGACGTACTGGAGGCCGACGGCGGAGAGAGCGGCCGGGGTCACCGTCGGGGGGTAGAGGCGCGCGGTGGGTGACTCGTCGCAGAGCAAGGTGCCGGCGCGGAACTGGACGCCGAGGAGACCTTGGCCTGGTTCGCCGCAGGAGAAGTGGCCAGAGCGGCACCACGGTGATCACGGACGGTCCGTGCTGCGGAGTAGCTCGTCGAAGCGGCGCCGACGCGGCGTAGCTCGGCCTCGGAATCGACGAGTTCGGACTGGGCCGAGCTGACGAACTCCGAGGCGAAGCCGAACCGGTCAGCGAGCGCATACGCGTCCTCATCCAGGTCGTTGACCTGTTCTCCCGCTGCATCCAGTGCCTCCCGGACACGCTCCAGCGCCGTGCTCGGGGTGAAGGAGGTGGTCAACTGCCCGCTGAAGGCTGGCTCCGTCTTCGGCCGCACGGATCTGGTCCGTGATGCTGAGAAGTTCGGCTCCGGCGGCGTAGGGCCCCAGCGCATGCACCGGAGGGCTCATCCGGGCCGTGTCGAGAGACGGCGGAAGGGTGACGTCATAGCGAGCGGCTCGAAGCATCTCGGCCGCATGGCTGGCGATGGCGACCTGGTCGGCGAGCGGAGTGGTGGTGGGCAGGCGATGGCGTCGGCCGTGCCAGTCGTCGATCTGCTTGAAACCGGCGTGACGGAGGAGCTGCGCGGAGAGGTCATCAGTAGCGCCCTTGGCAACGACGCTGCCGCTGAACTCGGACGTGATGGTGATCGAGGTAGGCACGGAAGTCTCCGGGGCAGAGGGAGCGAAGGACCCGTTGGAGGTGGGCCAGTGGGCAGAGCGTCCGGCAAATCCGGGGTTTGGTCCGGCCGGGAATCGCTGGTAGAGGCCGCACGGTGGCGGTCAGCCGGGTGCCCCGCCGCAGCAGGGCACCCGGTCGGTCAGAAGAAGGGATTCTCTGTCGGCCGGTCGGCCCCGGTGGCGGCTCGGAGCAGTTCGGTGAGGTCTTCGGGCTCGGACGACCTCTGGTCTATCCACCACCCGGCGCGGGTCACCGTACGAGCGTTCTCCTCGATCTCCGCCCAGTCCGCTTCGCTGGTCGTGCCTTCGGTGACCAGTGCGGTGTAGGCGTTGGTCAGGATCTGGTGACGACAGCGCACGCCCCAGGGAACGGCCCGCTCGGTCCCCTCCAGGGGAGGCATCCGGTACTGCTCGGACCAGGCTTCGGACGCCGTCTGCTCCTCGGCGCGCTTCGCCTTGAGCCAGGCGGTCTTGTCCTGCTCGTCGCCCTCGTTCGAGGCGCGCCAGCAGTCCGTGCACTCCTGCCTGGCGAGCCACTCGGCGAAGCCGGCGCGGCGGTCGGCCGGTCGGTCGGACAAGTCGCGGTCGGCATGGTGACCACAGGTGTGGTCGATAGGCCAGATCGTCTTCAACCGTGAAGGATCATCCCAATTCCGCCTGCCAGTTTGGGTGACCAGCGCGCTGGCGATGCCTGGCCCCCGTAGCCCCTTGCGTGCACCATCGGTCATTCCAGGAAGGCGGCGCTTCCCCAGTCGAAGATGGTGGGCTGCCTGAAGCCGTCCAAGGGCTCGGCTACCAGGGACCCGATACCACGGTCACCAAGCTGACCGGCCAACGTGGCCCAATCCTGTTGCAGATCGCGCAGAGCGTTGGCGAATGCCTCCGCGTAATCGCTTCCGTCAGCGAGTTCGATTGCGAGGAGCGCACCGAAAACGGTGGCGGCATCTCCGTCGACTGGCCACAAGTGGCCAATGACCGCTTGGTCGGGTCCCACCACGGAACGGGCGATTCCCCGGTCATCATAAGGGCCTTGTGTGTCTGCGGCCGCGCTGTCACAGGTATTGAACACAACGAGTCGTCGGGTTGACGCTGGCGGCCGCGTCACGCGGGCGAGGTCGTCGAGGAAGACGTATTCGCTGTCGCTGAGTACGACAGCAGATTGGTCGGGCGCGTAGGGAGGATGCGACCCGTGCGCGACGACCCAGATGACGTCGTAGTCATCGCGCTGGAACTCGGCAAGGAATCGGTCGCAGGACAGGTCATCGCCAGTGATTACGTCGACAGTCTTACCAGCGTAGGAAAAAACTGTCTCCACGATGATGGCTTCCGTACGAGCTGACGGTGCATCGCCGCACCACAACTGCACTCGTTCCACAGGACGGTCCGGCAGCGGTGCTCGCAAACTGACGGCCAGCGGAAGGGCCGGTCCTTGCGCGCGGGCCAGCAGCGCTTGTACCGGGGTTAGGCTCGGCAGCAGCGAGATAAAGGCGGCGGCGTTTTCACTAAAGGCGAATTCCACGAGATCCGCTACGTCGAGATGGGCGTGCAGGGCGTCGTGCAACTCCTCTGCCTGCGTCAGATCTTTGCGCCCGGTGGCAGGGTGAGTTAGTGCGGTGTCGCCTTGGCCGCGGGTAACCAAGGCTTTCCCCAATGCCTTATTGAAGGCCGTGGTGAGACGGTTGCCCGAGTCCGGGAGGTCAGGTGATGGGGCCGAACCTGGCCGGAACCAGACCTTACTTCCGGCGTTCGCCAGCGTAAGGCACCGGTCGTTGCGAGCCTGATCCGCTGGTACACCCCGCCAGATGCTCAGCAGCTGGGTCAGGTGCAGCGCGTCACCTGACTGGAGAAGCCGGTACTGAAGCTGGCCCAAAATGGAGAGAACGATACCTCGATCGCGTGACACCTGCGCCGGATCGCTCTCGCTCTCCACTATGGCGATGACCTTCTCCACCTGCTGCAACAATTCAGGCAGGACGGCGTCCCCCTCGTTCTTGGGCATCCCCAAGAACCGACTCACCTGAAGATTCAGGGCGGCGAAGGGATTCATGGAGACATGTTGTACCGCCCACGCCGCGATTACAGTGGGGTCGCGATGGGTCACCGGAGGCCGCTCCCCGGCCAGAAAGGCAGCCATGGCCCCCGCGAGAGGGTGAGTAGGATTGGCCAGTAGGAGAACCTCCAAGGCGTGTCCTAGGAGGCACGCCGGCCGGCGCAAGTCCTGCCAGACCAAATGTTTTGCCAGGTGAAGGGCAGCCTCCACCACATGCTCGTCCCCGGTCGGCAAGGCACGGGCGCAGATGGAGAATACAGGTGCACGGAAGCCCTGAGCCAGGTGCTCGCCGGTACTGTGGTTATTGGCCAGATAGAACACCATCGGCGCAAGCAAGATGACGATTCGCTCCACGGACTTGGCCCAATACGGGTCTTTCAGGGCCCGGTCGACCGGCCCCAAGTCAATGTCGATCGATCCGCCCTCGTTGTCTGAGGTAGCCACCGCCCGATGCAGCCACTCCCACATGGCTAAGGGTTGCGCACACTCGAACGCCAGCCGCGCGGGGGCCCAGCAGACGCCCAGTGCTAGAACAACACGCGCCCCTTCAGGAACCCGGGGAACGACAGCTGGAACACCTCGAATGTCGCTCAGGAGCGCTTTGGTGAACTGCTCCCACATGTGGGGGGTGTCCTGAAGGTGATCCTGTTGAAGTCGGATATGGGCAAGCAACTGCGCCACACTGGTCGGATCCGTGGGATCCACGTCCAAATTGGAAGGCACGTCGAGGTATCCGGCAGCGGAAGGAAACAACTCATCGGGTCGCACCTGCGTCAGACTCGCTCTCTGCCCTGCAGGGCGTTGCACTCCCACACCTGACTCGGCAGTTGGGCCGAGTGGGCTGGCGACACGTCGGTTAGCCCGACACGTCCTACCCTATCGGCGTCTGTGGCTGCTGTTGTGGGCGTCTGCGTCCGCTCTAGCAGGCTGCGCTGGGGTGTTGACCAGCAGGTGACATGCGCCCATCGCTGGACGGCCAGCGCAAGAAGACTGATCTGTGACGAACACGGCACTTTACTCGAGATCGTCACCATTGCACTGAAAGCAACGACGTCGCCGTGGCCGTGGCCGTGGCCGTGGCCAAGCTTAGATTCACGAGCTGCGACCGTGATGGCACCGCGTGATCAGATGACCCAGGCACGGGTTGCAGCCCGGCGAGATGCTGGATTTCCCAGGTCGGAGCGGCTTTGACCACTTATCGTCAGTCCGGTGAGCGACTTCGGCCCTGGTGCCCGCCTCTGCAAGATCCTGTTCGGTCGCGCGACGGGTTGCGCGTACCCCGACTGCTCAGAGCCTCTGATCGAGGAGCACCGTGGCCACCAGAGCCCGAACGTGGAGGTGGCGCACATCCGGGCCGAGAAGCCCGGCGGGGCTCGGTACGACCCGAACTTCACCAAGGCCAACGGCAAGCTCAACGGCGAGGAGAACCTGCTGCTTCTGTGCCTCAAGCACCACAGGTGGGTGGATGCCCATGAGGAGTCCTACCCGACCGAGGAGCTGCTTGCATGGAAGGCGCGGCAGGTTACGGAGAGCCGGGGTGCCGGCCTGAGCGCAAAACAGTTGGATCAGGTTGTCAAGGCGTTCACCACGCCGAAGGCCGAAGCGGAAGCGGTCGGTGCCAGCAGTGTTGGCATCGTCACCAAGATCGAGAATCTCAAGGACGTTAAGCCGGTCAACGTCGACTCCATTGAGTTCTTTCCCGGGGTGCGGATCTCGAACGTGGGGGCCATCGACTTCACTGTCGATGGCGTGGGTTTTGATCTCGACCTCGACGGACAACTTTCGGCCTACCTGTTCCCTCCGGCACATCGCTTGCATCAGCCGGTGAGGCGACTGCAACCACAGTCGAACAGTGTTTGGGTCGCAGACGCCGACGACCTCCGGAGACTAGCCAAAGAGATGATCAAGATGGCGCGGGTGCCCACTCGGTTCCGTGCCTTCGGGGATCTCGGATCAGGCAGTCGAGTCCACGGCCCGTGGGTGTCGTCCCTGCACCTGCCGGTTTGGGAGGGCCACGTGACTCAGGAGTGGCTGGACGGGTTCGTCGACCTCGCCAAGCAGACGCGGGCGCAGTTGGGGCGGGGCACCTGAAAATAGAACATGCATGCGCAGCAAACCGCTTCGAGCGGAGGCCCCTGAGATGCGGCCCCAGCCGCCCTCTCGGAGGCTGGGGCATGGAGCGACGTGTAGTCGTCTACCCGCCCGACGAGCGTGGGCGGCGCAAGGTTCGATATGACGGGCAGATCCTCGGGACCGCCTACCAGGCGGGTGACGTGGTCGAGTTCCTGCGGGAGGCCGGCCACCCGGACCCGGACGCCGTGGACCTCACGGACAAATACCGCCCATTCCGCCGAGAGCTGGGGACGGCGATTCACTCTCTTTCCCCTCTGTCTGGCTGCTAGAACGACGGACCAGCGGCCCCGAAGTCCTCGCGGGTCTTGTGCCGATGGCACGGGCGGAAGAGCGGTTGAACGTTCCCGTCTGAGTCCGTCTCGCAGAGCTCCCCTCGGCGGTCGCTCGGGCCGGCGTTCCGCAAGTTCTGATAGCCGGGATGAACAGCAACAACCATGGGCGGGCCTCCTTGAGGAGTTGGATCAGCGGTCGCGGGAGTACGCGACGCGGGGGTCAACCGGCCGGACCGCCGGTGTGGTGACGGCGGCGGGGACCGGCGCCCTGCCCGGCATACCGGCACGGGCCGGGCTGGCGGCGAGCGCGGCGGCGCTCAACGGAGACGCGCGAACGGGACCACGGCCGCGCTCACGGCCGACGGCCGGCGTGGCAGCAGGGCGGGGCCGAGCCGTCACCTCTTGAGCGAGGCGGGGCTGCACTGCGACCTGGAGCCCCGAACGGTGCAGGGCCACCGTGGCGTCGGCGACCTTCCCCAGCGCCTCGACGCGATCGGTGGTCGCGGGGAGCGTGTAGATGTCCAGGCTCGAGTTGTGCCGCCAGCCGTCCTCCACCAGCGCGAGCTCGCTGAGGCCGGAGACACGGTCGTCGAGGGCTGCGACGATGCCGAGCTGCGGGTGATCGGCGAAGGCGACGTCTGGTTCACCGAGCGGACCGCGGTCGCGTACCTGTGCCGTGTCGGGCGCCAGTGCAGGGTCAAGTGCGACGTCCACATCGACCTGGTAGCCGGCCTTGCGCAGCAGCTCGATGGCCCGGCTCGTACGGCCGTGTCCGTCACGGTTCTGGTCGGCGAGCGCGTACAACGTCGGCTGGTCGGGGACGGGATGGAAGTCGAACCCATTGAGCATCCAGGTGCTGGCCGCGAGATTCTTCGGGTTCGCGGCGACGATGCCGTGGACGGGGTGGTGGCCGAAGGCCAGGTCGGGCAGCACGTCGTAGTGGCTGGGCGTGGCAGATCCATCCGAGGGGGGTGCGGTTACAGGTGCGGGCGACGGGCGGATCAGTTCTGAGGGTGCGGTGCACGGACGACTCCTGGATCGCGGTCGGTCATAGCCGGGGAGCGGATGAGGAACTGGCCGACGGCGGCGCGGCCCGCGCGGAAGACTCCGGCGGCGCGGTCGGGAGCGCGCGCTGGCCGACCGACGGCGAAGAGGCGAGAGCGACACTCGCCCGGGATGGAGCGGAGTCGGGCGGGAGCACGGTGGCGGCGCGCGCCTTGCCGCAACGTTCCTGCTCCTGGCGTGGTTGTACGCCAAGCTGGTCCAGGCGGGCGTCGACAGCGGAAAGAAGGTCCGGCACGCTGCCGCCGTGGCGCGCATGCGGACCGTCCGGCTCGGAGTCGTAGATCACCTCGTAGACGGCGGGCTCGGCGGACCGGTGGCGGGTGACCATCCAGCTTTCCGGGGACTCGGGGTGCTCGGAGGGTGGCTCCTGCGGGGGCGAGATGATCAGCGAACTGCCGTCGGGAAGCTCGGCGTGGACGATGTAGTCGCTGAGGCCGTACTCGACGGTGCCCTCCAGGCCGCGCTGCCCGAGCGCGGAACAGAGGGCAGCCTGAATGCGACGCGGATCGGACACGGCGGTCGGGGGCGAGGCTTCGAGGTGCATGGAGTTCTCCGTTGCGAACGTCCCGCCGCACGGCGGGAGCCGGCGGGGCGTGGAGCTTGAAGGAGTGCGGTGGTCCATGAGGATCTGGTGATCGGGCAGTTTGGCGCTGCCGTTACTGCGTGCTAGGGATCACCGCGAGCGACCGGGAGCCGGCGGTTGCGATGCCGGCGGGAGCTGGGGCGAAGCAGGTGATCCGGCAGGGGCGTTGTGCGTCGAGCGGGTCAGGGCGACGCGAGCCCGCTCGGTCTGCGCCGGCCGTTCGGTGTCCGCTCGGTGAGCGAGGTATTCGCCGACGCGCACCAACGCCATTCCCTTGGAGCCGAGTTCGTGTGAGTAGTGCCAGCCTTCGGTGTTGCGGTGCTCCTCGGCACGCTCCTGGTAGAGGTGGAGCACGCTCGGCTGCGAACCGTCCATAAGCGCCATGACGTCAGCCCATTCGTGCCGCAGTTCCTCCGCCCGGAACAGGATGGTGTCGATTCCGCGTATCCGACGGAGGTCGTCACTGATCGGCCCCTCGACGTAGTCGGGGCCGTCGGCGGCGGCGCGGACCCCGGCCAGCACCTCGGGTCCGTGGTCGAGAAACACCTCGGCGTGCTTCCACGCTGCGGCGTCCCGCTTGACCTTCCCGTCCCCGTAGACCTTGTCGTCCAGCGGCCAGCCGTCCGCGTCGCAGAGGGAGTCCGAAACCGCGTCCCAGGCGTCGCACGCCTCGTTGATCCCGGCGGCGGCCGAGGCCAGTGCCGGGAGGTGCCGTCGCCACGCCAAAGGGTCGGTGGCCTGCGACGGCTGGTTGTCACCGGAGGAAGGAGTGGAAGAAGCAGACATGATCGATTCCCGTTGCTGTGCTGGTCGTTGGGCTAGGCGGCCATGCGGGCGTCTGTGTCGAACAGCTCCCGCTCGGCCGGGTGGAGGATGTGCTGGGTGATGAACGAGCGGCCGGCAACCTTCCACAGACCCCGGCCCTTGGTCAGAGCGGACACCGCCTGGGTCTCGACGCCGGTCAGGCCGAGCAGAGATGCAGCGGCGGCGAGCTGGTCGGGCTCCTGGCGGTAGATGATGCGCGTGCTGCAGTCCGCGAGGAGCCCCTCGGCCAGGACTCGGCCGCGTGAACCGGCGTCGCCCGCCGAGAGCAAGTCGCTGAGCCGGTGGATCACCATGAGGTTTGCGATGCCCAGCCCCCGGGAGAGCTTCCACTGGCTCTGCATCCGCTCCAGCAGCCCGACGTGCCGCATCAGCCGCCACGCCTCGTCGTAGATCACCCAGCGCCGACCGCCATCTGGATCACTGAGGGCTGACTCCATCCACGCGCTCGCGCACGTCATCGCGAGCACCAGTGCCGTGTCGTCACCGGAGCCGCCGAGACGGGAGAGGTCGATGGACAGCATCGGTGTGGTCGGGTCGAACGACACGGTGCTCGGCGCATCGAACATGCCGCTCAAGTCCCCGTGCACGAGACGTCGCAGGGCGTGGGCGAGGTCCTGGGCGGCTGAGCCGAGGTGCCCCGCCTGGTGGCCGAGGGCGTGGTCGAGGCGTTCGGGGGAGCCGAGTACGTGCGCGATCTCGCCGAGCAGCGGCACCGTGCCCCGGGCGGCGGCCTCAGCGACGACCAGATCCAGGGCCAGGTCGAGGGCGGTGTGCTCCATCGGCAGCAGGTCGCGCTTCAGCACGGTGCGGGCGAGGCTGGCCAGCAGCAGCAGACGGCGCTTGCGAACCTCCGTGAACCAGTCCTCCTCGCTCACGGAGGCGGGGCGGGCCGGAGCGTCCAGCGGGTTCAACCGGCCGGGGAGCCCCGGGCCCAGGGCGATGCTGTAGCCGCCGAGGGCCTGCGAAACGCCGGTCCACTCCCCCTTGGGATCGCAGGGGATGTAGATCCGGTAGCCGTGGGCGATCGACCGGGTGGCGATCGACTTCGCCAGCGCCGACTTGCCCATGCCGATGATGCCGGCCAGGACCGCGTTGGGGTTGGTGAAGCCCTCCACCCTGCCGCTGTTGTAGAGCGAGAACGGGTCGAAGCAGAAGGCCGCCTCCGCGTGCACATCGCGGCCGATGAACACCCCTTCGGCGCCCAGGCCGCCCTCGGCCACGAACGGGTACGCGCCGCTGGCTGTGGCGGTGGTCATCCGGTGGGCGGGCAGGGCGAGCTTGCCGCCGCGGGCGGAGGCCGGACCGGGGCGACCGGCGGGCGGGTAGGTGGGCCGCAGATCCGGGTCGAGGGTCTGCTCGGCGCGGTGCTTGGGCGGGTTTCCGGCGAGGCGTGCCTGGCGGCGGGCTTCGGTGAAACCGGCTCGGGCGGCTCGCTGTTCGGCGCGTGTCGTCTTACGGGGCACGAACAGAGGGGAGGCGCTGGCGCGGGTACGGGGGATGAGCGTTTCTCCAGATGAGGGGTGGGTCAGCGGCGGACGAGGCCGGTGAACGGGGCGTGCAGGTCGGCCGGGGTGGTGCGCCGCCGGACGAGATGAGCGGTGCGCTGGTGGCGCTGGCAGATGGTCAGTCCCGGTGCTCCCTCCGGAAGGCCGGCCTGGCACGTCTCCGGTGCGGGGATCTCGCCGGAGTCCGGCCGGTGGCGCCGCGTGGTAGGCGGCGTGGAGGTGCTCGGCGGCCTGCCAGATGCGGGTGCGGGCGGTACGGAGCTGGTCGCCCTCGACCGCGACGAGCTGCCCGGTGCGACCGGTGTGGGCGTCGAGCAGCCCGTACAGCGAGACGAGGTGGGCGTGCAGGGCGTCCAGCTCGGCCCGGCTGGTGACCAGCGGGCCGCCCGGGATGTTGAGCGCCCGGTGGAAGTCGAGCGCGGCGGTGGCGAAGGGCACGAAGTCCTGCGCGGTCGGGCTGGCGGTGCGGGACATGAGGGTGCTCTTTCGAAGGGAAGGGTCAGGCAGCGAGCGCGAGCGGCAGGGCGGCGGCGGTGAACGCCTCGGCCTGCTGCCAGGTCAACGGCCGGAGATCGAGCTGGGCGCCGACAGCGGCGGTCTCCACGACGGCGCAGGCGGTGCGCAGCTCGTCCTCGGTGTCGGCCGAGACGGTCAGCAGACCGGTCAGGGCGACATCGGCGTGCCCGGCGATGAGCTGGCGTTCGCGGGACTTGATGTCCTGGTATTCGATCGAGTCCGCCTCGGAGTCGACCTGGCCGCGCCGGGCCCGTTCGGCGGCGTCGGCGATCACGCTGGACTTCTTGCGCTGCACGTCGCGCAGGGCGGCGTCGAGGTTCTTCGGCTCGTAGGAGAGCGACAGCGTGCGCCGGACGCCGCCGGTGAACAGGAGCTGGTGCAGGAAGCCGGCGCTGGTCTCGGTGCGCGGCCAGTTCTCCACCCAGTAGGTGGCGTGCACGGCGGAGTCGGTGGCGATGTGGTCCGCTTTCTCGACGACCACGACGGGGCCGGCGGCGGCGGGCTCGGCCTCGGGGCGACCGGCCGTGGACCAGCGGTCGAGTGTCGCCAGCGCCTTCGGGTCGTAGGAGGTGCGCACCACGGCGGCGATCTCGCGGGCGGTGAGCCAGCCCGTCGGGGTGAGACCGGCGGTCCGCGCCGCCTGGTCGAACGTGGAGGTGAGCTGGGCGAGGACGCTGAAGGCACCGGTGAGACCGCCGTCGGCCTGGTTGATCAGCTGGCGGGCCGCCTTGGTGTCCAGGGACACCGCGACGTACGCCTCGTGCGGGGCGGCTGCGGGACCGGCGCTCTGGATCAGCTCGTTGTAGATCGCGCCGGCCATCGGGGTGTCGGGGCGTCCGTGCTCTTCCCAGTAGCGGCGCAGCGCGTCGCCGGAGTCGGGGATGGTGCGCTGGATCACCTGGATGCGGGCGATCTGCCCGGTACGGGCGAGAGCTGCCAGCGCGCGTCCCCAGCCGCCGACGTTGGCCTGCTGGGTGCCGGGGTCGAGCAGGGCGTAGGCGCGGGAGGAGACCTTGACCACCGCGGTCAGCGTCCCGGTGTGCGGGTTGTGGACGGCGCCGTACTTGCCGTCGGGAGCGGTGGTCACGCGCAGGCTGGCAGCGGTGCCGGGAAGGTGGAGCAGTCCCTCGCGGGTCGGCCGGCGGGAGGGCCGGGTGAGCCAGACGAGCTGGCCTCGCATTCGGCGCAGCGCGTACCGGACGACGATCGGGGCCCAGTCCGCCAGAGCACGGCCTCGGTGGCGGACGAAGACGAGCAGGGCGATCACGGCCCACAGCGGGATGAGCTGGAGGGCGCCGACCACACCGCGGGCGAGGATCACGGCGAGAAGGAGAAGGCCGGAGAGCCCGGCGACGACCAACTGCGGGACGGACAGGCCGAGCAGGACGCCGCGCCTGCTGCGGTGCGGGAACTTCACGGTGGGCGTGGAGGACTGGTGCTTGCCGGACATGGTGATTCCAGACGGTGGGAGCGGGCGGAGGACGGGGCGCGCGGCGCTCTTCTGGACGTCATGGCGAAACCTTCCTGCTGGTGGGGGGCGGGGCGGGCCGTGGAGTGCGGCCCGCCCCCGGGATGTGGGTCAGGAACCCGACGGCGGCTGGGTGGGATACACCCAGTTCGTCGGCGTCGCGGAGCCGGTGGCCGACGGTCCGGACGCGGACGCCGGAGTGCCCGAGGCCGAAGGTCCGGGGTCGGCTGGCGGCATGGAGGTCATGTCGCCGCCCGGAGATGCGGCTGCGAGGTGACCGGAGCCGCTCGCAACGCCTTGGGCAGCCGATTCGGACCCTTCCGGTTCGTCCTCGCCAGGACGTGTGATCAGTGGCGGGATCCCGGGGGGCTGGATCAGAGCCCGGCCCTTGTCGCCGCTCGCGTCCGGGTCTTCGCCGTACCGGAAGCGGGTCTGCTGCTTGGGCGGCCCGGCGTCGATTCCCTCCTTGCTGAGGTTGCCGCCGGAGGGGTTGATGTCGGAGACGACGCCATCGGTGCCCGCGCCCGGGACCTGGTTCGGACCCTGCGGAGCGGGGGCGCCGGTACCGGCCCGCAGCGCGAGGCTGCCTGCGGTCTTTGCGGCTCCTGCGGCGACCGCCATGCCGGCGACACCGGTGCGGTGCATGTCGTCGTGGCCGCCGCCGTCGCTGGCCCAGTGGACGAACTTGTACGTCGCGTAGGGGCAGAGCAACACCAGGACCATCACGACGATGCCGGCCATCGCATCGGACAGGGCCGCCATTCCGTCACTGGCGTCGGTCTTGCCCATGGCGGAGACGCCGATGAGGAAGACCACGGTCATCAACAGCTTGGAGACGATCAGGGTACCGGTGGCCTCGATCCAGCCGCGCCGCCACCGTTTGGCGACTTCCCAGCCGCCGCCCGCCCCGGCGAACACCGCGAGCGCGACCATGATCAGGACGCCGACCTTGCGGGCCACCATCACGCCCCAGTAGAGGAAGGCACCGATCGCGCACCCGAAGGCCACCAGCGCGGGCACACCCCAGCCGAGGCCGTACATGGCCCCCATCTGATCAACCTTGATCACACGACGGATCGCGTCGTCGATCGAGGTGTTGGCGGCTTTGAAGAGGCCGTCGGACAGCGCGTCCACCACGGTGATGGCGACGGTCGTGAAGGCGATGGCCGAGAAGCTGAAGAGGACTCCGGTCATGGTGCCGAACGCCGCCTTAGCGAGGGCACGTTCGTCTCGGCGCCAGGCAGCGGTCATGAGCTGGATGCAGAAGATGCCGTCGGTCAGGGCGAGGCCGATGGGCAGCAGCAGCTCGTAGTTGTCGCGGAACCACCCGGCGTTGAGGTCGATGGCCGTCGTCTTGTTGACGGCCTTGGCGGCCAGGTCGGCCGCGCTGGACGCCAGCTCGCCCGCCGACTTCGCGATCCACGCGCCGAGACCGTCGGTGACGGTGCCGGCGGGGTTGGTGGCGAAGTCGACAGCGCCGCACACCTTGTCCATCAGCGGGAAGTCGCAGACTCCCATGGGTCGTACCTCCGTTCTGGGGCGAGGATCAGGGCGCGACGGACGGCATGACGCCGACCAGGGCGCAGGAGCGGTTGGGCCGGCACTGGACCGCGAGGGTGGTGGACCGGCTCTCCGCGCCGCCGGCAGCCGAGCCCTTCCAGCGAATCGACTGCTTGCCGGAGACCGTGACGGCGTAGACGTACGCCTGGGTGATCGCCCCGGGGTCGTCCTGGAGGGCCTGGGTAAAGGCGTGCGGGAAGTGCCCCTCGTTGATCTTGGCGGTGGCGACCTGCTTGTTGGCCGCCATCTCCTTCCACAGCACGGCCGAGGGGACCGCCTGGTCGACGGAGGCCGGGTCGGCGTACTTCGACTCCGTGGTCAGCCAGCCGCGCAGCGCCTTGCGCAACTCAGGCTGCGAGTACGCACGGGTGTCGTACGACCACAGCGCTGCGGCGGCGGCCTTCCCGTACGTGATCGGGTCGCGGGTTTTCGGCGGAACGGGCAGAGCGCGGGGCCGGGTGTGCGGCCCGGACGGTGCCGCGGGCGACGAGGATGCCGTGGGCGAACTCGGCGGTGGGGAAGCAGCATCGGAGGGGCTTCGGCCCTCGCGGGTGAGGTAAGCGGCCAGACCGGCGAGGGCAACGAGCACCGCCAGGACGGCAGTGCCGAGGAGCGCCCGGCGGCGCACGCGAGATGCGCCGCCGGGGTGGGTGGAGTGCTGAGCCATCAGTGGACCTGCGTCCCGAGCGTCGAGAAGAACGCCACTACACCGTTGGCCGCACCGAGAAGAAGGGCCGCGCCAGCGCTGACCAGCACGCCCTTCTTCCCGTTCGCCTCGGCCTGGTGACCACCGGAGTGGTGACCCCAGGCCCACACGCCCGCACTGACGGCGAGGGCTCCGACCACGGCAATGAGCCCGAACAAGTTGATCGAGCCCATCACCTGCTTGAGGACGTTGAGGCCAGGGAGCCCGCCCTCGTTGGGCTTGATTCCCGGGTCGTAGGCGAGCTGTATGACCTTGTCGGCGAGAAACATGGGAATTCCAGTTCGAATGAGCGCACGCCAAAGCCCGGCGGGGTGATCCGGCGGTGCGAGGGGGAGGTGAGGAGGGGGGGGAGGAGCGCCGGTCAGACGACTCGGCGGGCCGCGAGAATCCGCGATTTCCAGGACGCGACGGTGGTGATCCGTACGACGTCACCGGTGTGCGGGGCGTGGACGATCAGGCCCTGCCCGATCGCCATCCCGACGTGTTCCGGTACGGCGGCCGTCCCCTCGGTGAAGAGGAGGTCGCCCGGCTTGAGGGCATCGACCGAGACGGCCTTGCCGTCCTTGACCTGCGTGTACGTGGTCCGCGTCAGGCTGACTCCGGCGGCCTTGTACGCGCCCTGCATCAGAGAGGAGCAGTCGCAGCGGCCCATCGGGTTTTTGCCGTGGGAGTCGGTGCACGTGCCGCCCCACTGATACGGGGTGCCGAGCTGGCCGAGCGCCCACCGGATCGCCGTCTGTACCTTCGGCGGCGCGGAGGCGGGAATCGTGTACTCCTTCGGCAGTGCACCCGCCGGGATGGTGCCGAAGTCCGTTCCGTCGCCGTCCGCCGAACAACCCCCCGCGGAATCGGGAGAGGGGCTGGTGTCGGCAGAGCCGGACGGCGACGGGCTCGGCGATGCGCCGCCGGCCTTCTGCAGCAGGGGCTCGAGGCCTTCTGCAGGGCGGTGGCCAGCGGCTCCCATTTGGCGTACGCCTCCGGGAAGCCCGACTTCTGCACCGCCTGGGCGGCCTGGGTGACAGAGAGGGACTGCCAGCCGGAGACCTTCTTGAGCCCCTCGTAGAACTTCGTCGAGGCGTGCACCGGGTCAAGGATCTGGCTGGCCGTACCCCAGCCCATCGACGGCCGCTGCTGGAAGAGACCCAGCGAATCGCGGTCGCCGTAGGTCAGGTTCCGCAGGCCGCTCTCCTGCAGAGCGGTCGCCAAGGCGACGACCTGCCCTCGGGCGGGGATGTTCATCGCGACGCCCGTGGCCTGGATCGTCTTGGCATTGGGCACCTGGTCGGCAGGGGCGTCCAGACCCGGCACGGAGACCGAGCCCTTGTCGCCGCCGCCCAGGATCGCCTTCACCTGCTTGGCGACGGCGGAGGCGTCCACACCCGGTGCACCGTCGGTTGAGCACGAAGCCGAAGCGGTCCCGGCACCGATGCCAAGGATCGGCAGTGCCAGCAGGAGTGGTCCGGTGGCGCACAGACCGACGAGGGCTCCCGTCGTCTTCTTCACGGCCGCCGCCGTTCAGCGCGACGGCGGTGCGGACCGGTCGAGGGAGGTG
The DNA here is from genome assembly GCF_002939385.1 of Streptomyces sp. MH60. Taxonomy (GTDB): domain Bacteria; phylum Actinomycetota; class Actinomycetes; order Streptomycetales; family Streptomycetaceae; genus Streptomyces. The sequence continues at coordinate 75,214 of NZ_MULI01000006.1, read as the reverse complement.
GGTCGGGGCGCGGGTGTGTCAGGGCAGGCTGCATCGCAGCGGCTCCTCGGTGTTCGAAGGAGACGCGGTGCCGACTTCTCGTGCAAAGCCGTCGGCACCGCGCCGATGTGCATCCGCCTCTCGGCGGGCCCGGGTCAGAGGAGTTGGTAGCTCCAGGACGCCGGTTTCTGGTCACGCGCGGCAGCCAGCCGCGCTCGTAATCTCAGGCAGTGCACAGGGGCCTCCTCATGGCGCTCGCGGGCAGATGGGCAACATGCCTCCGACGCTGCTCGATTGGACGAGATAGCACGGATAAGTACAGCTCAACGGGGGTGGAGCAGCGCTCCTTCCCGGTGGCACGGCGAGACAGTAGACCGGGATTCCGGCCGCACCAAACGACTGCCAGCCAGGGGCCCGAAGTAGGAAGCCACCTCGTTAGGCGCGGCCGGAATTCGCCGTTAACCTCCGCTGCAACCTCGCACCGGCTGCACACCGTTGAGCGCTGCCCGGAGCAGGTCCAGACTCCGCCGCGCCTGAAGAGAGGCCTTCCCCATGAGCTACACGCTGCACCGAGGCGACGCCCTGACCGTCCTGAAGTCCCTCCCGGACGAGAGCGTCCAGGCGGTGATCACCGATCCGCCGTACAACTCCGGGGGCCGCACCAGCTCGGACCGAACCGGCCGTACCGCACGAGCCAAGTACGTCACGAGCAACTCGGCGCACGACCTCGCCAACTTCCCCGGCGAGAACCGCGACCAGCGCTCCTACCGCTCCTGGCTCACCGAACTGCTCACCGAGGCGTACCGGGCCTCGACCGAGCACGCGGTCGCGATGGTCTTCACCGACTGGCGACAGGAGCCGACCACCTCCGACGCCCTGCAGATGGCGGGATGGACCTGGAGCGGCACGATTCCGTGGATCAAGCCATCGAGCCGGCCCCGCAAGGGCGGGCCGAAGCAGGACTCGGAGTTCATCGTCTGGGGCGTCAAGGGCTCCCTCGACAACACCCGCGATCTCTACCTGCCGGGGCACTACATCGCCTCCCAGCCCCGCAAGGGCCGGGTTCACATCACCCAGAAGCCGGTCGAGGTCATGCAGCAGCTCGTCCAGGTCTGCCCCGAGGGTGGCACCGTCCTCGACCCGTTCACCGGCAGCGGCTCTACCGGGGTCGCGGCCCTGCGCGAGGGGCGCCGCTTCGTGGGCGTCGAGCTGTCCGCGCACTACGCGGACGTCGCCGAGGAGCGGCTGCGGGCCGAACTGACGAAGGACGACTTCGAGCTGGCCGGACCGGAGGCATGATCGTGAGAGCGAAGAGAGGCCAGGGCCGACGGCCCCCAGACGCCAGAGGGGCGGCTGAAGCATCGACTACCCGATGCACCAGCCGCCCCTCCTGTTACGTCAGGCCGCCTCGAACGCCCGCCGGATCAGCGGCGCCGCCTTCTCCAAGTCGGCTGCCGAGACGACGCGGACCTCCAGGTCGCCGGTCCCGAGGTGCCCGATACCGCGCATGTCACGGGTGAAGCCCTCCTCCAACTCGACCGTGTCCGGGTCGAGTCTGAGGTACACCAGGATCGCCTCGTGCTTCGGACGGAAAATCACCGACGCCACGTTCACCAACCGCCGGTAGGCGATGTAGTGCCGCAGGGACGCCACCTCCACCTCGCCCCATGCCGTGAGCGCCTCGTCCAGTTCCGCGTACAGGTCCTGCAGGCACTCCGGCACCGCTCCTCCACCCGCAGGCGGAGAGACCGCCGAAGCCGTCGGCACGCTGTCCGCCACGGGTGCCCGCTCCCGGCCCCGGCGAGACGAGGCAGCGCTCGGGAATCCGGTCGCGGAGTCCACGAGCAGCAGCCCCAGCAGGCCACCGTCGAAGATCCGGTAGCGCACCAGGTCGATCCGCTCGGGCAACCTCTGCACCGCCACCCGGTCGTGGTGCGAGAAGCCCGCCGCGATGCAGATCATCCGCGGACGACGCCAGTCGACGGACTCGGCGGCCTCCGCGCCCAGCACCTTCCGCACGAGCGCCTCGAACTCGTGCTGTGCCGATTCCAGCCAGGATAGGTAGGAGACCGCCTGAGACATCACCCCGCTGTCCGAGCCTTTCTTGAACTCGATCACCACCGGGCTGCCGTTCTCATCGAGCCCCAGGGTGTCGATCCGCCCCCGGTGCCAAGGGCCGGTCTGGTACTCCGACGCTAGGAACCGGACGCCCAGCATCTGCTCCAGGCCGGCCTCGACTCGCCGCTGCAGCTCCACCTCCAGCGCCACCGTCGAGCCGGCCAGCTCGACATCCCGTCCGTCCGCGTCCTGCCGGAACATCATCAGCTCGGCCACCAGCGCTCCCTCCCGCGATCTCCACAGAGGGCAATCAAGGGGACGCTGCGGGTATTCCGCATCGGGTAGCGGGAAGGGCAGGCAGCTCGACAATGGGATTGGCCGAGTGCAGGACAACGGCATCGCCTCGGGGCGAGAACCGAGCCCGCAGGGTAGCTCGACTGGCGAGAGCTCCGATGGTCTTGTCAGTGTTTGTCCGTATGGTTGCCCCTCTCCAGTGTTACTGGGGGGTTGCTTTCCAATACAGGGGTGGGTGCCGCGTAATATTCTCGGGGCGCCTGTGGCGTCCTAATCGATCCAGCCATCCGAGGTGGGCGCCGGATTCTTGATCTTGCCAGAGGTTGTGTGATCTCCTGGTGCTCGTTCTTCTCGTCCGATGGAGGTTGGCGCAGTGCGCAGGCAGCACTATGGGGTGCCTCTGGAGCGGAGCGACTGTCTGGAGCTCAGGCGTCACAGGAACAGTTGCAAGCCCGAGAACTTCGGCAAGTGGCTCGGTGGCTTCGGTGCTGGCAAGCGTCTGGCCGTCGACCTCTTCTCTGGAGCGGGTGGACTGAGCCTCGGACTGGAGCGAGCCGGGTGGACGGTCGCAGCCGCGGTCGACTTCAACGAGCGGGCACTCCAGACGCACGCTGCGAACTTCCCCGGCATGAGTCTCCACATGGACCTGGGTAATCCTGACGAGCGTGACAGGCTCGTCGAGATGCTGTCGCCCGCCAAGATCGATTTGGTGGCCGGCGGCCCGCCATGCCAGCCGTTCAGCAGGGCTGGCCGGAGCAAGATCCGCAGCCTCGTGGAGCATCACGGCCGCGATCCCCATGATCGCCGCAAGGAGCTGTGGAGCGCCTACCTCGACGTCGTGAAGCGCCTCCGGCCGCGTGCGGTCCTCATGGAGAACGTTCCGGACATGGGTCTCGGTGACGACTTCTTCGTGGTACGCACCATCGAGGAGCAGCTGGAGGACCTCGGATACGCGACGCAGGTCCGTCTCGTCGATGCGTGGAAGTACGGCGTTCCGCAGCACAGGAAGCGACTGATCCTGCTCGCGAGGAACGACGTGGAGCGCTTCTCGTGGCGGCAGGAGCTGGAGCACGATCAGCGGACTACGCTGCGTGACGCCATCGGTGACCTGCCGGTGCTGCCTGTCGTGCCCACCGAGCGTGTCGGGCAGCGTGAACTCCCGTACGAGGAACCGTCCGAGCTTTCCAAGTTCGCTCGGGACATGCGTAAGTGGGCGCGCAAGGACCGGGTGTGGGACCACATGACCCGGCGGGTCCGGAAGGACGACGCGGAGATCTTCTCCAGCATGGACTCCAAGACCCTGTACTCGCAGATCACCCCGGAACTGCAGCGCTACAAGGCCGACCACTTCACGGACAAGTACAAGAAGCTCGACTGGGCGGACCTCAGCAGGTCGATCACCGCCCACATCGCCAAGGACGGCTACTGGTACATCCACCCGGACCAGGACCAGCCGCGCACCCTCACCGTGCGGGAGGCCGCGCGAGTGCAGACGTTCCCGGACAGGTTCCGCTTCGCCGGCACGCGCAGTGACGCCTTCCGCCAGATCGGTAACGCTGTGCCGCCCCTTCTTGGCGAGGCTGCCGCGGAAGCCCTGCTGCCCGCGGTCGGCGAGCAGCCGAGCGAGGGTGGACTCCAGCCGCACTGGCGCACGGTGCGAAGGGACCTGACCGCTTGGGCCGAAGCGCGGCGTGAGTCGGAGGACTGGTACCAGCTTCCGGGCAAGCAGATGTCCGGCTTGCAGGCCGCCGTCGTAGCCATACTGTCCGGGACCCGGATCCAGCCCGCGCAGCTGGCGGAAATGGTCGAGGCCGTGCGGGGACAGACGTCCCTGAGCAAGGCCGCGCTCGAGACGCTTACTGCGGCGGCGCCCTCCGAGGCAGCGAAGGCCCGGGTCGCCCGGCTCACCGCGGTGATCGATCAGTCGAGCGTCTGGGCCGACGAGGAGAAGGTCCGCGAGCAGTTGAAGTTGAAGCCGGCTGAGGCGACGGTGTACCGGCTGCTGGTCGGCGAGGACCTCCTGTGGGTCGGGCAGGGGGCGCTGCGCGTCGCCGCCCGTCTGCACGGCAGTGATTCGGATCGCACGAACAGGCTCAGCGACGGTCGAGTGGACTTGGTGAAGCTCGTCGGAGCCGGTGAGGACGCGCCTCTGCGTATGGCGGCGCTCCGACTCATCGGAAGCAGCTTCTGTCGGGCCAAGGAGCCGCTCTGCGAGGAGTGCCCCCTGAGCAAATACTGCGTCGCCAGGGAGAGCGTCTCCGGCGACCTGTTCACGGACGCGTTGACCGGGACCCACGGACGGGAGACGGTGCCGACCCAGGCTCGTGGGTCTGGTCGCACTGCTGGGCGACGCTGAGCGCAGCGCGCTCGACGTCCGCCCGGATCTCGCACTCCCAGACACGGGCGACGGTCCAACCGGCGGCCTCGGCTGCTGCGGTGTTCCGGCGGTCGCGCTGCTTGTTGGTCTCGATCTTCGCTTCCCACAAGGAGGTGTTCGGGCCGCGGAACGTCTTCGGGCCGTGCACAGGACAACCGTGCCAGAAGCACCCGTCGACGAACACCGCCACGTCGTATTTGGGCAGGACGAAGTCCGCCGTGCAACGGGCAGCCACCTTGCGCTGTAGACGGAACCGGAGGCCGAGCCGGTGTACGGCACGCCGGAGGTCCACCTCCGGTTTCGTGTCGCGGGCGCGCCGACCGCGCAGATGGCCGCTCAGCTCCGTGCTGACCCACTGCGTGCTCGTGGTGTCCTCACGTGCTGCCATACCTCAGCCCCAGCCCGTCGTCGGCCTACGAGTGTGAGGGTGCCACACTCGTCCCATGCTTCGTGAACCTGCAGAACTCCGTGTCGATGATCATGGCCGGGTCGAGCTTCCCGTCGGCCTGCTCGCGGAGGCGGGCATCGCACCCGGGGCGGACCTCCTGGCCTTCAGCGACGGAGACGGGCGGATCGTGCTCCGCCGCGCCGAGGACGCCATGAGCGACCTGCTCGAGCGCGGGGAGCTCTGAAGGCCGGGACGAGTCGGACCTACGGACCGGGGACGAACCCGAGCGAAAGCGCCTCGTTGCGCGCGTGCAGTGCCTGTACCGCCTGAGGCTCGGGGATCTCCTGCTCGAGTTCGAGCCGGCGGCCGACGTACTGCGCGAGTTGGCGCTGCGAGGGATCCAGGTTGTGCGTCTCCTTCGCCCATCGCTCGATGGCGTACCACTCGTCCGCCGGGATCGACGTCACCTCGTCGCTCGCCCCGCGGTCGCCTTCCGCACCGCCCGCGAGGGCCTCGTCGTCCAGCGGATGATCACGGAGCTCGGCCTCCAGGTCGCGAGGAACGGACCAGGGTACGCGGGAGACGGCGTCCCAACAGGCGGGCTTCTTGGCCCACTCACCCACGTGGTTGCCCTCACGTGGCTTGGTGACGACCCGCATGACCCGGGGGCACAGATCGTCGATCGCGGCTTCGAGGGCCGACGAGACCCTCTGCTCGCGCCAGATCCTGTCGAGATCGATGCGCTGTTTCGTGGCGAGCGCCAGACGGGCCATGGTGTAGGTCGTGATCATGCTCTTGTAGCTGCCCGCCTCGTGGTTCGCCGCGACGCGGTCGACCGCCTTGAAGAGGACCGCCATGGCTATCACGCGCTGGCAGTACCGGACGTCGACCCGAGGGGGCGCCTCGCTGATCCGGTCCATGAACGCGACGAAGTTCTTCTGTGCGCCGCGGCTGACGCTGAACGGGAGGAGACTCCAGGAGTTGACGTACTTCGCGAGGTCCGCCTTCGTGAACTTCCGACTGGTCGGGTTGAGCTTCTTGAAGGTGCGCTGCTTCGCCGGTGTCCGGGCCTTGGCCACCTCGTCGGTGTACTGGCCGCGCGCCCTCTCGTAGAACCAGTGGGTCTCCTGGCCGCTGCCGTCGGTCGCCGGCGCCCACAGGGACCGGGTGATCCGCTGGACGGCCACGTGGTACGCGTGGTTCGAGCTGAAGTCGACGAGCGTCACGCGGTTCTGGGTGTTGGAGTACTCGGAGATCATCGGGACGATCTCCGAGAGCCGCTCGGGAGAGACCTCCGTCAGCTTCATCTGGACGGTCACGTGGGACAGGTCGGCCTTGTCCCGGCTCGAGGCGTAGTGCAACGAGGCCGTGGTCTGACCGCCGTTCACCACCTGGAGCCCGTGCACCCGGGAGATGCCCGTGGGGGTGCCGTCCGGGCCGTGCACGAAGTCGACCTGGGACGCGGTCGCCGTGATGCCGTTGTTGTACGCCAGGAACCTGCCCGGTGAGTGCAGCAGGGTCTCTCTGATTCCCCGGTTGACCGATCCGCGGGCCTGCAGGAAGGACCGGACGTTCAACTCGAGAAGTCTGGTCCCGTACTCCCCGTACAGTTCGGCCAGTCTCTGGCCGGGGATCACGGCCATGGTCACCGAGTGGTCCGGCTCGCTGCTGGGTGCCGAGACACAGGGCAGCGGAGGGGCGAACGAGACCACGATGGGCTCGCTGATGCTGCCGGAAGTCTCGTGGCGGTGCATCCGCGCCAGGTCCCACACCTCGTGGGTCACGGGAAGGCCGTCGAACTCGGTGGGCGGGAAGGAGGTACTCGTGCCGACGCGGTTGCTGAGCAGGAAGAGCCGGATCCTCCGTACCTCGGTGAGCGCCTTCTCCACTGCCGCGCACATGTCGTACACGTCGAAGGACTCGTCGATGTGCTGACGCAGGCCCTCCCGACACCGGCGGACGAACGTCAGCAGGCGCCTGAACGCCGTCTCCGCCTGTCCCTTCGTGAGTTTGGAATCCAGCGGGTCCAGGTCGAAGTCGGTCACGAAGAGGTCGAGGCACTCCCCGGAGTCCCCGATGCCGTACCCGTGCACGAGATGACCGTGGGCCGAGTGGTAGGCGGTGAACGTGTTGGACACGATGCCGGCCCGTTCCAGGTCCTCGAACACGCGCCGCGTGAACGCCTCCGGGGTGGTGGTCCCCTCGGCGTCGGCAGTGGCCTGGACGTCCGCGACGACGTCGTGGGCGTACTGGGACAGGTCGAGCTCAGGCATGGGGTCCCCCGATCAGTGCGGTCACCTCGTCGGTCGTGGCGCGGTGGTGGTCAAGTCCCGAGGTGCTCACGTGGTACGAGCACTCACCGACCCCCTCGGGAAGATCTGCCTCGACGAGTCTCGGGAAATTCTCTCCCACGTGCCAGAAGCGCAGGTCGCGGACGGTGTAGCGAGGCTCCTCGTAGGCGTCTCGCTGGCCGGGGAGATAGCCGGCCTGTACGAGACGACCGTCGAAGGCGGCTCGGACGACAGGGCTCGTGAGCTGCTCGCGTACGCGGTCCACCAGGCGGTTCAGACTCTCTCCTGATCCGCCCCGCCGTTCGTCGAGCATCGCCAGCGCCAACAGGAGCGCAGGCGTCCCGGTGGCGTCCAGTTGGCGCTCGCTGGCGATCCGGATGCTGCGGGGGCGTTTGGCGGTGCTGGCCTTCGCCTCGACGGCGACTCCGGGCAGCTGGAAGTCCTGGTTGGTTCCGCTCGGCCCCGTCCACGCGTCGACGGCCTCGGCCGGCCCGACGACGGGCAGGATGTGGTCGCGCAGCACCAGGAGCTCGCCGACGAGTCCACGACGGGCCTCAGGGCCGAGACCGTCTCTGCCGACCGCGCGAAGGAGGTCCTGCCACCGCTCGAACCTCTCCACCGCTGCTGTCAGGGCTGCCGCGGCCCCAGGGGCTTCTCGGACCGTGTCAGCCACGTCCGTGACGAGCGGGTTGAACACCTCGCGCAGCTCGTCGGCGGTGAGGACCACCTGGAGCTCGTACTCGAGACGCGACACGGCGCTCACGTTCATCTCCAGCCCGGCAGCGCGAGGCAACTGGCGTACGGAGCGCACGATGTGGTCGGCGGAGCGGGCGTCGGCCCTGAGCACGAGCATGCGCTGCTGCGCCGGGTGGGAGACGGAGAGGAAGACGTCCAACGGAGCGTCCGGGTACAGGCGGATACGGGACCTGCCCGGGGCACCCTGAGGTGTCTCCAAGTCACGCCACTCGGACTCGGTGACGGTCACTCGTCGTCCTCTCCGTCGTCGAGGGCGTCAAGGCCCTCCTTCTGCCAGATGGCGTTGACCACGTACTCGGTGTCGGACTGGTGCTCGGAGCGCGGGAAGCTCACCTTGAAGCCGACCAGGGGCGGTTGTGCTGGACCGTCTTCGGTCGCCGGCCGCTCGACCAGATAGACGAGCAGAAGTGCCTGGTCGGCGCGGCGCTGCCAGCGGACGTGATCTCCTGAAGGTGACTGGGGCACTTTCTCTCGCTTCTTGAGGGCTGCAGCCTTCTGTGTCGCTTCCAGGGCGGCTTTCACCTGGTCAGGAGCGAGGTCGCGGTATTCGTCGGGAGGGCTGAGCAGCCGGCGAATCGTGTATCGACCGTCGCTGGTGACGTCGTTGAGCGCCGCGCGCTCTACGGGCCCCAAGTCGTAACCGGCGATGTCCTGTGGTTTAGCTGCCTGCTTGCCAACCAGGACCACCGTCCACTGCGGGAGCTCACCTACGGCCATGCACTGTTCGATGTACTTCGCGATGAAGCGGGGGCGAACCCTCTGGGCCATGCGGTCGGTCTCGTAACGCGTGAGGAAGTCCACGATGGCGTCGGAGGGCACCTGCTTCCATGTCACGCTGGCGCCCACCGCCTTCTGCTGGGCGGTGGCTAGGCCATCAAGTCTACGGACGAAGTCCCCGAGTACCTTGAGGTTGTGTTCAGGTACTCCGTCGGAGAGGTTGAAGATTACCGTCTCCGGCCCCTCCCCGGAGTAGCTGAGCATGACCTTCGTGCCTTGGCGCATCTTGTTGGCGGCCGTGACGGCTAGGCCGAGCGAGGAAGCGCGGACCTTCAGCCCGAAGTACCTCGGACTGAGGTCCAACGCCGCCATCTCTTCGATCTCACGGCGTAGCTCGTCGGTGGCAGCAGTCACCTCAATGTACTTGGCCCTCAGATCGGGCGTGGTGTACAGGCGACAGAGGTCCTCGTGCCCCGGTCGGTAACCGAACCAGCGTCCCATCTGAAGCAGGGTGTCGTACGTGCGGGACGTGCGCAGGTAGTAGCTGACAGTCAGTCCCTCCAGGGTGAGACCTCGGGAGAGCTTCTGGCCTCCGATCGCAATGACCGATAGACCGTTTTTGCGGTGATCGTAGTAGTCGAGTGCGTCGCGGGAGGCGCCGTTCACCGTTTTGACCACGATCTTTCGCAGAGCGGGCATGAGCTGGCTCGACACGTCCTCCCAGGTGACGCGTCGGGCCTCGTCCGCGGGGAAGTGGTCCGTGGTGGGGACGAAGTCCCGCTCCCACAGGGCCCGGAACTCGGCCATGCGCTGCGGTGCCTGTCCGTACCGGTCGCGGAGCGAGTCCACGAGGAGCCGCAGATAGTCGTCCACCTGGTCGCGGACGATCCCTTGGACCGCCGTGAAGCGGGTTACGTGCACCAGCATGGAGTTGTGCACCTTCGTCTGTCCGCGCACCCGTCGTGCAGCGCTGGCGAGGACGAACGAGGCGATCGCCTCCCGGAGGGACCGCGGAAGGTCGTCGGAGGGGACGAAGGAGGACTTGTGCTTGCTCGGGATCCAGCTCTCGGCGTCGTTCACGGGGCGTACGAGCGGAAGCGGGGGCACGTCCTCCTCGTCGTCATTGTCGACCTGGAGACCGAACACCCGCTCCGGGCCAAGGTAGTTGGTCGGCGAGGGCAGGGTGCGGATGAAGCTGTCGGGAAAGAGGTCGGCGCCGAGTTCGGCGTGGTCGACATCGGGATCGATGTAGATGTTGGCGAACGGGGTGGCGGTGTACCCGACGTACGCCGACTTCTCGAAGCTCTTCATGAGCTCACGGATCGCACCGTTGGTCCTGGTCGGATCCGCGTCGGGATCGCGCTCGGTGTTGATGGAGGCGTTGTCCGCCTCGTCGTCGATGACGAACAGCGGGATGTCGCGTACGACCTTGTTCCCGCTCTCGTCCTCCGTGCCCTGGACCTCGGTCACCCACGTCCGCAGGTACTCGAGGATTTTCCAGTGCTTCTTGACCACCAAGACCACCGGGAAACGGCCGAGCGGGAAGTTGACGGCGTTTGCCGCCTGTCGACCGAAGTCGCCCTTCTCCGAGCTGTTAGTCGGAGATGCGATATCGAGTTTCTTGGCACCAGGCATCCGGCCAGCACCCATGAGCCGGGATTTCCCCTTCTGGTTGGATCGCTGGTGATGTTTCGTATCGAAGCCCAGGAGCCCTTCGTCGACACGCAGCTGTGTCTGGCTCCGGAGGTCGTTGTGGATGCCGGCAAGGATCACCACGAACTGGTATCCCGCGTCCACGGCTTTCGCAGCGAGTCCGATGTACTGGCTGGTCTTGCCTGACTGGACCTGTCCGATCACGAGGCCGGTCCGGCGCCATGGGCCGGCACGCCGCGGGTCCTCGAGCTGGCTCAGGACCTCGTCTGTGCTCTGGTCCAGCCGCCGCACAACAAGTGGAGGGTAGCCGCTGACATCCTCCAGGTACCGGCGGTAGCGTTCCCAGAAGTCCCAGGCCCGGTCGTTCTTGGCTTCGGGCAGCCAGGGCTCGTGCCCGCTGTCGCTCTCCAGCCCGGAGGAGCCCTCCTGGAAGACCGCCGTCAGGACCTCGATCTCCTTGGCCAGCTGGTCACGGTCGAGGACCTCGCCTTGGCCGGCCAGCATCCCGAAGATGACGGTGACCGCGTTCTGCACCTCGTCCGGCGTCGGCTGACGGTCCTGGGACAGTAGTGCGAGAACCAGGCGACGGGCCTTGGCAAGAGACTCGAGAGAGTCCTCGGGGGTGGAACTCACAGCAGACCTCCGGCTGGGCGGGAACGGCATAGGGCAGGCTAGGGGCGGGCACTGACAACGGGCTCACCCGTTCCAGAAGCCCTGCATCTGGTCGAAGGGGGGCATCGTCCGGAGGCGTTCGCGAGCGGCCGCAGGTGAGCGGCCGTCTGAGACCAGTGCCTCGTAGATGCGCTGTGCGACCTCCGTGGCCTCGGCGTCGGCGGGCCCGGGGCCCCCGAAGGGTTCGGGGTCGTCGCTGGTGTCAGTCTCGTGCATCACGCGGAGGGCGGTGACCGGCACCGTCTCCTCAAGCAGACGGATCAGGGCACGTACGTCATCCGAACCGGCACCACCAGAGCGCAGAGCTGCCTTCACCAGAGGGTGGCCCCGGTTGATCCGACAGGTGACTTGGTCGTCGACACGGCGGACGTTCCACGCGTACACGAGTGGATCCCCGTGTGTGCGCGCAGCGATCTGCCCGCGGTGCCGAAGCACGTCGGCGGCCCTTCTCCTGGCCTGCAGGGCGATGCGCCGTAGATGAGAACGCAGTGCGACGGGCGGGACGACACTGGACTTCCGGACGTCGACCCCCCATTCGACATCCGTCTCGGCGGGGATGTCCACGGCGATCCGTGCCAGGTTGTACTTCTCCTCGCGGCGCAACCCGCGCTGTCCCAGCCAGTCACCGGCAAGGATCAGACGGTCCCGGCGGTACACGTAGAACCCCTGCTGGTCGAGCCACCCACGCGGGCCGCCGGCCTTCTCGTACTCGTCCGGGGCGAGCCTCTGGGCACTGGGAAGGACGAACGCCTCCACCCGTACGGAACCCGCCCCCAACCGCAGACGCTCGACCGGAAGCGGTTGTACGGACGGGTGACGGGACAGGAACGGGTCCCAGGGCTCGACGGGGCTGCCCGACACACGCAGGTTGCGACGTCGGCTTCCGGTGAGGAACCTGCCGAAGACCATGCCCAGGTGGGACTCCGTGCGGGCTGCCTCCGCGTAGAACTGCTTCTGTGTCCGCTCGTCCTCCACCGTCACCGCGTCGACGTGGTAGCCGTTGAGGCGCCGCCACAACACAACGGTGCCGTGGTCCGCCTCACCCCGGATCCGGTCGAGCAACTCGCTGGTCGTCTCGTCCGCGCCGCGTAGCAGTCGCCACTCGCCCGACCTCTCGACGACGTTGAGGTCCCATGTGCGTACGTGCCATTCGCCGGTGGTGGCGGTGGCGACGGTGAGCTGCCGGGCCTGGGAGAACGAGGCCGACTTGAGGCCGACGCCGAAGCGGCCCAGGTCCGTTGCACTTCGGGGCGTCGCAGGGCCTCGCGCGGCCACGGTCATGGCGGTCACGAGCTCGTCGGCGGTCATCCCGGCACCGTCGTCGGCAACGGCGATCCACGAGTCCTGCCCGGCCCAGGTGAACTCGACGTCGATGGTCGACGCCCCAGCGGACACGCTGTTGTCGACGAGATCCGCGATGGCAGCAGGCAAGGAGTACCCGAGCGAACTGAGCGAGGCGACCATGCCCGCCGGCTCCGGAGCCGCTATGTCGTACATCATGCCGAGTTTCCAGCCTACTTCCGAGTTCTGGTGCTGGATGTGATTATCCACCGGCATCGCCACCTGCAGGGGACGTATCTCTGTCCCGAGAGGACGCACGAGCACCGTGCTCTCGGTGGTTCGCCTGGTTGACCAGACGAGTTCTCATGTCGCGTCAGAGAGCCGATGATCAGGCTGACTCGCTACCCGAAGCGGGGGCGCCAAGAGCTCGTGCGTATCCCGAGCGCGTCGATGTGTACTTGGTGTCGGCCCACGGTGATCGACCGTTTCCGCACGTCGAAGTGCACCCCTCTGGCCGGGAGATCCGGGTTCCTCAGGGCGGTCACCAGGGAATCGAGGTCGGGCGGCGTCCCCAGCGCCTGCACGTAACGAAGAGAGGTGGCGTGCATGTCCGGAACAGGAAGAGGGCGCGTGGTGAGCTGCTGCGGCGTGCCGACGCACCAGGTCCAGCTGATCGAGTCGAACGAGGGCCAATTTCGCGGCAGACGAGCACTGGCGGCACCCGATCGGAGCTCGCCTCTGAGGCGGTCCAACTGCGCTGCTGCAGAACTGATCCAGCTCTCGATCTTCATGCCTTCGTGCAGGGACAGGGCTTCGATCGGCCACTTGATCTCGAGGCAGAGGCCGAGCATGCGGACCGGGTCCACGACGACCACGTCCAGATCGCCGGCAGACCCGCCGTCGGTCCTGGCAGCCGGGATGCGCTCGGCTACCAGGGCGCCCGGGGTGGCGCGCAGCCACTCCGTCCAGGCCGTCGCACGTGCACCCTGCGCCCTTCCGATGCGGCCGAATCCACCGGGCGCATGAGTGGCTGAGCGAAGCATGATCGCGTCCACGGACCTCGGCGTCAGGAGGGGCGGACAGATGATCACGACGTCGTCCTGGCTGATGAGGGGGGAGGTCCTGCAGGACCTGCCGGGTCGGTAGGTGAGTCTCTCCAACACGAGAGCCTGGTGCGCCTCGGACACGTTGGGGCACATCTCCGCGATGACGGCGAGCAGCCGGGAGGTCGGCATGTGCGCGAGCGTCGCCTCCAGACGGGAGAGCCTGTGCGCGGTGTACTCACTCAGAGAGGCGATTCCCATGATCACAGCCAGCACGCTGGTCATGTCACCGGCGGTCATTCCATCTCCGAGTTCGAAGGAGTCGGGAACCTGGCCCTCGGATACCGACTGCCGGTACACCTCGATCGTCGCAGCGGCCCGCTGGACAGCTGCCTCGAGGACCTCCGGCGGTGGACCACTACGAAAGTCGACGACTCGGGACGAGATCCACTTCCGCTCCACGTCGGAGAGCAGGGGCACGCCCGTGGGACGCGCGTCCTGCTCGAGGATCATGTCGGCTACCTCGGCCGAAGCGTCCCAGCGGTGACGCACGCGGAAGTCGCCTCTCGTCATGCGAACGTCGTAGGCGCCGCTCCGAATACTGGCCTCCAGGGGGTCGAACCGCTGAGCTGCCACCGCGGCGAGGACGATCTCGTCGGCGTCCTCCTGCGAGCACGCACCCGTGCCGACGGGTTGGTCGTGATGCCACGCGACGAGTTGCGCGAGAACGCTTTCCCACGGAACGTCCGTCGTGACTCCCGAGGCGATCCCCATCGCACGGACTCTGGTCGCGGTCCGGAGCAGGTCGTAGATCCGCTCCGGACCGGAGTTCCATCCGCTCAGCGCTCGGGCCCGGTCCCGGGCGTCGGCAAGGACGCCCAGCAGCTCTTGTTGTGGTCTCACGCTGAGCTCCACTCGTGCAGTTCGGTGGTCAGGAGCCCTGTGTTGTCGACAGGGCGCGCGGGTACTGCCCTCGGTCTCAGAGAGTCGGGTCCCAGTACCCGACCCTCGAACCGTCCGGGGAACCGAAGAGATGCCAGCGGGAGAGGTTGCGGTTCCAGGACTGGCAGGCCGTCTCGGGCAGCTGCAGGCAGCCGTGGTCGGCACCCTCGTTCGTGATCATGCAGTTGGGGTCGTACAGGCACGAGTCGTTGTCGACGGCGCGACTCACGACCGCGTCGAGGTTCTGCTCCAAGACGGTCCGCATCGCACCCAGGCTGAAGTCGCTGCCCCCGTTGGGGTAGACGGCGAAGGCCAAGTCGTACGGGAACAGGTACTCGGACAGGCTCGTCTCGCTGTACCCGCTGTCGACCGCCAGCGCCCGCAGGATCTGGTGCGACAGGGAGTGCAGCAGACCGAACAGCTCGTGGACCGGGAGGTCGGGGTGTCCCGGAGCGGGCCGTACCTCGTGGGAGAGAGCCTGGCCGTTACTCGGACCGAGCTGGTGAACAAGCCACTGGGCGACACCGCCGGCGTCGTCGAGGGCGCCTTGGCTGACGAGCTCGTTCCGGACCATCCACCGGCTCACCCGGTCCCGGTCCACCGGGAAAAGCAGCGCCTCCGCCTGGGTGGGGTGCGCGTAGAGCAGTGTCTTCTCGGGAGCACCCCGTGAGACGCGCCCCCGGTAGGGGACCAGGTCCGCCTCCTCGGGGCTGAAGCCGGTCCGGCTGTAGCCGATCGCGAGGTAGGTGATCGGGAGGTCACTCACCAGGCAGGTGTCACGGCTGAGACCGGCGGCTGCCAGGACCTCGGGGTAGCGTTCGTAGAGGGCGCGCCGCTCCGGGTTGCGCGCTTCCCGCTGCAGTCGTGGGACCCCGAGGCGTTCCAGGTTGAGGACGCGACGGTAGGTGTGCAGCTCGGCCGCGAGCCCGCGGGCGTCGTCACTCCCCGCGTCGAGCCCGAGAGCCTTGCCCACCCGGTCCCGCAGATGGTCGACTTCGACCGGCATGAAGCGTGCCCGCAGGGCACGCGCCTGGTCGTGCAGACCGGCCTCCTCCATCACCCGGATGCTCTCGACTACCTCGTCGGGCACGTCGACCGTGTGTCCGTCCGTGAGCCGACGGAACTCGTCCTCGGTGATCTCCCCGAGCCACCAGCCGAGCACGGCCGCGGTGTACAGGGGATTGCTCTGCCGGGTCGCCTCCTCCGTCGTCGTCACGTTCACGAGGGTCAGCCCGTGGCCGACGTGCGCGGTTCCCGCGGAGTGAAGCAGGGGGTTCATGAACTTGTCCGGGTAGCTGCACGAGGAGTTGCTGCAACTCCACTGCACACCCAGAGGGAAGCCACAGGTCATGCACTCCCACCGGAAGTCGCGGAACCGGCTGGCGCGGTCGTCGAGCCTGAACCGGGTGTGGCCCCTTGGGCACTTGCTCGGCGGGTACATCGGCGACGTCTCGCCGCACTTGTGCGCGAAGACGAACTGGAGCTGCCGGTTGCCGACGACGCCGCCGCAGGCCGGGCACGCCGGCGGCCAGTCGTCGGTCCCCGGCCGAGGGTCGCCGGCCGTCCAGACGTGCCCGCACCCAGCCCTGGAGCAGCGCACCACCCGGGGCCAGACGCGGCAGAAGACCTTGCCCGGGACCACGACCTCGTAGTGGCGATCGCCGAGTCGGTCCTGGTCGCCGGGGAACTCGGGGGCCCGGTCGGACCCGGCGACGAAGGCGCGTCCGGCGGCCCGCCATCTGCGAACGAACCGCATCGCCTCCTGGACGAGGTGGTCACGATCCAGGGAGGGGCCGTCGAACTCCTCGTCACGCCCGAGCTGGATCACCTGTGTGGTGTAGCCGCCACGGTGGTCGAAGGTCTGGCCGGGCCTGAACCGGAAGAGGACCTGGCCGCGGTCGCGGGACATCTCGTCGTTCCTGGGGTTGAACGCCATCACGACCTCCGGTTGTCGGACACGACGTGGAAGGGGATGCCCTCGGAGACGTCGCGGAGACTCGTCATCGGTCGGCACTCGAGTCCCAGGTAGTCGCCCGTCGCGCGGTACCCCCGGTTGTTCCCGCCGGCGAGGGTGGCGGAGGCGCCCGCGGAGCGCAGGCTGGCGACCGCGTGCTCCACCATGTCCTCCAGGTCGCTCCGGAGCTCCTGTCCCTCAGGTCGGTGGGACTGGAAGACCGCGTGGAGTGCCTCGAGCAGCTCGGTCAGCTGGACTCCCTCCAGGCCGCCCAGGGAGGGATCACGGAGAGCAGCCTGCATCTTGGAGAGGTCGTGCAGATGCCCCGGAGCGTTGCCCGCCTGCCACCAGTCGCGGTTGGCGATCTGGAGCAGGTGACCCATGAGGATTCCGGGAAGGGTCCTGCGCACCGCGAACCGGCTCCAGCGGTTGATCGCCACCGGTTCGACCATGCGGTCCAGGTACTCGTGGAACTTGCCGTGGTACCGGTAGTGCGAGCGGTCCCGCTCCCGTACCGGGTTGAAGAGCATGAACACGAGTCCGTGGTACGCGCGGCCGACGCGTGAGGATGCCTGGATGTACTCCGCCATCGACCTGGGCATGCCGTTGAACAGCATGAAGTTCAGCCGGTCCACGTCGACCCCGTGGCTCACCATGCTCGTGGCCACGACCATGCCCGTCTCGCCGTCGGTGCTGCTCAGGTCGTCCAGGACGCCACGCACCTCGTCCAGGCGCGTCTCGCTCTTCAGCTCGGCCACGCGGAGGTCCGGATAACCTTCCCTGCGCAGCGCTTCGTTGACCTGCGTGTCCAGCGAGCGGCGGATACGGCCGAAGTCGACGAGCGTGGTGGCGTACGTGAGGCTCGTGCGGTACAGGTCGACGACCGCCCGAAGCTCCTCCTCCGGCCACGCCTCGAAAGCCGGCGGAAGTTCGCGGCGCTGCTCGAGCTTCCACAGGGCTCGGTGTGCGGAGGTCAGGATCCTGACCAGCGTCATCTCCGCGGTCCCGCGGGTCGGCATGACCCCGACGAAACGGCGGAGGGGGAGCCCTCGGTCCAGGCGCCAGTAGAAGCTCTCGTCGAGGTTGGGCCCCGGGAGGGGCACCACGACGGACCTGAGGCCGAAGAGGTGCTCGCTCTGGCGGTCCTCGCCCCGGATGGTCGCGGTCGTCGCCACCACCTTCATGCGGAATCCTCGTCCGTCGGCCCTGTGCCTTGAGGTCAGGGTGCGCTGCACCTCCGCCAAGAGCCCCTCGTAGTGCCCCGAGAAGGCCCCGAGCTCCTCGTTGACCATGTGCAGTTCGTCGATGATCTCCAGGGAGGGGGAGGGGTCGTAGAGAGGTGCCTTCAGGGGCCCGGGAGCCGCCTTCGGATGACCGGGCGCGTGGCGCTCGTGGCACTTCCCGCCCCGACCGAACCCGTGCGGCGTGCACCAGCAGTCGACGTCCCCCAGGAGCGCGCCGAACTTGTCCGACAGCCCGACGTTGGCCAGCTTGTCCAAGGTGCCGACCACGACCGTGGGGAGGTAGCGGTAGATCTCGGTGTCCACCACGACGATGGGCAGGATCTTCCCGCACTGCTCGTTGCCGCAGACGTGCCTGAGCCTGAGCTCCTGAGGATCGGGGGGTGGGATGTGTACCGACCGTTCACCGCAGTAGGGGCAGTCATGCACAAGTCGGTACGCATGCCGCTCTGCCTCGCTCGACCGAAGGCGGTCGAGCGTGCGATCGGACGTGAGCGAGTTTGGGGTGTTGCCTCCGCCGGCGTAGAAGCCGATGAAGAAGGGCCACCCGGGATTGCCGCCGACCTCCTTGATGCGGTCGGCGTTGCGGCCTCGGACGATGTCAGCGGCGGCAATGACGTCGAGTTGCCGTTGTGTCTGCTGGAGGGTGAGGAGCCGGAGGGGGAAGCGGCACCAGGCCGAGACCCCGACCTCCTTTCCTCTGGTCCGGTCGTAGAACATGCACACGAGGACCAGGCCGAGATAGGCCTCCGTCTTGCCGCCTCCAGTCGGGTACCAGACGACGGTCGCCGCTTCGGTGGGATCCACGTCTTGGTCGTCACCCCAGAGTCCCGGAGTGAAGAGCTCCTGGGGGTGCTCCCGCCAGGCCAGGGCGCCGAGCTGGCTCACGATGGCCACGAGCTGGAAGAGGCGCCACCCCCGGTTCGGTTGTTTCCTCCGCGTGTTGAGCTCCGTCATGGACTCGTTCGCCAGCTGGAACGCGGTCAGCAGACGGTCGTCCCGCCGCAGCCACGCGATGCCGTCGCGGAAGCGGGCGACCTCCAACGCGGCGGCCTGGCGGTCGGACTCCTTCCGGCGGGCCAGGTCCGGCCTGTCCTGGAGGTCCTCCGTGCTCCAAGCGGGGGCGTCGAGATACGCCTCCATCTCGTCGGCAAGGTCCTCCAGAACCGGCAGCGGGTCCGCAGCGAGCGCCGAGTAGCCCCAGCCTTCGTCAGCACGGGCCACCGCGCGATGGGTGTCATGCTGCGGCACGGGCACGCTGCGGACGGAGACAAGCCGGCCGTCGTGCCACCGCGGCTCGACACCGCAATTGTTCGCGTACGCCCCCAGGTCACCCGAGTAGCGGTAGGCGTCGGCACCGAGATCCATCACGATGGGCAGGAGAAGGTCACCGTCGATCTCCAGCCCTGCGCGGAACAGGGCGTTGTCCCTCGCCTCGTCGCGGCGGCTGCGGCCCGCGTTCCTGCCCTTTCCCTGGACGGTCACGACCGGGTCCACGGCGAGGTTCTGCAGGGTCGCGGTCACCCGGAGCCGTCCCGGGGCCACCGGCCTCGACGTGATGACGACGTGTGCGGCGGGGGTCGGCACCACAGGATCCCCGGCCACCTCCCGGGCCAGCCACTGCTCGAATGACCGGTCGTCCTCCATCGCTGCGGGAGGCACCAGACGCTCCCGCCGGTCGTTGCCCACGCGACGGTCGATCCGCGGATCACGGAGCGCCAGCTCGACGGCCCCGGCGAAGGCGTGCCGGAACTCACCCTCCAGAGTATGACGGAGGCCGGCCTGACCGAGGACGATCTCCACCGGGCCGACCGCCACGTCAAGTCGCCTGAACAACGGCGCCAGCCGGTACGGCTCCTCGCGGTCGCCAGCCCACTCCAGCTGCTCCGCTCGGGTCGGCAGGGCCGAGTAGTAGAAGGACGCCTTCGCCCTGACCATGACGGAGCTGGCGTTCTCGGCCTCGAACTCGAACCCGAGGCTGTCCGGAGTCATCCGACCGTACCTCGGGGCGGCGCCACCCGGCTCGACGGCGTGGGGACCGAGGCTCTCCATGAAGTAGCGTGCGCTGGGAGGTTCGCCGAGGCAGACGTCGCCCTGTGACTCACCTGTCGCGTCGGTGACCACCGCGCTCACGAGGTGCTCGACGAGGGCCGTCTGCTGGGCGACGTTCGGCTTGAACGGTGGTGTGGTCACTGCGTCTCTCCTCCAGCCTCGGCGTAGTTCGCCGACGGGAAGGAGGCGCTGCAGGAAGACCTGAGCAGCAGACTGGCGCCGTCGCTCATGAACGAGCGACGGGGGAGCCGAAGCGGCTCCGAGGTACGTGCCGGTGGCGACGAGCATGCACAACCGGCCCACAGGACAGGGGTGTCCACGGGGTCTCCAGGGTCCGCGAGTCAGAAGCCGCCATGGCACGACGCCATGGCCGGACATCTTCTGCTTCTCCGAACCTGATCAGGATGAGCTCAGGGCAAAGCAAGTTACAAGCCGATAAACCAAGTTGATCGAATCTGTCCGGAACCAACCGAGTCCTTGTCTGAATCGATCGGCCACCGAAGGGGTGTGGACGGTCGTACGTGTCGACGGATGCAAGGACGGACTCCGTCCTTGCATCCGCGGGCGGAAGGCTTAGCGCGATCGGCGACCTGCATGACTTGGGCGTGGCCGAACGCCGAGACGTGGCTCGACGATCTCAATTAGGTCCTACAAAAAGTACATGGGGGGCAATGTGACCATCGATGTAGTCGACGCCGTAGGGCTCGTCCGCAAGAACCGGAAGACGCGCGAGCGTTTGCGGAAGGCTGCTCAGCAGCTCGATCAGCAGGTCGCTGAGGACTCCATCGCCTTGGACAAGGCGCGGCAGATGCTCTACGACGTGGCCGTTCTTCCCTTTCGCGATGTCTACGGGCATGTGAAGAACGTAGATCACTTCGAACTGGCGGCGATCGAGAGGCCCACCGCGAGCATTAAGAGGAGTGCCGAGCCGCGGCGAACGGGTGGGGTCGCCGTGGTGCCGGCCGCTCGCATGGCTGGCGGTGCGGTTCTGGTCCTCGGGCTTTCACTCGCCGTCGGTCCCGCTGCCAAATCGGGGTCCTATCGGGCGGTGCAGGGCCTCGGATCCGCCTCCACGGGCAGGGCGATCAAGTCGCTGCGCGGGGCCGCAGCCCGCAACGCCACAGAAGCATGGTTTGGTCGCGGGGCTGTTGCGGTCGGCGGCGGAGGGAGAGCGGCCGGCAGGAAGATGCTGGACCAGATCGAGGCCACTTCGAGCAAGGTCACGTACGAACTGGCAGCGGCATGGCGGATCCAAGCGCTCGAAGCCGGTCAGCAAGAGGAGGCGCGAGGGCTGGAGCGGCGTGAAGCCGACATGAAGCAGAGACAGGACGAGGCGCTCGCGCTGCACGAGCACTTCGAGGACATGCAACGCGTCACTCGGGATCTCCGGTCCGAGCTGCTGACGAGGTTGCCGTCCCTTGTCGCTCTGGTCGACAACTCCGAAGATTTCGCCCAATACGGCTCCCGGCAGCGCGCAGAGGTGACGACGATGGTCGATCTCGACGGTCTCGCGGTGAAGGTCATGAGGTGCCCGATGGCTGATCCAACGGGACGCCCGGCCGAGGAGTCCAAGCTCGTCGTCGCCGAGGTCGAAGCGCGACTCCAGGCGATGCAACCACACGCGTGAGGTCCGCCACCGGACTGCCGATCCGCTCGGACGCAGCGTGCACTGGTGATCACGAGGCAACCCAGGGCGTTCAACCGGGTCTCGGAGCAGGGGCATCCCAGGGACTTTTCAGGGACTTTCACGTCTGTCCCGGGGAGGTTCCAGGGACTTTCCGTCGTGCAAGCAGGGAAGGCCCTGGCAGCGCCGAAAGATGCGAACGCGCTGGTCAGGGCCCATCCGCCTAGCACTCGATGATGTTGACCGCCAGCCCGCCCCGCGCCGTCTCCTTGTACTTGACGGACATGTCCGCGCAGGTGTCCTTCATGGACTTGATGACCTTGCTGGCCTCGACGTACGCGTCCGCTCTCCCATTCCGTTGGCAGGCCCGACGACGGCAGCACGCGTTTCACTGCTCGTCTCGACGCGCTCCCGGGCAGGGTCGTCGCGGACGCTGTCGGCGGGCGCCTCGGGCAGCAGGTCGCCGACCCGGACGTGGGGGGCGGCCGGATGATCGAAGGAGCGCCGGTGCGCGTGGAGGTCCGGGCTGGAACTGGCCGTAGCGGTGTAGTGCGCTTGATGCGCGTGCGCGGCGAGGACTGAACTCTGAATCTCAGGAACGCCAGTGGCGCCGTCGGTGCGGACATTGCGAGGCCCCTTTGGCGAGCACTCTGCGTGAAGGCTGACGGATATTCAGATACCTCTGATGCATCGTCACCAATTTAAGATCATCTTGCACGTGCGTTGCACAAGGTGATGAAAAACAGCGATGGTCAATGAAGGGTCCCGCAAGTGCGTAACAGCAGGTCAGCAGGCATTCAGGAGTGTCGCGCCCCTCATCTCCTAGGGGCACGACACCCCGCCAATCAGATGTCCCGGAAGATCTCGATCTGTGCCCCGATCGAGTTCAGCCGCTCGGCGAGGTCCTCGTAGCCGCGGTTGATGACGTACACGTTGCGCAGGACCGACGTGCCCTCGGCCGCCATCATGGCGAGGAGGACGACGACCGCGGGGCGCAGGGCGGGCGGGCACATCATCTCGGCGGCGCGCCAGCGGGTGGGGCCCTCGACCAGGACGCGGTGCGGGTCCAGGAGTTGGAGGCGGCCGCCGAGGCGGTTCAGGTCCGTGAGGTAGATGGCGCGGTTGTCGTAGACCCAGTCGTGGATGAGGGTCTGGCCCTGGGCCGAGGCCGCGATGGCCGCGAAGAAGGGGACGTTGTCGATGTTCAGGCCCGGGAAGGGCATGGGGTGGATCTTGTCGATCGGGGCTTCGAGCTTGGAGGGGCGCACCGTGAGGTCCACCAGGCGGGTGCGGCCGTTGTCGGCGAAGTACTCCGGCGTGCGGTCGTGGTCGAGGCCCATCTCCTCCAGGACCGCCAGCTCGATCTCCAGGAACTCGATCGGGACCCGACGCACCGTCAGCTCCGACTCCGTGACCACGGCGGCGGCCAGCAGGCTCATCGCCTCTACCGGGTCCTCGGAGGGGGAGTAGTCCACGTCGGCGTCGATGACCGGCATGCCGTGCACGGTGAGGGTGGTGGTGCCGATGCCCTCGACGCGGACGCCCAGGGCTTCGAGGAAGAAGCAGAGGTCCTGGACCATGTAGTTGGAGGAGGCGTTGCGGATGACGGTGACGCCGTCGTGGCGGGCGGCCGCCAGGAGGGCGTTCTCCGTCACCGTGTCGCCGCGCTCGGTCAGGACGATGGGGCGGTCCGGGCGGACGGTGCGGTCGACCACCGCGTGGTAGTGGCCCTCGGTCGCGGCGACGTCCAGGCCGAAGCGGCGCAGCGCGATCATGTGCGGCTCGATGGTCCGGGTGCCGAGGTCGCAGCCGCCGGCGTAGGGCAGCCGGAAGCGTTCCATGCGGTGCAGCAGCGGGCCGAGGAACATGATGATGGAGCGGGTGCGGACGGCGGCCTCGGCGTCGATGGCCTCCATGTCCAGCTCGGCCGGCGGCACGATCTCCAGGTCGGTGCCCTCATTGATCCAGCGGGTGCGCACGCCGATGGAGTTGAGCACCTCCAGGAGGCGGTAGACCTCCTCGATGCGGGCGACCCGGCGCAGCACCGTGCGCCCCTTGTTGAGCAGCGAGGCGCACAGCAGGGCCACGCAGGCGTTCTTGCTGGTCTTGACGTCGATGGCGCCGGACAGGCGACGGCCGCCGACCACGCGCAGGTGCATCGGACCCGCATAGCCCAGGGAGACGATCTCGCTGTCCAGCGCTTCGCCGATCCGGGCGATCATCTCAAGGCTGATGTTCTGGTTGCCGCGCTCGATCCGGTTGACGGCGCTCTGACTGGTGTTGAGCGCCTCCGCAAGCTGTGACTGCGTCCAGCCGCGGTGCTGCCGAGCGTCACGGATGAGCCTGCCGATGCGTACGAGGTAGTCGTCTGCCATGAGGTTGAGGCTATCTCAGATATGAGATCGCGCCTCTCGGGGGGTCCGTTCGGGTGACGTGACGTCAAGAAACCGCTGGTGACGGCTCAGCGGCGCCTGCTCGTCGTCGTACGACGCCATCCGAAAGGTCCCGGCAAATCCATCGATGTCGTACGTCGTCCGGTACTGCTGCGGGTGTGGCGCGGGCCGTTCCCGCCTCCGGTCGTGATGGACCACGAACGCTTGTTGATGTTCAGCCGCACTCCGGGGAGGATCCGGAAGCTCTTGCGGAACGTGAGCGGCATCGTGCCCCCTTCCGAGTCGTGCCGGGTCGGTCCGGCACGCATCGGATACCCCCGTTCGGCGTACTGATGGCCGCACGGGTCACCCGGGATGGGGCGTACGCCACACGGCGCCCGGACATGACCGGGCCGCCCCTATGTACTAGAGTTATCTCGACATCGAGATATCTGCCGAGGCGTACCGCAGTCGCACGCCGCTACCAGGCCTGGCGGTAAGGGTTACCTAACTTAGCCTTACCTTAGCGGATCGGCCGGGGGGGCGTGGCGGCAGGATGCGGTGGTACGCGCACATAAATGAAGGAGACTGTCGTGTCGGCGAACAGCTTCGACGCCCGCAGCACACTGCAGGTGGGCGACGAGTCTTACGAGATCTTCCGGCTGGACAAGGTCGAGGGCTCCGCGCGCCTTCCCTACAGCCTGAAGGTGCTGCTGGAGAACCTGCTCCGCACCGAGGACGGCGCGAACATCACCGCCGACCACATCCGCGCCCTCGGGGGCTGGGACTCGCAGGCCCAGCCGTCGCAGGAGATCCAGTTCACGCCGGCCCGCGTGATCATGCAGGACTTCACCGGCGTGCCCTGTGTCGTCGACCTCGCCACCATGCGCGAGGCCGTCAAGGAGCTGGGCGGCGACGCGGCGAAGATCAACCCGCTGGCCCCGGCCGAGCTGGTCATCGACCACTCCGTCATCGCCGACAAGTTCGGCACCAACGACGCCTTCAAGCAGAACGTCGACCTGGAGTACGGCCGCAACAAGGAGCGCTACCAGTTCCTGCGCTGGGGCCAGACCGCCTTCGACGAGTTCAAGGTCGTCCCGCCCGGCACCGGCATCGTCCACCAGGTGAACATCGAGCACCTGGCCCGCGTCGTCATGATCCGTGACGGCAAGGCCTACCCCGACACCCTGGTCGGCACCGACTCGCACACCACCATGGTCAACGGCCTCGGCGTCCTCGGCTGGGGCGTCGGCGGCATCGAGGCCGAGGCCGCGATGCTCGGCCAGCCGGTCTCCATGCTCATCCCGCGCGTCGTCGGCTTCAAGCTCACCGGTGAGCTGACCCCCGGCACCACCGCCACCGACCTGGTCCTCACGATCACCGAGATGCTGCGCAAGCACGGCGTCGTCGGCAAGTTCGTCGAGTTCTACGGCGAGGGTGTCGCCGCCACGTCGCTGGCCAACCGCGCCACCATCGGCAACATGTCCCCGGAGTTCGGCTCCACCGCCGCGATCTTCCCGGTCGACGACGAGACGCTGAACTACATGCGCCTGACCGGCCGCAGCGAGCAGCAGGTCGCCCTCGTCGAGGCGTACGCCAAGGAGCAGGGCCTCTGGCTGGACCCGAAGGCCGAGCCGGACTTCTCCGAGAAGCTGGAGCTCGACCTCTCCACGGTCGTGCCCTCCATCGCCGGTCCGAAGCGCCCGCAGGACCGCATCGTCCTGGCGAACGCCGCCGAGCAGTTCAAGCAGGACGTGCGCAACTACGTCGACAGCGTGGACGAGGCGGGCCAGGAGTCCTTCCCGGCCTCCGACGCCCCCGCCGTCACCAACGGCGTGCCGTCCAACCCGGTCCCGGTCACCGCCCCCGACGGCACCACCTACGAGCTGGACCACGGTGCGGTGACGGTCGCGGCCATCACCTCCTGCACCAACACCTCCAACCCGTACGTCATGGTCGCCGCCGCCCTGGTGGCCAAGAAGGCGGTCGAGAAGGGCCTGACCCGCAAGCCGTGGGTCAAGACCACCCTCGCCCCGGGCTCCAAGGTCGTCACCGACTACTTCGAGAAGGCGGGCCTGACCCCCTACCTCGACAAGGTCGGCTTCAACCTGGTCGGCTACGGCTGCACCACCTGCATCGGCAACTCCGGCCCGCTGCCGGACGAGGTCTCCCAGGCCGTCAACGACCACGACCTCGCGGTCACCTCGGTGCTCTCCGGCAACCGCAACTTCGAGGGCCGGATCAACCCCGACGTCAAGATGAACTACCTGGCGTCCCCGCCGCTGGTCGTCGCCTACGCCCTCGCGGGCTCCATGAAGGTGGACATCACCAAGGACGCCCTGGGCGCCGACCAGGACGGCAACCCGGTCTACCTCAAGGACATCTGGCCGACCGAGGCCGAGGTCAACGACGTCGTCGCCAACACCATCGGCGAGGACATGTTCTCCAAGTCCTACAGCGACGTCTTCGCGGGCGACGCCCAGTGGCAGGCGCTGCCGATCCCGACCGGCGACACCTTCGAGTGGGACAGCGAGTCCACCTACGTCCGCAAGCCCCCGTACTTCGAGGGCATGGGCATGGAGCCGGCCCCGGTCGAGGACATCTCCGGCGCCCGGGTGCTCGCCAAGCTGGGCGACTCGGTCACCACCGACCACATCTCCCCGGCCGGTGCGATCAAGGCCGACACCCCGGCCGGCAAGTACCTGACGGAGCACGGCGTCGAGCGCCGCGACTTCAACAGCTACGGCTCGCGCCGCGGCAACCACGAGATCATGATCCGTGGCACCTTCGCCAACATCCGCCTGCGCAACCAGATCGCGCCGGGCACCGAGGGCGGTTACACCCGCGACTTCACGCAGGCCGACGGGCCCGTGTCGTTCATCTACGACGCCTCCCGCAACTACATCGAGCAGAACATCCCGCTCGTCGTCCTGGCCGGCAAGGAGTACGGCTCCGGCTCGTCCCGCGACTGGGCCGCCAAGGGCACCGCGCTCCTCGGCGTCAAGGCCGTCATCGCCGAGTCCTACGAGCGCATCCACCGCTCGAACCTCATCGGCATGGGCGTCCTGCCGCTCCAGTTCCCGGAGGGCCAGACCGCGGCCTCCCTCGGTCTGACCGGCGAGGAGTCCTTCTCCGTCTCCGGCGTGACCGAGCTGAACGACGGCACCACCCCGCGCACGGTGAAGGTCACCACCGACACCGGCGTCGAGTTCGACGCGGTCGTCCGCATCGACACCCCGGGTGAGGCGGACTACTACCGCAACGGCGGCATCCTGCAGTACGTGCTGCGCAGCCTGATCCGCAAGTAGGCGGCGGCCGCACAAGCCGAGGGCCGCACTCCCGTCGCCGGGAGCGCGGCCCTCGCGTCTGTTCGCCTCAGAACATCAGGCGGTACGTGTTCCAGCCACCGCTGCCGATCTTCACCCGGGACTTGAACGGGGAAGCGGCGTTGCCGGTGCCCTTGTACAGGTACAGCGCACCGTTCTTGTCGCGCGCGACCACATCGGTGATGCCGTCGATGTCGATGTCGCCGACGGAGAGGATGTTGTTGTACGTGTTCCAGCCACCGCCGACGCGGGTGCGGGACGTGAACGGCGCCTTGTAGTTGCCGGTGCCCTTGTAGAGCCACAGCACGCCGGAGCTGTCCTTGGCGACGATGTCGTCCTTGCCGTCACCGGTCAGGTCGCCCTGGCCCGCGATGTGCGTGTAGGCGTTCCATCCGCCGCCGACCTTGTAGCGCTGGGTCAGCTTGCCGTTGCCGTAGCCCAGGTACAGGTACAGCACGCCGGACTTGTCTCGGGCGAGCAGGTCGTCGGCGCCGGCGCCACCGAGGTTGCCGGCGGAGAGCAGACGGTCGTAGATGTTCCAACCGTTGCCCACCAGCTGCTGGAAGTCGTCACCCCACTGCGTGTAGCTGAGCTGGTTGCCGGTGACGTCCCAGATGCCGTCCGAGGAGCCGTCGTTGTCGTGGTCGACCTGCGTGATGAAGCGGGTGTTCTGCCAGCCGGAGCCGTTCCAGATCCGCTCGGAGTCAAGACCGCCCTTGAAGTCGGGCAGGTAGGCCCACAGTACGCCGCTGGCGTCCGTGCCGAAGAGCGGGTTGACGGGGGCGTACTCGTCCTCGGCGGCGCCTGCGCCGAACTTCGAGGCGTCCGACGCCTTCGCGTCGACGGGCGTCTTCGAGGTGGAACGCCCGGGGCCGTCGGCGGCGACCGCGGCACTCGTACCGGTCGCCACCAGTGCGGCAGTGAGCGCCGCAGCCGTGGCACGCGCCAGGGCGCGACGCGTGTTCAGGCCGGAGCTTTTGGCCACGTGGATCCTCCATTTGGTCATGCGGAGGGATCACGGACGGGTAAGTCCGCAGGATCCCGGGATACTTCGTGATCCTTACACATGACGTTCACAGGTCAACCAGATTTACGGCCGGGGACGAGAGCGGTACAGAACAGGTACGCAAGTGCAACGTGGGGCGTACAACCTTTTGCGGGGTACGCCGGTCGCCCGGCGTACCCCGCAATGTCATTCCCTGCTCACCTTCGGGTTCAGGCCAGCAGTTCCACCTCCGCCAGCGTGTGCTCGCCGTCCAGGACCAGCCGGTACTTCGCGTACGTGCCCGGCGACTTCACCGAGAACGCGCGCGTCTGCCGGTCCCAGGCGAAGGACTCGCCGGAGCGCTCGTCCAGCGTCCGCCAGGTGGTGCCGTCGGCCGAGCCCTGGAGCTTCCAGCCGGTCGGGGCCTTGGTGCGGTCCGCCGACGAGGTGAGCGTGTACTGGACCGCCTCGGCGCCCTCGCCGGACACGGGCAGGTCCACCGACGTCACGTTCGCGTCCGTCGCCGAGGTGTTGTCGAACAGCGCGCCCTGGCCCGTGATCGCGTCGGTGCGCGGGGCCGGCACCTCGTCGCCCTGGGTGATCGACGGCGGCGCCGCCTTCTCGCCCGTGCCCCACGAGGAGGGCTTCGCGCCCATGTCGAACTCCAGGACGCCGCCCTTCGCGATCAGCGAGTGGGGGAGCGAAGTGGAGTTCCAGCGCTTGCCGTTGACCTTCAGGCCCTGCACGTAGACGTTCTTCGTGCTGTTCTTCGGCGCCTTGACGACCAGCTTGCGGCCGTTCTCCAGGTGCACCGTCGCCTTGGTGAACAGCGGGGACCCGACGGCGTACTCGCCGCTGCCCATCACCAGGGGGTAGAAGCCGAGCGAGGAGAAGAGGAACCAGGCCGACTGCTCGCCGTTGTCCTCGTCGCCGTGGTAGCCCTGGCCGATGTCGCTGCCGGTGTACAGCCGCTGGAGCACCTCGCGGATGTTCTTCTGCGTCTTGTACGGCTGCCCGGCCGCGTCGTACATGTACAGGGCGTGGTGGGCGACCTGGTTGGAGTGCCCGTACATGCCCATGCGGACGTCCCGCGCCTCGACCATCTCGTGGATGACCCCGCCGTAGGAGCCCTTCAGGTCCGGGGAAGCGGTCTCCGGGGTGGACAGGTACGCGTCGAGCTTGTCGCCGAGGCCGTCCCGGCCGCCGTACAGGTTGGCCAGGCCCCGGCTGTCCTGCGGGGCGGTGAAGGCGTAGCCCCAGCCGTTGGTCTCCGTGTAGTCGTAGCCCCACACGCGCGGGTCGTACTTCTCGGAGGCCACGCGCCAGTTGCCCTTGTTGTCCTTGCCCTGGAAGAAGCCCGCCTTCGCGTCGAAGAGGTTGACGTAGTCCTGGGCGCGGTTGAGGAAGTACGCGGACTCGTCCTTGTACCGCTTCTCGCCGGTCTCCTTGTAGAGCTTCTCGCCCATCTTGGCGATGCCGTAGTCGTTGAGGTAGCCCTCCAGCGACCAGGACAGGCCCTCGTGCGTCTCGGTACCGGCGTAGCCGAGGAACGGCGAGGTCTCCATGCCCTTGCGGCCCACGCCCGAGGACGGCGGCACGACGGTGGCGTTCTTGACCGCCGCGTCGTACGCCGCCTTCGCGTCGAAGTCGACGCCCTTGACGTAGGCGTCGGCGAAGGCCACGTCGGAGGAGGTGCCGGTCATCAGGTCCGCGTAGCCGGGGGAGGACCAGCGCGAGGTCCAGCCGCCGTCCTTGTACTGCTGCACGAAGCCGTCGACCAGCTCACCGGCCTGGGACGGGGTGAGGAAGGAGTACGCGGGCCAGGCGGTCCGGTACGTGTCCCAGAAGCCGTTGTTGACGTAGACCTTGCCGTCCACGATCTTGGCGCCGGTCTCGGTCGGCGTGTTCTCCTTGACCGCCTTGGAGAACGGGGAGGCGTACTTGTACCTGCCGTCGACCTTCTCGTGGCCCGCGTTCGGGTACAGGTACAGCCGGTAGAGGCCGGAGTACAGCGTGGTCAGCTGGTCCTGCGTGGCGCCCTCGACCTCGACCTTGCCGAGGATCTCGTCCCACTGCTTCTGGGCGTCGCGCTTGACCTTGTCGAAGGAGGCGCGCTTCGGCAGCTCCTGGCGCAGGTTGTCCTTCGCCTGGTCGACGCTGATCAGCGAGGTGGCGATGCGCAGCGTCACCGCGTGGTCCCGGCCGGCGTCGAAGCGCAGGTGGCCCTTGACGCCGCTGGAGTCGCCGCCGGTGACCGAGCTGTCGAACTCGCCGTAGACGAAGAGGCGGGTGGCACCGGCGGAGCCGCCGGACTTGACGTCCGAGTAGCCGGTGAAGGTGCCGTTCTCCTTGTCCAGGGTCAGGCCGGCCTGGTCGTTGACGTTGTCGAAGATGACGCTCGCGTCGTCACCGGGGTAGGTGAAGCGCATCATCGCCGCGTGGTCGGTCGGCGCCATCTCGGCCTTGACGCCGTTCTCGAACCGCACCCCGTAGTAGTACGGCCTGGCCGTCTCGTTCTCGTGCCGGAAGGCCAGCTCGCGGGCGTCCCGGCCGGTGTCCGGGGTACCGGAGGCGGCCGACGGCATCACCTGGAAGGTCTGCCGGTCGCCCATCCAGGGGCTCGGTTCATGGCTCGCGGCGAACGCCTGCACGGTGGGCAGGTTGTCGTCGTTGTTGCCGCTCGCGTACTCGTAGATCCAGCTGAGCGAACCGGCGTTGGTCACCGGCGTCCAGAAGTTGAAGCCGTGCGGCACGGCGGTCGCGGGGAAGTTGTTGCCGCGCGAGAAGCTGCCGCTGGAGTTGGTGCCGCGGGTGGTGAGCGCGTAGTCGGACAGGTGGGCCTTGGGACGCTCGGGCGCGGCCCGCTCGATGCGCACGTCGTCCAGCCAGCCGCGGAACTTCGCCGGGCCCTTGGGGGAGTCGTACGCCACCAGGATCCGGTCGACGGTCTTGCCGGCCGCGACCGAGCCGATGCCCGACTCGACGCTGTTCCACTGGTTCACGTAGAGGATCTTGGCGTCGCCCTGACCGCGCGGCGTCAGCGGGAACCCGTGCTGGTCGGTGGCCTTGAGGTCGCTCAGGTAGGTGCCGTCGGTGAAGGCGAGGTCGACGGAGACGTTCGTGGCGTCGTAGTCGAGGTCGCCGTCGGCCATCGACGGGAAGATCTTGTACGACAGTTCGCTGCGCCGGTCGACCTTGACGTTCACGTCGAAGATCTTGTTGTACGAGTAGCCCCGGCCGTCCGCGGTGTGCCGGCCCGCGTAGCGCAGCGCGTGGGTGCCGGTGAACCCGGCGTTCGCCTTCGCGGTCGGCGAGCCCACCGGGCCCTCGTCGACGAAGGACAGCATGTCCTCGGGCGTGGGGACCTCGGTGGCGCTGGTGGCCAGCTGCACGTCGGCGAGCTGGAGCGCGTCGCCGGCCCCGTTGTTCTTGGTGATCTCCAGCCGGAAGTGCTGGAACTCGGCGCTCTTCGCGAGTTCGTAGGTCTTGGTCTGGAAGCGCTCGGCGAAGTGCTCCCCGGAGCGGGTGTCCAGCGTCTGCCAGTTCTCGCCGTCGGCCGACCCCTTCAGCGTCCAGTCCAGCGGGTCGCGCTCGTCGTGGTCGTTGGCCGAGGTGAGGGCGTACTTGGCGATCTTCGTCGGCGCGTCGAGGTCGAACTCCACCCAGCCGGTGGGCGCGAAGGTGAGCCACTTGGTGGCCGGCTCGTTGTCGACGAGGTTCTCCTTCACCTCCCGGCCGCCCGTGTTCTCGGCGCTGGCGCGCACGCCGGTGACGTTCTCGGTGACGTTGCCGGGTATGCCGGTGCTGTATCCGCCGTCCACACCGGAGGCCCGCTTGCCGCCGTCCGCGCCGGTGTCGACGGTGTCGGTCCAGTCCGGAGCCGGGTCGTCGGCCTCGAAGGACGACGCGAACCCCCGGTCGGCCTTGGCGGGCGCGTCCGGCAGCGCGACCGCCGCCCCCTGGGAACCCACCGCCAAGGCGAAGGCGGTCGTCATGACGACCGCCGGACCCCATCTGTGCCGAACTCTGTACTGCATGTCCTGGCCACCCTCCCTGCGCGTGGGACAACGTTGTCAAATCAACTGCGCAAGGACCAGTAGGGGTCAAGTGGCATGTGATGTCAAGGGTGTTGGATGTGGCATTCGGTGCTTATGGCAGGGATTCCTCCGGCATGCGGCGCACCGGCCGTTCATATTTCCGGGAGGTCTCAACTCGGAAAAGACGTACCGCGAACCTTGCATTCGATCTTGCTCCGCCGACGGAAAGTGGACTATACCTGTCGGCCACCGGGGGATACGGGGGGAACCGCGACGAGGAACCGTCCAAGGCGCCCGATCAGCGGTGACAGTATCTGTGACCGCACAAGCAGTACCCGCATTTCCTGCACGACCCAGCGTGACCCGATCGCGGTGCCGGGAGGATCCGGTTCACCGCCTGAGTCCTGGAGAAGGCGAGGACTTGAGCATGGGATCCACTTCCGCCGAGAACAACGGTAGGGGCGTCGGCCGCCGCGATCTGATCAAGCGGTCTGCCGCGCTCGGCCTGATCTCCGTACCCACGATGAGCTTCCTGTCCGCCTGCGCGAGCGGCGGCGGGGACGACCAGAAGAAGGCCGAGGCGGGCGAGAAGTCCGCCAAGAACCCGCTCGCGGTCAACGACAGCGCCCAGATGGAATTCGTCCTCTTCGACGGCGGCTTCGGCAAGGAGTACGCCGAGGACGCCGTGAAGCTGTACGAGAAGGCCTTCCCGAAGGCCAAGGTGAAGTTCGCCGCCACCCAGAAGATCCAGTCCACCCTCCAGCCGCGCTTCAACGGCGGCAACCCGCCCGACCTCGTCGACAACTCCGGCGCCGAGCAGATGGACATGGGCGTCCTGGTCGGCAAGAAGCAGCTCGCCGACCTCACCCCGCTGCTCGACGCCCCGTCCTACGACGACCCGAACAAGAAGGTCCGCGACACGCTGCGCCCCGGCATCGTGGAGATGGGCCAGTTCGACGGCGACCCGGTCTGGATCATGTACTACGCCTACACGGTGTACGGCAACTGGTACTCCCAGAAGGCCCTGGACTCCCTGGACGCGGAGTACCCCAAGACCTGGGACGAGATGCTCGCGGTCTGCGCCAAGGCCAAGAAGAAGGGCATGGCCGGCTGGACCTACGCCGGCAAGTACCCGTACTACATCCCCTTCTCGATGTCCCCGATGATCGCCAAGGTCGGCGGCGTCGAGGTGCTGAACGCCATCGACAACCTCGAGCCCAACGCCTGGAAGCACCCGGCGGTCAAGACGGTCTTCGAGGCCTGGTACGAGCTGTACAAGAAGGGCTACATCCTCAAGGGCACCCCGGGCCTGGACCACATCCAGTCGCAGACCGCGTGGGCCAAGGGCAAGGCCCTGTTCATCCCCAACGGCTCCTGGGTGGAGAACGAGTCGGCCAAGGTCATCCCCGCCGACTTCGACCTCGCCGTCTCCGCGCCGCCCGGCATCGACGACTCCGACAAGATGCCCTTCGGCACCATCTGGGCGTCCGGCGGCGAGCCCTTCATCGTGCCGGCCAAGGCGGCCAACGGGGCCGGCGGCATGGAGCAGCTGCGCATCATGCTCAGCGAGGCGTCCTCCAAGAACTTCACCAGCAAGGTGAAGTCCCTGAGCGCCTACAACGGCGGCACCGACGGCATCGAGCTGACCCCGGGCCTCAAGTCGGGCGTCGCGGCGCTGGAGCTGGCCGGCGACAACGTGGTGAACCCGCGCATGCAGGACTGGTACGTGCAGCTCCAGAAGGAGAAGATCGGCGTCTCCTGCCTGGGCGAGATGATGGCGGGCCGGATGACCCCGGCCGAGACCATCAAGAAGATCCAGGGCTACGCCGACGAAGCCGCCAAGGACTCGTCGATCAAGCACTACAAGCACCAGTGAGGACGCGTCACCAGGGCCTGTCCGGCGCCACCGCGCCGGGCGGGCCCTGGCGGCGCCACCCGCGCGCAGATCGGGGTCGGTAGCAATGCAGCACGGCAAGTACCGGTTCATCGTGGGGTTCCTGGCGGTTCCCCTGGGACTGTACGCGCTCTTCGTCATCTGGCCGTTCATCCAGTCCATCTACTACTCGTTCACGGACTGGACGGGGCTGAGCCCCGAGTTCAAGATGGTCGGCTTCGACAACTACTCGCGGATGCTCGACGACGACATCTTCTGGAAGTCGTTGCAACACAGCGTGATGTTCGCGCTGTTGGTGCCGCTGGTGACACTCAGCCTGGCGCTCTTCTTCGCCTTCATGATCAACGTCGGTGGACGGCGCCGCCGCGGCGGCCCGGCGATCACCGGTGTGCGCGGCTCCGGCTTCTACAAGATCGTCTACTTCTTCCCGCAGGTGCTGTCGATCGCGATCGTCGCCCTGCTGTTCCAGTTCGCGTACAACCCGGACAGCGGTGCGATCAACTCGCTGCTGCGCGGGATCGGCCTGGGCTCCGTCCAGCCACTGTGGCTCGGCGATCCCGACATCGCCCTGTGGTGCGTGATGGCGGTGCTGGTCTGGTCGACGGTCGGCTTCTTCGTGGTGCTGTTCTCCGCGGGCATGGCCTCCATCCCGGCGGAGCTGTACGAGGCCGCGCTGCTGGACGGCGCGAGCCGCGCCACCACCTTCTTCAAGGTGACCCTGCCGCTGCTGTGGGACACCGTGCAGTCCGGCTGGGTCTACATGGGCATCCTCGCGCTGGGCGCCGAGTCCTTCGCGGTCGTGCAGATCATGACGACCGGCCCCGGCGGACCCGACTACTCGACCACCGTCATGGTCCTGTACGTGTACCAGAAGGCGTTCCGTGACGGTCAGGCCGCCTACGCCACCACCATCGGCGTCGCCCTGCTCGTCGTCACGCTGGCCTTCGCCGCCGTCGTGATGCGGCTGGGCCGGCGCGAGCGGCTGGAGTACTGATCAATGAAGACGACCGAGACCCCCGCCCCCGTACCGGCCGAACCCGGTACGCCCGTCATCAAGGCCCAGGCCGCCCCCGGCGGACTGAAGGAGGGGAAGAAGGAGGGCACCACCCTCAACGTCTTCTCCCACGGCGTCCTCGTCATCTGGGCGATCATGGTCGGCCTGCCGCTGGTGTGGGCGGTGATGACCTCCTTCAAGGACGACGCCTCCATCTTCGGCTCGCCCTGGGCGCTGCCCGACAAGCTGAACTTCGACAACTGGTCGCGGGCCTGGTCCCAGGCGCACATGAGCGACTATTTCCTCAACACCGTCCTGGTGGTCGGCGGTTCGCTCGTCGGCACCCTGGTGCTGGGTTCCATGGCGGCCTATGTGCTGGCCCGGTTCGACTTTCCGGGCAACCGGTTCATCTATTACTTGTTCATCGCCGGCATGAGTTTCCCGATCATGCTCGCACTGGTCCCGTTGTTCTACGTGGTGGACAACATGGGGATGCTGAACACCATCCACGGGCTGATCCTGGTCTACATCGCCTATTCGCTGCCCTTCACGGTGTTCTTCCTGACCGGGTTCTTCCGGACCTTGCCCACGTCGGTGGCGGAGGCCGCTTTCGTGGACGGCGCCTCCCACTCGCGGACCTTCTTCCAGGTCATGCTGCCGATGGCCAAGCCCGGTCTGATCAGCGTGGGAATCTTCAACTTCCTTGGCCAGTGGAACCAGTACATGCTGCCGACCGTGCTGAACACGGACCCGGACAAGCACGTCCTCACCCAGGGCCTGGTGCAGCTGGCGGTCAGCCAGGGATACAAGGGCGACTGGTCGGGCCTGTTCGCCGGCCTGGTCATGGCGATGCTGCCGGTGCTGGCCGCGTACATCATCTTCCAGCGCCAGGTGGTCCAGGGGCTCACGGCGGGCGCCCTGAAGTAGCGCACCGGACACCTCGCTCATGCCGCTCCCGGAACCCGGGGGCGGCATGCTCGTGTGGGCGGGGACGACCACGGAGGAGACCCGGATGCGGTTCAACCTCTTGACGGGAGGTGACCCGAACGGCTCAGCTTAGAGTTCACTAGTTGGACATGGAAGGGGCCTCATCGAAGCGGCCCCGCGCGCAGGAGGTCGTCGTGGAGACTCCCGGGTCGCAGTCGTCGCTGCACCGAGCCAACCTGGAACGCGTCGTACGGGCGGTACGGCTCGCCGGTTCGCTCACGCAGGCGGAGATCGCGAGGACGACCGGCCTGTCCGCGGCCACGGTCTCGAACATCGTCCGGGAACTGAAGGACGGCGGGACCGTCGAGGTCACGCCCACCTCCGCGGGCGGCCGCCGGGCCCGCAGCGTCTCGCTGAGCGGGGACGCCGGCATCGTCATCGGCGTGGACTTCGGCCACACCCACCTGCGCGTCGCCCTCGGCAACCTCGCCCACCAGGTGCTCGCCGAGGAGTCCGAGCCGCTGGACGTCGACGCCTCCTCGGACCAGGGCTTCGACCGGGCGGAACAGCTGGTCAGCCGGCTGATCGCGGCCACCGGCGTGGACCGCGCCAAGATCGCCGGGGTGGGTCTGGGCGTGCCCGGCCCGATCGACGTGGAGTCCGGGACGCTGGGCTCGACCGCCATCCTGCCCGGCTGGGGCGGCACCCGGCCCGCCGAGGAGCTGCGGGGGCGGCTCGGCGTGCCGGTGCACGTGGACAACGACGCCAACCTGGGCGCCCTGGGCGAGCTGGTCTGGGGCAGCGGCCGGGGGGTGCGGGACCTGGCGTACATCAAGGTCGCCAGCGGCGTCGGTGCCGGTCTGGTGATCAACGGGAAGATCTACCGAGGACCCGGCGGCACAGCAGGTGAAATCGGGCATATCACCCTCGATGAGGCCGGTCCCGTCTGCCGGTGCGGAAACCGGGGTTGCCTGGAGACCTTCGCGGCAGCACGCTATGTGCTTCCGCTCCTCCAGCCGGGCCACGGCACCGATCTGACGATGGAGGGTGTCGTGCGGCTGGCCCGGGACGGTGACCCTGGCTGCCGTCGGGTGATCGCCGACGTCGGCCGCCACATCGGCAGTGGAGTCGCCAACCTCTGCAACCTGCTCAACCCGAGCCGAGTCGTCCTCGGCGGCGATCTCGCCGAGGCCGGTGAGCTGGTGCTCGGGCCGATAAGGGAGTCCGTCGGGCGTTACGCCATCCCCAGCGCGGCACGGCAACTCTCGGTGCTTCCCGGGGCACTTGGGGGCCGTGCGGAGGTGCTGGGAGCCCTTGCCCTCGCGTTGAGCGAGATGGGCGATTCGACGCTTTTGGACGGATCTGCGACCGGCGCTCTGCCGGCGGCCACCCCTGCCTTCACTTAGAGCACGGATGGCACCGTTGTCATCTCGTTAAGGATTTACTTCTTGACGTCGCACGTGTGGCCGAGTTGACTTCCAGCCACCTCGGCCGCAACGACGCGGCCTCGTCAGGGAGGTTTGTGAAGTGAACACGCGTATGCGTCGTGCCGCCGTTGCTCTCGCCGCCGGTGCCATGGCCGTCTCGCTCGCCGCCTGTGGCAGTGCCAAGGAATCCGGCGACGGCAACGACTCGTCCGACTCGGCCGCGAAGAAGGGCGACGACATCAAGGTCGGCCTGCTCCTTCCGGAGAACCAGACCGCGCGGTACGAGAAGTTCGACAAGCCCATGATCGAGAAGAAGGTCAAGGAGCTCACGAACAACAAGGGCGAGGTCGTCTACGCCAACGCCAAGCAGGACGCCAGCCTGCAGAACCAGCAGGTCGACACGATGGTGACCAACAAGGTCGACGTGCTGATCGTGGACGCGGTGGACTACAAGGCGATCGCGGGCTCGGTGAAGAAGGCCAAGGACGCCGGCATCAAGGTCGTCGCCTTCGACCGCCTGGCCGAGGGCCCCATCGACGCCTACACCTCGTTCGACAACGTCACCGTCGGCAAGACGCAGGGCGAGGCGCTCCTCCAGGCGCTGGGCGACAAGGCCAAGAACGCCCAGATCGTCATGATGAACGGCTCCTCCACCGACCCGAACGCCGCCCAGTTCAAGCAGGGCGCGCACGCCGCCCTCGACGGCAAGGTGAAGGTCGGCCGCGAGTACGACACCAAGGAGTGGAAGCCGGAGAACGCCAACGCCAACATGGAGGGCGCCATCTCCGCCCTCGGCAAGGGCAAGATCCAGGGCGTCTACTCCGCCAACGACGGCATGGCGGGCGGCATCATCACCGCCCTGAAGGCCGCCGGCATCTCCAACGTCCCGGTCACCGGCCAGGACGCCGAGCTCGCGGGTGTGCAGCGCATCGTCACCGGTGAGCAGTACATGAGCGTCTTCAAGTCGTACCCGAAGGAGGCCGAGACCGCGGCCGAGATGGCCGTCGCGCTCGCCAAGGGCGAGTCCCTCGACTCCATCGCCAACGACAAGGTCGACTCCGCCACCGCCAAGGGCATCCCCGCGGTCATCGTCCCGGTCGTCTCGCTGACCAAGGACAACATCAAGGAGACCGTCATCAAGGACGGCTTCTACACGGTCGACGAGATCTGCACCGACAAGTACAAGGCCGCCTGCGACAAGATCGGCCTCAAGTAAGCGGACCCGCGTCCAGGGCCGGCTAGAGCCGCCCGGGACCGGCCGCCCCAGCTCCTCCGGCGCCCCGCACTCATCAGCCCCGCAAGCTACGCGGGGCGCCGGACGGAACACCCCCCAAATACTTCTGCACAACCTCCCGCCGGGTCAGGCGGCGAAGGAGATGGTTCACGTGTCCGCTACGCCCGTGCTGGCGTTGCGCGGGGTCTCCAAGCGATTCGGTGCCGTCCAGGCGCTCACCGAGGTAGAGCTTGAGGTCCACGCCGGTGAGGTGGTCGCCCTGGTGGGCGACAACGGCGCCGGAAAGTCCACGCTGGTCAAGACGATCGCCGGCGTGCACCCCATCGATGAGGGCGCCATCGAGTGGGACGGCAAGGCCGTCTCGATCAACAGGCCGCACGACGCCCAGAGCCTCGGCATCGCGACGGTCTACCAGGACCTCGCGCTGTGCGACAACATCGACGTCGTCGGCAACCTCTACCTGGGCCGGGAGATCCGCCGTCGCGGCGTCCTGGACGAGGTGGAGATGGAGCGCCGCTCCCGCGAGCTCCTGGACACGCTGTCCATCCGCATCCCCAGCGTCCGCATCCCGATCGCCTCCCTCTCCGGCGGTCAGCGCCAGGTCGTGGCGATCGCCCGGTCCATGCTCGGCGAGCCCAAGCTGGTCATCCTGGACGAGCCCACCGCCGCCCTCGGCGTCGAGCAGACCGCGCAGGTCCTCGACCTCGTGGAGCGGCTGCGCGAGCGCGGCCACGCGGTCATCCTCATCAGCCACAACATGGCTGACGTCAAGGCGGTCGCCGACAAGGTCGCCGTCCTGCGCCTCGGGCGCAACAACGGCGTCTTCGAGGTCAAGTCGACCTCGCAGGAAGAGATCATCTCCGCCATCACGGGCGCCACGGAGAACGCCGTGACCCGTCGTGCGGCACGCGCAAATGGGGAGATCAAGAAGTGAGCATCGACAAGACCTCCACCCCCGCCGCGGACAGCGCGGTGGAGAACACCGACGCGGCGGCCGCCGCCGTCACGGCCGTCGACC
This sequence comes from Streptomyces sp. MH60, assembly GCF_002939385.1. GTDB lineage: Bacteria > Actinomycetota > Actinomycetes > Streptomycetales > Streptomycetaceae > Streptomyces. The sequence continues at coordinate 35,678 of NZ_MULI01000006.1, read as the reverse complement.
CCCGGCTGCTGGTGCGCGAGCAGGGCTTCGCCGGCTACCTCGGCGAGTTCAAGCGGAAGATGAAGGCCGGTGACCTCGGGTCCATACCGGTCGTCGTCGGTCTGCTGATCATCTGGGCCATCTTCACCAGCCTGAACTCCAACTTCCTCACCGCCGGCAACTTCTCCGACATGTCGGTCGCCATGGTCGGCACCGGCATGATCGCCGTCGGCATCGTCTTCGTCCTGCTGCTCGGCGAGATCGACCTCTCGGTCGGCTCGGTCAGCGGTGTCGCGGGCGCCACCTTCGCGGTGCTGAGCGTCACGCACGGCATGAACGAGTGGCTCGCCCTGCTGCTGGCGATCCTCACCGGTACCGCCGCCGGTGCCCTCCACGGCTTCGTCTTCGCTCGCATCGGTGTCCCGGCCTTCGCCGTGACGCTCGCCGGACTGCTGTTCTGGCAGGGCTTCATGCTCCAGATCCTGGGCGACAACGGCACGATCAACCTCGACTCCGACGGTGTCGTCGTCAAGCTGACCAGCTACTACTTCAGCGACGTGGCCGCCGCCTACGGCCTGGCGGTCGTGGTGACCGCGGGGTACTTCCTCGCCGCGTTCTTCGACAACCGCCGCCGCGAGGCCGCCGGGGTGCCGTCCCGGCCGCTGAACGAGATCATCGTGCGCACGGTGCTGCTCGCGATCCTGGCCTTCGCCGTGGCGATCGTCTTCAACCAGTACAAGGGCCTGCCGCTGGCCGTGGTGATCTTCCTGGCGTTCCTGCTGCTCACGGACTTCGTCCTGCGCCGCACCGCCTACGGGCGCAAGATCTTCGCACTCGGCGGCAGCGTCGAGGCCTCCCGGCGTGCCGGTATCAACGTGGAGCTGGTCCGGATCTCGGTCTTCGCGATCGCCGGCGGCTTCGCGGCGATCGGCGGCCTCTTCGTGGCGTCGAAGATCGCCTCCGCCAACCAGGGCGCGGGCACCGGTGAGTTCCTGATGAACGTCATCGCCGCGGCCGTGATCGGCGGTACGTCCCTGTTCGGCGGCCGCGGCCGCACCTGGGACGCGCTGCTCGGTGTGATGGTCATCGTCTCGATCCAGTACGGCCTCGCCCTGGAGGGCATCGCCTCGCCGGTCCAGTACATGATCACCGGTGGCGTGCTGCTGGCGACCGTCGTCATCGACGCGATCACCCGCAAGACGCAGAAGACGGCCGGCCGCGCATAGCGTCCCGCACGGCCGACGACGGTCCGCCCGCCCGCCCGGCTGAGCCCTGGGCCGGCGGGCGGACCGCTTCGTCGTACGGATACTCGCTCGTGGTGGTCAGCAGGCGCCGAGGTCCTGCCAGACGCCCCACTGGCCGGTGGTCCCGGGCTCCTCGCCGGTCGTCCACCACTTGGCCTTCCAGGTGTGCCCCTCGTGGGAGACCTGCTGCCCGCCCGTGTAGACCGCCCCCGACTTCCACGGGGCGGCGGTGCACTGGCTGCCGTTGCCGCCGGTGACGGTCAGCGCGTACGTGGTGCTGTGGCTGCCGGACGGGCTGGTGCCCGTGACGGTGACGGAGTAGGTCCCCGAGACGGCCTGGCCGGTGGTGGAGAGGGTGAGCGTCGACTGCCCGCCCGCCGTGACCGAGCCGGGACTGAACGCGGCGGTGACTCCCGCCGGGACCCCGCTCGCCTTGAGCTGCACCGTCTCCGCCTCACCGGTCTTCACCGCGGTCTTCACCGTGGTGGTGGCCGAGGCGCCCGCGGTCACCGTGCCGGAGGCCGGGGTGGCGGAGAGGGAGAAGTCGTTCGCCGGGGCGGTGCCGCCGCCGGTGAAGGGCGCGAAGATGTGCGAGAAGTCCCAGGTGTTCTGCTGGATGCCCGAGCAGTTGTCGGCCGCGCCGCCGCCCGCGCAGCCGCCGTTGTCCCGCTGGAGCGCCCAGAAGGACAGGGTGTTGATGCCCTGCTTCAGTGCCCAGTCGTAGACCGTGCGGGCGTTGGCCAGGGTGAAGGTTTCCGCCGGTCCGAAGTCGTCGACGCCGATCATCTCGATGACGCCGATCATGTGCCACAGCTCGGCGGAGGACTTCTGCGGGTACAGCCGGGCCAGCACGTCGTGCAGGCCCTGGGTCGCCGTCTGGGTGTCCTTGGCCATGTCGTGCTGCTGGTTGTCGTAGTAGTCGAACGTCATGAGGTTCACGACGTCGACCTTCGTGCCGTTCTTGACGGCGTTCTCCAGCAGGGCGACGCCGTTGCCCGCGAGGCCGCGGGTGGTCGTGGGCAGCGTGTAGGAGATCTCGACGTGGCGGCCGGTCGCGGCGGCCCAGTCCTGGACCAGCTTGATGGCCTTGTTGCGGCGGTCGATGCCCGCGGTGTTGTCCAGCGAGTCGATCTCGATGTCCATGTCGAGCCTGGTCACGTCGTAGGTGGTGATGACCTTCTCGTAGACCGCGGCGATCTGCTGGACGTCGGTGCAGCTGTCGGCGATCTCGGTGCCGGTGGTGTCGGCCGTGTAGCCGCCGAACGAGGGGATGACGTCGCCGCCGTTCGCCTGGATGGTGTCGAAGTCGGCACCGAAGGTCGACTGCGCGATCGGCATCGACGTGTCGCCGTTCCAGTACGGCGTGCAGGAGCCCGGTGACGCCGTCTGGAGGAAGGCCATGGTCAGGTGCTTGGCGCCCGACTGCGCGGCCAGCGCGGCCGGGCTCTCGCCGGTCCAGGCCTCGAAGTACGGCGCGAAGACCCGGTCCGGCAGCGGGGTCGCCGCCTGGGCCGGGCCGGTGCCGGACAGGGCGAGGCCCACCGCGGCCACGGTGGTGGCGGCCGCGGTGAGGGCCGCGCGGATGGAACGCATGCGTCTCATGTCAGTCCCGGTGTGTGTGGGGAGGAACGTCGATTCCCGTGCTGTGCTGGGGTGTTGCCGGGTACGGGGATATCGCCGGTACACCGGGGGACGCAATGGTCTGGACCAGAATGGGACTAGACCAATCGACCGGGCCGGGAGCCACCCGGCCTGGACACCGTGCGCACGGTGGACTGGACCAGCCGGGTAAAGGTGTCCCCAAGCCGGAGGCGACGTGCCGGCGGACGCGGACCGGGAAGACGCGGACCGGGAAGACGTAGAACGGCCCGCCCCTGGGTAAGGCCGAACGCGTGACGTACGACGCACCGCCCGGACACGTTCCGCCGGAGCGGAACATTAGACTCGACGAGCCCGGCAACAGCTCTACTGCAAGGAGGCACGGGTGCCGCTGCTGACCCGCATCACGGGACCGCGCGATCTGGACCGGCTCAGCCTGGAAGAGCTGACTCAGCTGGCCGAGGAGATCCGTACCTTCCTCGTCGACGCCGTCTCCAAGACCGGCGGCCACCTCGGCCCCAACCTCGGCGTGGTGGAACTCACCCTCGCCCTGCACCGCGTCTTCGACTCGCCGAAGGACAAGGTGCTCTGGGACACCGGCCACCAGTCCTACGTGCACAAGCTGCTCACCGGCCGCCAGGACTTCTCGAAGCTCAAGATGAAGGGCGGCCTGTCCGGCTACCCCTCGCAGGCCGAGTCCGAGCACGACGTCATCGAGAACAGCCACGCCTCCACGGTCCTCGGCTGGGCCGACGGCATCGCCAAGGCCAACCAGGTCCTGGAGCGCGACGACCACGTCGTCGCCGTCATCGGCGACGGAGCCCTCACCGGCGGCATGGCCTGGGAGGCGCTGAACAACATCGCCGCCGCCAAGGACCGCCCCCTGGTCATCGTCGTCAACGACAACGAGCGCTCCTACGCGCCCACCATCGGCGGCCTCGCCAACCACCTGGCGACCCTGCGCACCACCGACGGCTACGAGCGCTTCCTGGCCCGCACCAAGGAGGTCCTGGAGCGCACCCCGGTCGTCGGGCGCCCCCTCTACGACACCCTGCACGGCGCCAAGAAGGGCCTGAAGGACTTCATCGCCCCGCAGGGCATGTTCGAGGACCTCGGCCTCAAGTACGTCGGCCCGATCGACGGCCACGACCTGGAGGCCCTGGAGTCCGCCCTCACCCGCGCCAAGCGCTTCGGCGGCCCCGTCATCGTGCACTGCCTCACCGAGAAGGGCCGCGGCTACCAGCCCGCCCTCCAGGACGAGGCCGACCGCTTCCACGCCGTCGGCAAGATCCACCCCGACACCGGCCTGCCCATCTCCACCTCCGGCGCCGACTGGACCAGCGTCTTCGGCGACGAGATGCTCAAGCTCGGCAAGGAGCGCGAGGACGTCGTCGCCATCACCGCGGCCATGCTCCAGCCGGTCGGCCTCGACAAGTTCGCCAAGGCCTTCCCGGACCGCGTCTACGACGTCGGCATCGCCGAACAGCACGGCGCGGTGTCCGCGGCCGGGCTCGCCCACGGCGGCGTCCACCCGGTCTTCGCCGTGTACGCCACCTTCCTCAACCGCGCCTTCGACCAGGTCCTGATGGACGTCGCCCTGCACAAGTGCGGCGTGACCTTCGTGCTGGACCGGGCCGGCGTCACCGGCACCGACGGCGCCTCCCACAACGGCATGTGGGACATGTCGATCCTCCAGGTCGTCCCCGGCCTGCGCCTGGCCGCCCCGCGCGACGCCGACCAGGTCCGCGCCCAGCTGCGCGAGGCCGTCGCGGTGGACGACGCGCCGACGGTGGTCCGCTTCTCCAAGGGCGCCGTCGGCCCCGCCGTACCCGCCGTCGGCCGCGTCGGCGGCATGGACGTGCTGCGCGCCCCCGGCACCGACACGCCCGACGTGCTCCTGGTCTCCGTCGGCGCCCTCGCGCCGATGTGCCTGGAGGTCGCCGAGCTGCTGAACAAGCAGGGCATCTCCACCACCGTCGTCGACCCGCGCTGGGTCAAGCCCGTCGACGAGGCCATGGCCCCGCTCGCCGAGCGCCACCGCGTCGTCGTCACCGTCGAGGACAACTCCCGGGTCGGCGGGGTCGGCTCCGCCGTCGCCCAGGCCCTGCGCGACGCCGGCGTCGACGTACCGCTGCGCGACTTCGGCATCCCGCCGCGTTTCCTCGACCACGCCTCCCGCGCCGAGGTGCTGGCCGAGATCGGGCTCACCGCGCCCGACATCGCGCGCCAGGTCACCGGTCTGGTCGCCAAGCTCGACGGCAAGTACGACCGCGCGGGCGCCGAGGTGGACCAGGTGGAGGCCGCGCGCGACTGACGTCCGCACTCCGCACTGGGCCGGATGGGCCGGTTCCGCCACTCGTTGCAGTGGCGGAACCGGCCCATCCGCGTGAAATCGCCTACGCCGGGGCATACGCAGTACGCCCCCTCTCGATCATGTCGAGGACGACAAGCGTGGGAGGTCCCCGTGAGCAACACCCTCTTCAGGACCAAGAAGATCGAGCAGTCCATCCGTGACACGGAGGAACCCGAGCACGCGCTCAAGAAATCCCTGTCGGCGCTGGACCTGACCGTCTTCGGTATCGGCGTCGTCATCGGCACCGGCATCTTCGTACTGACCGGCACGGTCGCCAAGAACAACGCCGGGCCCTCCGTGGCCCTGGCGTTCGTCGTCGCCGGAGTCGTCTGCGCGCTCGCCGCGCTGTGCTACGCCGAGTTCGCCTCCACCGTCCCGGTGGCCGGCTCCGCGTACACCTTCTCCTACGCCTCGCTCGGCGAACTGCCCGCCTGGATCATCGGCTGGGACCTGGTCCTGGAGTTCGCGCTCGGCACGGCGGTGGTGGCCGTCGGCTGGTCGGGCTACATCCGCTCGCTGCTGGACAACGCGGGCTGGCACATGCCCGCCGCGCTGGGCGGCAGGGACGGCGCGGAGGGCTTCGGCTTCGACATCCTCGCCGCGGCCCTGGTGCTGGTGCTCACCGCCATCCTCGTGCTCGGCATGAAGCTGTCGGCGCGGATCACCTCGCTCGTCGTCGCCATCAAGGTGGCGGTCGTCCTCATCGTGATCATCGCGGGTGCCTTCTTCGTCAAGAGCGCCAACTACGACCCCTTCATCCCGAAGTCGCAGCCCGTCGAGGCGGGCGGGGGACTGCACTCACCACTGATCCAGCTGATGTTCGGCTGGGCACCGGCCAACTTCGGCGTGATGGGCATCTTCACGGCCGCCTCGGTCGTCTTCTTCGCCTTCATCGGCTTCGACATCGTCGCCACGGCCGCCGAGGAGACCAGGAACCCGCAGCGCGACATGCCCCGCGGCATCCTCGGCTCCCTGATCATCTGCACCGTCCTGTACGTCGCGGTCTCGATCGTCGTCACCGGCATGCAGCACTACACCAAGCTCTCCGTGGACGCCCCGCTCGCGGACGCGTTCAAGGCCACGGGGCATCCCTTCTTCTCCGGCGTGATCAGCTTCGGCGCCGCCGTCGGCCTGACCACGGTCTGCATGATCCTGCTCCTGGGCCAGAGCCGGGTGTTCTTCGCGATGAGCCGCGACGGACTGCTGCCGCGCTTCTTCTCCCACGTCCACCCGAAGTTCCGCACCCCCTACCGGCCGACCATCCTGCTCGGCGTAATCATCGCGATCGTCGCCGGTTTCACCAGCCTCAGCGAGCTGGCCGAGCTGGTGAACATCGGTACGCTCTTCGCCTTCGTCATCGTCGCGATCAGCGTGATCATCCTGCGCCGGACCCGGCCCGACCTGCCCCGCGCCTTCCGCACCCCGCTGGTGCCGCTGCTGCCCATCGTGTCCGTGGCCGCCTCGCTGTGGCTGATGCTGAACCTGCCCGCCGAGACCTGGGTCCGCTTCGGCGTCTGGATGGCGATCGGCTTCGTCGTGTACTTCCTCTACGGCCGCACCCACAGCCGTCTGGCCCGCGGCGAGGAGGCACCGGCCGAGCCGCCCGCCCCGAAGGGCCCGTAGCGCGACGCAGGACGGTGTGAGCGGCGGACCGCGTGAGCGGCGGAGTGCGCGTCGCCGGCCCGTGCGCGCGCTCCGGCCGTCACCCGGGCCGCACCGTCCTCGGCCCCGCGACCTCCGCGCCCAGCTCCGTCACCCGGCGGCGCAGCCCGCGGTCGGCCGTCACGACCAGGACGGGACGGCCGCCCGCCGTCCGCGCGACCAGCTCGACGATGTGGTCGTCCCCGCTGCCGGGCGCGGACTCCACCCGTACGCCGGCCACGGACTCCACCCCGCGGGCCGCGCCCTCGACGACGAGCACGACCTCCACCGGCCCGGACCGCCCCGGCACCCCGTCCGCCGCCAGCCGGTCCCGCAACCGCTCCGCGGCCCCGCGCCGGTCCCGCCACCAGCCGTCGGGCACCGAACCGACCACGTTCGCGGCATCGACGACCACGAGCAGGGACGCGTTCTCTTCCATCCCGCCAGGGTCGCACGCGCCGCCCGCCCCCCAGCGCCTTCGACCGTACCCGACCGACACGGAGCCGACGGTCCCGCTTAGAGTGATGCGGTGAATGGCGACTGGCTTCTCCTCGGCCGCGACGGCCGCCTCAGTGTGTACCTCCCGTCGAACGACGCCGCCCTGTGGCGCGCCGAACGCGCGCCCGCGGGCCCCTGGGAGCCCCCGCGCCGCATCGGCGGCGACCAGGAACTGCACCCGGGCGGCCTCGCGGCCGGCCGGGGCCCCGACGGCTACGCCCACCTGGTCGCCTGGCGCCCGACCGGTGCCGACCGCTGTGCCCTGGTGCACACCACGCACTTCCGGCCGCTGCTCGCGCCCCTGGACTGGCAGCCGGCCGGCCACCCCAACAAGCAGGGCGGCCGCACCGGCACCCCCGCCGTCGCGGTCGACGCGCAGGGCCGCGCCCATGTCTTCGTCCGCAACGGCGGCGGCGGCATGAGCATGGTGGCCCAGCAGGAGAAGGGCGGCTGGGAGCCCTGGCGGGACCTGAAGGGCCGCGGCGTCCAGGAGTCGCCCGCCGCCGTCACGGCCGACTCCGGCCTGGTCGAGCTGTACGCGTCCGTCGAGGGCGGCATCCTGCACTGGAGCCAGGACAAACCGGGTGCGCGACCGGTGCTGGGGGAGCGCCTCGACGCGGCCGTCCGCCCGGGCACCCTGCGCGCCCTGGCGACCTCCACGGAGCACACCACGGTCTTCTTCACCGACGACGACACCGGTGAGCTGTGCGCCTGGCGCCCCGGTGGCAAACCGACCCCCTTGGTGGCCGCCGCCGGCCCCGGCCCCGTGGCCGCCGTCCGCACCGTCATAGACGGCCACGACTGCACGCTGCTCGCCCAGCGTTCGGCGGGCAGCGGCCGTGTCGCCTTCGCCGCGTACCCCACGGAACTGGAGGAGATGGGCGCGGCCTGGACCGAGTCGGGCCCCGCCCTGCCGTCCGACGCGACCGTCTCCCTGGCCCTGGACACCGACGGCCGCCTGGCGGCGGCCACCCTGTCCCCGTCGTCCGGCCAACTGCTGCTGACCCGCCGGAAGGACGAGGCGGGGCTGGCACTGGGGGCTTGGGGGGCGGTCTGAGGGAACGGCGAGAACCGGGGGAGGGCCCCGACGGCCTTCTCCCCCCCCGGTGGACCTACCGGTGGCGGGTCAGGAAGTCTTGCCGCCCGCGGGGGACTTCTTCGCCGACTCCGGGATCTCCTTGTCGCCGCGGATCGCCTTCCACAGCGTGGAGGCCTGCGGCTGAGCGGCCACCACCCGGTTCGGGTCGATCTTGTCGTACGCCACCGGCAGCATGATGGTCTCCATCGTCGACGGGTCGACCCCGTTCAGGCTGCGTCCGAAGTCCGCGAGCGCGGTGAGCGAGGCGAGTTCGGAGTCGGTGGTCAGGGCCGCGGTGAGAGTGTCGGCGATCTTGTACGTCTTGGTCGGGCTGCCCAGGAGGTCCTGCTTCTTGATCTCGCTCAGCAGGGCGATCATGAACTCCTGCTGGAGCCCGATCCGCCCGAGGTCGCTGCCGTCACCGATGCCGTGCCGGGTGCGCACGAAGGCCAGCGAGTCGGTGCCGTTCAGCTTGTGGGTACCGGCCGTCAGGTCGAGCCCGCTGGACTTGTCGTGGATGTCCTGGTCGACGGTGACGGTGACGCCGCCTATCGCGTCCACCAGGTCCTTGAAGCCCGCGAAGTCGATCTCCACGTAGTGGTCCATGCGGACCCCGGACATCTTCTCCACCGTCTTGACCACGCAGGCCGGACCGACCTGCGAATAGACGGAGTTGAACATCACACGCTCGGCCGAGGCCACCTCGGAGCCGTCCGGCTTGGTGCACTCGGGCCGGGTCACCAGGGTGTCACGCGGGATGCTGACGGCGACGGCCTCCTTGCGCCCCTCGGGGATGTGCATCACCAGCGCCGTGTCGGAACGGGCCCCCGCGACCTTGCCGGTGTTCAGTCCGGCGTTGTCGCCCGCGCGCGAGTCGGAACCGAGGACCAGGATGTTCTGCCCGGAGGTGGGGAGCTTCTCCGGCCGGTCCTTGCCGATCGCGTCGTTGATGTCGACGCCGTCGATGTTGCCGTTGAGGTCGCTGTAGAGCCAGTAGGCGGTGCCGCCCGCTGCCACGACGAGTACCGCCAGGCCGAGCAGGATGTTTCGTCCGGTACGGCGCTTCTTCTTCCCGTTCTTCCCGGCTCGTCGGCTCCCCCGCCCCTCGCGCGGCGATTGAGGGGCAGGCGGCACGGGGGTACTCAGGTCGTGGCTCACGGCGGGTCCTCGCAACTCGTGCCCTGAGGGCAGGAGCAGGCCGCTCCCGTGAGGGGCCGGGTCGGTGCTGCTCGGCTGACGCTTGGTTGGCATTGAACTATAGACACGCGGTCGAGCACTCGTACGACCGATGTGCCCGGTGTGTGCCCCGACGGGAGAGCGAGCCGTCCGGTCCACCCGTGGCTCCGCGCGCGCCGGCACCTGCTGGAGAGACCGCTGTGCGAGGCCCGTGCGGTACCGGCAGAGACCTGGGACACCTGTTCGGTCGTGCGTATGATGTGGCGAATTCTGGAGTCATCTGTGGACACCAGGACCGGCGTGGGAGGGGACGGCACACATGCGCGGCAGAGGTGCGCAGGCGGTGGACCGGGAGACCCGGCCCGGTGTCACGACCGGGGTGCGGCCCCAGCGCGCGTCCGTGACCTCTGCGGCCACGGGGTCATGGCTGCTGCGCGGGAACGACGACCGCCTCAGTGCCTACGCGCTGGTCGAGGGCGGTGTGCACCGCTGGACGGAGACCGCGGTGGGCGGCGGCCGCTTCAGCGGGCCGGACTTCTTTCCCGTCGAGGGGCTGACGTGTCTGGCCGTGGCCCAGGGGGCCAACCGCTACGCGCACTTCCTCGGGCGCAGGGAGCGGTCGGGCGGTGGCGGGCCGAAGGCCGATCTGGTCTACGCCGTGCAGTACCAGACGGGGCGGACGCTCGGCGACTGGCGTTCCCTCGGCAACCCCTTCCGTGACCCCAGGGAGGCGGCGAGCCTCGGTGCGCCGACTGCCGCCGTCGACGGACAGGGCACGGTCCACGTCTTCGTCTCCGGTGGCCCCGGCGGGGTCATGCTGCGGCGCGAGGCCAGGAGCGGGGCGTGGGAGGCATGGAAGGACCTGCGCGGCGGCGCGGTCGCGGGCGGACTGAGCGCCGCGGCGAACTCGGCCGGGCTGGTCGAACTGCTCGCGCCGGGGCACCGCTCGGTCATGCACTGGGTGCAGACGGAACCCGGGGCGGATCTGCGGCGGGCGCAGGACCTCACCCCGGCTCCCGTGCCCGGCTCGGCCGCGCTCCTCGAAACCTCGCCAGGAGTGTTCACCGCGTACTGGTCCGAACAGAGCGGGACGGGGGTCTACGCGCAGCGGCCCGGTGAGTGGGCCTTCCCCGCCGGCGGGGCGCCGGGGGAGGGACCTCACGCCACGCTCCGTGCCGCCGTCGACGGCTACGACTGCACGGTCCTGGCCCACCAGGGACGTACGGGGACAGCCGTGCTGGGCGTGTGCGGCACCGGCGCCGAGTCCGGCGGGCTGTGGTGGACCGACACCGGGCTGGCCTGTGCCGGCACTCCGGCGCTCGCACTGGACGGACATGGCCGGATCGTCATGGCGATGGTCGCCGCGGACGGCGCCGTTTTGGTGAACAGGCAGCGGCCGGAGCCGGGGCTGACCCTGTCCGACTGGGAGCGCCTGCCGGGCAGTTGAGAGCGCGCCTGTACAGCACACCGCGCTGAAAGTCCAGAGCGACAAATGGTTGTACCCGTCGCATGTGGTGATCGTCACGCGTCGCAAGCTGTCTGTTGGCTGTCTTGATCTGGACTTTTAGGAAACCATTATGTGAAAGTTTGATGGATTGCCGGTGTGTGGCGATCGCGGTCGAATCGGGGGTGATGGGCCCCCGTGTCTGGGAATGCGTGCTTCTTCTAGTCCAAGGCCCCACACAGCGAGGTGTGGAAGTCCTTGGAGGGCAGAGCTGCTGGGTACGGATGGTGGATGCCTCGTGGGTGGCTCGGACAACCCTGAAGCCGGAGCGCTGATTTCGGCGTACCGGTCTGCGGTCCCGACCGGCGCGAGGCGACGCATCGTCCGCGGGGTGCCGACCCCCGTCCGCAGGGCGGTGAAGTCCTCGCTCACCGCCGCCGACTCCGTACGCTCCGCCGCGGTGGTCTGGGCGATGGGAGGCAAGCGCAACGCTCCTCGGCACAGCCCCGCCCACACCCGGCGAGTCGTCCGGGTCGGCCGCCGCCACATGCGTGCGCTGCTGGTCGAGGGGGCGACGGACTGGGCGGCCCGGGCCCGCAACCTCAACATCGTGGTCTCCGTTCTGGAGTCGGCGGGCATCGACTACTTCTGCGTGCGCGGCACGAACAGCGGACTGCCCGCCGTCGCCGTCCCCACCGCGTCCCGCCCGCTGGTGGAGGAGATGCTCCGGCTGGCCTTCGACCAGGCCCCGGGCTACGTGGGACCGGCCACCGGCGGCGAGGCCCGCATGGAGCCCGGCGACGAGGAGCGGTCCTGGCGGCAGCTGCGCAACCACAAGGTGCTGAGGGTCGCCTGGTACGTGTGCGACCCGACCCAGCAACTGGTCTTCGGCGCGGCCAGCGGATGCGACATCGAGATGTGGACGGAGCGGGACGGGGAGCTGCGCGCTCCGCGGCCCAACCGGGTCATCGACGCGGTTCCGGTGGACGCCGCGCGCAAGTCGGCGCCGCAGAGCCTCTTCAGCCCCATACCCCCCGCATACCGCACGGGGAAGGCCCGGACGCTGGCCGAGTTCGCCGTACCGCTCCCCGAGGACCACCAGTTCCCCATCGATGTCGTGTACACCTGGGTGGACGACTCGGACCCGGTCTGGCGGGCCTCGCGCGACCGTGTGCGCCGGGGGTTCTCCGCGGACGGGCTGCACGAGCAGGCGGCGAACGACTCGCGGTTCACCAGCCGTGACGAACTGCGTTACTCACTGCGGTCGCTCCACCAGAACGCACCCTGGGTGCGCAACATCTATCTCGTGACGGCGGGGCAGGTGCCGTCCTGGCTCCAGACGCAGCACGCGAACCTCCGGGTGGTGGACCACCGGGAGATCTTCTCCGAGGCCACCGCCCTGCCGACGTTCAACTCCCACGCCATCGAGAGCCAGCTGCACCACATTCCCGGCCTCTCGGAGTGCTTCCTCTACCTGAACGACGACGTGTTCTTCGGCCGGCCGGTCACGCCCGCGCACTTCTTCCACCCGAACGGCATCACCAAGTTCTTCACCTCGCCCGCATTGATACCGGGCGGGGCCGCCTCCCCGGACGACCTCCCCGTCAATGCCGCGGGAAAGAACAGTCGTTGGCTCATTGCGCAGAAATTCGGTACCGCCATTTCCCAGAAGATGAAGCACACCCCGCACGCGCTGCGCAGGAGTGTGCTGGAGGAGATCGAGGAGACCTTCGCGCAGGAGCACGCCGCCACCCAGCATTCGCGTTTCCGCTCCCCGGACGACGTGCCGATCGCCTCCTCGCTGCACCACTATTTCGCCTATCACTCGGCGCGGGCCACGGTGGGGGAGATCCAGTACCGGTACATCGACCTCTCGGCGGATCTCGCCGACCGGCGCCTCAACACCCTCCTCGCCAACCGGAACATGGACACCTTCTGCCTCAACGACACGGTCGAAGCGGCTGACCCGGAAGCGCAACGGATCATGCTGGATCGTTTCCTCAAGGCCTACTTCCCGGTGCCCAGCCCTTATGAAGTGGCGGACCACAGGAACGCCATCGAGCCTGCGAGCGAGCCCCACCGCACATGAATGCCTATGACGTCACGCTGGTCGTGCCGGTGTACAACGTGGAGCAGTACCTCCAGGAGTGCCTGGACTCCATCGCGGCGCAGACGGTGTTCGAGCGCTGCGAGGTCCTGCTCGTCGACAACGGCAGCACGGACGGCTCGTACCGGCTCTGCGCCGAGTTCGCCCGTCGGCACACCAACACCACCGTGCTGGTGCGCCGCGGCGGGGGCGCCGGAGCGGCCCGCAACCTCGGGATGGACCGGGCGACCAGTGCCCGCATCACCTTCTGCGACTCCGACGACGTCCTGCCGCCCGCCGCGCTGGAACACCTGTTGGCGGCTGCCACGAGGACCGGCGCCCAGGTCGTGGTGGGGATGATGGAGACGTTCCCCAAGCCGACCAACTGGGCGTGGAAGGGGTACTTCGGCAAGGGCGACCAGACGTTCGGCAGCGTGGCGGAGCTGCCCGAGCTGGTGCACAGCGCCAGTGCCTGCAACAAGCTCTTCGACCTCGCCTACCTGCGCTCCCACGGCATCCGCTTCGCGGAGGGCGTCCACTTCGAGGACGCCTACGTCGGCGTGGCCGCGCTCGTGCTCGCCACCCGCCTCGCCCTGGTCGACCAGTGCGTCTACCAGTACCGCAAGCGCGCGGCGGGCAACTCGACCATGGACGCGATCTGGACGCGGCGGCAGAACTACTGGGACCACCTGCGGCTGGTGGAGCACCTGCACCGGATGGGCGCGGGCCTCCCAGACCTCTCGCGGGCCGTGCTCGACCTCTTCCTGGTCCGGAGCTACCAGGGCTTCGCCCTCCGGGCGCCCGACCTCTTCCATGGGGCCGAACTGGAAGACATCTACTCGCGGTGTCGTGCGGTCTACCGCGACGTCGAGCCGGACCTGGTCCTCAGGGCCACCGCCGACGCCCGCCACCGCGTGGCCTACCTCGCGTTCGCCACCGGGGACTTCGGCCTCTTCGCGGACCGGGCGGCCCGACTGCACAAGCTCTCCGTACGTGACGGTGGCGCCTGCCTCCTCGGCGACCTTCCCGACCGGCTGGCCCCGTTGGCGCGGGCCACCCCCTTCACCGCCCACCTCGAACACGTCCGCGAGGTGCCGGGAACCGGAACGCTGAGGCTCTCCGGGCGGTTCGACGTGGGCGGCATGCCCATGGTCCGGCCGCTGGACGCGCACCTGAGCCTGCGCGTACGCGGAAGCCGTCTCAGCGTCCCCGCCACCCAGGTCCGCCGGCGGGACATGAGGAACACGCGGCCGGACACCGAATGGGGCGGCTTCACCGCGGAACTGCCCATCGACGCCCTGCGGCAGGGCGTCCACGACCTGGAGTTCGCCGTCGACGCCGAGGGCGGCCAGGCGGTCACCCCGTGTCTGGTCGCCGCGGGCTACCTGCGCGGGGCCCGCGTCGTCGAACATGGCGGGACTCGGGTGGTGGCGCACTGGAAGGGGAGGAACCGGGCGATCCTGATGGTCCTCGGGACGGCCCGCCGACTCGGCGGACGCACGGTGCTGGGCGGCCTTGTCGCCAAGGACGCCAAACACGTACTGCGCCGACGGCCCTTCTGGAAGCAGCGTCTGCTCCGACTGCTCACCAAGCCGCTGAAGCCGCTGTTCCTGGGGCGGGACATCTGGCTGTTCGGGGAGCGGGGCGACACCGCGCAGGACAACGGGTGGCATCTGTTCCGCCACGTGCGCACCTCCGGAGGGCGGCGCGGGGCGTACTACGTGATCCGGGCCGGCAGCCCGGACAGAGTCCACCTGGCCGGGCTCGGACACGTCGTCGCGCACAGCTCCTGGAAGCACAAGCTGCTGATGCTGCACGCGACCGCACTGATCAACGCCTATGACATCGACACCTACATGCTGCCCGACGGCTGGGACCGGACCCGCTATCTCAAGCACCTGAGCTGGCGCGTGGGTGCGCGCCGGATCTTCCTGCAGCACGGGGTGACGGACAAGGACGTCAGCAAGGGCCTGCACCGCAACCGCACGGGTGTCGATCTCATCCTCGCGGTGAGCCGGGACGAGGGGCGATTCCTGTCGGAGGAACTCGGCTACGAGGGCCAGGTGGAGGTCAGCGGTTTTCCCCGCTTCGACGCGCTGACCCCTGCTCGCGGCAGCCGCACGATCCTCTTCATGCCGACGTGGCGCGCCTATCTGACCGTCGCCTCCTACAGCCGTGACGGCGGTGGCCGCGAGGCGCGACAGGCCGCGCGCGACCGGTTCCTCGCCTCCGGCTACCGGGAATTCATGGTCCGCTTCCTGAACGACCCGGCTCTGCTGGCCGCACTGGACCGGTACGACTACACCCTGGAATTCCTGCCGCACTACGAAATGCGCGCGATGGTCGGGGACATGGCGCCGGACCGGAAACGGGTCCGGATCGTCGATCAGAACGAGATCAGTGTGCAGGAGGCCATGCGCCGTTGCGATCTCTTCGTCACGGACTGGTCGTCGACCGCGTTCGACGTCGCGTACCTCGGGACGCCCCTGGTGTACGCGCAGTTCGACGCCGACGAATATTGGGACGGGCATTACCAGAAGGGGTACTTCGACGCCCGCCGGGACGGTTTCGGGCCGGTGTGCGAAACCGTCGAAGAGACCGTCGCCGAAGTGGTGCGCTACATGCGGGAAGGATGTGCGCGGGAGCCCGAGTACCTGCGACGGGCGGAGGATTTCTTCGAGTACCGGGACCAGCAGAACAGTGTGAGGGCCTCGGAAGCGATCGACAGCCTCATTCGGGGTTCGAAGCATTGATGTGGTGTTCCAGGAGGAAATATGTCCCAAGGCAACCGTGACGTCACGGTCGTCGTGCCGTTCCGCGACGTCCAGAACTACTTCGGCGAGTTTCTGGAGTCGGTGGCCGCGCAGACGGCTTTGGCGCGTGCCCATGTGATCCTCGTCGACAACGGCAGCACCGACCAGTCGGTGGCGATCGCGAGCGAGTTCGCCGGCCGGCACGCCAACGTCGACCTGGTCGCCCAGCCCGAGGGCAGGGCCGGGGATGCGCGCAACATGGGCATGGACATGGCGACAACGCCGTACATCGTCTTCTGGGACGCCGACGACATGGTGCCCGAGCGGTCCCTGGAAGTGCTCCGCAACACCATCGTCAAGACGCGGGCCACGGTCGTCGTGGGACGGGAGAAGCACGTTCCGAAGCCGGTCAAGGCACCGTGGCACAAGTACTTCGGCAAGAACGTCAAGACAGTGAGCAGCGTCGTCGACATTCCTGACCTGATCCACTCGGCGTCCTGCTGGAACAAGATCTTCGACCTCGATCTGCTGCGTTCCCAGGGCATACGGTTCGGTACCGGCACCGCCTTCGAGGACGCCTACGTCTCGCTGCCCGCGCTGCTGCTCTCGGAGCGCATCGCCCTGGTCGACGCTCCCGTCTACGAGTACCGCAGGCGCGGTGACGGCACCTCCGTCATGGACACCATCTGGGACCTCCCGCAGAACTACGCCGACCAGTTGGTGATGCTGGAGTACCTCGCGGCGATGCGCCAGACGCTCACGCCGTACCAGCAGGAAACGCTGGAACGGTTTCTGGTCCGCAGCATGCAGGGCTTCCTGCTCAGAGCACCGAACATCTTCGGCGAGGCCGACTGCCGACAGCTCTTCGAGCGCTGCCGCGCGCTCTACTGGGGGATCACCTCCGAGCAGTTCGCGCGCAGTACCAACGACACCAGGCACCGGCTCCCGTACCTCGCGCTGCATGTCGGAGACTTCGACCTCTTCTACCGTCCGGCCTCCGTCCTCGGCCCCGTCTTCGGCCGCGAGGGGGACCTCTACGTCGACTACCCGGGCACGTCGTGGGGGCTGCCGCTCACGAAGGTCACGTCCGTCCCGGCCCGGATCGAGGGCGTCTCCGCGGGTGACGGCGGGACAGCGGTGATCCACGGCCGCTTCTCGGTCAACGGTGTCCCCGACGAACTGCTGGCCAAGCTGGAGCTGCAGGTCTGGTTCGAACGCAGCGGCACGACCCTTCCGGCGGTGAACCACGGACACTCCCACGACCGGCCGGACCAGGCGGGAGCGGTCTTCAGCGTCACCGTCGACCCCCGGCAGTTCCCGGCCGGCTCCTTCCCCGTGCGCCTCGTGGTGTGCACCCGGGGGAGGGACGTCTCGCGCCCCTGCGCCGTCTCCCCGGCCCTGGCCCAGAACCCGCCCGTCAACGGATTCCACGGCCTCGCCCGGATCGCTGCCGAGGGCGGTACCGCCCAACTGGTCATCGAGTCCAGCCAGCACTGATCAGCGCCCGCTCCAGAAATGGGGTATTCGTCAGAAATCAGGAGTCCTTCGTGTTCGAGCCCCTCTACGCCGTCGCCGTCGTCGTCCCCATCTTCAACGTGGAGAGATATCTCCCGGAGTGCCTGGACTCGCTGGCCCGCCAGACGATCTTCGACCGCTGCCAGGTGGTCCTGGTCGACAACGGCAGCAGCGACAGCTCGGCCGCCATCGCAGCGGAATTCGCAGCGCGGCACCCCAATGTATGGGCGTTCGTGCACGCGGAGGGAAAGGCAGGAGGGGCCAGGAACGCGGGGATGGACCTGGTCAGCGCCCGCTACATCACGTTCTGCGACTCCGACGACGTACTGCCTGACGACGCCCTGGAAACCATGTGGCGGACCGCGGTCAAGGAGCGGGTGCCGCTCACCATCGGGCGGATGGAGACGTTCCCGGAGGAGACCAACTGGCCCTGGCTGCGCTACTTCGGCAAGCAGGTGCAGGTGCACCCCGGAATCGAGAACATTCCGGAGATGATCCATGGCGGCAGCGCCTGCCACAAGCTCTTCGACATCGAGTTCATCCGCGCGAACAACATCCGGTTCCGCGAAGGCGTGCACTTCGAGGACGCGTTCTTCTCGGTGCCCGCCATGCTGCTCGCGGACCGCATCGCCATGGTGCCGAGCACGGTCTACAAGTACCGCAAGCGGGCGGCCGAGGACTCCACCATGGACAAGCTGTGGGAGCGCACGGCGAACTACTGGGACCACCTCCTTCTGGAGGAGTACCTGATGACCCTCCGCTCCCGCCTCTCCGGCCACCGGCAGGAGGTCCTCAACCGGTTCCTGGTGCGCAGCTACCAGGGATTCGCCCTGCGCGCGCCGCAGATCCTGCCGGAGGAAGAGCTGTTCCAGCTCTTCCAGCGGGCCCGTGCGGTCTACACGCTGGTGACACCCGACGCGGTCCTGGCGTCCACCCACGACGCCCGCCACCGGGTGCCGTTCCTCGCGATGTACATGAACTGGTACGAGCTCTTCGCCCGCCCGGACCAAGCGATCGGCGGTGTGTACGGACGAGGCGGGGACCTCTACCTCGACGTGGCGGTGCCGAGCGCACTGCTTCCGCTCACCAAGGTCTCCTCCACCAGCGTGCACGTGGAACGGATCCAGGCGGACCCGGAGTCCGGCGGCGTCCTGGTCGCCGGACGGTTCGTCCTCAACGGACTCCCGATGGGCCGCCCCATGCGCAACCGACTGCAACTGTGGGTGGAGAAGAGCGGTCAGATGGTGCCCGCCCAGCAGGTCTGGCGCAGTGACCTGCTGGCCACACGGGACGACCTCGCCTGGGGCGGATTCGAGGCGGTCGTGCCGGCAGGCGCACTCAAGGACGGCGAATTCCCGCTGAAGCTGGTCTTCTGCACCTCCGGCCGCGATGTCTCGCGCCCGTGCATGACCACCACGGCGATGCTGCGGAGCGCCCGGCCCATGAAGGTCGCGGACCGCTGGGTCCTTCCGCTGTCGAAGGGCAAGGACAACGCCGTACTGGTGGTACGGGAAGCGCGGGGCCGGGACGGGGACAAGGACTGGGAGGAGTTCCTCCAGGAACTGGACCACGACCAGAAGAAGCGCAAGGCACCCTTCTGGCGCGCTCGCGCCATCCGGCGGGCCACGCTCCGGTTCTACGGCCGCAAGGAGATCTGGCTGATCGGCGAGCGCAGGGACACCGCGCAGGACAACAGCCTGCACCTGTTCACCTATCTGCGTAAGCACGAGCGTCGCCGCAAGGCCTACTACATCATCGAGAAGGGCAGCGCGGACCGGGCCAAGCTGAAGCGCCTGGGGAACGTGGTGGCGCACAGTTCCTGGAAGCACAAGCTCCTCATGCTGCACGCGTCGCTGCTCATCAACGCCTACGACATCGACTCGTACATGCTCCCGGACGGCTGGGACCGCACGAAGTACCTCAAGCACCTCAACTGGCGCATCGGGGCCCGGCGGGTCTTCCTCCAGCACGGGGTCACGGACGAGGACGGCAGCAAGGCGCTGCACCGCAACCGGACCGGAGTGGACCTGGTGTTCGCGACCAGTGACCGGGAGGCCCAGTACTTCTCCGAGCACATGCACTACGGCGACCAGGCCAAGGCGCTGGGCTTCCCGCGCTTCGACGCCCTGCAGCCGGACCGCGGCCGCAGGCGGGTCCTGCTGATGCCCACCTGGCGCAAGTACCTGACGATCCCCTCCTACCTCCAGCAGGACGGTGCCGACCAGGACGCCGTCGACGAGATCTTCCGGGAGTCGACCTACCGCGAATTCATGGTGCAGCTGCTGCGCCACCCGAAGCTCATGGAGGCGCTGGAGCACTACGACTACGTGCTCGACTTCCTTCCGCACTACGAGATGCGGAACATGATCGACGGAGTGGTGCCGGAGCACCCCCGGGTGCAGCGCCTGGACCAGACCAAGGTCAGCGTTCAGACGGCGCTGCGCCAGTGCGACCTGTTCATCACCGACTGGTCCTCGGTCCACTTCGACATGGCCTACCTCGGCACGCCGCTCGTCTATGCCCGGTTCGACCCGGACGAGTACTGGGCGAAGCACGCCAGGAAGGGGTACTTCGAAGCCGCGTACGACGGGTTCGGGCCGGTGTGCGGCAACGTCGAGGAAGTGGTGACCGAGGTGATCCGGTACCTCAGCAACGGGTGTGTCCGGGAGCCGGAGTACGACTACCGGGCGCGTGCCTTCTTCGCCTTCGAGGACCGCGACAACTGCGCCCGCGCGACGGCCGCCATCGCCGAGCTTGCCGCGTCGGAAGGCTAGAACCGACGAAAGGGGCGCGGGGTGCCCGCGAGACCGGCCACGGCCGATCCGCGGGCGCCTCGCGCCCCTTCGACGACGGACCCGTCTACGCGGGCACGCTCGCCACCCCCGCCTCCAGGAACCGCTTCCCGTTCACCCGCTGCGCGACGCCCTCGCGGTCCAGGTACGGCGTGATGCCGCCCAGGTGGAAGGGCCAGCCGGCGCCGGTGATCAGGCAGAGGTCGATGTCCTGGGCCTCGGCGACGACGCCCTCGTCGAGCATCAGGCCGATCTCCTGGGCCACCGCGTCGAGTACCCGCGCCCGCACCTGCTCCTCCGTGAGGACGGTGTCGCCCTGCTTGAGGAGCGCGGCGACCTCCGGGTCCAGCTCGGGCTTCCCGCTGTCGTAGACGTAGAAGCCGCGCTTGCCCGCCTCGACGACCGCCTTCAGGTTCGGGGAGACCGTGAAGCGCTCGGGGAAGGCCCGGTTGAGGGTCTCCGAGACGTGCAGGCCGATCGCGGGGCCGACCAGCTCCAGGAGGACCAGCGGGGACATCGGCAGGCCGAGGGGCTCCACCGCCTTCTCCGCCACCGGCACCGGGGTGCCCTCGTCGATGACGTTCTGGATCTCGCCCATGAAGCGGGTCAGGATGCGGTTGACCACGAACGCCGGGGCGTCCTTGACCAGGACCGCGGTCTTCTTCAGCTTCTTGGCGACGCCGAACGCCGTGGCCAGCGAGGCCTCGTCGGTCTGCTCGCCGCGCACGATCTCCAGCAGCGGGAGGATCGCGACCGGGTTGAAGAAGTGGAAGCCGACGACCCGCTCGGGGTGCTTCAGCTTCGACGCCATCTCCGAGACGGAGAGGGAGGAGGTGTTCGTGGCCAGGATCGCGTGCGCCGGGGCGACCGCCTCGACCTCCGCGAAGACCTTCTGCTTGACGCCCATCTCCTCGAAGACGGCCTCGATCACGAAGTCCGCGTCCGCGAAGCCCTCGGCCTTGTCCAGGACGCCGGTCACCAGGGCCTTCAGGCGGTTGGCCTTGTCCTGGTTGATACGGCCCTTGCCGAGCAGCTTGTCGATCTCGGCGTGGACGTAGCCCACACCCTTGTCGACGCGTTCCTGGTCGATGTCGGTCAGGACGACCGGGACCTCCAGGCGGCGCAGGAAGAGCAGCGCGAGCTGGGAGGCCATCAGGCCGGCGCCGACGACGCCCACCTTGGTGACCGGGCGGGCCAGCGACTTGTCGGGCGCACCCGCCGGGCGCTTGCCGCGCTTCTGGACCAGGTTGAAGGCGTAGATGCCGGAGCGCAGTTCGCCGCCCATGATGAGGTCGGCGAGGGCCTGGTCCTCGGCGTCGTAGCCCTGCTGGAGGTCGCCGTTCTTGGCGGCGGCGATGATGTCCAGGGCGCGGTAGGCGGCCGGGGCCGCGCCGTGCACCTTGGAGTCCGCGAGGAACCGGCCCCGCGCGACGGCCTGGTCCCAGGCCTCGCCGCGGTCGATCGCCGGACGCTCGACGGCGAGTTCGCCCTTGAGGACGGACGCCGTCCAGATCAGCGACTGCTCCAGGAAGTCCGCGCCCTCGAAGATCGCGTCCGCGATGCCGAGTTCGTAGACCTGCTTGCCCTTGAGCTGCTTGTTCTGGTTGAGGCTGTTCTCGATGATCACCGAGACGGCCCGGTCGGCGCCGATCAGGTTCGGCAGCAGCGTGCAGCCGCCCCAGCCGGGGACCAGGCCGAGGAAGACCTCGGGGAGGGAGAAGGCCGGGAGGGCCGCCGACACCGTGCGGTAGGTGCAGTGCAGGCCGATCTCCACGCCGCCGCCCATGGCCGCGCCGTTGTAGTACGCGAAGGACGGCACCGCCAGGTTCGCCAGGCGCTTGAGGACGTCGTGGCCGCCCTTGCCGATGGCCAGCGCGTCCTCGTGCCGCTTCAGCAGCTCGACGCCCTTGAGGTCGGCGCCGACCGCGAAGATGAACGGCTTGCCGGTGACGCCGACGCCGACGATGTCGCCGTCCGCGGCCTCCTTCTCGACCTGGTCGAGGGCGGCGTCGATGTTCGCCAGCGACTGCGGGCCGAGCGTGGTCGGCTTGGTGTGGTCGTGGCCGTTGTCCAGGGTGATGAGCGCGAAGCGCCCAGCGCCCAGGGGCAGGTCGAAGTGGCGTACGTGTGCCTGCGTGACGACCTCGCCGGGGAACAGCTCGGCCGCACCCTTCAGCAGCTCTGCGGTGGTGCTCACTTGTCCCCCTCGAAGTGCGGGTTCTCCCAGATGACCGTCGCGCCCATGCCGAAGCCGACGCACATGGTGGTCAGGCCGTAGCGGACGTGCGGCTGTTCCTCGAACTGGCGGGCCAGCTGGGTCATCAGGCGGACGCCCGACGAGGCCAGCGGGTGGCCGAACGCGATGGCGCCGCCGTACTGGTTGACGCGCGCGTCGTCGTCGGCGATGCCGTAGTGCTCCAGGAAGGCGAGCACCTGGACGGCGAAGGCCTCGTTGATCTCGAACAGGCCGATGTCGTCGATGGACAGGCCGGCCTGGGCCAGGGCCTTCTCCGTGGCCGGGATGGGGCCGTAGCCCATGACCTCCGGCTCGACGCCCGCGAAGGAGTACGCGACCAGGCGCATCTTGACCGGCAGGCCGTTCTCACGGGCGAAGTCCTCGCTCGCGATGAGGGAGGCGGTCGCACCGTCGTTCAGACCGGCCGCGTTGCCCGCGGTGACCCGGCCGTGCACGCGGAACGGCGTCTTCAGGCCCGCCAGGTTCTCCAGCGTGGTGCCCGGACGCATCGGCTCGTCGGCGGTGACCAGGCCCCAGCCCGTCTCGCCGGCCTCCTCGTTGGTGCGGCGCACCGAGATCGGCACCAGGTCGGCCTGGATCTGGCCGTTGGCGTACGCCTTGGCGGCCTTCTCCTGCGAGCGCACGGCGTACTCGTCGGCGCGCTGCTTGGTGATGCTCGGGTAGCGGTCGTGCAGGTTCTCCGCGGTCATGCCCATGAACAGGGCGGACTCGTCGACCAGCTTCTCGCTGACGAACCGCGGGTTCGGGTCCACGCCCTCGCCCATCGGGTGGCGGCCCATGTGCTCCACACCGCCCGCGATGGCGACGTCGTACGCGCCGAAGGCGACGGAGCCGGCCACGGTGGTGACGGCGGTCAGGGCGCCCGCGCACATGCGGTCGATGGAGTAGCCGGGGACCGAGGTGGGCAGGCCCGCCAGGATGCCGGCGGTGCGGCCGATGGTCAGGCCCTGGTCACCGATCTGCGTGGTCGCGGCGACGGCGACCTCGTCGATCTTCTTGGGGTCGAGACCGGGGTTGCGGCGCAGCAGCTCCCGGATCGCCTTCACGACCAGGTCGTCGGCGCGGGTCTCGTGGTAGATGCCCTTCGGGCCCGCCTTGCCGAACGGGGTGCGGACGCCGTCGACGAAGACGACGTCCCTGACGGTACGAGGCACGATGGCTCTCCTCCAGGGTGCGGGATGGCACTGCTGCGGCACGCATGCACTGAGCGCGCGCTCAGTCCCCATGCTACTTATGAGTAACGTAGCTGCCCAGTCCCCCCGGCGGGAGCGGCGAAGGTCACACCGCTCGTCACACCACCGGAGGACCGATCACGCGGCGCCCGCTCCGGGAGCGGCCCCGGGACCTTGGCCGGAATCCGCCGCTCCCGCTACGACGCGTCCCGCTACGACGCGTCCCGCTACGACGCGTCCCGCTACGGCGCGTCCCGCTACGGCGCGTCCTGGCTCAGCGCCGCCACCAGTACCGGTGTCACCTGCTCCACCTGCCAGGGCCGGGCCCCGTGTCCGGTGAGGGCCGCGCCCACCGACTCGGCGTCGACCGTCGCGGGCGGTTCCCAGCAGACCCGGCGCACCGTGTCCGGCGTGATCAGGTTCTCCTGGGGCATGCCGAGGCGCTCGGCCAGCGCCGTCACCGCCGCGCGCGCCGCGGTCAGCCGGGCCGCGGCGGCCGGGTCCTTGTCGGCCCAGGCCCGCGGCGGCGGAGGGCCGGTCACCGGCTGGCCGGGCTGCGGCAGCTGCGACTCGGACAGCGCCCGGGCCCGGTCGACCGACACCTGCCACTGCTCCAGCTGCCTGCGGTTCACCCGCCCGAACCCGTTCAGCGCGGCCAGCGCGTGCGCGTTGGGCGGCAGCGCGAGCGCGGCCTCGACGATGGCCGCGTCCCCGAGCACCTTGCCGGGGGAGACGTCCCGGCGCTGCGCGATCCGGTCCCGGGCCTGCCACAGCTCCCGCACCACGGCGAGCTGACGGCGCCGGCGCACCTTGTGCATGCCGGACGTACGGCGCCACGGGTCCTTGCGCGGCTCGGGCGGCGGGGCCGACGCGATCGCGTGGAACTCCTGGCGGGCCCACTCCAGCTTGCCCTGGCGGTCCAGCTCCTTCTCCAGGGCGTCCCGCAGGTCGACCAGCAGCTCCACGTCGAGCGCGGCGTAACGCAGCCAGGGCTCGGGCAGCGGGCGCGTCGACCAGTCGACGGCCGAGTGGCCCTTCTCCAGGACGAAGCCCAGGACGTTCTCCACCATCGCGCCCAGGCCCACGCGCGGGAACCCGGCGAGCCGCCCGGCCAGCTCGGTGTCGAAGATGCGGGTGGGCACCATCCCTATTTCCCGCAGGCACGGCAGGTCCTGGGTGGCCGCGTGCAGCACCCACTCCGCGTCGGCGATCGCCGCGCCGAGACCGGAGAGGTCGGGACAGGCCACCGGGTCGATCAGCGCCGTGCCCGCCCCCGCGCGGCGCAGCTGCACCAGGTACGCGCGCTGGCCGTAGCGGTACCCGGAGGCGCGCTCGGCGTCGACGGCGACGGGGCCGCTCCCGGCGGCGAAGGCGGCGGTCACCTCGGCGAGGGCGTCCGCGTCGGCGATCACCGGCGGAATGCCCTCGCGTGGTTCGAGCAAGGGGATCGGCGCCTGACTCGCAGAAGATCCGGCGTCGTCCGGAGGGGCGCCTCCGGTGGTTCGCAGTGGACGGTCTGCTGCGGTTTCGTGGGCGTCGGTCACCTGTCAAGGGTATCGGTGGATCGACCGAGCCCGCCGACGGAACGTTCCGTCGGCGGGCTCCGGGGGGTCGTAAACCAGTCAGGTCGGTGAAAGATCCGCTGCACGGGGCGTCGGTGGGGAGGGGGAACAGGGAGCGTGGGGGAGCGGGCGGGGCGTCGGGAGCGGGGTGGTGGGTGTCAGTGGATGATGCCCGTGCGCAGGGCCACCGCGACCATCCCGGCGCGGTCGCCCGTGCCGAGCTTGCGGGCGATGCGGGCCAGGTGGCTCTTGACGGTCAGGGCGGACAGGCCCATCGAGACGCCGATCGCCTTGTTCGACTGGCCCTCCGCGACCAGCCGCAGCACCTCCACCTCGCGGCCGGACAGCTCGCGGTAGCCGCCCGGGTGGCTCGGGGCGCCCGGGGGGCGGCGGTGCAGGCGGGCGGCGGCGGCGCCGATGGGGGCGGCGCCGGGCCGGGTGGGGAGCCCGACGTTGGTGCGGGTGCCGGTGACGACGTAGCCCTTGACGCCGCCGGCGAGGGCGTTGCGGACGGCGCCGATGTCGTCGGCGGCGGACAGGGCCAGCCCGTTGGGCCAGCCCGCGGCGCGGGTCTCCGACAGCAGGGTCAGGCCGGAGCCGTCGGGGAGGTGGACTTCGGCGACGCAGATGTCGCGGGGGTTGCCGATGCGGGGACGAGCCTCCGCGACGGACGAGGCCTCGATGACGTCGCGCACACCGAGCGCCCACAGGTGGCGGGTGACGGTGGAACGGACGCGCTGATCGGCCACGACCACCATGGCGGTCGGCTTGTTCGGGCGGTAGGCGACCAGGCTTGCAGGCTGCTCGAGGAGAACGGACACCAGGCCTCCTGGGGTGCGGGGACGGGGCCGGCTCATGGGGGTGAAGCCGGGACGAACCGTGCTTTCAAGGTCACAGTCGTCTTCGGCACCGAACGCGTCCGCCTTTAGAGAATGATCACGATCTGGTGAGTAACAATCCGAGCAATTCGGACACGCTGTCGATCATTCGAAGATCGAACGGTTTCGCACTTTGTCGATACGAGCCCGAAAGTGGCCGTGTCGACAAAGTGACGGAACCTGCTCCGGGCATGCGGGCCCCTTCGCCCGGAATGATGAACGGCGGTCGGCGGCGTCAGCGCGACTGCGGGCCGCGCCGCTGCGGCAGCGTCACGATCGAGGCGTCGCCGGGCGCCGCCGGCGGCAGGCCCGCGACCTGGGCCAACAGATCGCACCACGAGGTCAGGTGCGCCGCGGTGTCCGGGACGCCGCCCAGACCCTCGCGCGGCGTCCAGGACGCCCGGATCTCGATCTGCGAGGCGGACGGGCGCGCCGAGAGCCCTCCGAAGTAGTGCGAACTCGCACGCGTGACGGTGCCGCTGGGCTCGCCGTACGCCAGCCCGCGCGCCTGGAGCGCACCGGTCAGCCAGGACCAGCACACGTCCGGCAGCAGCGGATCCGCCGCCATCTCCGGTTCCAGCTCGGCCCGGACCAGCGTCACCAGGCGGAAGGTCCCCTGCCAGGCGTCGTGTCCGGCCGGGTCGTGCAGCAGCACCAGCCGCCCGTCCGCCAGGTCCTCGTCGCCGTCGACGACCGCGGCCTCCAGCGCGTAGGCGTGCGGGGCGAGCCGCTGCGGTGCGCGGGTCGCCTCCACCTCGATCTGCGGCCGCAGCCGCGCGGCGCGCAGCGCCTCCACGGCGGCCGTGAAGGCCGGCGGCGCCGTACTCCCGTTGTGACTCCCCTTGTGCCGGGCCTCTTCCTCGGTCCCCTTCGCGTCGTCCATTCCGCCAGCGCCGTCCGACAGTCGTCCCTGAGCCGCAGCCATGCGGGGAACATTAAGCGGAACGGCGGCCCGGCGCAGGGAGGGACACCCGCGTGCGGGCGCGATGTCCGGATCACGCGGCCCGGCAGGGCGCGCGGGAGCCGCCCCACCCGTGCTCCACGGGTGCCCGGACCGGGCTCCGCGGGCCGCCCACCCGTGGTCCGGTGCCGTCCGGGGGACATGCGAGACTTGCCGGTGTGAGTGCCAACCAGAGCCCCGCGGGCCAGCAGCCGACCGCCACGTACGACTCCGCGTTCCTCAAGGCGTGCAGGCGTGAGCCGGTGCCGCACACCCCCGTGTGGTTCATGCGGCAGGCCGGGCGCTCACTGCCGGAGTACCTGAAGGCGCGCGAGGGCATCCCGATGCTGGAGTCCTGCATGCGGCCGGAACTCGTCGCCGAGATCACCCTCCAGCCGGTGCGCCGGCACGGTGTGGACGCGGCGATCTACTTCAGCGACATCGTGGTCCCGCTCAAGGCCATCGGCATCGACCTCGACATCAAGCCAGGTGTCGGCCCGGTCATCGTGAACCCGATCCGCACCCGCGCGGACCTGGCACAGCTGCGCGACCTCACCCCCGAGGACGTCACCTACGTCACCGAGGCCTTCGGCCTGCTCACCCGCGAGCTCGGCGCCACCCCGCTGATCGGTTTCGCGGGCGCGCCCTTCACCCTCGCCAGCTACCTCGTGGAGGGCGGCCCGTCCCGCAACCACGAGCACACCAAGGCCCTCATGTACGGCGACCCGCAGCTGTGGGCCGACCTCCTGGACCGCCTCGCCGGCATCACGGCCGCCTTCCTCAAGGTGCAGATCGACGCGGGCGCGAGCGCCGTCCAGCTCTTCGACTCCTGGGTCGGCGCGCTGTCCCCCGCGGACTACCGCCGCTCGGTGCTGCCCGCCTCCCGCAAGGTCTTCGAGGCCGTCTCCGGGTACGGCGTGCCGCGGATCCACTTCGGCGTCGGCACCGGCGAGCTGCTCGGCCTCCTCGGCGAGGCCGGCGCGGACGTCGTCGGCGTCGACTGGCGCGTCCCGCTGGACGAGGCGGCCCGCCGCGTCGGCCCCGGCAAGGCGCTCCAGGGCAACCTGGACCCGGCGGTCCTCTTCGCCGGCCGGGAGGCGGTCGAGACCAAGACCCGCGAGATCCTGGACGCGGCGGCGGGCCTGGAGGGCCATGTCTTCAATCTCGGCCACGGCGTCCTGCCGACCACCGACCCGGACGCGCTGACCCGCCTCGTGGAGTACATCCACACCCAGACCGCGGGCTGACGCACTCCCGTCACGGAGGTCCGGCTCAGGGCGCCGACGCGGCCGTCAGGACCTCCGCCGCGGCCACCCCGGAGGCCGCGCTCGCGCCGTGGGTGAAGATCTGGGCCGCCGCGACGGTGGTGGTGCCCGGCAGGCCCATCTCCACCACGATCGCGTCCGGGCGGGCGGCGGTCAGGCCGGTCACGGCGCGGCTCATCCAGGTGTGCCGGGCGGCGTCGCGGGCCACGATCACCAGCGGGCGTCCGACGGCCGGTTCGAGGGCGCAGCTCTCCAGCGCCACCGTCCCCTCCTCCAGTTCCTGCCCGCGTACCCGCACGGAGGTCGTACCGGGCAGCCGCTCCCGCAGCGGTTCCGCCACGCCCCACGGGGTCTCCTTGCCGATGGCCATGTTGGTCACCGGGGCCAGCTCGACCACGTGCGGCGCGGCGGTCAGCGGCAGCGCGGCCCGCGCGGCGCCGGTGAGCCGCACGGCCCGGCGCGCGGCGACATGCCCGATGCCGTCCCCGGCCGCGTCCCCCGCGGCCCCGGCCGCCCGCAGCCCGGCCGACCAGCGGGCGAACTCCCGTACCCGGCCCGCCGCCTCGGCCAGCCGCTCCTCGGGCAGCTCCCCGCCGGTCACCGCGGCGGTGAGCGCCTTCACGGTGGCGCCGTCGATGCCGTACCGGCGGGTGACGGCGCCCATCTCGATGGCGTCGCTGACGACCAGGCCGTCGAAGCCCAACTCCTCGCGGAGCAGGCCGTGCAGGATGCGCCGGCTCAGCGTGGCCGGCAGGTCGGGGTCGTAGGCGGGAACCAGCAGGTGGCCGCTCATGACCGCGCGCACACCGGCCGCGACGGCGGCCCGGAACGGGGGCAGCGCCTGGGCGGCGATCTCGTCGAGCCCGGCCGGGTACGCGGGCAGGTCGTGGTGGGAGTCGACGGCGACGTCCCCGTGGCCGGGGAAGTGCTTGGCGCAGGCGGCGACGCCGGACGACTGGAGGCCGCGGATCCACGCGGTGGTGTGGCGCGCGACCACCTCGGGGTCCGAACCGAAGGAGCGCACGCCGATGATCGGGTTGTCCGGGTTCGAGTTGACGTCCGCGCTCGGCGCGTAGTCGAGGCTCACCCCGGCGGTGCGCAGCTGCCGGCCGAGGTCGGCGGCGACGGCCTCGGTCAGCTCCGCGTCGTCGACGGTGCCCAGGGCGAAGTTGCCCGGCCGGGACGACCCGGTGGCGGACTCGATGCGGGTGACGTCGCCCGCCTCCTCGTCGATCGCGACGATCAGGTCGGGGTTCTCGGCGCGCAGTCGTGCGGTCAGCCGGGCGACCTGCTCGGTGGAGACGATGTTGCGGGAGAAGAGCACGACGGAGGCCAGTCCGTCGCCGATGTCGCGCAGGATCCAGTCGGGGGCCTCGGTGCCCACGAAACCCGGCTGCAGAACGGAGAGCGCGAGCCGGCGCAACTCGCTGCTGTACTTGCTTGAGGACATCGGCCGCGCCTTTCGGATGGTTTCTTGGTATAGACCAAGGGGGTGCGCGTTCAGGTTAACCAGACGTGTCAAGGGCGTTCTCGCTGAACTGGGAAGTAACAACTCGCCTAGTCGGAAGGGGTGTTGACACCCCGCCCTGGTCTAGTCCATTGTGAGGCGCAAGTTCGGCGAGGGACGAATGTGACACCAGTTTCCGCGCCGGGCACCTGCCGCGGCCGGACTGCGAAGACCGCCGTCGTGGCACCGACTTCCGTACGACGACTTCCGTGACGACCACCCCGGACCTCGCCCCGCTCCCGCCCCGTGCCGCGAGCGGGCCCCGCTGCCACCACCCGACCTCATGTGCGACGGCCCGACCACCGTCGTCCACACCGCCGTCGCCCGCACGGGGCGACGGCGAGGATCTGGAGCACCACATGGCGACGCCCGATTCCCACCTCCACCGAGCCCCGTCGGACCTGCCCTACTTCAGCGCGGACGCCGACACCTACCTGGCCCGCACCCAGCTGCGCGACCTCGACAAGACACGTCCGCTGCGGGTGCTGTCCGAGGAGGACTTCGCCCACTGGCAGACGTACGGCTACGTCGTCGTGAAGGAGGCGATACCCGCCGGCTCCGCGCGCCGACTGCTCGACTTCGCCTGGGAGTTCCAGGGGCTCGACCCCGAACGCCCCGACACCTGGTACCAGGACCGCGAGTACCGCTCCGACCTGGACCGGGAGCTGCACATCTACGGCTTCGTCGAGGCCTACCACCACCAGCTCATCTGGGACAGCCGCCAGACGCAGCGCGTCTACGACGCCTTCGTCGACGTGTGGGACTGCGAGGAGCTGTGGGTCACCCTGGACCGGCTCAACCTCAACCCGCCCAACGTCGGCAACCGCGACCGCGCGCTCATCGACAAGCCCGACCGCGGCTTCGACATCGAGCTGCACTGGGACGTCGACACCACCCTCGGCGTCCTGCCGCAGCGCGTCCAGGGCATCATCGCCCTCAACGACACCAAGCCCGACCACGGCGGCTTCCAGTGCTGCCCCGAGCTGTTCCGCCGCTTCGACCGCTGGAAGGCGCTCCAGCCGGACGACCGCGACCCCATCCGGCCCGCGATCGACCGCGAGGACATGCCGGTCGTACGGCCCGACCTGGAGGCCGGCGACCTCCTCATCTGGAACGGCCTGCTGGCCCACGGCGTCGCCCCCAACGTCTCCGGCGAGGGCGTGCGCGCGGTGCAGTACCTGTCGATGATGCCCGCGCTGGAGACCCACCGCACCCTGCGCGACTCCCGGATCGACTCCTGGCGCACCCTCGCCACCCCCGACTGGAACGCCACCCTGCTCGGCGACGCCCACCGGCACGAGTCCGAGCGCTACGGTCCCGCCGAACTGACCGAACTCGGCGCCAGGCTGCTGGGCCTGAAGTCCTGGCACCCCGGCACCGGTACCGACGGCAGTGACGAGCACCAGGCCACCGGGGACGGCGCATGCGCAGCATCTGCCTGACCCTCCCCACCAACCGGCACTGCCCGGACACCGTCGCGGCCCTCGGCGAGGAAGCCGCCTACGCCGCCGACCACTTCGACATCGATGTCCACCTCCTGGTCCTCGACTCCTGCCCGCCCGCAGACCGCGCCGCCCACGCCGCCGCGTTACGGCGCCTGCCGACGCACCCCCGGATCACGGCCCACCACCTGGACGAGGCCGCCCAGCGCGACTTCCTGACCCGGGTCACGGCACGTTCCGGCAGCGCCAAGCCCGACCTGCTCCTCGACCTGATGCTCCCCGACGGACTGTCCTACGGCGCCTGCACCAACCGCGCCTTCCTGATCGCGGCCGCGCTCGGCTGCGAGTCCGTCCACCGCCGGGACTCCGACAGCCGCTACCAGCGCGTGGACGGCCGTACGGTCTTCCCCGTCCACCACGAACTGCTGTCGCTGGGGGAACGCGCCGCCGACGCGGTGGCGGGGGTCACCGAGTCCACGCTGCCGGACCGCCTGCTGGAGCGGCGGGTCGCCATGGTGGGCAGCTCCTTCGTGGGCGAACTCTCCGTCGACATCGCGCAGATACGGGACGCCGACCCTGCTGTCTACCGCGACGTCGTCTCCCTGTGGGCGCCGCAGGGCTGGTCCGCCGAGCAGAAACGCGCGCTGGCCGAGGAGTCCTTCACCGGCGCGGGCACCGAGCCCTTCACGGCGGACCACTCGCTGCTGACCGTGGTCGACCCCATGCGTGTGGACATGTGCAACATCGCTTTCCACGGTCCGACGGTCAGCGAACGCGTGCCACTGCCGCCCGCCCGGGACACCATCGGCAGCGACTACTTCCTCATCCACCTCGTGCACGACGCCCGGCTGCCGGGCGTGCTGCACAACCGCAACATCGTCAACTACTACACCGGCGAACGCCGGACCGGCCCCGGCTTCCACGCCTACCAGACGCGCTTCGCCAAGTTCCTGCTGTCGATGCTCTACTTCCACCACGTCTACGACCGCATGGCCGAAGCGGGCGACGCACTGCTGGACGAGCGGGGCCGGGCCCGCCCCGCCGCCGTCGCCGCCCTGGCCCGCGAGAGCACCGGCCTCGACACCGCGGAGAACGTCCGCCGGCTCGACGCCCTCGACACCGCCTACCGCAAGCTCGGCGGCCGGTACGCCGACTTCGCCGACCTGCTGGCGGGCCGCCGCGCCCGCCTCCTCGACGAGGCCCGCGGCGACATGGCGGACTTCGCGCTGCTGACGGAGGCGTGGGAGCCGATGGTGGCCGCGGCCCGGGCCACCCCCGTCTCCCCGGCCGCGGGACAGCCGCGGTGAGCGCGGTGACGGCCGCGGACCTCGACGCACCCCTGGCCGCCGCCCTCGCCGCCGCCACCGAGGACCGGCTCGTGTACGACCTGGCCGGCATCGAGGGGCGCCACGACACCCTGCGCCGCGAACTGCCCGGCGTACAGGTGCGGTTCGCGATGAAGGCCTGCCCGGTCGACGAGGTCCTCGCCGCCCTGGCCCGCCGGGGCGCCGGTGCCGACGCGGCGAGCCCCGGCGAGGTCGAGCAGGCGCTGCGGGCCGGGGTGCCGGTCGGCAGCGTGCACTACGGCAACACCGTGAAGTCCGACCGGAACATCGCCGAGGCGTACCGGCTCGGCGTGCGCACCTTCGCCACCGACAGCCTCCAGGACGTGGCCGCCCTCGCCGCCCACGCACCCGGCGCCCGCGTGTTCTGCCGGCTGGCCACCGGCGGGGCGGGCGCGGTGTGGGGACTGAGCAACAAGTTCGGCTGTCCGCCCGCCGACGCCGTCCGCGTGCTGGCGGCGGCCCGGGACGCCGGGCTGGTACCGGCGGGCCTGTCCGTGCACGTCGGCTCCCAGCAGATGACGGGCGAGGCGTGGCACGGCGCCGTGGAGGATCTGGGCGAGGTGCTGCGCGTACTCGGCCGGCACGGCATCCGCGTCGACCACGTCAACCTCGGCGGCGGCCTGCCCGCGCTCGGCTACCGCGACCGGCGCGGCACCCCCCTCGACCCGCCGCTGGACAAGATCTTCGCGGTGATCAGGGAGGGCATGGACGAGCTGCGCCGGATCCACGGCGGTCCCCTGGACTTCGTCATCGAGCCGGGACGGCACCTCGTCGCCGACCACGGCGCGATCCGCGCCCACGTCGCCCGCCTCACCGAACGCCGGGCCGCCGACGGCGAACGGCGGCACTGGCTGTACCTGAGCTGCGGCAAGTTCAACGGCCTCTACGAGATGGACGCCCTGCAGTACCGGCTGGTCTTCCCGGGCCATCCCGCCGGCCCGTACGTCCCGGCCGTGGTCGCCGGTCCCACCTGCGACAGCGACGACGCCTACTCCCACGAGGAGGGGCTGGTCCCGGTGCCGGCGGCGCTGGCCTCGGGCGACCCGGTCTGGGTGCTGTCCTGCGGCGCCTACGCGACCAGCTACACCACCCAGGGCTTCAACGGCTTCGCCCCGCTCCCGTACGCCTTCGCGGGCGGCCCGGAGAGGAGCGGCGCCGATGACTGAGACCGTGCGCATCCGCACCCTCGCCGACGGGGACTGGGACGCGGTGGTGGCGCTGGAGCGGGACGCCTACACCGGCCTCGGCCTGTCGGAGGGCCGGGCCGCGCTCCAGTCCCGGGCGGCGGCGTCGCCGGACACCTGCTTCGTCGTGGACGTCGGCGCCCGTACGGCCGGCTACCTGCTCGCGCTGCCCTATCCGCCGCACCGCTACCCGGACCTGACGCGGACGGAGGCGGCCCGGAGTGCGTTCGAGTCCGGGAACCTCCACCTCCACGACATCGTGGTCGCACCCGGTCTGCGCCGCAGGGGGCTCGGGCGGCACCTGCTGCACCACCTCACCGCCACCGCACGGGCGCGCGGGGACGAGCGGATCTCCCTGGTCGCCGTGGGCGGCACCGAGCGGTTCTGGTCGGCGCGCGGCTTCGTGGCCGAGCCGGGGGTGGTGCCCGTCGGCGCGTACGGCGACGGCGCCGTCTACATGTCCAGGCCGGTCGCGGCCGCCCGGCAGACCCGGGCCCGCCCGTCCCTCTCCCCGCCCGCCCCCACCCTGCGCGAAGTGAGCTGATGGCGCGTGTCCCGTCTCCACGACCCCTTCCGGCGCGGCCAGTTGGCCATCGCCGCGCTGTTCCTGTCCCTCGGCTTCCAGTACGCCACCTGGGCCGCGCGGATCCCCGCCGTCAAGGCCGACCTCGACCTGAGCGCGGCCGAGGTGGGAGTGCTCCTGATGGCCGCGGGGGTCGGCGCCGCGGTGTCCTTCCCGGCGGTGGCGTGGCTGATGCGCCGGATGGGTTCGCGACGCCTCGCCCTGCTGTCCCAGCTGGGCCTGGCGCTGCTGCTGCTCGCCCTGGCGGCGGCGCCGAACTACCCGGTGGCCCTGCTGGTGATGTGCGCCGACGGCGTCCTCGTGGGCTGCCTGAACGTGGCCATGAACGCGCAGGGCGCGGCCCTGGAGGCACGGCACGAACGCAACACCATGGCGAAGCTGCACGCCGTCTTCAGCGCCGGCTCGCTCCTCGCGGCCCTGCTCGCCTCCGGCATGACCGCCGCCACCGGATCGGTCGCGGCACACTTCGGCGTCGCCGTCGTCCTCCTCGCCGCACTGGGCGCCACGGCACGCACCGGACTGCTCGACGAGGACGCCCCGGCCGACGCACCGGCCGACGCACCGGCCGACGCACCGGCCCCCGCCGGCCCGGAACCGGCCCGCCGTCGCTGGACCGTCCCCTCGCGCCTGACCCTGTGGATGTGCTGCGCCATGGTCTTCGGCACGGTCGCCGAGGGCGCCATGAACGACTGGTCCGCCCTGTACCTGAAGGACATCGCCGAGGCGTCGGCGGAACTCGCCCCGCTCGGCATCGCCGTGGTGTCCGGGATGATGGTCGTCGCCCGCCTCTTCGCCGACGGCTGGCGCGGCCGCTGGGGCGACGGACGGGTCGTCCTGCTGGGCAGCGCCGTGGCCGGTACCGGTCTCGCCGTCGCCCTCGTGAGCGGCGGCGTCGCACCGGCGCTGGCCGGGTTCGCCTGCATGGGCCTGGGCATCGCGGCCGTGACCCCCTGCGTCTACGCCGCCGCCGCTCGGCAGGGCTCGGACGCGCTGACGCTGGTCGCCGCCATGGGCACCACGGGGCTGCTGGCCGGCCCGCCGCTCATCGGCTTCATCGCCGGTGCGAGCAACCTGGCGTGGGGCATGGGCGCCGTGGCCGCGTCGGCGGGCGCCGTCGCGCTGTGCAGCACCCGCATCCGCTGGACCCCGGTCCCCGCCGCGCGGAGCGAGGCGACCCCGGCCTGAGCGCACGGGAATGGACATCGCCATGCGGGGTAAGCGCCTTTCGTAGCCATCGGCGCCCGACGGGCGTTGACGACTGGGAGGGCACATCATGACGACCACGACCGCGCGGACGACGGCGGACACCGCGACGGGCATGCCGGAGATCGCGGACCCGTCCAAGGTGGCGCCCAGGGACGCGCGGGAGTTGTCGAAGCTGTTC
>NZ_MULI01000059.1 GCF_002939385.1 Streptomyces sp. MH60 | reverse complement strand
CGGCACCATGTACTCCGGCAGCCGGGCCGCGACGAACCTGCGCAGCTCCGGCACCGACACCCCGGCCGTCAGGTCGACGTGCAGGTCGCCGATGCTCTCGGCGGCGCCGGGGTCGTTGCCGAGGACGCCCACGGGGACGACGTACCCGACGAGTTGCCGGGTCCCGGCGTGCTCGTGCACGGCGACCACCGCCTGGGCGACGCCGGGGTGGGCGGCGAGGGCCGCCTCCACCTCGCCCGGCTCGATGCGCAGCCCGCGGATCTTGACCTGTCCGTCGCCGCGGCCGACGTACTCCAGGCGGCCGTCGCGGTTCCAGCGGGCCAGGTCGCCGGTGCGGTACATCCGCGAGCCCGCCGGACCGAACGGGTCCGGAAGGAAGCGTTCCGCCGTCAGTCCGGGGCGCCCCTGGTAGCCGCGGGCCACCGCACCGGCGACGTACAGCTCGCCGACCACGCCCGGCGGTACCGGCGTCAGCCCCGGACCCAGCACATAGGCGCGCATGTTGCCCAGGGGTTCGCCGATCGGCACACCGCGCGAGGCGTCCCAGTCCTCGGCCGCGTCCACCGTGAACGTACCGGCGTAGAAGCTCTCGGTCTGGCCGTAGCTGTTGACGACCCGTACGCCCGGGAACGCCTCGCGGGCCCGCTCCACCAGCGTCGCGGGCAGGGCCTCGCCCGCGAACACGAGGGTCTGCACGCTGGTGGTGCCCGCGATCCGGTCGAGGACCTCGGAGAACACCGACGGGACGGAGCTGATCACGCTGCCGTGCCAGTGGTCGCGTTCGCCCAGCTCCAGGACGTCGCGGACCACCTCGACGACGCCGCCCGTGGTGAGCGCCGTCATGATCTCGAACACCGACACGTCGAAGTTGACGGACGTGCCGGCCAGCATCTTGCGGCCCGGGCCCATGCCGACGACCGCCGCCAGCCGCAGCACGCCGTTGACCACGCCGTGATGGGTGATGGCCACGCCCTTGGGGACACCGGTCGAGCCCGAGGTGTACATCACGTACGCGAGGTTGTCGGGGCGCAGGTCGGCCTCGACGGGGCCCGCTTGCGCGTGGTCCAGGTCCAGCTCGTCCAGCAGCAGCACCGGCACGTCGTGCGCCGGCAGCTCGCCGCCGGTCCCGGCGTCGGTGAGCAGCAGGGCGGGGGCGGCCTGGCCCAGGACCAGGCCGAGGCGGGCGCTGGGGAAGCGCGGGTCGATGGGCAGGTAGGCGGCGCCCGACTTGAGGATGCCGAGCATCGCCACGACCAGGTCGGCGGAGCGGGGCAGGGCCAGACCCACCAGGGACTCGGCACCCACCCCGCGCCCGCGCAGGGCGTGCGCCAGCCGGTTGGCGCGCTCGTCCAGCTCCCGGTAGGTCAGGCGCGTCCCGCCGCACAGGACGGCCGGGGCGTCCGGGTCCACCGCGAGCTGCTGCTCGAACAGTTCCGGTACGGACAGCTCGGGGGTCGGCGCGGCCTGCCCGGCGAACCGGGCGAGCTGCTCGCGCTCGCCGTCGAGCAGCACGTCGGCGGTGCCGACCGGCCGGGCCGGGTCGGTCACGAAGTCCCGCAGCACCCGCAGGAAGCGGGGCCCGAACCGCTCCACCGTCTCCCGGTCGAACAGGTCGGTGGCGTACTCCAGGACACAGCGCATGCCGCCGTCGGCGGGGTCGACGGCGAAGTTGAACTCCAGGTCGAACTTGGCGGTGCGGGTGGGCACCGCCTCCAGCCGGCCCCGGACGCCCGGCAGGTTCAGCTCGATGACGTCGTTGCTCTGCCAGGTGAACATCACCTGGAACAGCGGGTGGTACGCGGTGGACCGCTCCGGGTTGAGCACCTCGACGAGCCGCTCGAACGGCACGTCCTGGTTGTCGTAGGCGGCCAGGGCCCGGTCCGCGACGCGGGTGAGCGCCTCGGCGAAGGACGGGTTGCCGGACAGGTCGGCGCGCAGCACCCAGGTGTTGACGAAGAAGCCGACGAGGTCGAGCAGCGCCTCGTCGGTGCGGCCGGCGATGGTGGCGCCGAGGGGGACGTCGTCCCCGGCCCCGAGCCGGTGCAGCAGCACCGCGAGCGCGGTCTGCATGACCATGGGGGTGGTGGCCCCGTGCTCGGCGGCCAGGTGTTCGGCCGCCTCGACCAGCTCCGGGTCGACGGCGAAGTCCACCATGTCGCCGCGGTGGCTGATCACCGCGGGACGGGGCCGGTCGGTGGGCAGCTGGAGCTGCTCGGGGAGACCGGCCAGCGCCTCGCGCCAGTAGTCGAGCTGCCGGGCGAGCACGCTCTCCGGGTCGTCCTCGTCGCCGAGCAGTTCGCGCTGCCACAGCGTGTAGTCCCGGTACTGGACGGGGAGTTCCTCCCAGTCCGGGACGTCGGAGACGGCGCGTGCGGTGTAGGCGGTGGTCAGGTCCCGGGTGAGGGGCTCCATCGACTCGCCGTCGGCCGCGATGTGGTGGATGTTCAGCACCAGCAGGTGGTCCTCGGGACCGGTGCGGACCAGCACGGCCCGCACCGGGATCTCGGCCGCGAGATCGAAGTGGTGTCCGCCGGTCTCGGCGACCACGGCGTCCACCCCCTCGGGGGTGGTCTCGACGAGGGGGAGGTCGAGGCGCAGGGCGTCCGCCGGGACGACGTGCTGACCGGGCACCCCGTGCTCGTCGACGACGAACACGGTGCGCAGGCTCTCGTGGCGGACCACCACGTCGCGCAGTGCCGCCGCGAGGGCCGCCACGTCGAGCCGTCCCCGCAGATGCAGCAGGAACGGGATGTTGTACGTGGCCGAGGGTCCCTCGAAGCGGTCGATGAACCAGAGGCGCCGCTGGGCGAAGGACAAGGGGATCATGTGGCGTCTACTCCTCGATCAGTCGTCCTGCGCCTGTGGTTGCGGCCGGCAGGAAACCTCCGGTGACGGACTGCCGGACTGCCGGTCAGCCGGCCGCGTGCTGTGCGACGACCGTGGCCATGCCCGCCACGGTCGGGTTCTCGTAGAGCTCCTGCGTGGTGACCCGGACGCCGAGCTTCTGCTCGGTCAGGGCCAGCAGCCGGGTGGCGCGCAGCGAGTTGCCGCCGAGTTCGAAGAACGACTCGTCCCGGCCGACGTCGGCCCGGACCAGCGCGTCCGACCACAGGCGGGCCAGCTCGCTCTCCAGCCCCTCCCGCGGGGGTGTCGCCCTGCGCCGGGCCCGCTCGGGCGCCGTGTCGGCCAGCAGCCGGGCGGCGTCCACCTCCCCGTAGGCGTCGCGGGGGATGCGGGGCACCGGGACCAGGCGCACCGGTACGGGGCTCGCGGGGCCGGTGGCGAGCGCGTCGCGCAGGGCGCCGGGGTCGGCGCCGTCGGCGACGTAGGCCAGGACGATCTCGCCGACCCGCAGCCGCTGCGGTACGAGTTCCGCGACCACGGCGGGGTTGCGCGGGTCGAGGCCGACGATCGTGTACGGGCCGGGCAGGGCCGTGCTCTCCAGGAAGAGCCGCAGCCCGGTGTCCGGGTCGATGCTGCGGAAGCCGCGGTGCTCGGCGGCGGCCTGCGAGCGGTCCCGGTTCATGCCGACCCCGGTCCACTGGCTCCAGGCCAGGCAGTGCACCCGGCGTCCGCGGTCGTGGTGCCAGTGCTCGGCGAACCCGGCCAGGAAGCTGCTGGCCGTGGCGTAGGCGCCGAAGGAGTGGCCGCCGAACTCGCCGTTGACGGAGCCGAACAGCACCAGCGAGGCGTCCGGCCGGTCCTCCAGGGCGCGGGCGAGGGCCAGGGTGCCCTCGACCTTGGCCCGGTACTGCTCGGCGTACACCTCGGGACTCTCGTTCACGATGAGGTGCCGGTCGAGGTCCGCCCACTGCCCGGTCGGATCGGCGGCCGCCAGGTGCAGTACGCCGTCCAGGGGGCGTCCCCAGCGCTGCTCGGCGGCGCCGATCGCGGCACCGACCGCGTCGGCGTCGGCGACGTCCAGCCGCTCGTACGCCACCTCTCCGAGCCGGGCGAGGGCGGCGAGGCGCTCGCCCCTGTCGCCCTCGGCGGGGGAGCGGCCCACCAGGAGCAGCCGCACTCCGTAGGAGGCCAGCAGGTAGCCGGCGATGTCGTGGGCGATGCCGCCGAGCCCCCCGGTGACCAGGTAGAGGCCGCCCGGGGTGACGGGGTCGGCGGGGGCCGGTCCGTCGGGTCCGCCGGTGTCGAGGGGCGCCAGCCGGGGCTGGAGGCGCACGCCCTCGCGGGCGGCGACGAGTCCGGTGCGCTGCGGCGCGCGGAGTTCGGCGCGCAGCGCGGCGGCCCAGCTCCCCGGGTCCGCGGCGGGCAGGTCGAGCTGCTTCACCGGCAGGGGCGCGGCCTCGCCGATCGCGGTGCGCACGAAGCCGGGCAGCGCGCAGGTGCCGAGGTCGACGCGGTCGCCGCCCCGGACGTGGAAGGCGCCGGAGGTGAGCACCAGCAGCCGGGGCCGGCCCGAGTCGCCGTCGGCGAGGGCGGCGAGCAGCGCGGTGAGTTCGGCGGTGGCCGTCGCCAGGCGCTCGGCGGGCTCCCCCGACCGGGCGAGCGACAGCGCGTGCACGACGGTGCCGATCGCGCCGTAGCGCTCGGTGACCGAGGCCAGCAGCCGCTTCAGCTCCGCCCGGTCGGCAACCGGGACGCGGTAGCGGTACGGCAGTTCCTGGGCGAAGGCCCCGCCCCGGCGGACGGCGACGAACGGGCCGTCCAGGCCGAGCCGTTCGAGGTCGGCGTCCTCGCCGAGGACCACGGTCACGCCCGGCCCGGCGCCGTCGGCCGGGGGTGCGGTGTCGTCGAGCGGCACCCACTGCCGGGTGGTGAACCAGGTGTCCGGCGCCGGGTCCTCCTCGGCGGCCGGGTCGGCCACCCGGTCGGCGAACCGTCCGGAGCGGAGGTCGGCGACCAGCGCGGCACGCTGGATCTTGCCGCTCGCGGTCTTGTGGAACTCGCCCTCGGTGACCGGCACCAGCAGGTCGGGAGCGATCCCGGACTCGCGCACGAGGATCGCCCGCGCCTGTTCCTTCGTGGCGGCCAGCGCGTCGGCGTCCCAGCTCACCGGCACGAAGAAGACCACGAGCTGGTCGGTGGCGGCGCCGGGTTCGCGCACCCCCGCGGCGGCGGAGAAGGTGACGCGCACCCCGTCCACCCGCTCGACCACGCTCTCCAGCTCGTGCGCCATGTAGTTGATGCCGCGCACGATGATCTGGTCCTTGCGGCGCCCCGCGATGACCACCTCGCCGTCGGTGACGAAGGCCAGGTCGCCGGTGCGGAACCAGCCCTGGTCGTCGAAGGCCTCCCGGTTGGCCTCCTCGTTGCCGAAGTAGCGGGCCATGATCGTGGCCCCGGTGACCCGCAGTTCGCCCATCCGGCCCTCGGGCAGCACCGTGCCGTCCTCGTCCACGATGCGCAGCCGCACCCCGGGGACGGGCCGCCCGACGCGGGAGAGGACCACGGCGTCGGGGTGGTCCGGCGGGAGGTGGCGCACGCTCTCCCCGAAGGAGGCCGGGTCGACGGCGACGGTGCCCGCAGCCGGGTCGTCCAGGCTCTGGCGGGTGTAGGTGATGCCCGAGCAGGTCTCCGACATGCCCCACGCCGGCACCATGGCGTCGGCGGGCAACCCGTGCGGGGCGAGGAGCGCGAGGAACCGGTGGCTCGTGGCGGCGATCACCGGCTCGCCGCCGTTGGTGATCTCCCGCAGGCAGGACAGGTCCCAGGAGCGTCCGGCGATGTCCGCGGCCCGCTCGTTGACCATCGCCATGGCGAAGTTGGGGGCCCAGGTGTTGGTGGCGCGGTAGCGGTCGGCCCAGTCGAACCACAGCAGCGGGTCGGCGAGGAAGTGCTCGATCTTGGCGTTGACGTGCAGACAGCGCAGGAAGACGTCACGGATGTTGTAGAAGGCGACCGTGACGTGGTCGAACGGCATCCAGATCAGGCTGATGTCGTCCTCGGTCAGCCCGCAGTGCCGGGCGACGGCGAAGGACCGGGAGACCACGGAGGAGTTGGTGTGCTGCACGCACTTGGGCACACCGGTGCTGCCGGAGGTGAGCAGGTTGAGCACCGGGGAGTCCCAGTCGGCCGGGAACCAGTCCTTGTCGGCCGGGTGCGCGGCGAGTTCCTCGACGGTCAGCACCCGCACGTCCGGCTCGTCCCACAGCCGGCGCACCCCGGCCAGGGCCTCGGCGGTGCCGGCGTCGGTGACCAGGACCGGCCGGTCCAGCAGCCGCCAGGCGCCCAGCAGTTTGCGGTTGGTCTCGTTCTCGGTGGCGTACGTGGTGGCCACGGCGACCGGCGTCGGCACGAAACCGCCGAGGACGCACGCCCAGAACGCGGTGAGGTAGCCGCGGTTGTCGTCGAACACGAACAGCGCGGCGTCCCCCGGCCGCAGGCCCGCGGCACGCAGACCGCCGAGCACGTGCTGGGCCTCCTCCAGCAGCTCGCGGTAGGTCTGCAGCACGTCCTCGCGGCCGGTCCTGATGTACACCGTGCCCTTGTCCGGGGCGAGTTCGGCCGCGCGGCGCAGCCCTTCCTGCAGGGTCCGCGGAGCGTCGTCGGGCAGGCGCAGGTCACCGCCGTACAGCTCGACGGGCGGCAGGTCCGGGTCCGTGCCCCGGGCCGCGGGGGCCGGCTCCGCGGCGCGCGGCGCGCCCCGGTCGGGCCGGGGCGGCTCGGCGGCGCGCAGGCCCCTGCGGGCGACGGCGGCCGCGTCGAGGACGCCGGGCAGGCGCCGGACCGTGTCGGCGAGGCCCGCCAGCAGGCCGGGTCCGGTGGGGTCGACAGAGGTCATGCGCTCCTCCGGTTCGTCACGGGGGCCGGCGGCGTACGGCCGATCAGGTCGACGACGTCGGCGGGAGAGTCCAGGAAGTAGAAGTGGCCGCCGGGGTAGAACTCGGCGCGGAACTCGCCGGTGGTGTGCTCCTCCCACCGCTTCACCTCGTCCAGCGGCGCCCGCGGGTCCGACTCGCCGCACAGCACGGTGACGGGGACGTCCAGCGGGTCGCCCGGCTCGACGCGGTGCCGCTCCCAGAGCGTGAAGTCCGCCCGGAGCGTGTAGAGCATCGCCTCCAGCACGTCCTCGTCGTCGGCGACCTCGGGGTCGATGCCGCCCAGGGAGAGGATCTCGGCGGCGAACTCCTCGTCGGGCAGCGTGTGCAGCCGGCGGACCGTGGAGTGGCCCGGGGCGGGCTGCGCGGACAGGAACAGGTGCCCGGGCATCCGCCCGCCGCGCGCCGCCAGCGCCCGGGTCAGCTCGTAGGCGAGGGTCGCGCCGGCGGAGTGCCCGAAGAAGGCGTAGGGCAGGTCGAGCACGGGCCGCAGCGCGTGGGTCAGCGTCTCGACGAGCGGGGCCGCCTCGGTGAACGGCTCCTCGGCGATACGGTTCTGCCGCCCGGGCAGCTGGACGGCGACCAGCTCGATCTCCGGGGGCAGCAGTCCGGCCCAGTCCGCGTAGGCGGAAGCCCCGGCTCCGGCGTGCGGGAAACAGATCAGCCGCCGGGTGGCCCGGGGCCGCGCGGCCCGCCAGACGTACGGGGTCCGGGGGGCGAGTTCCTGGTTCTCGGGCAGGGTCATCTGCGGCTGCTCCTCG
This sequence comes from Streptomyces sp. MH60, assembly GCF_002939385.1. GTDB lineage: Bacteria > Actinomycetota > Actinomycetes > Streptomycetales > Streptomycetaceae > Streptomyces. The sequence goes on along the minus strand of NZ_MULI01000059.1, from coordinate 39,710 downwards.
CTCGTTTTCGCGCAGCCCGGCGCCAGGAGAACATGACGGCGGTCCGCTGTGGGAAAAGGCCCCGGAAAAACGGCCGGCGAATGATCGTCAATTGCCGCGGGGTGTCGAGAACTCGTTATCGGGAGTTACCGGGCGAGGACGCTGTCCGCGTCGTCGTTCCGGGACGGAAAAAGACTCGGCAACCATGCCGGTGCCCGCACACCCATTGAACTCCCCCGTCGTGGAATTAACCGGCCCCCGGCCGGAATCCAGCCCCCATGCCGTGCTTACCTTCATCCCTGTGCGCGGCCGCAGTCAAGCGTTCCTCCACCCGTCGGACCCTGGTGCGGGAATTCCTGTTCCCCCACCTGCGGCGGCCGCGGGCGCTGTCCTGTCGACAGGACGGAACGCCGTTCGGCGGGCGGGCTCGTCGCGCCCAGTTGGGCCAGGTACTCGTACCCGGTGGGCGAGGTGCCGGTGAGGGCGGCGGCCGTGTGCCGCACCGCCGCGAACTCCCGCAGCGCCACCGCGTCGCCGACCAGGGGCAGGGCGGCGGGAGCCCGCGGCGGGGCGCCGCCGGTGCCGATGAGGACGGAGGTGTACGCGTGCGCCGGCCGGCCCCGGTGCCCGTCTCCGGGGTGCTCCGGGCCCGGCGGCAGCACCCGCCAGCCGGCCAGCCGCTCGGCGAGGCCGCCCGGCAGCGCGAGGGTCTTGGCGTCCCGCCAGTACTGGGTGTCGTCCCGCGCCGCCCCCTGGTAGTGCAGGGTGGCGAACTCCCGCTCCAGGGCGTGGTGGGCGGCCGAGGCGTCCCCGACCGTGCCGAGCGGCTCGGCCCGCCCTGCCGACGCCCCGACGGCGACGCAGTTGTGCTTCCACGCCTGTGCGCCGCGGCCCGGCAGCAGCGGGGTGTGCACGGCCGCCGCCCCGGCCGCCTCCGGCCCCACGTGCTCGCGCAGCGCCCGCTCGGCCTCCTCGGGCGTGCAGTACTCGCCGGCGTACGCGTGTCCCGCGCCGATCCGGTCGAACAGCGGCACCGTCCACATCCACCCCGTGCCGCGGGCCGTCACCGTGGTGTACGGCGGGATGCCGCGGGTCCGCATGTCCGCGGGCGCCTCCAGCGTCACCAGGGAGTCGTTGGGCAGCGTGTCCCGGTAGGACACGCGGGGCACCTTCAGCGCCCGGTGCAGCAGCAGCCCGCGTTCGCCGGTGCAGTCGACGAACAGGTCGCCGTGGACCTCCCCGTGCTCCTCGGTGACCAGGCACTCGATCCAGCCGCGCGCGTCCAGCCGTACGTCGGTGGGGGCGCCGGTCAGCGACACCGCCCCCCGCTCCGCCGCGTACCGGGTCAGCAGCCGGGTGAGCGCCGCGGAGTCCAGGTGGTAGCCGTACGGGACGGCGGCGGCGTCCGCGCCGGGGCCGGTGTCGGCCGCGGGGCGCGGTACGCGGCCCGCGTCGCACAGCCACGCGGAGACGAAGCAGTCCCGGTCGAACCGCCCGCTGGGCCGCTGCCTCAGCCACCACTCGGTGAGCGGGAAGCCCCCGGCCCGGCGGGCCGGTTCGAACGGCAGGTAGAAGTACTGCCCCGGACCGCTCCAGTCCTGCACCCGGACCGCCAGCTTGCAGGTGGCGTCGCAGGCCGGCATCCAGTCCTCCTCGGCCAGGCCGAGGAAGTCGAAGAAGTCCCGGATGTCGCCCAGGGTCGACTCGTGCCCGGCGGGTTCACCGGCCGGTGGAAAGCCGACCAGTACCACCTCGGTCCGGTCACCGAAAGCCGCTTTCAGATATGCGGCGGTCATCGCACCCGCGACACCCGCTCCGACGATCACGACCTTTCCCGGATTGTGCGTGCTCACACCGGGTCCCCCAGTTCTTGTGTTCACTTGTCTTCACATCGTCCTCTGCCGCCCCGTCCTGTCGACGGGACAGGACGAGAACGCCTCCCGCGCCGAAGGCTGGCCAATGTCCGGGTGCGGTGGCGATGATGACGGCCCCGAATCCGGTACCACTCCCGCCGCGCACTCCCGGAAAAGCCCGGGGGGAATTCACCGTTTCACCCGGCGGCATCCGAAAACCACATCCAGGAAAGGGCATCGACGATGCAACGGAAACGACTCGATGTGCGGGCCTACCGGACGGCGGAACGGCTGTTGCGGCACCACCGCGGGGAGTTGCTCCCGGGCGGCCGCCTCACCCCGCGCTGGCTCGAGGACGGCACGCGGTTCTGGTACACCGTGGCCACCGTGGAGGGTAAGCGGTACGTGCTCGTCGACCCGGTGGCGGGCACCCGCCGCCTCGCCTTCGACCACGAGCGGCTGGCGTCGGCCCTCGCGGCCGCGACCGGGCAGCCCGTCGACGCGGCCGCCCTCCCCCTCCCGGCCATCGGGCCGGCCGACGGGACGGTGGAGTTCGACGCCTTCGGCGAGCACTGGCTGCTGCGGCTCGACGACCACACCCTGCGCAGGACGGCGGGCGAGCCTCCGGTCGGCCCGCTGGAGGTGGCCGCACCCGACCGGAAGCACGCCGTCCACCGCGCCGGCCACGACCTGCGCGCCCGCACGCTGGACGGGGACCGCGACTGGGCGCTGACGTCCGACGGCACCGAGGACCGGGACTACGGCGCCAACCCCGACTACCTCATGTACTCCACGCTGCTGACCAAGCTGGGCCTGCCCCATCTGCCGCCCGCCGTGGCCTGGTCGCCGGACTCCTCCCGGGTGCTGACCCACCGCACCGTCCAGGACGGTGTGCGCCGCACCCACCTGCTGCGCGCCGCCCCCGCCGGTGGTGGCGAGCCCGCGCTGCTGTCGCCGCGCTACGCGGTCGCCGGGGACGAGCGCATACCGCTCGCCGAGTTCGTCGTCCTGGACGTCACCACCGGCGCCGTCACCGAGGCCCGCGGCGAACCGGTGGCGATGTCGCTGATGTCGCCGCTGTTCCAGCGGTGGGCGTGGTGGGAGCCGGACGGCTCGGCCGTCCACTACCTGTCCCGCAGCCGGGACGCCCGCACCCTCGGCCTGTACCGCCTCGACCCGGACACCGGCGAGGTGCGCACCGTCCTGACCGAGCGGGGCCGGACCAGGGTGGACCCCGCGCCGCGCCAGCTCCAGCCGCCGCTGGTGCGCGTCCTGGCCGGCGGCGACGAGGTGCTGTGGTACTCGGAACGGGACGGCCGGGGCCACCTCTACCTGTACTCCGCGCCCTCCGGTGCGCTGGTCAACGCGGTGACCTCGGGCGCCTTCGCGGTCCAGGAACTGCTGCACGTCGACGAGGCGGAGCGGACGGTGTACTTCACCGCCTCGGGGCTGGTCGAGGAGGACCCGTACCGCCGCACGGTGTGCCGCGTGGGCCTCGACGGCTCCGGCTTCGAGCGGATCACCGGCGACGACCTCGACCACGCGGTCACCGTCGCTCCGGGCGGCACCTGCTTCGTCGACTCCGCCTCCACCACCGCCGTGGCCCCCGTGATCACGGTGCGGGACTGGTCCGGGCGGGTGCTGGTGGAGCTCGAACGCGCCGACGACACCCGTCTCAGGGAGACCGGCCGGCGCGCGCCGATACGTTTCCGCACCACTTCCGCCGACGGCACCTGCGACGTGCACGGCCTGCTGTACCTGCCGCACGGCTTCGACCCGTCCCGGCGCTACCCGGTGATCGACACCCCCTACGGCCTGCCCACCGACAACCGGGTGAGCCCCTCCTTCGACCCCGGCCACTACGGCTACGAGGCGGAGGCGCTGGCCGCGCTCGGCTTCGTGGTCGTCGCGGTCGACGGCAAGGGCTCCCCCGGCCGCTCCAAGGAGTTCCTGGACGCCTCGTACGGCAACCTGGGCGACGCCTGCGGACTGGACGACCACGTCGCCGCGCTGCGCCAACTGGCCGCCGAACGGCCCTGGATGGACCTGGACCGGGTGGGCGTCACCGGCATGTCCTCCGGTGGCTACGCCGCCGTACGGGCGCTGCTGCGCCACCCCGACGTCTTCCGGGTGGGCGTCGCGGAGTCCGGCATGCACGACTTCCGCCTGCTGGAGCCGGGTCTGGGCGAGGCCTATCACGGCCCCTTCGACGAGGAGGAGTACGCCGCCCTCGCCAACGAGTCCCTCGCCGACCGCCTCGAAGGCAAGCTGCTGCTCGTCCACGGCGGCCTGGACGACCGGGTGCCGCCGCAGTCCACGCTGCGGCTCGCCGAGCGGCTGATCGCCCACGGCAAGGACTTCGACCTGCTCGTGGTGCCCGACGCCGATCACATCTACTTCGGTTACGAGCACTACGTGAACCAGCGCAAGTGGGACTTCCTGGTCCGGCACCTGCTGGACGCGGAGCCGCCCGCGGACTACCGGCTGCCGCCGGTGCCGATCGACATGGAGGCACTGGGCGAGCTGTTCGGCTGAGGCCCTCGCCGCGGCCACCGCCCCGCACGAAAGGTGCCCGTGCCCCGGGATCTCTCCGGGGCACGGGCACCTTTCCCGTGCCGGGGGCCGCGGGCCGGTCAGCCCACCAGCGCCGCCAGGGCCTCCTCCGCCCGCCGCTGCCACGCCAGCGCGCCGATGTCCCGGAACACCTCCTGCGCGGTGCGGAGGTGGTCGCGGGCCTCCTCGGTGCGGCCCAGGCTCCGGCTCAGCTCGGCGAGGACCAGCCTGACCCGGCCGGCCGCCATCGGACTCCCGCACTCCTCCGCGGTCTCCAGCGCGTCCGCCAGGGTGGTCCCGGCCTGCTGCGTGTCCCCCTTGCGGAACCGGGTCTCGCCGAGGCCGAGCAGCGTGTAGGCGAGGCCCACCGTGTCGGACTTCTCCTTGACGATCCGCACCGCGCGCAGGAACGCCTGCTCGGCCTCGCCGAGGCTGCCCAGGGCGAGGTGGGCCTGCCCCAGCCGGTGCAGCGCCTGGGCCAGGTTCCGGGTGTCCGACCCCAGGCTCTCCCCCAGGCGCACCGCGTCGAGGGCGTAGGTCATCGCCGACTCGGGGCGCTCGGCGACCAGTTCGGTCTCCGCCATGTTGTGCAGGGTGTGGATCTCGCTGTACGCGTCGCCGGTGTCCCGGAAGATCGCCAGCGCCTCCGCGAAGATCCCCATGGCCTGCTCCGTCTCGCCCCGGGCCCGCGCGGTCTGCCCGAGCAGCCGCAGCGCCACCGCCCGCCCCCGGCTCTCCCCCGCCTCCTCGTACAGCCGTACCGACTGCTCCAGGTAGCCGGAGCTGCGCTCCATCTCGCTGTGGACCAGCTCGATGGACCCGAGCCCGAACAGCATCGCCGCCTGGCCGCGCAGGTCGCCGTGGGTGTGGGCGGCCGCCAGCGCCTCCTCGCAGCACCGGCGGTAGTCGTCGGTGTAGCTGCGGGTGCCGAAGAAGACGGCGGCCGATCCGGTCAGGTCCCAGGCCAGCTCGGACAGTCCCGCCCGCGCCGCCTGCCGCACCGACGCGACCAGCGCCAGCCGCTCCGCCTCGAACCACTCCAGCGGCGCCGTCAGCAGCTCGTCCAGCAACTCGGAGTCGATCCGGCGGCGCCGGGCGTCACTGTGCACACCGGTGCCGTGGCCGGCGTTCTCCCGCCGGTCGGCCTCCTCTGCGATGGTGAGGAAGGTCCGCAGCACCCGGGTGAGGGCGGCCGTACGGTCCGGCTCCGACTCCTCCTTCATCGCGCACTCCCGCGCGTACAGCCGCACCAGGCTGTGCAGGCGGTACCGCAGCTGACCGGTCGCGTCGATGCTCACGACCTCCAGGAACTGGGCGTCGACCAGGTCCTCGATCAGCCGTTCCGCGTCGATCACCTCGCGGTTGAGCAGCGCGGCGCCCACCCACGCGGTGAAGTCCGGCGCGTCGAGCAGGCCCAGGCGCCGCAGCAGCCGGGCGGCGTCCTCGGACAGGTACTTGTAGCTGAGCGCGAGGCTGGCCCGGATCTGCGACTCGCCCTGGCTCAGCTCGTCCAGCCGCCGCCGCTCGTCGGTGAGCCGGTTCACCAGGTAGCGCACGGTCCAGTGCGGCTTGGAGGCGAGCCGGGCCGCGGCGATCCGCAGCGCCAGCGGCAGCCGGTCGCACAGCTCGGCCAGTTGCGCGGCGTCCTCGCGGGCGGTGGCGATCCTGCGCTCCCCCACGATGGCCGTGATCAGCTCGACGGCCTCCGGCTCGGACAGCAGGCCCAGGTGCACCCGGGCCTGCGCCGGCCAGGTCACCAGCTCCTCCATCTGGTCCCGGCTGGTGACCAGCACACAGCACCGGCCGCCCCCGGGCAGCAGCGGCCGCACCTGCGCGTAGGCGCGGGCGTTGTCCAGCACGATCAGCACCCGGCGGTCCGCGAGCACGCTCCGGTACAGCGACACCCGCTCCTCCAGGTCGCCGGGGATCTGCTCGCCCGGCACCCCCAGGGAACGCAGGAAGCGGCTCAGCACGTCGTGCGCGGAGACCGGTTCGTGGTTCTCGTCGTACCCGCGCAGGTCCGCGAAGAGCTGACCGTCGGGGAAGTGCTCGGCGGAGCGGAACGCCCAGCGCATCGCGAGGCCGCTCTTGCCTATCCCCGCGGCGCCGGTGATCAGGCCGGTGGTGGAGGCGCGCTCCTCTCCGGCGCCGGCCAGGAGGCCGTGCAGCGCGGTCAGTTCCTCCGCCCGGCCGGTGAAGGCCGGGATGTCCGGCGGCAGTTCGGCGGGCACGGCCGCCGGAGGGGCGGCGGACACGGCGGGCGCGGGTGCGGCCGCGGCGGAACCGGCCCCGGGGCCCGGGGCGTCCGGCCGCTCCACGACCACCGGCACGGGGGCCAGCGAGGGGTCGTCGCGCAGGATGGCGTCGTGCAGTTCCTTCAGGTCCGGGCCCGGCTCGATGCCCAGTTCCTCGATGAACTGGCTGTGCGCGTCCCGGTAGGTCTCCATCGCGTCCGCCCGGCGGCCCGAACGGTACTGGGCCAGCATCAGGTGGTGCCGGGTGCGTTCCCGCAGCGGGTACTCGCGCACCATCGCGGCAAGGCCCGGGATGAGTTCCTGGTGCTGACCGAGTTCCAGGTGGGCGAGGATGGAGTCGTCGTAGGCGTTGAGGCGGTGCTCCTCCAGCCGCTCCGCCTCGTCCTCGATCGCCGGCCCGCTCACCCCGGCGAAGGCGGGGCCACGCCAGAGGCCGAGCGCCTGGGCGTAGGCCTGGGCGGCCTCGGCGAGCAGCCCGCCCCGGGCGTACTGCTCGGCGCCGCGCACGAGTTCGGCGAACCGCAGCGAGTCGACGTCGTGGCCGGCGGTGTCGAGCCGGTAGCCGGGGTGCGCGGTGACGATGACGTCCCCGCCGACGCCCGCGCTCTTGAAGATCTTCCGCAGGGCCGCCACACAGATGGCCACCTGGGTACGGGCGGTGGGCGGCGGATTCCTGTTCCAGACGGTGTCCACCATGGTGTCCACCGGGACGACCCGGCCGGGCATGACCAGCAGCAGGGCGAGGATGGTCCGTTGGCGTGCGCCGCCGAGCGGGACGCCCGCCTCGCCCACGGTCACCGTGAGCGGACCCAAGACGTTGAACCTGAGCTGTTCGCCCACTCCGCCCCCCTATTCGAACTGCCCGTCGGACGACAACCAATGTAGGTCACCGGCGGGGGTGATTCAGCGGGAAGAGAGGGGTCCGGCACCGAAAGGGGACGAGTTCCCGGACGACCGGTGACGGGGCGAACGAAGTGCGGACCGTAATACAGGTCCTTTATGAACAATGATTGAAGCTTGATTCAGTGGACGCCGATCGAATCGGCGCCGATTCGGCCGGCGGTGATCCGGCCGGGGCCGGTTCAGCCGGCCGGGGTGGCGGTCGGGGTGGGCGCGGGGGCGGTCGTCCCGGGCACCACGACACTCCAGTTGATGGGGTCGGCCACCGTCGAAGTGGAATGCGACGCGTCACCGGCGCCCAGCGTCTGCACGGCCGCGCCCCCGACGGTCCAGAGCGCGGTTCCGGCGACCACGGCGACGACGGCGGACTTGGCGGCGACGATCCAGGAGCGGTTCATTTCGGTGGCCCTCTCGGTCGGCCCCCGGGGTAATCCGGGAGGCGCTGACTTCCTTGTGACCACGAAGTTAGGAAGGCGCCCTTTCGGGCTGTTATCACGTCGTTTTCGCCTGCCGGGGCGGCATTTAACGCGGTGCCCGTCAGCGATAACGGCCGCCCGGGGGGAGGGTTTTCCACCCCCGGAACGCGGAGGATTTCCTGCTATCCGGGCGCCCCGTCCCGCCGGAAACTCGGTAGTGCGGCGGACCGACTGCCGCCGTACGGAGGTGAAATCGCCATGACGCCCGTCCAGGCACCCGGCGCCGACGCACAGCAGTCCGCCGCCGAGTGCCACATCTGGTCGCTGCCCCCGGTGCCCCGGCCCACCTCCTGGTTCGGCCTCCTGGACACCACGGAACTCACCCGCTGCTCGTCCTTCGCCCACGAACTGGACCTGGCCCGCTTCGTCACGGGCCGGCTGCTCGCGAAGACGGCCCTCGCCTCACTGGTGGGCACCGGCCCGGAAGCCATCGGCTTCCGCACGCGCTGCCCCGACTGCGGCGGTCCGCACGGGAAACCGCACGTGGTGGGGGACGGCGCGGGCTGGGAACTGTCGATCTCCCACTCGGGCGACCTGGTGGCGGTGGCGGTGACGCTGGGCGGCCCGCTCGGCCTGGACGTGGAACGGGTCGAGCCCTGGACCGGCCCGGCCCTGCCACCGGAGTACGAGCTGGTCCTGACGCCGGCCGAGCGCGCCGCGGTCGAGGCGCTGCCCGTTCAGCGGCGGGCCCGCGGCTGCCTGACGTACTGGACCCGCAAGGAGGCGGTACTGAAGGCCACCGGCGAGGGCCTCAACACCCCCATGACCGACTTCACGCTGTCCGGCCCCGACGACCCGCCCGCCCTGCTCGGCTGGCACCCGGCCCGGCCGGCCCGCCCGGTCCCCGCCCTCGCCGACGTACGGCTCGACGACGACTACCACGGCGCGGTGGCCGTCCTCGGCGTCTCCGACGTGCACCCCACCGTGCACCGCGGCACGGAACTGTTCCCCCGGCACCACCTGATACGGCGCCACCCGGCCACCCGGGCCGCCCCGGCCCGGGCCCCCGCACACCCGGCCCCTACATCCTCCGGATTCATGAACTCCCTTTTCCCATGCGGGAGTTGACGCACCGACCGACGCCACTCACGTCCCGCAGGAGCCTGTCATGCCCAAGATCACGTACATCGCCGTCGACGCCACCGAGACGGTTCTCGACCTCCCCGTGGGCACCAGCCTCATGCGCGGCGCCCTCACCAACGACGTGGACGGCATCGTCGGGCAGTGCGGCGGCTTCGCCCAGTGCGCGACCTGCCACGTCTACGTCGACCCCGAGGACCTCGACCGGCTGGCGCCCATGGAGGAGGAAGAGGACGGCATGCTCGACTTCACCGTCTGCGCCCGCGCCGACAACAGCCGGCTGGGCTGCCAGGTCAAGGTCACCGACGCCCTGGACGGCCTGGTCGTCCGGCTCCCCGAGAGCCAGGCCTGATGACCGCCCCCGAACCGGTCGGCCACGTCCTCGTCGTCGGAGCCGGACAGGCCGGGCACCAGACCGCCGCCGCCCTGCGCGAACGAGGCCACCGGGGCCCGGTCACCCTCGTCGGCGACGAGGGGGTCCCGCCCTACGAGCGGCCGGCCCTGTCCAAGGCCTACCTCAAGCGGGAGACGGACACCGACCAGCTGTGGCTGCGCCCGCCCACCTTCTACGAGCGCCACGGGATCACCCGGGTCCAGGGCGCCGCCGTCGCCCTGGACCGGCCGGCCCGCACCGTCCGCCTGGCCGACGGGACCGTCCTCGGCTACGACCACCTCGTCCTGGCCACCGGCGCCCGCGCCCGGACCCTGCCCGTCCCGGGCGGTGACCTGGCCGGCGTGCACACCCTGCGCACCCTGCGTGACGCCGACCGGATCAGGGAGGACCTGACCCGGGCCCGGCAGGTGGTCGCCGTCGGAGCCGGGTTCATCGGCCTGGAGTTCGCCGCCGCCGCCCGCGACCTGGGACACCCGGTGACCGTCGTCGAGGCGCTCCCGCGGCCGCTGGCCCGGATCACCTCGGCACCGACGGCCGAGCACCTCACCCGGCTGCACGAGGAGCGCGGCAACCGGATGCTGTTCGGTCAGGGCATCGCCGCCCTGACCGGCGACGCCGCCGGGCACGTGACCGGGGTGGAACTCGCCGACGGCCGCCTGCTGCCCGCGGACCTCGTCCTGGCCGGCGTCGGGGTCACCCCCCGCACGGAGCTGGCCGAGGCGGCGGGACTGGCCGTCGACGGCGGGATCGTCACCGACGCCCGGCTGCTGACCGCGGACCCGCGCGTCTCGGCGGTGGGCGACTGCGCCCTCTTCCCCCACCCCGGGTCGGCGACGCCCCTGCGCATCGAATCGGTGCAGAACGCCGTCGACCACGCCGGGCTGGTCGCCGACCGCCTCACCGGCACCGCCCGCGTCTACGACGAGCTGCCCCGGTTCTGGAGCAACCAGTTCTCCGCGACCCTGCAGATCGCCGGCCTGAGCCACGGCCACGACACGGAACTCGTGCTGCACACGTCCCCGGACGCCTTCTCCGTACTGCTCTTCCGCGGCTCCGCCCTGGTCGCCGTGGAGTCCGTCAACCGTCCCGCCGACCACATGGCGGCCCGCCGCCTCCTCACGACCGGCGTCCCCCTCACCCCCGAGGAGGCCGCGGCCGAGGGTTTCACCCTCCGGAACCATCTCAGGGCCCAGGCACCCACCCCCGTGCCGGCTCCATGAGAAAGGGGCGTCACATGCCCCGCACCCCACGGCGTCCGCGGCCTCACCCCGCCCCGGACCACCCGGACCGCGGACGCGGAAGGCGCCCGATCGGCGCCCACTCGTCCGCGCACAGCCCACCTGCGCGTTTCCAGGGCAGCACGCATCCTCTGATACTCTGCTTCAGCGACGTCACCCCAGCTGACGAGGGCCCCGGCCACCGGGAAGAATCGTGTTGGGGGCAAAAGCAAGCGTGTGCGACACTGTCACACACAGCGCCTGGTCCTGTGGAGCAGTTTGGAGTGCTCGCCACCCTGTCAAGGTGGAGGCCGCGGGTTCAAATCCCGTCAGGACCGCTGAGGTTTCACGTGAAACCTCGCGGCTGGGTAGCTCAGTTGGTACGAGCGATCGCCTGAAAAGCGATAGGTCGCCGGTTCGACCCCGGCCCCAGCCACAGCAAAGACCCCGATCTTCGGATCGGGGTCTTGTTGTATCCGGCCGCGGCAAAAGCGTTCGCCAGGATTTTCCCCGGGATGAGATCCTGGAACCCGTATGTCTACGCACCCTGCCCCCGCCCTCGGCACCCTCGCCCCCCGGCTGACCGAGCTGTCCCTGCGCGACGCGCACCGGCTCGGCCGCAGGCTGGAGGGTGCGCGGAAGATCCGTAAGCCGGAGGCCCGCGCCGCCGTCCTCGCCGAGATCGAGACGGAGGTGGCCAAGGCCGAGCAGCGCATCGGTGAACGCCGGGCGCGTGTGCCGGCCGTCAGCTACCCCGAACAGCTCCCGGTCAGCCAGAAGAAGGACGCGATCGCGGCGGCCATCCGTGATCACCAGGTCGTGATCGTCGCCGGTGAGACCGGATCCGGCAAGACCACCCAGATCCCGAAGATCTGTGTCGAGCTGGGCCGTGGCGTCCGCGGCATGATCGGGCACACCCAGCCCCGCCGGATCGCCGCGCGCACCGTCGCCGAGCGGGTCGCGGACGAGCTGGACACCCCGCTCGGGGAGACCGTCGGCTGGAAGGTGCGGTTCACCGACCAGGTGAACCCGCAGTCCACCTTCATCAAGCTGATGACGGACGGCATCCTGCTCGCCGAGATCCAGACCGACCGCGAGCTGCGCGCCTACGACACGATCATCATCGACGAGGCCCACGAGCGGTCCCTCAACATCGACTTCCTGCTGGGCTACCTCTCCCAGCTGCTGCCCAAGCGCCCCGACCTCAAGGTCGTCATCACCTCGGCGACCATCGACCCCGAGCGCTTCTCCCGGCACTTCGGCGACGCCCCGATCATCGAGGTCAGCGGCCGGACCTATCCCGTGGAGGTGCGGTACCGGCCGCTCCTGGAGGAGGACGGCGACGACGCCGACCGGGACCAGATCACGGCGATCACCGACGCCGTCGAGGAGCTGATGGGCGAGGGCAAGGGCGACATCCTCGTCTTCCTCTCCGGCGAGCGGGAGATCCGCGACACGGCGGACGCGCTGGAGAAGAAGAAGTACAGATTCACGGAAGTCCTGCCGCTGTACGCACGGCTCTCGCACGCCGAGCAGCACCGCGTCTTCCAGCAGCACACCGGACGCCGGATCGTCCTCGCCACCAACGTCGCCGAGACCTCCCTGACCGTTCCGGGCATCAAGTACGTCATCGACCCCGGCTTCGCCCGTATCTCCCGCTACAGCCACCGCACCAAGGTCCAGCGGCTGCCCATCGAACCGATCTCGCAGGCCAGCGCCAACCAGCGCAAGGGCCGCTGCGGCCGTACGTCCGACGGCATCTGCATCCGGCTGTACTCCGAGGACGACTTCGACGCGCGCCCGGAGTTCACGGACGCGGAGATCCTCCGGACGAACCTCGCCTCCGTCATCCTCCAGATGACCGCGGCCGGCCTCGGCGACATCGAGAAGTTCCCCTTCATCGACCCCCCGGACCACCGCAACATCCGCGACGGTGTGCAGCTGCTCCAGGAACTGGGCGCGCTCGACCCGGCGCAGAAGGACGTACGCAAGCGGCTCACCGACACCGGCCGCAAGCTCGCCCAGCTGCCCGTGGACCCGCGGCTGGCCCGGATGGTGCTGGAGGCGGACAAGAACGGCTGTGTCCGCGAGGTCATGGTCATAGCGGCGGCGCTGTCCATCCAGGACCCGCGGGAACGCCCGGCGGAGAAGCAGGCCCAGGCCGACCAGCAGCACGCCCGGTTCAAGGACGAGAGCAGCGACTTCCTCGCGTTCCTCAACCTCTGGCGGTACGTGCGCGAGCAGCAGAAGGAACGCGGCTCGTCGTCCTTCCGCCGGATGTGCAAGCAGGAGTACCTCAACTTCCTGCGCATCCGCGAGTGGCAGGACATCTACACGCAGCTGCGCACGGTCGCCAAGCAGATGGGCATCCACCTCAACGACGAGGAGCACCCCGCACCCGACGACCGCGTACACGTGTCGCTGCTGGCCGGTCTCCTCTCCCACGTCGGCATGAAGGACGTGAAGGAGGGCTCGAAGAACGAGTACCTGGGCGCGCGGAACGCCAAGTTCGCGATCTTCCCGGGCTCGGCGCTCTTCAAGAAGCCCCCGCGGTTCGTGATGTCCGCCGAGCTGGTGGAGACCTCCCGCCTCTGGGCCCGCGTCAACGCGAAGATCGAACCGGAGTGGGTGGAGCCGCTCGCGGGGCACCTCCTCAAGCGCACCTACAGCGAGCCGCACTGGGAGAAGGACCAGGCGGCGGTGATGGCGTACGAGAAGGTCACGCTGTACGGCGTGCCGATCGTGGCCCAGCGCAAGGTGAACTACGGGCGGATCGACCCCGAGGTCAGCCGCGAGCTGTTCATCCGCAACGCCCTGGTGGAGGGCGACTGGCGCACGCACCACAAGTTCTTCGCGGACAACCGCCGGCTGCTGACCGAGGTCGAGGAGCTGGAGCACCGCGCCCGGCGCCGGGACATCCTGGTCGACGACGAGACGCTGTACGACTTCTACGACCAGCGGGTGCCCGAACACGTCGTCTCGGGTGCGCACTTCGACTCGTGGTGGAAGCACAAGCGGCACGAGCAGCCCGACTTCCTCGACTTCGAGCGCGAGATGCTCATCAACGAGAAGGCGGGGGCGGTCACCAAGGACGACTACCCGGACTCCTGGCGGCAGGGCCCGCTGAAGTTCCGGGTGACGTACCAGTTCGAGCCGGGCGCGGACGCCGACGGCGTCACCGTGCACGTGCCGCTCCAGGTGCTCAACCAGGTCACGGACGAGGGCTTCGACTGGCAGATCCCGGGGCTGCGCGAGCAGGTCGTCACAGAGCTGATCCGCTCCCTGCCCAAGCCGGTCCGCCGCAACTACGTGCCCGCGCCGAACTACGCCCAGGCGTTCCTGGACCGTGCCGTACCCCTTCAGGAGCCGCTGACGGTGACCATGGCGCGGGAGTTGAAGCGCATGGTGGGGGTGCCGTTCGACGCCGAGGACTTCGACTGGTCGAAGGTCCCCGACCACCTGAAGATCACGTTCCGGATCGTCGACGAGCGCCGTCGCAAGCTGGCCGAGGACAAGGACCTGGAGGCGCTGAAGCTCCAGCTGCGCCCGAAGGCGCGCAAGGCGCTCTCGCAGGCCGCGGCGGCCACCGCGGAGCGCAGCGGCGGCGAGTCCCTGGAACGCTCCGGACTGACGGACTGGACGATCGGCACCCTGACCCGGGTCTTCGAGACCCGCCGGGCCGGTCAGCCGGTGAAGGCGTACCCGGCGCTGGTCGACGACGGACCGAAGGCCGACACCGTCTCGGTCCGCCTCTTCGACACCGAGGCCGAGCAGGCGCAGGCGATGTGGAAGGGCACACGGCGGCTGATCCTGCGCAACATCCCGGTCAACCCGGCGAAGTTCGCGTCCGAGAAGCTGACCAACCAGCAGAAGCTGGGCCTGTCCGCGAACCCGCACGGTTCGATCCAGGCGCTGTTCGACGACTGCGCCATGGCGGCGGCGGACAAGCTGATCGCGGACTTCGGCGGCCCGGCCTGGGACGAGGAGTCGTACCGCAAGCTCTACGACAAGGTCCGCGCGGAGATCGTCGACACGACCGTCCGCACGGTGGGCCAGGTGCAGCAGGTGCTGGCCGCCTGGCAGGCCTGCGAGCGCCGTCTCAAGGCCGTGCGCAGCCCCGCGCTGCTGGCGAACCTCCAGGACGTGCGGGGGCAGCTGGACGCGCTGGTGAAGCCGGGCTTCGTCACCGAGGCGGGCATCAAGCGGCTGCCGGACCTGATGCGCTACCTGGTCGCCGCGGACCGCCGGCTGCAACAGATGCCGACGGGCGTGCAGCGGGACACCTCCCGCATGCAGAAGGTCCACGAGATGCGGGACGAGTACGCGTGGCTCCTGGAGCAGATGCCGCAGGGCCGGCCGGTGCCGCAGCAGGTCCTGGACATCCGCTGGATGATCGAGGAGCTGCGGGTCAGCTATTTCGCCCACGCGCTGGGCACCGCGTACCCCGTCTCCGACAAGCGGATCGTGAAGGCCATCGACGCCCTCGCGCCCTGACGGAGCCGTGACCGGGCCTGTACGGAGGGTGAGTTCGACCGGCGGCCCACCCCTCCTGTACAGTCTCTTCTCGCAGCGCAACGCAGCAAAAGCGCCGCGAAACCTGGTCCTGTGGAGCAGTTTGGAGTGCTCGCCACCCTGTCAAGGTGGAGGCCGCGGGTTCAAATCCCGTCAGGACCGCAACGAAAGCCCCGCACCGAGCAATCGGCGCGGGGCTTCTTCGTTGGCCCGCACCGCCCGGCGCGGGCAACTCCCCGTGCGCGGCTCACCCTCGGGCCCCCAGAAGCCCTCAGCGGCCCCCAGTGGCCCTCCCGCGGCCTTGACGGCGTCACATTCGGTCGGTACTCCAAAGACAGGGCACATCCCCCGTCTGGCCCCTGGAGGTGGCGTATGACGACGTCGGTCAGGCACGAGACGCGGGCCCTGCTCCGCGCGCATCTGTCGGCCGCGTCCTCGTTCGGTCACGTGACGCGCCACTGTCCGGTCTGCCACCGGCTCCTGCGGCTGGCGCTGGACTCGCCGGCCCCACAGTCTCCGACAGGCCGTCAAGAGGGCGTCGAGAACGGGAGCGCGTCCACGGCGTGAACCCCGCGGTCCCCAACGCCCTTGCTCCGCAGAGCTCCTGGAGGCCAGGCTTCCATTAGCGCACCGGTGCCCGGCCCAACAACCACCGCGCGATGTGACGGGAGTCACCGCACGAGTTTTTGAAACGGTGGCGCTTACGCCTCTCCTACAACTAATCAATTTAATATGTGCAATTGCACCGCCTCGACGGCGCTCGCACAGCCGATCCGACACCGCTCCCCAGACTCCGACAAGCCCGCTCACAGAACCGTCCGCCGAGCCGCCCACCCGACACAGGACCGGACACGGACCGTGGCGGAGGCGCGGGCACCGGCCGCGGGACCGGGCACAAAAAAATCGCGCTGGACCCGGCGGAGTCCAGCGCGATCAACGACGCACCTCTGTTGGGGCAGGGACGGCGTCGCTTGGAGCTGTGGTCCAGGCGCTCCGACAGGTTGGGGGACCTGCCGTTCTGCCCGGTTATTCAGTTGTTCAGGCCTCGCTGCGCTGCTGCGGAATGCCCGCGAGCAGGGCGCGGACCTCGGCTTCGCGGTAGCGGCGATGCCCGCCGAGCGTGCGGATCGACGTGAGCTTGCCGGCCTTCGCCCAGCGCGTGACCGTCTTCGGGTCGACGCGGAACATGGTGGCGACCTCAGCCGGGGTCAGCAGCGGCTCGGCATCAGGGGTGCGAGCGGTCATGAGCGGCCTCCTCGGGAGAACCGAACCTTCTCGGTTCATTCCTCTAAATTCTGCACCTTGACCCGCGTTGCCCGAAATGGCGGACGCGAGTCGAGTCGGTTATAGGACGAACGGCTTGTCCTCGGCACTACAACTACACCATCTGTCCAGCCGCGTCGGCCAAACCGATGGAATTGCCCTCCCAGGTGTTCATCAGCGACGGAAGCCGATGGACCATGCCATAGCGGACAGTCACGCCTCTGTGACGATCAGTCACAGGGGCGATCAGGAGTCACCAGACCCCCCAAAGCGTGCAATGCTGCGATTCCACCCACAGTGCATCACGGCAGGACGGAAGGAGCCCTCCCCGGGCTCCTTGTCCTATTTTGGCATGAGGAGGGGGAAGCGGCGCAAGAGTGATGTACGTGCGGTCCGTCACGCTTGACGCATACGCCCGGATCGGGACCTACGTCCCTTGTCGCCAAGGGATCAGCTCATCCCGAACGGATGTCGGAGCGGAAGACGAAACCCCACATCGGGCGGTACGTCAAACGTCAGTTCGCGGAGCGCCGGTCCCGGACCGCCCGCCAGCGCTCCACCAGCCGCCCGTACGCCTCCCCCGCGGTGACCCCGTCACCGTGGCGCAGCGCCTCGATCCCCTCGGCCACGTCCGCCGCGGAGTGGTCCGCCTCCAACTCACCGGCCGGCAGGGCATGCACCAGTCCGCCGTAGTCCAACTCCACCAGGGACCGCGGATGGAACTCCTCCAGCCAGCGCCCCACCTCCACCAGGCCGTCGATGAGCGGCCCCTCGTCCACGGCCTCCCGCAGGGCCCGCAGCCCCCGGGCCACCCGGCGGCGGGCCTGCACCATCGGCGTCCGGTAGCGCAGCACCGGCGCGGCCGCCGCCTCGTCGTCGCCGCCCTCGTCGTACTCCCGCTCCGCGTCGGAGACCAGCACGAACCAGTTGATCGGGACCTGCCAGGTGGCCGTGCGGATCCAGGGACGGGCGTCCGGGTTGCGCTCCAGCCAGCGCTCGTAGTCCTGCGCGCTCTGGCGGCGCACGACCGGCGGGATCAGGGCGTCCAGGACCGGCTCCGGGAAGTCCTCGGCCAGCTCGCCCAGGGCCTGCCAGCCGCGCAGCCGGGTCCGCCAGGGGCAGACGCAGACCACGCCGTCCACCTCGGTCACGAAGGCGTCCGCGCTCTCGTGCACCGGCACCGCGACCGGCGGGGTGGGCAGCAGGTCGGCCAGGGAGCGACGCAGCTCGTCCTGGTAGGAGGGCCGGTCGGGGCGGCGGGCGTAACGGGTCCAGTGGGCGCGTTCGTCGTCCGGGAAGGCCGCCAGCGGCTCGTACACGCGCAGGTACGCCGCGTACGGGACGATCACCGAGGACACCTTGGGCACGCCTGCTCCCTCCCCCGCGCGCCGACGCGAAAACCTGCGAGAACCTGCGGAAACCTGCGGAAACGGATCACAAACGCGCGAGAATCTCTGCAAATCGTCGCACGCCCGTACTCCGTGCGGAGGTGATCCTGAGCACTGTGCGGCGGGCCGGCACCCACAGGCTCTAATCTCGTGCCACAGTCCCCGCCACCTTCACGGGGCCTGCCACCCATCGCCGCACCTACACAGGAGTCACCACCGTGACCGACGTAAACGGCGCACCTGCTGATGTACTGCACACCCTGTTCCACTCGGACCAGGGGGGACATGAGCAAGTCGTGCTCTGCCAGGACCGTGCCAGCGGTCTCAAGGCCGTCATCGCCCTCCACTCCACCGCCCTGGGCCCCGCGCTCGGCGGTACGCGCTTCTACCCGTACGCGAACGAGGCGGAGGCCGTCGCCGACGCGCTGAACCTCGCGCGCGGGATGTCGTACAAGAACGCCATGGCCGGTCTCGACCACGGCGGCGGCAAGGCCGTGATCATCGGTGATCCGGAGCAGATCAAGAGCGAGGAACTGCTCCTCGCCTACGGCCGGTTCGTCGCCTCGCTCGGCGGCCGCTACGTCACCGCGTGCGACGTCGGCACCTACGTCGCCGACATGGACGTCGTGGCCCGCGAGTGCCGCTGGACCACCGGGCGCTCCCCGGAGCACGGCGGCGCGGGCGACTCCTCCGTGCTCACCTCCTTCGGCGTCTACCAGGGCATGCGGGCCGCCGCCCAGCACCTGTGGGGCGACCCGACGCTGCGGGACCGCACGGTGGGCATCGCGGGCGTCGGCAAGGTCGGCCACCACCTGGTCGAGCACCTGCTCGCCGAGGGCGCCCACGTCGTCGTCACCGACGTGCGCAAGGACGTGGTGCGGGGCATCACCGAGCGGCACCCGTCGGTGGTCGCCGTCGCCGACACCGAGGCGCTGATCCGGGTCGAGAACCTGGACATCTACGCGCCCTGCGCGCTCGGCGGCGCGCTGAACGACGACACCGTGCCGGTGCTGACCGCCAAGGTGGTGTGCGGCGCGGCCAACAACCAGCTCGCCCACCCCGGTGTGGAGAAGGACCTCGCCGACCGCGGGATCCTCTACGCGCCGGACTACGTGGTGAACGCCGGCGGTGTCATCCAGGTCGCCGACGAGCTGCACGGCTTCGACTTCGACCGGTGCAAGGCGAAGGCCGCGAAGATCTACGACACCACGCTGGCCATATTCGCACGTGCGAAGGAAGACGGTATTCCGCCGGCCGCCGCGGCCGACCGGATCGCCGAGCAGCGCATGGCGGAGGCCCGTTCCCGGCGGTGATCCGACGGTCGTACGGCGGTGGGCCGGCAGGGTCGTCGCGGGTGTGACCGGTACCCGTCGGGGCGCGGTTGGAGAGAACTCTCACTTATCCCGGCGGGTCGACCGTCGAAAGGTGGTTAAAATCGCCTTTGACCAGCGAGGACGGGGCGCCTCGAGGGTCCTGGGCAAGGCCACGTGCTGCGGGCGACGTACCGTATGGGCGTGGGCTCAGGTACCGTGGAAGCCCTACGGACCGGTCTCTCACACGAGAGCCCGTTCCGGACCATGAACGCGTGTCAAGACTCTGGGGCCGTCGAGCCCCGTCGTTGAGGGGGTCGAGCCATGGGGCGCGGCCGGGCCAAGGCCAAGCAGACGAAGGTCGCCCGCCAGCTGAAGTACAACAGCGGTGGGACTGATCTCTCCCGCCTGGCCGAGGAGCTGGGCGCATCGCCGTCGAATGCACAACCGCCTAACGGCGGGCCATTCGAGGACGATGAGCAGGACGATGACGTGTACGCAAAGTACGCCGACCTCTATGAGGACGACGACGAGGACGAGGACGGCCAGTCCCCGTCCCAACAGCGACGCGGCGCTTGACCTTGCACTGAACACCTTCCCGGTCGGTGACCTCTGTCACCGACCGGGTTCTGTGCTACCCGCGGCACCTGTGGCATCCGCGGCAGCTCAGACGGCGTAGTCGCCCACCAGGGCCGCGCCCGTCGGGTGCTCGCCGCGGTCGGTGATCTCACCGGCCACCCAGGCGTCCACGCCGCGGTCGGCGAGGGTCGTCAGGGCCACGTCCGTCGACTCCTCGGGCACGATCGCGATCATGCCCACGCCCATGTTCAGGGTCTTCTCCAGCTCCAGGCGCTCGACCCGGCCGGTCCGGCCGACGAGGTCGAAGACCGCGCCCGGGGCCCAGGTGGAGCGGTCGACCACGGCGTGCAGGCCGTCGGGGATCACCCGGGCCAGGTTGGCCGCGAGTCCGCCGCCGGTGACGTGGCTGAAGGCGTGGACCTCGGCGGTGCGCAGGAGGGCCAGGCAGTCCAGGGAGTAGATCTTGGTGGGCTCCAGCAGCTCCTCGCCGAGGGTGCGGCCGAGACCGTCCAGGTGGGCGTCGAGCGCCAGACCGCCCTCGTTCAGCAGGACGTGGCGGACCAGCGAGTACCCGTTCGAGTGAAGCCCGGAGGACGCCATGGCGATCACCGCGTCACCCGTTCGGATGCGATCGGGGCCGAGCAGCCGGTCGGCCTCCACGACGCCCGTACCGGCCCCGGCGACGTCGAAGTCGTCCGGGCCCAGCAGACCGGGGTGCTCGGCCGTCTCGCCGCCCACCAGGGCGCACCCGGCCAGCACACAGCCCTCGGCGATGCCCTTGACGATCGCGGCGACCCGCTCGGGGTGGACCTTGCCGACGCAGATGTAGTCGGTCATGAACAGCGGCTCGGCGCCGCACACCACGATGTCGTCCATGACCATGGCGACCAGGTCGTGGCCGATGGTGTCGTAGACGCCCAGCTGCCGGGCGATGTCGACCTTGGTGCCGACGCCGTCGGTGGCGGAGGCGAGCAGGGGGTGCTCGTAGTTCTTGAGGGCGGAGGCGTCGAAGAGACCGGCGAAGCCGCCGAGGCCGCCGAGGACCTCGGGGCGCCGCGTCTTCTTGACCCATTCCTTCATGAGCTCGACGGCGCGGTCGCCCGCCTCGATGTCGACACCTGCTGTTTTGTAAGACGCTGATGCGTAGCTGGCACCGGTTGTGTCAGGCATGACGATGAGAACCTTCGTGTCGTACGGCAGGGACGCCGGGAAACCGGGGAACCAGGGATACGGACGGCTACGGGCGACGGATGGCGTCGGCTGCGGCCGTACCGGCGGGCCCGGCGGCCAGCTCGGTCTCCAGGAGCTGCTTGCCGAGCAGCTCGGGGTCGGGGAGCTCCATCGGGTACTCGCCGTCGAAGCAGGCGCGGCACAGGTTCGGCTTGGCGATGGTGGTCGCCTCGATCATGCCGTCGATGGAGATGTACGCCAGGGAGTCGGCGCCCATCGAGGTGCCGATCTCCTCGACGCTCATGCCGTTGGCGATCAGCTCGGCGCGGGTGGCGAAGTCGATGCCGAAGAAGCAGGGCCACTTCACCGGCGGGGACGAGATCCGGATGTGGATCTCGGCGGCGCCGGCCTCGCGGAGCATGCGGACCAGGGCCCGCTGGGTGTTGCCGCGGACGATGGAGTCGTCGACGACGACCAGCCGCTTGCCCTTGATGACTTCCTTCAGGGGGTTCAGCTTCAGGCGGATGCCGAGCTGGCGAATGGTCTGTGAGGGCTGGATGAAGGTCCGGCCGACATAGGCGTTCTTCACCAGGCCGTTGCCGAAGGGGATGCCGGAGGCCTCGGCGTAGCCGATCGCGGCGGGGGTGCCGGATTCCGGGGTCGCTATGACGAGGTCGGCCTCCGCGGGGGCCTCCTTCGCCAGCCTGCGGCCCATCTCGACACGCGAGAGGTAGACGTTGCGGCCGGCGATGTCGGTGTCCGGGCGGGCCAGGTACACGTACTCGAAGACACAGCCCTTGGGCTTCGCTTCTGCGAATCGCGACGAGCGCAGCCCGTTCTCGTCGATGGCGACGAACTCGCCCGGCTCGATCTCGCGGACGTAGGAGGCGCCGCAGATGTCGAGGGCGGCGGACTCGGAGGCGACCACCCAGCCGCGCTCCAGGCGGCCGAGGACCAGCGGGCGGATGCCCTGCGGGTCACGGGCGGCGTAGAGGGTGTGCTCGTCCATGAAGACGAGGGAGAAGGCGCCCATGACCTGGGGGAGGACGCTGAGCGCGGCCTCTTCGACGGTCAGCGGCTTGCCGTCCTCGTCGACCTGGGCCGCGAGGAGCGCGGTCAGCAGGTCGGTGTCGTTGGTCGCCGCGACCCGGGTGGAGCGGCCCTCCTGCTTGGGCAGGTCGGCGACCATCCCGGCGAGCTGGGCGGTGTTGACGAGGTTGCCGTTGTGCCCGAGCGCGATGGAACCCTGCGCGGTGGCACGGAACGTCGGCTGGGCGTTCTCCCACACGGAGGCGCCGGTGGTCGAGTAGCGGGCGTGACCGACCGCGATGTGACCCTGGAGCGAACCGAGCGAGGTCTCGTCGAAGACCTGGGACACGAGGCCCATGTCCTTGAAGACGAGGATCTGGGAGCCGTTGCTGACCGCGATTCCCGCGGATTCCTGGCCCCGATGCTGGAGGGCGTAGAGCCCGAAGTAAGTGAGCTTTGCGACCTCTTCGCCCGGAGCCCAGACACCGAAGACGCCGCAAGCGTCCTGGGGGCCCTTCTCGCCGGGAAGCAGATCGTGATTGAGTCGACCGTCACCACGTGGCACGCCTCCGAGTGTAGGCGAGGTCGACCACTGGTCCGAATTGGGGATGCGGGCTCACCCGTGGATCACTGGTCGGCCACGGCCCGGACCGTGAGGCCGTCTTCGCTGGTCAGGGTGAGGGTCTGCTGATCGATCCGGTATTCGACCTTGCCGTCGAACAGGCCCAGCAGCCGCTTCTCGGCGTCCATGAGTGAGCCTTCGCACATCATTCGGGTGGTGGACGGGGTGCCGAGGGTGATACGGCCGTCGCTGACGGTGGCCTTGGCGTTGACGTGGTTGCAGGGGAGCCGTCCGGAGACGGTCTTGGCGTCCTGGTCGAAGGTGAGGTGGGCGCGGCCCGCGCCGCCCTTCCGGCCCGGGGCGTCCACGGCCCACCGGGTGCCGTAGAGGGAGGCGTCCTCGGACCTGCTGAGCCGGACGGTGTCGCCGTCGGCGGTGGTCAGGGTGGCCCGCTCGCCCTCGTTCTGGGTGGTGAGCGAGCCGGTGGTGAGGGCGCGGCCGAGGGACTTCTCGAAGCCGGCGGGGGTCTTGGCGCAGGCCTTCTCGGTGAACATGGCGTCGCTGAGCCGGACGCGTTCGCCGTCGACGTCGGCGCGGGCGCTGAAGCTGTTGCAACCGGTGCTGCCCGCGGCCTCGCCGCCGTCGATCCGTACGTGTGCCGCGTCCGGCGCGCGGTGGGTGGCGCCGTCGACGGTGACGCTGTCGATGCTCCACCGGACGCCGGTGATGCGCTGTCCGCCCGCGCCCACGCTTTCGCTGCCGCCGTCGTCGGCCGTCTCGCTGCCGCAGGCCGCGGCGAGCGGGACGAGCGCGGCGACGGCCGCCACGGTCAGGGTCATGCTGCGCTGCTGCTTCTGCCTGTACATGCCGATTCGACGCAGACGGGGAAGGTCCGGTTCCCCTCCCGTTCGCCCCCGGGTCCCGCCCTCAGCCCAGCAGGGGCAGCAGGGCTCCGAGGTCGGCCCGCTCCCCGCTCGCGCTCACCTTCGCCCCGTCCAGGGCGTCCTGCCAGGTCAGCCGCCCGGTGGCCAGCCGCAGCCAGGTCAGCGGGTCGGTCTCGACGACGTTGGGCGGGGTGCCCCGGGTGTGCCGGGGTCCCTCCACGCACTGCACGACCGCGTACGGCGGGATCCGCACCTCCGTCGAGCCGCCGGGCGCCTTCACGGCGAGCGCGTCGGCCAGCAGCCGGGTCGCGGCGGCCAGTGCCTGCCGGTCGTACGGGATGTCCAGGCCGGGCACCGCGGCGGTGAGGTCGTCGGTGTGCACGACCAGCTCGACGGTCCGGGTGACGAGGTAGTCGGCCAGCGGCAGGGCGCCCGCGCTGGTGGGGAGCAGCCTGCTCCCGGGGTGGGTGTCGAGCCGCCCGGTGAAGCGCCGCTCCACCTCGGCGAGGTGGGCGTCGAGGTCGGGGTGCTCGGCGGCGAGCCGTCGGGCCGTCCCGGCGATGGCGTCCGCGTCGGCCGCGATGGCGAACGGCCAGTCGAGCAGCCGGCCGTCCTGCCGCACCGGCTCGGGCTCGTCCAGCAACCGGTCCACGGCGGTCAGCGCCATCCCGACGTGCGCCACCAGCTCCCGCACGGTCCAGTCCCCGAGCCGCGTCGGCAGGGCGAGCTGCTCGGGGGTGAGGGTGCGGACGGCCGCCCGTACGTTGCCGAACTGGGCGAGGACGGCGGCACGGGTGCGGACGGGGTCGTAGGCGCGGGGGGGTTTTCTGGCCGGGGGCATGGGGTGAGCCTATGCGGGCGGCCCTCACTCGTACGTGCGTTTGGCCAGGGAAGACCACCCCGGGGCCGCCGGACCCCGGAACCACTGGTCGGCGCCTCGGACCCCGTCGGCATCGAACTCGACACGGAGATCCTCAAGAACTACGTGCGATAGCGACGGGAAACGCCGAGGCCCCGCCCGGAACCGGACGGGGCCTCGGCTGTGCGGGTCTGCTACGCGAGCAGCCCCGGGATCGTGCCCTCGTGGGACTCGCGCAGCTCGGTCAGGGGGAGGGTGAACTCGCCCTGGACCTCGACCGCGTCGCCGTCGACCACGCCGATGCGGGTGACGGGCAGGCCGCGGGCGCCGCACATGTCGTTGAAGCGGACCTCCTCCGAGCGCGGGACGGCGACGACCGCACGGCCCGCCGACTCCGAGAACAGGAAGGTGAAGGCGTCGAGACCGTCCGGTACGACCAGCCGGGCGCCCTTGCCGCCCAGCAGCGCCGACTCGACGACCGCCTGGACCAGACCGCCGTCGGACAGGTCGTGCGCGGAGTCGATCATGCCGTCGCGGGAGGCGGAGATCAGGATCTCGCCGAGCAGGCGCTCGCGCTCCAGGTCGACCTTCGGGGGCAGGCCGCCGAGGTGGTCGTGGATCACCTGGGACCAGGCCGAGCCGCCGAACTCCTCGCGGGTGTCGCCCAGCAGGTACAGCAGCTGGCCGTCCTCCTGGAAGGCGACCGGCGTGCGGCGGGCCACGTCGTCGATGACGCCGAGCACCGCGACCACCGGGGTCGGGTGGATGGCGGCCTCGCCCGTCTGGTTGTAGAGCGAGACGTTGCCACCGGTCACCGGGGTGCCGAGCTGGAGGCAGCCGTCGGCCAGGCCGCGCACGGCCTCCGCGAACTGCCACATGACCGCCGGGTCCTCCGGCGAGCCGAAGTTCAGGCAGTCGGAGACCGCCAGGGGCTTCGCGCCGGTCGTGGCCACGTTGCGGTAGGCCTCCGCCAGGGCCAGCTGCGCGCCCGTGTACGGGTCGAGCTTGGCGTAGCGGCCGTTGCCGTCGGTCGCGATGGCGACACCGAGGCCGGACTCCTCGTCCACGCGGATCATGCCCGAGTCCTCGGGCTGGGCGAGGACCGTGTTGCCCTGCACGAAGTGGTCGTACTGCTGGGTGATCCACTGCTTGGACGCCTGGTTCGGGGAGGACACCAGCTTCAGGACCTGGTCCTTCAGCTCCTCGCCCGACTGCGGCCGGGGCAGCTTGTTCGCGTCGTCGGCCTGGAGGGCGTCCTGCCAGTCGGGGCGGGCGTAGGGGCGCTCGTAGACCGGGCCGTCGTGGGCGACCGTGCGCGGGTCGACGTCGACGATCTTGCCGCCGTGCCAGAAGATCTCCAGCCGGTCGCCGTCGGTGACCTCACCGATGACGGTGGCGATGACGTCCCACTTCTCGCAGATCTCCAGGAAGCGGTCGACCTTCTCCGGCTCGACCACCGCGCACATGCGCTCCTGCGACTCGCTCATGAGGATTTCCTCGGGCGAGAGGGTCGAGTCGCGCAGCGGGACGTCGTCCAGGGTGACGCGCATGCCGCCGGAGCCGTTCGACGCCAGTTCGCTGGTCGCGCAGGACAGGCCCGCCGCTCCCAGGTCCTGGATGCCGACGACCAGCTTCTCGGCGAACGCCTCCAGGGTGCACTCGATGAGGAGCTTCTCCTGGAAGGGGTCGCCGACCTGGACGGCGGGGCGCTTCGACGGCTTGGCGTCGTCGAAGGTCTCCGAGGCCAGGATCGAGGCGCCGCCGATGCCGTCGCCGCCGGTCCGGGCGCCGTACAGGATGACCTTGTTGCCCGCGCCGGACGCCTTCGCGAGGTGGATGTCCTCGTGCCGCATGACGCCGATGGCACCGGCGTTGACCAGCGGGTTGCCCTGGTAGCAGGCGTCGAAGACGACCTCGCCGCCGATGTTGGGCAGGCCCAGGCAGTTGCCGTAGCCGCCGATGCCGGCGACGACGCCGGGCAGCACGCGCTTGGTGTCGGGGTGGTCGGCGGCGCCGAAGCGCAGGGGGTCGACCACGGCGACCGGGCGGGCGCCCATCGCGATGATGTCGCGGACGATGCCGCCGACGCCGGTGGCCGCGCCCTGGTAGGGCTCGACGTAGGAGGGGTGGTTGTGCGACTCGACCTTGAAGGTGACCGCGTAGCCCTGGCCGACGTCGACGACACCGGCGTTCTCGCCGATGCCGACGAGCATCGCCTCGGACTCGGGGGCCTTCTCGCCGAACTGGCGCAGGTGGACCTTGCTGCTCTTGTACGAGCAGTGCTCGGACCACATGACGGAGTACATGGCCAGCTCCGCGCCGGTGGGGCGGCGGCCGAGGATCTCGACGACCCTCTCGTACTCGTCCTTCTTCAGGCCCAGCTCGGCCCAGGGCAGCTCGACGTCGGGGGTCGCGGTCGCGTGCTCGACCGTGTCCAGAGGCGTCCGGCTCATGCGTTGACCAGCTTCTTGAGGATCGAGGTGAAGAACGGCAGCCCGTCGGTACGGCCCGTACCGATCAGCGACTCGACGGCGTGCTCGGGGTGCGGCATGAGGCCGACGACGTTCCCGGCGGCGTTGGTGATGCCGGCGATGTCGTTGAGCGAGCCGTTGGGGTTCATGTCCAGGTAGCGGAAGGCCACCCGCCCCTCCGCCTCCAGCTCGTCCAGCGTGCGCCGGTCGGCGACGTAGCGGCCGTCCATGTTCTTCAGCGGGATGTGGATCTCCTGGCCGGCGGTGTAGTCGCTGGTCCAGGAGGTGTCCGCGTTCTCCACCCGCAGCTTCTGGTCGCGGCAGATGAAGTGCAGGTGGTCGTTGCCCAGCATGCCGCCGGGCAGCAGGTGGGCCTCGGTGAGGATCTGGAAGCCGTTGCAGATGCCCAGCACCGGCAGACCGGCCTTCGCCTGGTCGATGACGCTGTCCATCACCGGCGAGAAGCGCGCGATGGCGCCGGCGCGCAGATAATCGCCGTACGAGAAACCGCCGCACAGCACCACGGCGTCGACCTGCTTGAGGTCCTTGTCCTTGTGCCAGAGGGCGACGGGTTCGGCACCGGCGACGCGGATCGCGCGCTGCGTGTCCCGGTCGTCGAGGCTGCCGGGGAAAGTGACGACGCCAATACGAGCGGTCACTTCGACGCCCCCGCGACTACGTCTTCGGACTCGACCTTGACGGTGAAGTCCTCGATCACGGTGTTGGCGAGGAAGGATTCCGCAAGATCATGGATGCGGGCGAGGGCGGCGTCGTCGACGGGCCCGTCCACTTCCAGTTCGAATCGCTTTCCCTGACGGACGTCCGAGATCCCTTCGAAACCCAGCCGCGGCAGTGCGCGCTGCACCGCCTGGCCCTGGGGGTCGAGGATCTCCGGCTTGAGCATGACGTCGACTACGACGCGTGCCACTGGCACTCCCGGTGTGTGGTGCTGAGCAGGTTCCTTCAGACTACCCGTACAAAATTTCTACGCGCGTAGCCTTGGAGGAAACTACGTGACCCCAGTCACGATTCGGTATCGGGAGGGGGCGGTCGCGAAAAGCTTCGGGAAAGATCCCGGATGGAGCACGGACACCTATTGCCCTGCGGACACGCCAAGAGATTTAGTCGGGCTTCCCATTGCAATGCCAGGCACTGTACAAATGAAATGTCATTAGCCGATACTTTGCCCAATTACAGGCGAACAGTCGGCATCATCGCGGCGTCTTGGCACGTTCGAGCACGTCATCGCGGAGATGCCGCACGAAGGGACCGATATTCGTGGCGCAGCGTGTCGTGGTCACTCTCTTTGACGACATCGACGGCTCGGAAGCGGCGGAGACGATCGCCTTCGGAGTCGACGGCCGGACGTACGAGATCGACCTGAACGAAGCCAATGCCCGGAAACTGCGCAAGGCGCTCGAGCCGTACGTCTCGGCCGGCCGCAAGCGCTCCCGGTCCGGCAAGGCCTACCGGCAGACGGAGGTCGCCCCCGACCCGGCGGCGGTCCGCGCCTGGGCCCAGGCGAACAAGATGGACGTGCCCGCGCGGGGCCGGATCCCGAAGAAGGTGTACGAGGCGTTCACCGAGGCGCAGTGAGCCGTGCGCCCGGCACGGGCGGCCGACGGCCGCTCAGTCGCCCCTCGCGGCAACCGACTTGCGCGGCACCCCGGGTGATCAGCTAAAGTCTGGAGCACGCCGAGGGGCGAGGCCGAAAGGCCCAGCTCCCGGAACATGCGGGTGTAGTTCAGTAGTAGAACATCCCCCTTCCAGGGGGAAGGCGCAGTGTGCAATTCCTGTCACCCGCTCTGCATCGCCGTACCGGCCACTCGATTGGATCAGGTAGGCTGGTGCTCGCACCGATCGGTGAAGGCCGGTCGGGGGCAATGCGGACGTAGCTCAGTTGGTAGAGCGCAACCTTGCCAAGGTTGAGGTCGCGAGTTCGAGCCTCGTCGTCCGCTCGGGAATCAGACCCCGGTCCTCCAGGACCGGGGTCTTTTCGTGCGTCCGGCTCCGCGCCTCCACCGGCCCGTCCCCGCCCTGACATTTGTCATGCCGGGCGATGACGGGCCGCACTGTCGTGCCGCCCCACCCGCCGGAATGCTTGAAGCATGCAAACCAACGAACACGAACACGTGATTGAGGTCACCGGCCTGCGGCGTGTGTACGGGGGCGGGTTCGAGGCCGTGCGCGGGATCGACTTCTTCGTGCGCCGGGGTGAGGTCTTCGCACTGCTCGGCACCAACGGCGCCGGCAAGACGTCGACGGTCGAGGTCCTGGAAGGGCTCGCCGCTCCGGCCGGCGGGCAGGTGCGCGTCCTCGGGCACGACCCGTACACCGAGCGGGCCGCCGTACGTCCCCGCACCGGGGTCATGCTCCAGGAGGGCGGCTTCCCCTCCGAGCTGACGGTCGCCGAGACGGCGCGGATGTGGGCGGCGTGCGTGAGCGGTGCCCGGCCGCCGGCCGAGGTGCTGGCGCTGGTGGGTCTGGAGTCGAAGACCGACACCCGCGTGAAGCAGCTGTCCGGGGGCCAGCGGCGCCGCCTGGACCTGGCGCTCGCGCTGCTCGGCGACCCCGAGGTGCTCTTCCTCGACGAGCCCAGCACCGGCCTGGACGCCGAAGGCCGCCGGGACACCTGGGAGTTGGTGAGCGGGCTGCGCGATGCCGGTACGACGGTGCTGCTGACCACGCACTACCTGGAGGAGGCCGAGAACCTCGCCGACCGGCTCGCGATCATGCACGAGGGCCGGATCGCCGCCACCGGCACCCCGGCCGAGGTGACCGCCGCGCAGCCGTCCCACATCTCCTTCGAACTGCCCGCCGGGTACTTCGTGGGCGACCTGCCGCCGCTCGGCGAACTGGGCGTCGGCGACCACGAGGTCGACGGCCGCATGGTGAAGCTGCGCACCCG
Organism: Streptomyces sp. MH60; assembly: GCF_002939385.1. Lineage (GTDB taxonomy): Bacteria > Actinomycetota > Actinomycetes > Streptomycetales > Streptomycetaceae > Streptomyces. Next base: position 10,068 of record NZ_MULI01000059.1, on the reverse strand, counting down.
GGAACTCCAGCGCGCCGCCACCGGGCTGCTGGTGTGGGCCGCACAGGCCGGAGCGGAGCTGCGCCGCCTGGACGTGCGCTCGGCGTCCCTGGAGGAGGCCTTCCTCAGCATCGCCAAGGAGGTGTCCGCGAGGACGTCCCGCACCACCACGGAGAAGGAGTACGCCGCATGAGCGCCACCGACGCGCCGGCCCGCGCGCAGCGCGCCGGGACCCCGGCCACCACGCCGATGGGCCGGATGACCGGCCTCGCCCGCGCCGAACTGACCCTGCTCGGGCGGACCAAGGGCACCGTCTTCGCCGCGCTGTTCGTGCCGCTCGTGCTGCCGTTCAGCGTGCGGGCGGGAGCCAAGGAGATGGACCTCGCCGGGGCCGGACTGACCACCGGCACGCTCGTGCTGCCCGCCGCGATCGGCTTCTCCCTGCTGTTCGCCGTCTACTCGGCCCTCGTCGGCGTCTTCGTCGTCCGGCGCGAGGAACTCGTGCTCAAGCGGCTGCGCACCGGTGAGCTGCGGGACGTGGAGATCCTCGGCGGGTCCGCGCTGCCGGCCGTGCTCAGCGGGCTGGTGCAGTCCCTGCTGCTCGCGGTGGGCTGCGCGGTGCTGCTCGACCTGTCCGCGCCGTCCGCGGTCCACCTGGCCGTCGTCGGGCTGCTGCTGGGGCTGGTGATCTGTGCCGCGCTCGCGGCGGTCACCGCGAGTTTCACCAGGACCGGGGAGAGCGCGCAGGTCACCTCGCTGCCGTTCATGTTCGTCTCGATGCTCGGCTCCGGCCTGTTCTTCCCGCTGGAGATGATGCCCGACCGGCTGGCCTCGGTGTGCGAGTTCCTGCCGCTGACTCCCGTCGTCACCCTGGTGCGCGGCGGCTGGACCGGCGACCTGTCGGCGGCCGACGCGCTGGGCGCGGTCGTGACGGCGGTGGCCTGGACCGTGCTCGCGGTGTTTGCTGTACGACGGTGGTTCCGCTGGGAGCCGCGGCACTGAGGTACGGGGCGAGTGGGAGCGGCGGACGGATGCGCAGGCCGGGCGGATGGTGGCGGATCAAGAGCACGCCGGAGAAAGTGGAGACGTACACGCGGTGGTCGTTCCACTTCTTCGGTGTCATCGAGGTGCTCGCCCTCGGCGTGACCGCCTACGGCCGGGCCGGCGTCGGGCTCGCCACCGTGCTGTGCCTGCTGGTCGTCGTGCACGCCGCCGTCTGCATGCTCGTCTCGTCCATGGCGCTGGACTGGACGCTCGACAGGCGCCCGCAGCCCGTACGGATGCTGTGGACGCTTGTCGCCGTCACCGCGGTGGTGGCGGTCACCGCGGTCGGGATCGCGGACCGCGGACCGGCCGGCGAGGTGGAGACCGCGGCGGGCTCGGTCTACGGCGGGGTCATGTGCTACGCCGCCGGTGTCATCACCGTCGGGGTGCGGGGCCGGCGGCGCCGGGTCGCCGTCGTCGGGGCCTTCGCGCTGGGCGCGGGGCTCGTCACGTTCCCGCTGGAGATGCCCGCCCTCGCGTCGGTCGTGGTGGCCGGCCTGGTGCTGGTGACCGGTGGGTTCCTCGCCGCCACCTCGATCTTCTCCCTCTGGCTGCTCAAGGCGGTCTACGCGCTCGACGACGCCAAGGAGACCCGGGCCAGGCTCGCCGTCGCCGAGGAGCGGCTGCGGTTCGGCCGGGACCTGCACGACGTGATGGGGCGCAACCTGTCGGTGATCGCGCTCAAGAGCGAGCTGGCGGTCCAGCTGTCCCGGCGCGGCAGGCCCGAGGCGGTGGAGCAGATGATCGAGGTGCAGCGCATCGCCCAGGAGTCGCAGCGCGAGGTCCGGGACGTCGTGCGCGGCTACCGGGAGGCCGCGCTGGAGGTCGAACTGGCCGGTGCCCGGGGTGTGCTCTCGGCGGCGGGCATCGTCTCGGAGGTCACCGGCGGGACGGCCGGGCTGCCCTCCGAGGTGCAGGCGGCGCTCGGCTGGGTGGTGCGGGAGGCGACCACGAACGTGCTGCGGCACGGGGACGCGAAGAAGGTCGCCGTGACGGTGCGGATGTCGGAAGGGCGGGTAGTGCTGACGGTGGAGAACGACGGCGTGGCGGAGACGACGGGAGACGGCCCCCCGGCGGTCTCGGGCGGCTCCGGGCTCGCGGGGCTGCGCGAGCGGCTGTCCGCGGTGGACGGGACCCTGGAGGCGGGGCCCGCGGGCAAGGGGATCTTCCGGCTGACGGCCGAGGTGCCGCTGCCGGCCGCCGCGGCCGGTGCCCCGCTGGAGGTCGCGTCGTGACGACGACCGTGCGCGTCCTGCTCGCCGACGACGAGCACCTCATCCGCGGGGCGCTGGCGGCCCTGCTGTCCCTGGAGGACGACCTGGTCGTCGTCGCCGAGGCGGCCACCGGCCCCGAGGCACTGGCGATGGCGCGGGCGCACGCGCCGGACGTCGCGGTCCTGGACCTCCAGATGCCCGGCGCCGACGGTGTGAAGGTCGCCACATCGCTGCGGGCCGAGCTGCCCGCCTGCAAGGTGCTGATCGTGACCAGCCACGGGCGCCCCGGGCATCTGAAGCGGGCCCTCGCGGCGGGGGTGCGCGGGTTCGTCCCCAAGACCGTCAGCGCCCAGCGGCTCGCCGAACTGATCCGCACGGTGCATGCCGGAAACCGGTACGTCGACCCCGAGTTGGCCGCCGACGCGATCTCCGCCGGGGACTCGCCGCTGACCGCGCGCGAGGCCGAGGTGCTGGAGCACGCCGCCGACGGGGCACCGGTCGCGGAGATCGCCGAGCGCGCCGCGCTCGCCGAGGGCACCGTACGGAACTACCTGTCGTCCGCCGCGAGCAAGCTCGGTGCGGAGAACCGGCACGCGGCGGTGCGTCTCGCACGGGAGCGGGGTTGGGTATAGTGGCTCTCGCGCCACGGCGACGTCCACGACGAAGCCCGCGCAGTGCGAACGTAGCTCAGTTGGTAGAGCGCAACCTTGCCAAGGTTGAGGTCGCGAGTTCGAACCTCGTCGTTCGCTCCGTGTGAGAAGCCCCCGGCTCCGGCCGGGGGCTTCTTCGTGTGCGGCCTTTTGCGGCCTCCGCCGTTACGACCAGCTCTGGCCGGTCAGGAGCTCGTAGGCCTCCACGTACTTGGCGCGGGTGGCGTCCACCACCTGCTGCGGCAGCGGCGGCGGGGGCTGCTCGCTCCCGCGGTCCCAGCCGGACTCCGCCGAGGTCAGCCAGTCCCGCACGAACTGCTTGTCGTACGAGGGCTGCGCGCGGCCCGGCTGCCACTGGTCGGCCGGCCAGAAGCGGGAGGAGTCCGGGGTGAGGACCTCGTCGGCGAGGACCAGGTCGTCCCCGTCGAAGCCGAACTCGAACTTGGTGTCCGCGAGGACGATGCCGCGCTCGCGGGCGATGTCCCGGGCGCGGGAGTAGACGGCGAGGGTGGCCTGGCGCAGGGCGGCGGCGGTGTCCGCGCCGACCTGGCGGGCGACCTCCTCGTAGGAGACGTTCTCGTCGTGCTCGCCGACCTCGGCCTTGGTGGCCGGGGTGAAGATCGGGGCGGGCAGCTCCGAGCCGTCGACCAGGCCCTCGGGGAGGGCGAGGCCGCACACGGTGCGGGTCTCGTCGTACTCCGCCAGGCCCGAGCCGGTGAGGTAGCCGCGGGCCACGCACTCCACGGGGACCATCCGCAGCGACTTGCAGACCAGGGCGCGGCCCGCCCAGTCGGCGGGGGCGCCGGGGGGCAGCTCGGTGCTCAGCACATGGTGGGGTGCCAGGTCGGCGAGCTGCTCGAACCACCACAGGGAGAGCTGGGTGAGGACCCGGCCCTTGTCGGGGATCTCGGTCGGCAGCACCCAGTCGTAGGCGGAGATGCGGTCGCTGGCGACCATCACGAGGTCGCCCGCCTCGTTCCGGTACAGCTCGCGCACCTTGCCGGTGTGCAGATGCACCAGACCCGGAACCTGGAGCGGCTCGGGCTTTTCAACGAATCCGGACACGGTTCCTCCCCGTGGTTCTGTCCTATGCCTCGATTGTCCCGTACGTCGTGGGGAGGGCGGACGCCGGGTCAGTCCCGTTTGCAGATGCGGTCCAGGAGGTTGGCCGTGGCGCGTTGGACGCGCGGGTCGACGTGGCCGGGGCGGTCCAGGGCCGGGGACCAGGCGAACGTGCCGGACGCGAACACCCAGGCGCCCGACGGGGCCCGGTACAGCGACGTCTCCTGGTGCCGCCGGACGCCGTCCGCGTCGGCGTACGGGGAGTGGGCGAGCAGGACCCGCTCGTCGTGCTCGGGGAGCGCGGTGCGCGGGAAGTAGCGGTCGGCCTCGCCCGCCACCAGGTCCTCGATCGCGTCGCCCTCGTGCGCTCCGGTGGCCTCCCAGAGCCAGTGACCGGCGTTGCGGACGATCATCGGGTGCGGTTCGGGGACGCGGCCGGCGTACTGGATGCCGAGCAGCTGCTGCTCGGGGCGGTCGATCTCCCGCCACAGCGCGGGGCGGCCGGGTCCCTTGCGTTTGCGGCAGGTCAGCAGCCGGTCGGGGGTGCCGGACGGGGAGGGGGCCAGCTCCACCTGCCAGTACATGGTGTTGGCGGAGAGGAAGACCAGGGAGGTCCCCCGGTCGCGGGCGCGTTCCGCGGTGCGGCGCATGGGGGCGGACCAGTACTCGTCGTGGCCGGGGAAGACCAGGCCCCGGTAGCGGGCCGGGTCGACGCGGCCGGAGTGCAGGTCGCGGGCGTCGGCGTAGGCGAGGTCGTAGCCGTAGCGCTCGGCGAAGCGGATGAAGTCGTAGGCGTGACCGACGTGGAGCGGCAGCCCGGCGCCCGCGTAGGGGCGGTCGAAGGAGACGGTCGTCGCGGCATCCGCCTCGCCGAGGAGCCGGCCCTCCTCGTCCCAGGCGTGGTAGAGGCTGGCACCGGTGCGGCCGTCCTCCGGATAGAGGTTGTACGCCTGCCAGGTGACGTCCGGCAGGAGGAGGAGCAGGTCGGCGGGGTGGTCGTCGCGGACCGTGAAGGGCACGTGGGAGCGGTAGCCGTCGGCGGTGGTGAGGACGGCGACGTAGGCGCCGACGTTCCAGTACGACGGGATCTGCAGTCGCCAGGACAGCCACCAGTGGTGGCAGGAGACCGTGCGGTCGGCGGTGAGCGGCGGGTGCTGGACGATGCCGGACAGGCGGGGACTGGTGGTGATCTTGGCGGCGCCGTCACCGCCGTAGTGCCCGATCCGGTAGACGTCGACGCTGAACTCCTGCGGCGGGTCGACGGTGACGTGGAAGTCGATGGCCTCGCCGGGGGCGGCCGCCCCCGTCGCGGTGAAGCCCTTGATCTGGCACCGGACGTCGTCCGCGGCGCGGGGACCGCCACCGGAGTGGGCATGAGAGCCGCCGGCCTGGTCCTGGTCCGCGTACCAGGCGACGGCCTGGCCGGTGTCGCCGAAGTACGTCTCGCCGCCGCGCAGCCAGGGGACCGGGCCCTGTCCGAAGGGGTCCGTCACGGCGTGCGCGAGTGCTCCCGACTCCCAACGGCGGATCTGCTCGGGCCCCATGGGACAGTCCCCTCCCTCGTGCCCCCGTGGTCGTGCGTATGACGCATGCCTTTGCCATGTGCGCGATCGGTCCCAGCACATCACATTTCGCACGTGGGCTGTCACTGTTCGTTGCGAAGTGGCCGAAAGTGGAATCGGGGGGTCCGATTCGCCGGAACCCAAGGCGCGCAGTGGGCGCTGGGCGCACGGAGCGGACGGGGCGTTCCAGGAGTCAGACCAGGCGCACCGGCTTCTCCGGCCGTATGCCGAGGTCGGTCATCCAGGCGCGCAGCGGGCCCGGGTCACCGGTCTCCACGAGGCTGAGCACGCTGGACGCCAGGTCCGCGGTGCGGGCACCGTCGAAGAGGAGCGACGGCCCGTCGAGCCAGTCGAGGGCGGGAGCCGCGCCGGCGGTGTCCATCGCGGCGCAGCACACCATCGCCGTGATGTGCGCGGTGAGGATCTCCCGCCCGGTGCGCGGCGGCTGCAGCGGCAACAGGGGCAGCGCGCGGTCGTCCCAGAGGGCGGCGTCGGGACCGGCGGCCGGTCCCGGGACGGAGGCGGGCGCCCGGGCCCCGGCGGGCCGCACCTCGGCCTCCTCGCGGGCCAGCTGGGCACTGAGCCCGGCGGCCAGGGCGGCACCACGGGCGGTGGTACCGGCGAGGTCGTCCTCGTCGTCGTCGGGGGCGTCGGTGGGGGCGTCCGGGACGCTCCCGGTCTCCGGCTCGGCGGCGTCCGCGCGGGTGCCGGTCCCGGCGGCAGGGGTGGCGGTGACCGCGGCGTCCGGGGTCGTGAGGTGGTCCAGGACGCGGGCCAGGGTCGGGCCGTCCGTGCCCGGCGCGGTGCCCTCGGCCGCGCGGCGGACCCCCAGGGTGTCCAGCACCCGGTGCAGGCGGGCCGCGTCAGTGCGCCAGGTCCGGTCGACGACCTCCTCGGGATACTCCTCCCATCCCACCGGCGACCAGTCGGGACCGGTCTCGGCGGGCCCGCCGTGGAAGAGGCGCGCGGCGAGGAGCGAGACCGCCTCGTCCATCAGCCCCGGCTCCTCCAGCAGGTCACAGGCGGGACGCTCCCCCAGGCGGGAGGCGAAGCCCTCGGCCAGGCGGTCCCGGCGGGACAGCTCCGTGAGGGCGGCGACGACCCCGACGTCCAGCCGCGAGGGCCAGCGGCCCATCCGCCAGGCGGGCAGCGCCACCCGGGTCAGCAGCCGGTCCCAGCCCGCGTAGGCGAGCCCGACCTGCTCCTGCGCGACGATCCGCAGTCCGTAGTCCACAGCCTGTGCACGCTCGGCGGCCGCGGCCGCGACCCCGCGCTCCATCTCGGCCGCGTGACCCCGACAGCTGCGCAGCAGCAGCCGGGACGCCCAGCCGAGGCCCGCGCACGCCACGCGGGACAGCGGGTCGCGTCCGCCCGCCGAGGCCACCGCCACGGCGGCGTCCAGGCCCCGTATGAAACGCCGGGCCGCGGCTATGTCGGGGTGCGCCGAGGGTCCCGTACCGGCGACGACGGGGGCGAGGACGGCACGCAGCTCGCCCACCCGCATCCACCACAGGAACGGTGAGCCGATGACCAGGACGGGCGCGGCGGCGCTCCGGCGGTGGGCGGATCCGCCCGGGCCGGACAGGTCGTCGTCGTGCTGCTCCGCGGGCGGCGGGCCGTGGGCCGGATGGGTGCGGTCCTCCAGCCAGCTGTCGCAGTCCGGGGTGAGCGCTATCGCGGAGGGGGCCGGGACGTCGAGCCGGTCGGCCAGGTCACGCACCATGCGGTAGAGGTCGGGCGCCGACTCCTCGGCGACCGTGACCGTGGGGGTCACGGCGGGCCGGGAGCGGGCCACGACCAGGGCGACCCCGGCGGCGGCCAGCAGCACGAACACCGCGAGGACGGAGACGACCCAGCGCAGGACGTCCCAGCCGCCGCCCGCCAGGCGCCCCGTGGAGCCGCCGACGAGGAGGATCACCGCGGCGGCGGCGGGCAGCAGGGCCACGCCCAGCGCGCGGCTGCGCACCCGCAGCACCGCCAGTGCCCGGGAACGCGCGGCCTGCGCGCCCATCTCCACTCCACCGATACCGGTCACGGCCGGACCTCATCCCCTCATCGCTGTCCTGTCTGTCCTGGACCGTCCTGCTGCTCTGCTGTGCTTCGGGTCGTGCTCACTCCACCCACTGTGGCACCCGGCACTGACATCGCAATGCCGGTGGGCCAAGTGCCGGAACGCTTGCGCGGCACCATAGTTGGGGCCCTCGCCCCCGTCAGCCGTATGGCCCTTCGGTCACCCGATGGAATGGCTTTGGGGAAAGGTGGAGACGGACAGCAAAGGTCAGGCCCCGGCTCCTGAGACGGAGCCGGGGCCTGCCGGGTGCGTGACCGGGAGGGGCGAGGGGTTACGCGCCGGCCGCCTTCGCCGCGATGTCGGTGCGGTGCTGCGCGCCGTCGAGGCGGATGCGGGCGACGGCCCGGTAGGCACGGTCACGGGCCTCGGTGAGGTCGGCGCCGGTGGCCGTGACGGACAGGACGCGGCCGCCGGCGCTGACGACGGCGTCGCCCTCGGCGCGGGTGCCGGCGTGCAGCACGTAGGCGTGCGGGGCGTCCTCGGCGGCCACCGCGTCGAGGCCGGTGATCGGGTCGCCGGTGCGCGGGGTCCCGGGGTAGTTGTGCGAGGCGACGACCACGGTGACGGCCGCCTCGTCACTCCAGCGCAGGGGCTCGAGGTCGGCCAGGTTGCCGGTGGCGGCGGCCATCAGCAGACCCGCGAGCGGGGTCTTCAGGCGGGCCAGCACGACCTGGGTCTCGGGGTCGCCGAAGCGGGCGTTGAACTCGATCACGCGCACACCGCGCGAGGTGATCGCGAGCCCGGCGTAGAGGAGCCCGGAGAACGGGGTGCCGCGCCTGCGCATCTCGTCGACGGTCGGCTGGAGCACGCTCTGCACCACCTCGTCGACCAGCTTCGGATCGGCCCAGGGCAGCGGCGAGTACGCGCCCATGCCGCCGGTGTTCGGACCCTCGTCGCCGTCGAGGGCGCGCTTGAAGTCCTGGGCGGGCTGGAGCGGGCGGACGTTCTCGCCGTCGGTGACGGCGAAGAGGGAGACCTCGGGGCCGTCCAGGAACTCCTCGATGACGACGCGGTCGCAGGCGTTCGCGTGCGCGCGGGCCGCCTCGACGTCGTCGGTGACGACGACGCCCTTGCCCGCGGCCAGCCCGTCGTCCTTGACGACGTAGGGGGCACCGAAGGCGGCGAGGGCCGCGTCGACCTCGGTGGGGTTCGCGCAGACGTAGGAGCGGGCCGTGGGCACGCCCGCGCCGGCCATCACGTCCTTGGCGAAGGCCTTGGACCCCTCCAGCCGGGCGGCCTCCGCCGACGGGCCGAACACCGGGATGCCCGCCTCGCGGACGGCGTCGGCGACCCCGGCGACCAGCGGCGCCTCGGGTCCTACGACGACCAGCTCGGCGCCGAGCCGGGTGGCCAGCGCCGTGACGGCCGCGCCGTCGAGGGCGTCGACCTGGTGCAGTTCGGCGACCTCGGCGATACCGGCGTTGCCGGGTGCGCAGTGCAGCGCGGTGACGTCGGGGTCGAGGGACAGGGAACGGCACAGGGCGTGTTCGCGGGCGCCGCCGCCGATGACAAGGACCTTCACGGGGTGAAGCCTAATGGGAACGGGCCGGTGCGGTTTGTGCGGGCTTCCGAACGGACCGCACAGGGAGACTTGTGCCTTCCTCCAGGCCCGGTCCTCCGGGCCGGTTCCTCCGGGCCGGTTCCTCCGGGCCGGTTCCGCCGGACCGGTTCCGCCGGGCCGGTTTCCTTGAGGCCCGGCGGGGGCTACTCGTTCGCGATCTCCTCGACCACCGTGGCGCCCAGCTCGCGGACCAGCAGCTCCTTGCCGGAGAGAGCCGACTCGTCGAGGTCCGGATCGTCGTCCTCGGGGATGTCGTCCTCGGGGGACACCGGGGGCGGCTCGGGCGCCGAGGGCCGGGGCGCGGGGGCCGGAGCGGGCGCCGGGGCCGCGGCGGGGGCCTGGGGCGACGCGGAGGCGGGAGTCGACGGCCGCTGGGCGGGCGTGCCGCCACCGAAGCCGCCCCCACCACCGCCGCCGAAGCCACCGCCCCCGGATCCGCCGAAGCCGCCGGAGGGACCGGACGGACCCGCAGCGGGCGGGGGCGCGGAGCCACCGCCGGACGGGTCGACGACGGCGTCGATCTTCCACTGCACGTTGAACTGCTCGGCCAGGGCCTGCCGCAGCACGTCCTCGCTGCCGCTGCTCACGAAGTTGTCGCGGGCTCCGGCGTTGACGAAGCCGAGTTGCAGGGAGGTGCCGTCGAAGCCGGTCACCTGGGCGTTCTGGCTGAGCAGGATCCAGGTGAACCGACGGCGGTTCTTGACCGCTTCCAGGATGTTGGGCCACAGGGAGCGCGGGTCGACCCCGGAGGCACCCGGCGCTGGGGAGCCGGGCGCGGGCGCGGGCGCCGCGGGAGCCGAGGCCGGAGTCGAGGTGTGGCCGGTACCGGGTCCCGAGGAGGGCCCGGAGGGGGCCGGTGTCCGGGCCTGTCCACCGCCCGTCGGGGCCGCCGTGGGCCACCCGCCGGGACGGCGCCCGCCACCCG
>NZ_MULI01000058.1 GCF_002939385.1 Streptomyces sp. MH60 | reverse complement strand
CGGCCGCGGCGGCCCCGGCGTCCGGCGCGGCGGGGGCGACCTGGACCGGCTCGGCGCCCTGGCCCGCGACGGCACCCGCGCCGCCCCCGATCGGCACCTCGAGCACGTACGCGCTGCCGCTCATGCCCGGCACCTCGTGCGTCTGCAGCACGCCGCCGTGGGCCCGCACGATCCCGCGCACGATCGGCTCGTGCACCGGGTCTCCCCCGGCGTACGGCCCGCGCACCTCGATGCGTACGACCTCGCCCCGCTGCGCCGCGGCCACCACGACGGTGTTGTCCAGGTAGCCGCCCGTCGCCGAGACGGGCGAGTTGCCGGTGGCGTCGACGCCCGCGACGTCCGCGACGAGGTGCGCGAGCGCGGTGGCGAGCAGCCGGGGATCGACCTCGGCCTCGATCGGCGGCGCGTGCACGGCGAACTGGACCCGCCCCGGCCCGATCAGCTCCACGGCCCCGTCGACCCCCGCGGCGACGACGGCGTCGAGCATCACCTTCGTACGGGCGACCTGTTCGTTGCCGACGTCGAGGCGCTGGTAGCCGAGGACGTTGTCGATGAGGGTGGTGATGCGCGAGTAGCCGGCGGACAGGTGGTGCAGTACCTGGTTGGCCTCGGGCCACAACTGCCCGGCGTCGTCCGACGCCAGCGCGGCCAGCTCCCGGCGCAGCTCGTCGAGGGGGCCGCGCAGGGAGTCGCCGAGCAGGGTGAGCAGCTGCTCGTGCCGTCCGGCGATCGCCTCGTACCGGTCCTTCTCCCGCTCACCGAGGGCGGCGTAGCGGTCGGCGTCCGCGGCGATCTCCTCCGCGTGCTTCTCCCGCAGCTCCTCCAGTTCGGCGACGTGCCGCTGACGCAGGGCGGTCAGCTCGGAGGCGTGCTCCTCGGCGAGCCGCTCCAGCTCCTCGGCGTGCCGCTGCTCCGCCTCCTCGTGCTCCTTGACCAGCGCGTCGTAGGGGCGCCGGTCGGTGAAGGTCATCACGGCGCCGACGAGCTGGTCGCCGTCGCGCACGGGTGCGGTCGTCAGGTCGACCGGCAGCTGGTCCCCGCTCTTGGCGAACAGCACCTGCCCGCGCACCCGGTGCTTGCGCCCGGAACGCAGCGTGTCGGCGAGCGGGGACTCGTCGTACGGGAAGGGCGAGCCGTCGGCGCGCGAGTGCAGGACGAGGGTGTGCAGCTCCCGGCCGCCCAGTTCACCGGCGCGGTAGCCCAGGATCTGGGCGGCGGCCGGGTTGACGAGGACGATCCGCCCGTCGGTGTCGGTGCCCACGACGCCCTCGGAGGCGGCCCGCAGGATCATCTCGGTCTGCCGCTGCGAACGGGCCAGCTCGGCCTCGGTGTCGACGGTGCCGGAGAGGTCGCGGACGACCAGCATCAGCAGCTCGTCGCCGGTGTAGCCGTAGGTGTCGTAGGCCTGCTGGCCGGTCTCCAGGTTGGCGCTGGTGACCTCGACGGGGAACTCGGAGCCGTCGGTGCGCCGGGCGACCATCCGCGTCGGCTTGGTGCGCGCCCGCGGATCGATGTGGTCGGGGCGCCGCATGGAGCCGGGGATGAGGCGCGAGTCGAACTGCGGCAGCAGATCAAGCAGTCCCCGCCCGACCAGCGCGGTGCCCGGCGTCTCGAACGCCTCCAGCGCGATGGTGTTCGCGTTGACCACGGTGCCGTTGGCGTTGACCAGGACCAACGCGTCCGGCAGCGCGTCCAGTATGGCTGCGAGGCGAGCAGTGCCTCGGGATGGCCTGCTGCTCACGAGACGCTTCCCTCCTGTTACCGCACTTGCCGACCGCCTGGGCCATCCTGCCAATCGTGCCCGCAGCGTGTCACGCGAGGGAGTCTAAGGGTTGGGGCCCGCCGGGCGGCGTGGGATGGGACGGAGGTCGCACGAGGAAGTGACGTAGAACGTGTGACCGGTGCCCGTCCGGACCCGTCGTCCGAGGCCACAAGCCCACGCCCACGCCCATGCCCTCGTCCCGCGCCTACGACCGGGCCGGGGCCCCGATCTCGGGCAGCAGCGGCACCATGCGGTCCCAGCGGGAGATCTCGCAGCCGTCGCGGCGGTCGTACGTCGCGTCGACGGGACGCCCGGCCCAGGTGCCGGTGACGTGTGCGGTGGCGGGGCCGCCGTACTGCATGGTGCAGACGCTGCCCTCGGGCACCGGTGCGAAGACCTCCCGGCCCCACCGGGTGTCGCCGTCGACGACGGAACAGGCGTCCTCGGCGTGGGGGTGGTCGCCGCCGGCGGGGTGGCAGTACAGCTCGTACGTGCCGTCGACGCCCGCGCCGGCGTCGCGGACGGTGACCGTGAGGTGGTCACCGTCCGGAGCGCCGGGACCGGCGGCCGCGGCCGGGTGCGCGGCGCAGACGGAGGCGAGGGCGGCGGCGGACAGGGCGGCGGCGCCGAGAAGGCGGGCGGCGGGGGTGCGGGTGACCTGGAACATGACCTGACCAACGCGCGGGCCGCCCGGACGTTGCGCGACCGGCCGTGGACTACGCCGTAAGGGCTTTGCCCTGCGGCCCGCCCGCCTAGTACCGTAGGGGCCGATTGGTGACAGCGCGCTCAACTGTGTCATCATCGGCACGCGCCACTCGCGCTCGCACGCGAGGTGGTGATGTTGTCTGGAGGCGTCGCCTAGTCCGGTCTATGGCGCCGCACTGCTAATGCGGTTTGGGTCTTAAAGCCCATCGAGGGTTCAAATCCCTCCGCCTCCGCACCGATCACCGAAGCCCCGGCCCACACGGCCGGGGCTTCGGTGTTGCAGGCCGGCCTCAGATGGCGTTTGCGCAGGTCACAAGGGGTACGGCCAATGGATTTCACATGACGGCGGCAGTCATGTAATGTTCTTCCTGTCGCCGCGAGCGGGCCGGAAGGGCCGGGAGCGGCGGTAAAACTGAAAAGACAAGCACTCGTAGCTTAACGGATAGAGCATCTGACTACGGATCAGAAGGTTGCAGGTTCGAATCCTGCCGAGTGCACACAGGTCAAAGGCCCCGGAGTGATCCGGGGCCTTTGTCGTTTCACGGCCGTACGGCAGCTCTTCTGAGGCGCTTCACCCACTGCCGTCGGTTCCGGCAGGGAATCTGGTGAGGGCAAAGATGATGAAGAGGTCCAGTGCCATCATGGGGATGGCCCACAGCGGGTAATAGGGGACGAACATGAACTGGGTGATCAGGCTGATGCCTGCCATCGCGGCACCGGCCCCGCGCCCCCAGCTCTTGTTCGTCACGACACCCATGCCGACAATGACGAGTGCCAGCCCGACCACGATGTGGATCCAGCCCCAAGAGGTCAGGTCGAACCGGTAGGAGTACTGGGAGGCGGCGAACAAGTTGTCTCTTGCGATGCCTGATGCGCCCATGAGAATGCTGAGCGGGCCGCTGAGCATCATCAGGGCGCCGGCGAAGAGGGACGCGCCGCTGAGCCGTCCGCTGTCCCCCGGCCCGCCATGCCCTCGCCGTGTCTCGCTCGGTATCGCTGCCATGGTCGCCACCTTCCTGTACAGCACGGTCACCGACGCACGACGCCGCTGCGACGCCAGCCACGCCTCACTGACAGGATCACCGCGATCCTTAGGTATCGCGACTGCAGCCAGCCGTGAGGACTCGGCGACCCATCTGGTGAGACCGGGCCCGTCAGGTGACCATCCGCTCCTGGGGAGCGCGACGGCCCGGGAGGAGTTCGCGCAGGGACGGGCCGCCGCGCAGGCACCACAGGGCGATGACCGGGTCGCAGATCGCGCAGCCCAGGGACGAGTCGTGGGCGAAGGGGAGGATCGGGTTGCCCTTCAGGTGGTGGACGACGTCCCACGCCGTGTGCAGCAGCCAGCCGATGCCGATGAACGTCCAGGACGTGAGGCCCCGGTAGGCGACGTACAACATGAGCGCGCCGAACGGGAGCTCCCAGCCGTCCAGTCCGCCGCCCGAGAAGTAGACGCCCCCGGCCCCGGCGATCCCGAGGGCGTTCAGGGGCCGCCGGTGTCGGTCCGGGACGAGGGAGAGCAACAGGACGACAAGGAGGCCGATGCCGATCGGCATGACGTAGGGAAGGAGGCCGGCAAGGTTCATGCGGGCACGCTATGCAGGGCGCGGGGCAGGTCCCAGGGGCAGGAGTGACAGGTTCCGACGGATTGCCGCCGCCGGGACTCGGCGGCCACGGGCGACGGGAGTCGGGCGACACGGCGGTCACGGGCGACCGGACGTGATGACGGTGCGCAACTTTGTCTAGGGTGAGCGCATGTTGAGAGGACCAGTCTTCATATCCGACCGGACGAGCCTCGACGGAGGCCGACGGTGAACAAGCCGCTGAGGGCCGTGGCGATCTTCTGCGGTCTGCTGGTGCTCGGCCTGCTGATCCGCGCGAACTGGCTGCAGTACGTCCGGGCCCCGGAGCTGGCCTCCGACACCGACAACCGGCGGGTGCAGATCGAGCAGTTCGCCACCCCGCGCGGCGACATCATCGTCGGCGGCCGGGCCGTCACCGGCTCCAAGGAAACCGAGACCACCGACCTCAAGTACAAGCGCACCTACGTCGACGGGCCGATGTACGCGCCGGTGACCGGATACGCCTCGCAGGCCCAGGGCATGACGCTGCTGGAGAAGACCTACGACGGCATCCTCACCGGCAAGGACGACCGGCTGGCCTTCCAGCGGTTCGCCGACGTGGTCAGCGGTGAGGGGCGGCGGGCCGGCTCGGTGGTCACCACCATCGACCCGAAGGCGCAGAAGGCCGCCTGGGACGGGCTGACCGATCTGAAGGGCGCCCGGGGGGCCGTGGTCGCGCTCGACCCGCAGACCGGGAAGGTGCTGGCGCTGGTCTCGGCGCCCTCCTACGACCCGTCCGCGTTCGCGGGCAGCACCTTCAAGGAGTCCGACCGCTTCGTGGCGCTGGACAAGAAGAAGAACAAGCCGCTGGCCAACCGCGCGCTGCGGGAGACCTACCCGCCGGGCTCCACCTTCAAGATCCTCACCGCCGCCGCCGCGCTGGAGCACGGGATCGTCAGCGACGTCGACGCCCGCACGGACGCCGTCTCCCCGTATCCGCTGCCGCAGTCCACCAACAAGATCGGCAGTGAGGCCGGTGACGCGGTCTGCAACAAGGCATCGATGAAGACCGCCATGCAGCACTCCTGCAACAACGTCTTCCTCGACGCCGCCTCCAAGCTGGGGCAGGACAAGATGCGCGAGACGGCCGAGAAGTTCGGCTTCAACGAGGACGTCTACTCCGACGACTTCGGCGACCTGCTCGCCAGCAAGAGCCTCTACCCCGAGGACCTCGACAAGCCCGGCACCGCGCTCACCGGCATGGGACAGGGCAGCCTCACCAGTACGCCGATGCAGATGGCCATGGTCACCGCCGGGATCGCCAACGACGGAAAGGTGATGCAGCCCTACGTCGTCGACGAGGTCAAGGGCCCGGACCTCGACACCCTGGAGAAGACCGAGCCCGCGGTGATGAGCGAGGCGGTCTCCGCCGAGACCGCGCAGAAGGTCCAGGAGATGATGGAGTTCACCGCCAAGGAGGGCAGCGCCCGCCGCGCCCAGATCGACGGTGTCACGGTCGGCGGCAAGACCGGTACCGCGCAGCGCGGTGTCAACGTGAACGACGAGGTGCCGTACGGCTGGTTCGTGTCCTACGGCAAGAAGGACGACGGGTCCTCCGTCGCGGTGGCCGTGTTCATCGACCCGACCGACATGGACATCTCCCGCGGGGACATCTCCGGTGGCGGGCTCGGCGCGCCCATCGCCAAGAGCGTCATGAAGGCGGTCCTGAAGTCATGAAGGCGGTCCTGAAGTCGTGAAGCATCTCCTGAAGTCGTGAAGCATCTCCTGGAGTCGTGACGCCGTCGGGGGCGGCGGCGCGTCACGCCTGGTCCGCGTCGTACGCCCCCCGGGCCCGCTCGACCGCCGCCGTCCGGCGCTCCGTCCAGCGCGCGAGGTCCCGGACCTGTTCGGCGGCCTCGCGGCCGAGGTCGGTGAGGGAGTAGTCCACGCGGGGCGGGATCACGGGCTTGGCGTCGCGGTCGACCAGGCCGTCCCGCTCCAGTGTCCGCAGGGTCTGGGCCAGCATCTTCTCGCTGACCGAGCCGATCTCCCGGCGCAGTTCGCTGAAGCGGTAGGGGCGGTCGAGCAGAGCGATCAGGGCCAGGGTGCCCCAGCGGCTGGTGACGTGCTCCATGAGCAGACGCTCGGGGCACATCGGTTCACTTTCTGCCATGGTCATACGGTACGTCCGGGCGGGCGCTCACCATGAGTGAGTGCCCGCCCGGACGTCGTCGTGGGCTCCGGTCACCGGCCGTTGTCAGTGGTGCCCTCTACTGTCGGTGGGGATGGCACAGGCATGGAAGTGCGCGGGGCTGCGGTGGGCGGCGGACGGTCCCGTGCTGACGTGGGTCGGGGGTCGGCGCAGTGTGCTGGCCCGGGGGAAGCGGGTGGCCTTCGCGGTCGCCGAGGGGGGTGTGCGGACGTGTAGGGGAGCACGGGGGAACGCGTGCCCGGTGCGGGCCGGCGTGCCGGGGCGGAGTACGGGGGCGCGGTGCGAGGAGTGCGCCCGGCTGGACCGGGCCCACTCCGTGGCCGCCGACACCATGGCGGACGATCCGCGGCCGTACCGCGTCTATCTGGCGTGGTTCGGTCCGGGCCTCGTCAAAGTGGGGATCACCGCATACGAACGGGGTTCCGCCCGGCTCCTCGAGCAGGGGGCCGTGTGTTTCAGCTGGCTGGGCCGCGGGCCGCTGATGGCCGCGCGCCGCACCGAGGAGCTGCTGCGGGCGGCGCTGGGCGTGCCCGACCGCATCCCGTACGCCCACAAGCGCGCGGTGCGGGCCGCGCTGCCCGAGTCGGAGGCGGAGCGGACGGCCGAGATCGCCGGGCTGCACGCGCGGGCGGCGGCGCTCGGCGGCTGGCCGGAGGCGCTGACGCCGGAGCCGTTCCGGGGCGTCGACCACGCCGGTGTCTTCGGGATCACGGGGGCGGAGTGCGGGCCGGCCGCCGTGGCGGAGGTGGCCGAGCTGGTGGCGGGCGGGGCGATCGGGGGTGAGCTGGTGGCCGCCGCCGGGCCGGATCTGCATCTGGCGACGGAGCGCGGGGTCGTCGTGCTCGACACCCGGCTGATGACGGGGTGGGAGCTGCTGGCCGCCGGCGGCGAGCCGTGCGCCGTGCCCCTGCGGGAGCTCAGAAGAGCGGCCGGAGTACAGGACGGCCTGTTCTGACCTCGTCTCCCGGGCGTTCCCTCGCCCCCTCGCCCCCTTGTTCAGGGGAGCGCGGGGCGCCATCGTGGCCGCATGAGTGATCACGAGGTGAGGCAGGTCCGCCGGTTCTGGGAGGGGCTCGGGCTGCCCGGGCTGATCGACGTGCACACGCACTTCATGCCCGAGCGGGTGCTGCGCAAGGTCTGGGCCTACTTCGACGCCCTCGGGCCGCTGACCGGCGGGGTCGAGTGGCCGATCACCTACCGGCACCAGGAGGACGAACGCGCGGAGCTGCTGCGCGCGTTCGGGGTGCGGGCCTTCACCGCGATGCTCTACCCGCACAAGGCGGGCATGGCCCAGTGGCTGAACGACTGGGCGGTGGACTTCGCCCGCCGCACCCCCGACTGCCTGCACACCTCCACCCTCTTCCCCGAGCCGGGCGTCGAGGCGTACGTCCGCCGGGCCGTCGAGGCCGGGGCGCGGGTCTTCAAGGCACATGTGCAGGTGGGGGCCTACGACCCGGCCGACGAGCTGCTCGACCCGGCGTGGGGCGTGCTCGCCGAGGCGGGGGTCCCGGTCGTCGTGCACTGCGGTTCGGGCCCGGCGCCCGGCAAGCACACGGGGCCCGAACCGATCGCGCGGGTGCTGGCGCGGCACCCCCGGCTGCGGCTGGTCGCCGCGCACCTCGGGATGCCCGAGTACGAGGACTTCCTGGACCTCGCCGAGCGGTACGGGGAGGTGCGGCTGGACACGACCATGGCGTTCACCGACTTCAGTGAGCGCCTCGCGCCCTTCCCGCGCCGTGCGCTGCCCCGGCTGGCGGACCTGGGCGACCGCGTCCTGCTCGGCACCGACTTCCCCAACATCCCGTATCCCTACCTGCACCAGCTGCACGCCCTGGAGCGGCTGGAGCTGGGGGACGAGTGGCTGCGCGGGGTGTGCCACGACAACGCGGCCCGGCTCTTCGGGCTGCCGGGGAACCAGCGGGGCCAGGAGGGCCAGGAGGGCCGGCGGAGCTGAGGTGCGGGCTCAGAGCGGGGCGACGAAGACGTGCGCGGCGGTCCGCGCCGGGAGCCGGGCGGTCCGGTCGCCGCTGCCGACCGCCACGCCGCCGGGCCACGCCGTGACGCTCACGACCGCGCCCGGCCGCACCCCGGCCCGCCGCAGGGCGGACAGCATCCCGCGGTCGGTCTGGACCGGCTCCCCGATGCGCCGGACGACCGCGCTCGCGCCGTCCGGACCGGGGCGCAGGTCACTCAGGCTGACCGTGCTCCCGGCGGGGTGCGGGACCGCGGTGTCCCTGCCGCCCAGTTCCGCCAGGCCCGGGATCGGATTGCCGTAGGGCGACTCGGTCGGGTGCCGCAGCAGGCGCAGGAGGCGGTGTTCGACGGCCTCGCTCATCACGTGCTCCCAGCGGCACGCCTCGGCGTGCACCTGCTCCCACTCCAGGCCGATCACGTCGACCAGCAGGCACTCCGCGAGCCGGTGCTTGCGCATCACGCGCGTCGCCAGCCGTCTGCCCGTGTCGGTCAGCTCCAGGTGCCGGTCGGCGGCGATCCGCAGCAGCCCGTCGCGTTCCATGCGGGCGACGGTCTGGCTCACGGTGGGGCCGCTCTGGTCCAGGTGCTCGGCGATGCGGGCGCGCAGCGGGACCACGCCCTCCTCCTCCAGTTCCAGGACGGTGCGGAGGTACATCTCCGTGGTGTCGATGAGCCTGGACACGGGGTGGGTCAGGCCGGGGTCTCGGCGGTGGCGGTCAGGACCGCGCGGCCGAGGATGTGCCCGGCCAGGGTGAAGCCGAGGAGGGCGGGGGTGGCGTCGGCCGGGACGCCGATGGACTCGACGTCGAGGGCGTGCACCACGACGAAGTAGCGGTGCGGGCCGTGCCCGGCCGGCGGGGCGGCGCCGATGTAGCGGGCGGCGCGGGCGTCGTTGGGGAGCTGGAAGGCGCCCTCGGGCAGGCCCGAGCCGGTGTCGTCGCCGGCGCCCTCGGGCAGTTCGGTGACGGTGGCGGGGATGTCGGCGACGGCCCAGTGCCAGAACCCGGACCCGGTGGGGGCGTCGGGGTCGTAGACGGTGACGGCGTAGCTCCTGGTGCCTTCCGGCGCGCCGCTCCACGACAGCTGCGGGGAGAGGTCCTTGCCGCCGGGGACGCCGGAGGAGTGCTGGGCGTCCGGCCAGGGGGCACCGTCGGTGACGGTGGTGCTGGTGAGGGTGAAGGAGGCCGCCTCGGGGAGGCGGGCGAACGGGTTGTTGGGGCTCATCGCGTCGTTTTCCTTTCGGGCGGGCCGGCCCTGTGGGCCGTGCCGGGCCGTGTGCGGTGCGGGCGGCCGTGGCGGCCACTGCGATCGACCATAACACTGATAATCGATTATTCAAGAGATCGTCTATGCTGCTTCCCATGACTCAGACCGGCCCCACCTCGCCCCCGCCGACGGGGAAGCGGATGCTCTCCGAGCAGGTCTACGCACACCTGCGGGACGCGATCATGCGCGGCGACCACGCCCCCGGCACCGCCCTCAAGCCGCAGGACCTCGCCAAGGAGCAGGGCGTGAGCCTCGCCGTGGTGCGCGAGGCCCTCGTCCGGGTGGTCGGCGACGGGCTCGCCGACCGGCTGCCCAACCGCGGCTTCGCCGTCCCGGCCTACTCCGACCGCCGCTGGCAGGAGATCGCGGAGGCCCGCCGCACCATCGAGCCGGTCCTGCTGCGCATGTCCGTCGAGCGCGGCGACGTCGACTGGGAGGCCCGGGTGCGCGCCGCCCACCACCGGCTGTCCCGCACGCCCGCGTACACGCCGGAGGAGGGCGAGTACTACAGCGAGGCGTGGTCCGAGGCGCACCGGCTCTTCCACCGCGCCCTGATGGAGGGCTGCGGCAACCCCGTCCTGCTGGAGACCTTCGACCGACTGTGGACGGCGAGCGAACTGGCCCGCCGCTGGTCGACGCACCGCAATCCCGGCCGGGACGGCGTCGAGGAGCACCGCAGGCTGGAGGAGGCGGCGCTGGCCCGCGACGCCGACACCGCGGCCGAGGTACTGGTCCGCCACCTCACCCTCACGGCCGAGGGGCTGACCGGCGAGGCCTGAAGGGCCGTCCCGGGACGCGCCCGCGGGTTTCTCAGAGAAATCACAGCTTGGGGAAAGGGCCCTCTCAGAGCGCCCCGACATGGTGTCCGCCATGACCACGATCTCGCCCCAGGGGCGCACCGAACTGCTGAGGCCGGACGGGAGCCCCGTCCGGGTGCTTGTCGTGGACGACGAGCAGTCCATCACCGAACTGCTGTCCATGGCCCTGCGCTACGAGGGCTGGCAGATCCGCAGCGCCGGAGACGGCCACGGCGCCGTCCAGACCGCCCGCGACTTCCGGCCCGACGCCGTCGTCCTGGACATGATGCTGCCCGACATGGACGGACTGAGCGTGCTGGGGCGGCTGCGCCGCGACCTGCCGGACGTGCCGGTGCTGTTCCTGACCGCCAAGGACGCCGTCGAGGACCGGATCGCCGGGCTGACCGCGGGCGGGGACGACTACGTCACCAAGCCGTTCAGCCTGGAGGAGGTCGTCGCCCGGCTGCGCGGACTGATCCGCCGCTCCGGTGCCGCCGACCGGCGCTCCGACTCCGTCCTCGTCGTCGGCGACCTCACCCTCGACGAGGACAGCCACGAGGTCACCCGCGGCGGCGACGGCATCCACCTCACCGCCACCGAGTTCGAACTGCTGCGCTTCCTGATGCGCAACCCGCGACGGGTGCTGAGCAAGGCGCAGATCCTGGACCGCGTGTGGTCCTACGACTTCGGCGGCCAGGCCAACGTCGTGGAGCTGTACATCTCCTACCTGCGCCGGAAGATCGACGCGGGGCGCGAGCCGATGATCCACACCCGGCGCGGCGCCGGATACCTGATCAAGCCCGCGGTGTCATGAGCCGCAGGCGACGACCGCGGCCGCGTACCCTGCGGACGCGGCTCGTCGTCGCGTCCGTGGCACTGATCGCGGTGGTCTGCGCGGTGATCGGCACGGTGACGACGGTGGCGCTGCGCTCGCACCTGTACGAGCAGCTGGACGGGCAGGTGGGCGAGGTCGTAAGGCGGGTGTCCGGCTTCGGGCCGCCGGGCCAACCGGGCCCCGGCGGCGGGGTGAAGCAGCGGATGGACCTCGGCGAGTTCGTCACGCACGGCGGACCGCAGCCGCGCGACACGATCGTCGCCGAGACGCGGAACGGTGCCGTCGTCGACGCCAAGTACGGCAAGAAGGACGACGAGAGCACGGACCCCAGCAGGACGACGCCGGTCTCCCTCGACGAGGCCCAGCGCACCGCGCTCGCCGCCGTCCCCCGGGACGGCGGGGCGCACACCGTCGGGATCCCCGGCCTCGGCGACTACCGCGTCGAGTACCACGACGGCTACTACGCCGCCCTGCCCACCTCCGACGTCACCGAGACGATCAACACCCTGATCCTCGTGGAGGCCAGCGTCACCGCCGCCGGTCTCGTCGCCGCCTCCCTCGCCGGAGCCGTCATCGTCGGCGTCGCCACCCGCCCCCTGCGCCGGGTGGCCGCCACCGCCGGCCGGGTCTCCGAACTCCCGCTGCACGCGGGCGAGGTGAACCTCGACGAACGGGTCCCGGAGTCCGAGTGCGACCCGCACACCGAGGTCGGCCGGGTCGGCTCCGCGCTCAACCGGCTGCTGGACCACGTCCACGGAGCCCTGCACGCCCGGCAGCAGAGCGAGACGCGGGTACGGCAGTTCGTCGCCGACGCCAGCCACGAACTGCGCACCCCCCTCGCCTCCATCCGCGGCTACGCCGAACTCACCCGCCGGGGACGCGAACAGGTCGGCCCCGACACCCGGCACGCGCTGGGCCGCATCGAGTCCGAGGCCGGCCGCATGACCCTGCTGGTCGAGGACCTGCTGCTGCTCGCCCGCCTGGACGCCGGACGGCCGCTGGAGTTCGGGCGCACCGACCTCGTACCACTCGTCGTGGATACCGTCAGCGACGCCCGCGCGGCCGGTCTCGACCACACCTGGCGGCTCGACCTGCCCGACGAACCGGCCCTGGTGTCGGCGGACCCGGCCCGGCTCCAGCAGGTGCTGGTCAACCTGCTGGGCAACGCCCGCAACCACACTCCGCCGGGCACCACCGTCACGGCGCGCGTGCGACGCGACGGGACCTGGCTCTGCGTGGACGTGGTGGACAACGGGCCGGGCATCCCCGCCGAGTTGCTGCCGCGCGTCTTCGAACGGTTCGCCCGCGGGGACTCCGCGCGGTCCCGCGCGACCGGCTCGACGGGCCTCGGACTCGCCATCGTGCAGGCCGTGACAACCGCGCACGGCGGTGGCGTGACGGCCGACAGCGCGCCGGGCCGGACGGTCTTCACCGTGTATCTCCCCGCGGTCCACGACCGGTCCCTCCCCGCGGTCCACGACCGGTCCCTCCCCGCGGTCCACGACCGGCCGGACCGGCGAGCGCACTCACAGGCGCAGCACAGTCCCACCACACGGGTGCGACAGGGGAGTTGAGAAGAGTCGGTCCCATGCGAACCGACTCTTCTCCCGGCTCCCTGCCGGCGCGGGAGCACCTCCCGGCCGCAGGAGCCGGTACGCCTGTCCTGGACGTAGTGGTCCCCGTCTACAACGAGGAGGAAGACCTCGGGCCGTGCGTCCGGAGACTGCACGAACACCTCACCCGGACCTTCCCGTACGCCTTCCGCATCACGGTGGCGGACAACGCCTCCACGGACGGCACCCCGCTCGTCGCCGCCCGCCTGACGGCCGACCTCGCCGCCGTCAGGTCCGTCCGGCTGGAGCAGAAGGGGCGGGGCCGGGCCCTGCGCTCCGTCTGGTCGGCCTCGGACGCACCGGTCCTCGCCTACATGGACGTGGACCTCTCCACCGACCTGAACGCGCTGCTGCCGCTGGTGGCCCCGCTGATCTCCGGTCATTCGGACCTCGCGATCGGCTCCCGGCTCGCCCGCAGCTCGCGGGTGGTGCGCGGCGCCAAGCGGGAGTTCATCTCCCGCGGCTACAACCTCATCCTGCGCGGCTCCCTCCAGGCCCGCTTCTCCGACGCCCAGTGCGGCTTCAAGGCGATCCGCCGGGACGTGGCCCAGGTGCTGCTGCCGCTGGTGGAGGACACCGGCTGGTTCTTCGACACCGAGATGCTGGTACTCGCCGAGCGCGCCGGGTGCCGGATCCACGAGGTGCCGGTCGACTGGGTCGACGACCCGGACTCCACCGTGCACATCGTGCGGACGGCGACCGAGGACCTCAAGGGCGTGTGGCGGGTCGGCAAGGCCCTGGCCACCGGGTCGCTGCCGCTGGACCGGCTGGCCCGCCCCTTCGGCGACGACCCGCGCGACCGCGACCTGACCGGCGTACCGCAGGGGCTGGCCCGGCAACTCGTCGGCTTCTGCGTCGTCGGCGTCCTGTCCACCCTCTTCTACCTGCTCCTCTACAGCGGCTTCCGCCACTTCACCGGCTCCCAGCTCGCCAACGCGCTCGCGCTGCTGGTCTCGGCGGTCGCCAACACCGCCGCCAACCGGCGGCTGACCTTCGGGGTGCGGGGCCGGGGCGGCGCCGTGCGGCACCAGGCGCAGGGGCTGGTCGTCTTCGGCATCGGACTCGCGCTGACCAGCGGTTCGCTGGCCGCCCTGAGCGCGGCGACGACCGACCCGGACCACTCCACCGAGCTGGCGGTGCTGATCGCCGCCAACCTTGCGGCCACCGTGCTGCGCTTCCTGCTCTTCCGCGCCTGGGTGTTCCCCGACACACCGCCCACGGCCCCCTCCCCGGAACCTCACCTGCCGGACCCGCAGCGCACCTGGAGCGACGCCCGATGACGACGCACTACGACCCGGCCACGCACGCCGACGGCACCGGCGCCCCCGCCGACGAGAGCGGGGGACCGTCGCCCGCCCACCGGCAGCCCCGGCGGTCCCGGCTCGGCCGGGTGTGGCGCGGCCGCCCCGAGGACCCGCGCTGGGTACGCCCCGCCTTCCTCGGCCTCCTGCTGGCCACCGCCCTCCTCTACCTCTGCGACCTGAGCGCCTCCGGCTACGCCAACTCCTTCTACTCGGCGGCCGTGCAGGCGGGCAGCCAGTCCTGGAAGGCGTACTTCTTCGGTTCGCTCGACGCCGGCAACGCCATCACCGTCGACAAGCCCCCGGCCGCGCTGTGGCCGATGGCGCTGGCGGTGCGGGTCTTCGGCCTCTCCTCCTGGTCGGTCCTCGTCCCCGAGGTGCTGATGGGGGTGGGCACGGTCGCCGTCGTGTACGCGGCCGTGCGCCGCCGGTTCAGCCCCGCGGCCGGACTCGTCGCGGGCGCCGTCCTCGCGCTCACCCCGGTCGCGGCGCTGATGTTCCGGTTCAACAACCCGGACGCGCTGCTCGCCCTGCTGATGTCCGCCGCCTGCTACCTCGTCGTACGGGCGCTGGAGGACGGCCGGACCAAGTGGCTGGTGTGGGCGGGCGTCGCGATCGGCTTCGCGTTCCTGACGAAGACCCTCCAGGCCTTCCTGATCCTGCCCGCCCTCGCCCTCGTCTACGGGGTCTGCGCGCCGGTGCGGCTCAGGAAGCGCCTCGGGCAGCTCGCGCTGGCGACCGCCGCGATCGTCGTCTCCGGCGGCTGGTGGGTCGCGGTCGTCGAGCTGTGGCCGGCCTCGTCGCGCCCGTACATCGGCGGGTCGCAGAACAACAGCTTCCTGGAGCTGACCTTCGGCTACAACGGCCTCGGGCGCCTCAACGGCGAGGAGACCGGCAGTGTCGGCGGCGGGGGCGGCGGCATGGGCGGGGGCGGTGGTGGCGGGCAGTGGGGCGAGACCGGCTGGGACCGGATGTTCAACTCCGAGATCGGCGGCCAGATCTCCTGGCTGCTCCCGGCCGCCCTGGTCCTGCTCGCCGCGGGCCTGCTCGCCACGCGCCGCGCCGGCCGCACGGACACCGCGCGCGCGTCCCTCCTGGTCTGGGGCGGCTCGCTGCTGATGACCACGGCCGTCTTCAGCTACATGGCCGGCATCTTCCACCAGTACTACACGGTGGCCCTCGCGCCGTACCTGGCGGCCGTGATCGGCATGGGCGCCGCGACCCTGTGGGAACGCCGCGAGCGCCCCTGGGCGTCGCTCGCTCTCGCCGCCGCCGTCACGGCGAGCGCGGCCTGGGGCTACGTCCTGCTCGACCGGACGCCCGACTACCTCCCCTGGCTGAGGGTGCCGGTCCTGGTCGGCGGCCTGGTCGCCGCGCTCGGGCTGGTCTTCGCCGGGCGGGTGGGGCGGCGGACCGCCCTCGCGGCGGCCGGGCTCGGCCTCGTGGCGTCGCTGGCCGCGCCCACCGCGTACACGCTCAGCACCGTGCGGGAGGGGCACAGCGGCTCCATCGTCACGGCCGGTCCGGCCGGCGCGAGCAGGGGCGGCGGCCCCGGCGGTGGCGGCGGCCCCGGGGGCGGCGGCTTCCCGGGCGGCGGGAACCCACGCGGTCAGGGCCAGGGGCAGGCCCAGGGCGGTCCCGGTGGTGGCTTCCCCGGCGGCGGCACCGCCCCGGGCGCCGGGGGCACCAATCAGAACGGCCAGACGCCGAACGGCCAGAACGGCCGGACGCCGAACGCCCCGGCCGGCGAAGGCGGCCGCATGGGTGCGGGCGGCGGCATGGGCGGCCTGCTCGACGGCGCCGAAGTCGGCTCCGAGGCGAAGAAGCTGCTGGAGGCCGACGCCGAGGCGTACACCTGGGCCGCCGCCGCGATCGGCTCCCAGAACGCCGCGAGCTACCAGCTCGGCACCGGCGATCCCGTGATGGCGATCGGCGGCTTCAACGGCACCGACCCGTCGCCGACCCTGGCCCAGTTCAAGCAGTACGTGGCGGACGGCCGGATCCACTACTTCATCGGCGGCGGTGCGGGCGGCGGCATGGGCGGCGACTCCGGCACCGCCTCGCAGATCACCTCGTGGGTCGAGGCCAACTTCAAGGAGGTCACGGCCGGCTCGGCCACCTTCTACGACCTCACCTCACCGACGGACTGAATCCCTCCGGACGAGGCACCGTTGTACAGCGTATAGGGCTCGCTATACGCTGTACAACATGACGACATCACCCCAGGAATCCGCCAAGGAACGGGGAACCGTACCCCCGGTCCAGGGCCACCCGCAGCGCTGGCTGATCCTCGGTGTCATCAGCCTCGCCCAGCTCACGGTGGTCCTGGACAACACCGTGCTGAACGTGGCCGTCCCCTCGCTCACCGACGAGCTGGGCGCGGCCACCTCCGACATCCAGTGGATGATCAACGCCTACTCGCTCGTCCAGTCCGGTCTGCTGCTCACCGCGGGCAGCGCGGCCGACCGGTACGGCCGCAAGAAGATGCTGGCCACCGGCCTCGCCCTGTTCGGGATCGGCTCGCTGGCGGCCGGACTCGCGGACACCACCGGCCAGCTGATCGCGGCGCGGGCCGGCATGGGCATCGGCGGCGCCCTGCTGCTGACCACCACGCTCGCCGTGGTCATGCAGATCTTCGCGCCCGCCGAGCACGCGAAGGCCATCGGCATCTGGAGCGCGGTCAGCGCGCTCGGCTTCGCCTGCGGGCCGCTGATCGGCGGGTTCATGCTGGACCACTTCTGGTGGGGCGCGATCTTCCTGATCAACCTGCCGGTGGTGGCCCTCGGCCTGGTCGCGGTCGTGGCCCTGGTCCCGGAGTCGAAGAACCGGCAGGGCGACCGGCCCGACCTGCTCGGCGCCTTGCTCTCCACGGTCGGCATGGCCGCGCTGGTCTACGCGATCATCTCCGGCCCGGGGCACGGCTGGGCGTCGGGACGGGTCCTGGCCACGGCCGCCGTCGCCGTGGGCGTGCTCGCCCTCTTCGCCTACTGGGAGAGCCGCGTCCCGTACGCGATGCTCGACCTCACCTTCTTCCGCGACCAGCGGTTCACCGGCGCGGTGGCCGGTCTCGTGCTGATCGCCTTCGGCATGGGCGGTGCGCTGTTCCTGCTCACCCAGCACCTGCAGTTCGTCCTCGGGTACGGCCCGCTGGAGGCCGGGCTGCGGACCGCGCCGCTGGCCCTGACGGTGGTGCTGCTGAACTTCTCCGGGGTGTCGGCGAAGTGGCTGGCCAGGCTCGGTACGCCGGTGGCGGTGCTGCTGAGCATGATGCTGATGGCGGCGGGCCTGGTGGCCATCGCCACACTGACCGGGCAGGGCTACGCCGGCCCGCTGCTGGGGCTGCTGCTGATCGGCGTGGGGTGCGCGCTCGGCAACCCGGCCATGGCCCACGCGCTGATGAGCGCGATCCCGCCGGCCAGGGCGGGAGTGGGCGCGGGCGTCAACGGCACGCTGGCGGAGTTCGGCAACGGCCTGGGCGTGGCCGTGCTGGGCGCCGTGCTGACCTCGCGGTTCGCGGCACTGGCCCCCGTATCGGCGACGTCGCTGCCCGCGGCGCTGGCTTCGGCGGAGGATGAGGGCGAGCGGGGGCGGGTGCTGGACGCGTTCTCCTCCGGGGTGGGGAGCAGCCAGTTGGTGGGCGCGGTGGCGGTGTTGCTCGGCGGGGTGGTGGCGGCGGTGTTGTTGCGCAGGGCGGAACGGGCAGACTCGGGGGTTGTGAGCGCCTGACGGCTCGGGTGGCCTGCTCGCGACGCGGCTGCGGGTGGTCCGTGGTCGCTCGCGCGGTCCCTCGCGTCCCTCAAGGGGCGCTTCGCCGACCGGCGTGTGATGAGTCGAGGAGAGGTGCGCATGACGAAGGCAGGGCGGGAGGGGCCGCGGGACAGTGTGTGGCTGTCGGGGGAGGGGCGGCGCAGTGGGCGCCGTGGGGGCCAGCCGTCCGGGCTCGACCGGGACAGGATCACCGGGGTCACCGTCCGGCTGCTGGACGCCGAGGGCCTGACCGGGTTCTCCATGCGCCGCCTGGCCGCCGAGCTGAACGTCACCGCGATGTCCGTGTACTGGTACGTGGACACCAAGGACCAGCTGCTCGAACTCGCCCTGGACGCCGTCTTCGGCGAGCTGCGCCACCCGGACCCGGACGCCGGCCTCGACTGGCGCGAGGAGCTGCGTGCGCTGGCCCGGGAGAACCGGGCGCTGCTGGTGCGCCACCCCTGGACGTCCCGGCTGGTCGGCACCTACCTCAACATCGGGCCGCACTCGCTGGCGTTCTCCCGGTCGGTGCAGAACGTCGTGCGCCGCAGCGGGCTGCCCGCGCACCGCCTGACCGGCGCCATCTCCGCCGTCTTCCAGTTCGTCTACGGCTACGGCACCATCGAGGGCCGCTTCCTCGCCCGGGTGGCGGACACCGGGCTGAGCCCCGAGGAGTACTACCAGGACTCGATGAGCGCGGCGACCGAGCTGCCGGACACCGCGGGCGTCATCGAGGACGCCCAGGACATCATGGCGGCCCGGGGCGGCGACACCGTCGCGGAGATGCTGGACCGGGACTTCGAGTTCGCCCTCGACCTGCTCGTCGCGGGCATCGACGCCATGGTCGAACGGGGCTGACCGGGCGCCGGTCGCACGCCCCGGCGAAGGGCCCTCACGCGCCCCGGCCGAGGGCCCCCTCAGTCGTCCGCCGCCAGCCGCGCCGGGAAGCCGCCCGTCGCCACCGGTCCCCACTTCTCCGGCGTCACCCGGATGATGGACTTGCCCTGCTCGACCATGGCCTGCCGGTACTCGTCCCAGTCGGGGTGCTCGCCGGAGATGTTGCGGAAGTACTCCACGAGCGGCTCCACGGAGTCGGGCGCGTCGACGACCTCCGCGGTGCCGTCGACCTGGACCCACGGGCCGTTCCACTCGTCGCTGAGCACGATGAGGCTGACCCGCGGGTCACGACGCGCGTTGCGGGTCTTGGCCCGCTCGGGGTAGGTCGAGACGACGATCCGGCCGGAGTCGTCGACCCCGCAGGTCAGCGGCGACCCCTGCGGGCTGCCGTCGGCCCGCCGGGTCAACAGGATCGCCCGGTGCCGGGGGCGTACGAAGTCCAGCAACTCGGCCAGGGAGACACGGGTGTTCGTCGCGATGTTCGGTGCCATGCCGCCAGCCTAGGGCGCCGTCCCGCACTCCGTGCGCAGCGCCTCCGCGAGGTTGTCGTGGACCGGCACGTCGCGGCGGAGTCCGGAGAGTTCCAGGACGCGGCTGGGCACGCCCTTCGGGACGGCCACCACGCGCAGCAGGGCCCCGTCGGGCAGCCGGTGGCGCACGGCGGCGATCAGACGGACCCCCTGGGAGTCCATGAAACGGGTCGCGGAGAGGTCCAGGACGAGCAGGCGCAGTCCGTCGGAGCGCTGCTCCACGGCGGTCGTGATCAGCGGCAGCAGCCCCGAGGCGTTGCAGAAGTCGATCTCGCTGGGCATCGCGAGTACGGCGCACCCGGGCGGATCACAGGGCTCACACGGTTCGCAGGACTGGGGAGGGAAGGTCACAGCACTCACCTGACAGACGTCCGTCGGGCTTCCGGCCGGGCCGCTTCCTGACCCGCTCCCCATTCCACCATGCCGCGGGGCGGCGCGGAAGGCGCACCGTCCGTCCGTCCGCCCGGTCCGCCGACCGAGCGTCACCGGCACGCAACCGAGCAGCTAAAGTGCTGTTCGTCCTGTGCTCGCAGTCGGGAATGTGCTGCGGAGCTCTCCTGCGCACGGCCGTGAGGCCGCGCTTGCCGAAGAGGTTCGTGGTGGCTGCGTCCGAATTTACTGATTTGCCGCGTTTTCCGGTGGGCTTCGAGCTGGCCGAGGCACTGACCGCGGCGGCTCAGCACCTGCACGGGACGGGCACCCCCGACGACACCATGAACACCGCCGTCTCACTGGCGGTACGCCTGCTGCCCGACGCCGAGCACGCGGGCATCTCGGAGATCCAGCGCGGCGGCCGGCTGCGCACCCTGGCCTGGACCGACGAGACCGTGCGCTTCGCCGCCGAGCCCCGGCAGGGCGGCCACACGCCGCACCGGGACTGGGAGCGCCTGTGGACCACGCCCGTGGTGCGCACGGACGACAGCGAGGCGGACGGCGGCGGCGCCCTGTCCGGGCTCGGCCTGCGTTCGGCGCTGTCCCTGCGGCTGCGCGCCGACCGGCGCCGCCTGACCGTGCTGACCGCCTACGCCCGCAAGCCGCAGGCCTTCGACGACGACGCCACCCGAGTCGGGCGGCTGTTCGTCGCGCACGTCTCCCTCGCCCTGGACTCGGCGACCGTGCGCGAGCAGCTCACCGAGGCGATGCGCACCCGGGACCTGATCGGCCAGGCCACCGGCATCCTGATGGAGCGGCTGGACATCGACGCGGCCGGTGCCTTCGACTCCCTGGTGAAGGCCTCGCAGCGGGAGAACGTGAAGCTGCGCGACCTGGCCCGCCGCATCGTCGACGCGAACTCCGCCTCCGGTGGACGAGGTGTGACCGAACGGTGAGGGGACATCCGTACGGTCATGACCCCGCAGACCACGGACCCGGACCCGAGCACGCAGCCGCTTGACCACGCCCTCGCCCGCACCCAGGGCCTGGACACCCTGCTGCGCGACCTGACCGACCGGGCGGTCCAGCAGGTGCCGGGCGCCGACGCCTGCTCGGTCACGGTGCGCCGCGCCGACCGGCTGATGACGCTGGCGGGCAGTACCGGCCTGCCCAGCGGCCTGGACCTGCGCCAGTACGAGAACGGCTCGGGCCCCTGCGTGGACGCCGCCGAGACGGGGAGCGCGCGGTACTCCCCGGACCTGGCGGCCGAGACCCGCTGGCCCGCGTACACGGAGTACGCGCTGGCCACCGGCGTGCGCTGTGTGCTGGCACTGCCGCTGCCCGTCGAGGGCGAGACGGGCGCCGCGCTCAACCTCTACGGCCTCGAACCCGACTCCCTGGCCCAGGAACTGGACGTGGCCCGCGCCTTCGCGGAGCGGGCCGCGGACGCGGTGAACGAGGCCCTGCGCATCGAGCGGGAAGGGGCCTCGGCGGCCGACGTGCGCACCGCCCTGCTCTCCCGCAGCGTCATAGACCAGGCGGTCGGCATGCTGATGGCCCGGGAGCGTATCGACGCCCACCGGGCCATGGAGCGGCTGCGCCGGGCCTCACAGGACCGGAACGTCAAGCTCCGGGACCTGTGCGCCCAGGTGGTGGCCCGGGCGTCCGGCGGTGCGTCACACCGCGGGCAGTGACTCCCCCTGGACCGCCTGGATGTCCAGCTCGACCCTGAGCGTCGTGCCGATGGCGGCGATGCCGGCCTGGACGACCTGGTTGTAGTTCATGGCGAAGTCCTCGCGGTGCAGTTCCGTCGTCGCCCGGAAGGCCGCCCGGGTGCCGCCCCAGGGGTCGGCGCCGGTGCCGAGGTAGGCCAGGTCCAGGTCGACCTCGCGGACGACCCCGTGCAGGCCCAGCTCGCCGTGGACGGTCCAGCGGTCCGGGCCGGCCTCGCTCACCCCGGTGGAGCGGTAGGTGATCTCCGGGTAGCGCTCGACGTCCAGGAAGTCGGCCGAGCGCAGGTGGGTGTCGCGCATGCCGTTGCCGGTGTCGATCGAGGCCGCCCGGATCACCGCCTCCACCCGGGACTTGGTGACGTCGTCCGGCGCGATCTCGACGGTGGCGGCGAAGTCGGTGAAGCGGCCGCGCACGCTGGAGATGCCCAGGTGCTGGGCGACGGCGGCGACACCGGAGTGCGCCGGGTCGACCGTCCACGGCCCCGGTGGCGGCAGTTCGGTGCCGCCCTGGCGGGCCAGTGTCACCGTGCCGACCTCGGCCCGGCCGCTCGCGGTGACGATCGCGCTGGAGGCGGCCGGTGCGTAGCCGACCGCGGTGACGATGACGGTGTACGCCCCCGGCGTCAGTGCGGTGGTGTCCCGCACGGCCCCCTCGGTGTCCGCCTCGGCGCGCAGCACCTGCGTGCCGGTCATGTCGGTCACCGTGACGACCGCGTGCGACACGGCCCATCCGTCCCGCGTTCGGATCCTCGCGGTCAGTCCCATCCCGTTTTCTCCCTGCAAAGGCTCAGAAAGTGGTCGTAAAGAAACCGGCCCGTGGTGGGCGGGCGCACCTCCGCTCAGAGCGCGCACGCCACCACGGGCCGGGGTTCTGCTACTCGCCGGGGTGGGCGAGCTCGATGTCGTGACCGTCGGCACCGGGTCCGGCGACCGTCAGGGCGGTGGCCACCGGCGGGTAGCCGGTCGCGATGACGGTGTACTCACCGGCGTCCAGGTCGGTGAAGGCGTACGCCCCGTCCGTCCCGGTGGTGGCCGTGCCGATCACGTTGCCCGCCGCGTCCACCAGGGTGACCCGGGCGTCGGCGAGCGGACCGTGCGGTGCCCGCACGACGCCCTGGACCTGGGCCCCGGCCTGGAGGTCGACCTCGACGCGGGTGACGCCGGTGCCGCCCACCTCCAGCGGCAGGGCACGGGGCCGGTAGCCGGCGGCGTTGACCGCGACGGTCACCGGGCCCGGCACCAGCTCGGTGAAGGAGAACTCGCCCTGCTCACCGGTGGCGGCGCTGGCCAGCAGGTCCCCGCGCACGTCGGTGACGATCACCATGGCGTCCTTGACCGGCAGCCCGCTCTCCACGGCACGGACCAGGCCGGTGAGCCCGCTGGTGCCGCTGAGCAGGACGTCGTAGGCGACCGGCTCGTCGTTGACGACGATCGTGGAGGCCTGCGGCTGGAAGCCGTCGGCGGAGGCGATCAGCACGTACGACCCGGCGCTCGGGGCGTCGACGGCGTAGGAGCCGTCGGCCTGGGCGACGGACCGGCCGAGCTGGCGGCCGGCCAGCGAGATCAGCGTGACCGCGGCCTGCGGGACCGGTGCGGACTCGGCGCCGCGGACGAAGCCGCGCACCGCGATGCCGCCGGAGACGGGCGCCTGCGGTTCACCGGAGCCGCTCGTCGTGGCGACGGCGGCCAGCCGCTGTGTGGTGGCCGGGGCGGCCGAGGTGTCCGAGACCGCCGAGGCGGCGGGAGCACCGGACGGCGTGGCCGACGCGGTCGCCATCGCAGCGGCCGGAACCGGCTCGTCGGCGACGCGGACGGCCTCGGCGGGGATGCCCGCCACCGGCGGCGCGGACTCGGCCGAGGACTCCGACGCCTGGGCGAGGGCGCCCTTGGTGCGCAGCGGGACCTCCTTGATGAACAGCGTCACCAGGAAGGCGAGCAGGGCGATCGGGGCGACGATCAGGAAGATGTCCGCGATGCCGTGCCCGTAGGCGCTCTCCAGCCATTCACGGATACCGGGGGGCAGCAGGTCCATGTCGGGGATCGAGCCGCCGCCGGACGCCTTGGCCGCCGCCGCCTGCTCCTGCGGGCTGAGCGAGCCGATGGTGTCCGAGGCGTAGTGGCTGATCCGGGTCGACATCACGGAGCCGAGCACCGAGACGCCCACCGCGCCACCGAGGGACCGGAAGAAGGTGACCGTGGAGGAGGCGGCACCCAGGTCGCTCGGGTCCACCTGGTTCTGCGTGCAGAGCACCAGGTTCTGCATCATCATGCCGACGCCGAGACCCATCAGCGCCATGAAGATGCCGATGTGCCAGTAGGGGGTGTCGTAGCGCATGGTGCCGAGCAGGCCCAGACCCGCGGTCAGTAGCACGCCGCCGGCCAGCAGCCAGCCCTTCCACTTGCCGGTCTTGGTGATGATCTGACCGGAGACCGTGGACGAGATGAACAGACCGCCGATCATCGGGATCGTCATGACGCCCGACATGGTCGGGGACTTGTCCCGGGCCAGCTGGAAGTACTGGCTGAAGTAGACGGTGCCCGCGAACATCGCGATACCGACGAACAGCGAGGCCAGCGAGGCCAGGGTGATGGTGCGGTTCTTGAACAGGCGCAGCGGGATGATCGGCTCGCTGGCCTTCGACTCGACGAGGAGGAAGAGCAGCGTCAGCACGACGGCGCCGCCGACCATGGCACCGGTCTGCCACGACATCCAGGAGTACTTGTCGTCGGCGAAGGTGACCCAGACGAGCAGCAGGCAGACGGCCGCGGTGACGAAGAAGGCGCCGGCCCAGTCGACCTTGACCTTCCGCTTGAGCACCGGCAGGTGCAGCGTCTTCTGCAGCACGATCAGCGCGAGGATCGCGAAGGGCACGCCGACGTAGAGGCACCAGCGCCAGCCGAGCCAGCTGGTGTCGGTGATGACGCCGCCGAGCAGCGGACCGCCGACGGTGGCGACGGCGAACGTGGCGCCGAGGTAGCCGGAGTAGCGCCCGCGCTCACGCGGGGAGATCATCGCGGCCATGATGATCTGCGCCAGGGCGGACAGACCGCCGGCGCCCAAGCCCTGGATGGCCCGCGCGGTGATCAGCATCGCGGGGTTCTGCGCCAGACCGGCCACGACGGAGCCGATGACGTAGACGATCAGGGCTATCTGGACCAGGGCCTTCTTGCTGAACAGGTCCGCGAGCTTGCCCCACAGGGGGGTGGAGGCGGTCATCGTCAGCAGCGAGGCGGTGACGACCCAGGTGTAGGCGCTCTGGCCGCCGCCGAGGTCACCGATGATCTCGGGCAGGGCGTTGGTGACGATGGTCGAGGACAGGATCGCGCAGAACATGCCGAGCAGCAGCCCGGACAATGCCTCCATGATCTGCCGGTGCGTCATCGGAGCGTCTCCGGTGGAGCCTCCCCCGTGCTTGGCATGAGCCCGCACACCGGCTGGTGTGGTCGTTGCCATGGACTTCCTTTACTTGATGGTGATCGCGGGTGTACGGGTGGACTGTTCGTCCCCGGACAGTGCGGGAGGCCGGGCCGCGGGGGCCCGGCAGTCGTCGAAGCTGGCCCTGAGGCGGGCCATGAGCCGGGAGAGCTGGCCGACCTCGTCGTCGGACCAGTCGCTCAGGCGGTGGGAGAGCAGCTGGGTGGACCGCTCGGCGATCTCGTCGAGCTGGTCCTGCCCGACGGGCGTCAGCCGCAGGATGCGCGAGCGCTTGTCCGCGGGGTCGGGAAGACGTTCGATCCAGCCCCGCTCGGCGCCGTGGGCGACGTGGCGGCTGGTGACCGACATGTCGACCGCGAGCAGCTCCGCGAGCTTGCTCATGCGCATGTCCCCGTGGCGGCCGAGCAGCGTCAGTACGGCGACGGACCCGCCGGGACAGTCGGACGGCAGCAGCCGTCCCATCTCCCGCTTCACGGCACCGAAGGCGCTGAACTGGCGGATCAGCTCCTCGTACTGCGCCCTCTCGGCCATGCGCACCTCCCGATTCGTTGCTTAGGGCAACCATAGGATCAGTTAGTTGCTACAGGCAAACAAAAACGGTCGACGCGGCATAAAAAGTTGGCAAAGACAAGTATTGCGAAAGTAAATGCGCAGGTGGTAAGGGGTGGACCGGGGCAAGGGGGCTGGGCGGCCCCGCACTTGGGCCGCACTCGCGGATTCGCTAGTGTCTCGGCCCATGGCTAACACCCAGGGCCCCCAGGGCAATAACGACCCCGCAGGCAGCACCCAGATGTTCCGCGCGTTCGTCGACGACGCCCCGCAGAGCCGGCAGGCGGCGGCCCCCGCCGCCTCGTCCGGGCCCCGCGTCGGCCTGATCGTCGGCATCGTGGCCGCCGTGATCGTCGTCGCGGCCGTCGCCTGGCTGGCGCTCGGCTAGGACCTGTCGTCCGGATCAGGTCGGCTGAGAGTTACCGCGCTCTTCAACCCGCCCGAGCGGGGCGTGGTGCGTGCAGCTGCAAGGCGGAGGAGGGCGACAGGGCGGAGCCCTGGCAACCGACGACAACGCCGCAGATGTGCGTGCCACGCCCCGCGACGTCGGCATGATCCAGACGGCAGGCCCTAGGATCCGGCACCGGGCCCCTCCGGCCGGTACCGGCGCAGACGAAGACGACCGCCGCGGCACCCCCGAGGTGCCGCGGCGGTCGCCGCGCTGTCCTGCCGGCCGTCCCGGTGCGGGCCTCAGTCGGAGATGAGACCCTCGCGCAGCTGCGACAGGGTGCGGGTGAGCAGCCGGGAGACGTGCATCTGCGAGATGCCGACCTCCTCGCCGATCTGCGACTGGGTCATGTTGGCGAAGAAGCGCAGCATGATGATCCGCCGCTCCCGGGGCGGCAGCTTGGCCAGCAGCGGCTTGAGGGACTCGCGGTACTCCACGCCCTCCAGCGCCGTGTCCTCGTAGCCCAGGCGGTCCGCCAGCGAGCCCTCGCCGCCGTCGTCCTCCGGGGCCGGTGAGTCCAGCGAGGAGGCGGTGTAGGCGTTGCCGACCGCGAGGCCGTCGACGACGTCCTCCTCGGACACGCCGAGGACGGCGGCCAGCTCACCCACGGTCGGGGAGCGGTCCAGCTTCTGCGACAGCTCGTCGCTGGCCTTCGTCAGGGCCAGGCGCAGCTCCTGGAGGCGGCGCGGGACGCGCACCGACCACGAGGTGTCGCGGAAGAACCGCTTGATCTCGCCGACGACGGTCGGCATGGCGAACGTCGGGAACTCGACGCCCCGTTCGCAGTCGAAGCGGTCGATCGCCTTGATCAGGCCGATGGTGCCGACCTGGACGATGTCCTCCATCGGCTCGTTGCGGGAGCGGAAGCGCGCGGCGGCGTAGCGCACCAGCGGGAGGTTGAGCTCGATCAGGGTGTCCCGGACGTAGGCACGCTCGGGGCTGTCCTCGTCGAGGGCGGCGAGCCGCAGGAACAGGGAGCGGGACAGGGTGCGGGTGTCGATGGCCCCCGTGGCCGGAAGGGCCTGGGCCGGCACGGCGTCGAGGTCCGGCACGGCGTCGCCGGCCTGAGTGCCGTCGACGGAGCCGACGGAGTCGATGGGGCCGACGGGCTCGACGACGGCGAGCGCCTCGATCGAGTCGGGCGCGGTCTCGCTCTCCGCGAGCGCAAGCACCTTCGAGCTGCCCTGTTCTGCGGACATGCCACCCCCTTTGGGTCGCGGGACGGTCGCGGCACACGCTCCCACGCCGGGAACGCAGCCTTCACCTGAATACCGGAGCCGAAGCTTCGGCAAACGCGTCTCCGGCAGAATGTCACATGTCGGCAACGCGCTGTAGTGACATGTCGACATCCGAGATGCGAATACCCCCTGGAAACAGGGGGTCTGATGGGCTTTCAGCCCGATTCCGTCCGCAACGGCCCTGGTGAGCGATTCGCTCTGACCGGTGACCCCTCGCTCGTGCTTTCGACTCCGTCGGAGTCCCCGCCGAGCTTACGCGTCGATCCGGTTCGCGGACCTCAACCGCTGGAAACTACGCGCCAGTAGCCGTGAGACGTGCATCTGGGAGACGCCGAGTTCGGCACTGATCTGGGACTGCGTGAGGTTGCTGTAGTAGCGCAGCAGCAGGATCCGCTGCTCCCGCTCGGGGAGTTGGACGAGCAGGTGGCGCACCAGGTCGCGGTGCTCGACCCCGTCCAGCGCCGGGTCCTCGTAGCCGAGCCGGTCGAGCAGGCCGGGCAGCCCGTCGCCCTCCTGGGCGGCCTCCAGCGAGGTGGCGTGGTACGACCGTCCCGCCTCGATGCAGGACAGCACCTCCTCCTCGGTGATGCGCAGCCGCTCGGCGATCTCGGCGGTCGTCGGGGAGCGCCCGAAGGCGGTGGTCAGGTCCTCGGTGGCGCTGTTGACCTGCACCCACAGCTCGTGCAGCCGGCGCGGTACGTGCACCGTGCGGACGTTGTCGCGGAAGTACCGCTTGATCTCCCCGACCACCGTGGGCATCGCGAACGTCGGGAACTGCACGCCCCGCTCCGGGTCGAAGCGGTCGATGGCGTTGATGAGCCCGATGGTGCCGACCTGGACGACGTCCTCCATCGGCTCGTTGCGGGAGCGGAACCGGGCGGCGGCGTAGCGCACCAGCGGGAGGTTGGCCTCGATGAGCGCCGCGCGCACCCGGTCGTGCTCCGGTGTGCCCGGGGTGAGGCCCTTCAGTTCGCCGAAGAGCACCTGGGTCAGGGCCCGGGTGTCGGCACCACGGCTGCGCTGCGGCGCGGGGGCCTCCTGGGCCTGGGCGGGCGGCGCGGGCGGTGCTTGAGGCGCAGTACTGGCCGGCACGGTCAACTCCACCTCGTGATCTGTCAACTCTTCCGTCAACTCATCCGTCAAAAGCGGTCATAGCATCACAAGACATGTCCACTGTGTGCAAGCACCGCATAACGTCGTGTTGAGTGAACGCGAAAGGCCCCGCACCGGACGGGTGCGGGGCCGGGGCGCGGGCCGAGGGGGCTCAGGGGCCCGCGGTGGTACTAGAACTCGTAGTCGGCGATCACCCAGGTGGCGAACTCCCGCCACAGCGCGACGCCCGCCTGGTGCGCCGGGTGTTCGAGATAGCGCTTGAGGGCGTCGGCGTCGTCCACCGCGGAGTTGACGGCGAAGTCGTAGGCGACGGGCCGGTCGCTGATGTTCCAGGCGCACTCCCAGAAGCGGAGGTCGTCGATCTGTCCGCCGAGCGCCCGGAAGGCCTCGGCGCCCTCCACGACGCGCGGATCGTCGCGCCCGACGCCGTCGTTCAGCTTGAACAGCACCAGATGGCGGATCATCACTCTCCTCCGTTGGCGGCCCAGGTCATGAAGTCGCCCACGGCGCCCGCCGCGTCGGATATGCCCTGGAAACCTATCTGTACGTAGTCGGCTGCTTTGGCCGGATCCGTGATGATCACGTACAGCACGAAGACCACGAGCACATAGACGGCGATCTTCTTCGAGTTCACCGCCACCGCGGCCTCCCCTGTCCCTTTCGACTCACGCCTTCGGTCGCTCATGATCGCACGAAGGGCCCCGTCTTTCGACGGGGCCCTTTCACAGCGGTAGCGGAGGGATTTGAACCCTCGGTGACTTGCGCCACACTCGCTTTCGAGGCGAGCTCCTTCGGCCGCTCGGACACGCTACCGAGACAGACCTTACAGCACGGAGCGGCATGCTCAGAAATCGGTATTGCGGCCGACGAACGGCCGTACGGGCGGCCGTTCCGGCACCCCGTACGGACCAGGTCAGCGGTCGCGGAAGAAGTCGGTGAGCAGCCGGGCGCAGTCGTCCGCCAGCACGCCCTCGATCACCTCGGGCCGGTGGTTGAGGCGCCGGTCGCGCACGACGTCCCACAGGGACCCGGCCGC
Source organism: Streptomyces sp. MH60 (assembly GCF_002939385.1). Classification (GTDB taxonomy): domain Bacteria; phylum Actinomycetota; class Actinomycetes; order Streptomycetales; family Streptomycetaceae; genus Streptomyces. Next base: position 18,426 of record NZ_MULI01000058.1, on the reverse strand, counting down.
GCCTGCCTTGTCGTCGCGGGCGCCGTAGACCACGCGGTCCACGCGGGACTGCACGAGCGCGCCCGCGCACATCGTGCAGGGCTCCAGGGTGACGACGAGCGTGCAGCCGGACAGGCGCCACTCGCCCCGTTCCGCCGCGGCCCGCCGGATCGCGAGGACCTCGGCGTGGGCCGTCGGGTCGCTGGTGGCCTCGCGTTCGTTGTGCCCGGCGGAGAGCACGGTACGCCCGTCCGGCGCCAGCACGACGGCGCCGACGGGCACGTCCCCGCCCTCCGCCGCCCGCCCGGCCTCGGCGAGGGCGAGCCGCATCGCGGCCCGCCACCGGTCGCGCACCGGATCGGGCGGTGCCTCCTCGGGCCACTGACCGGCCGGCGCGGTCAGCGGACGGTCTCCAGGACATCGGCGGCGCCCAGGGCCTCGGCGATCTCCCCGACCGCGTCCCCGGACATCGAGCGCAGTTCCTTCTCGCTCACCCCGAGGTCGTCGAGGACCTCGGCGTCGCCGACCGGCCCGTGCGGCACGGCCTCGCCCGAGCCGGCGGCCGCGGCGGTGCCGTCGCCGTCGCCGTCGTCCTCCTCGTCGTCGGACTCGCCGTCCTCCGTGCCGTCGAGGTCGAGGGCGTCGAGGTCGTCGCCGGCGTCACCCGGTTCCCGGCCGAGCAGCTCGTCGGTGAGCAGGATCTCGCCGTAGCTGCTGCGGGCGGCCGCGGCGGCGTCCGAGACGTAGATACGAGGGTCCTCCTCACCGTCCACCCGGACGACTCCGAACCACGCGTCCTCCTGCTCGATCAGCACGAGCACCGTGTCCTCGTCGGGAGAGGCCTCCCGGGCCAGGTCGGCAAGATCCGACAGGGTCTCCACATCGTCGAGCTCTGTGTCGCTCGCTTCCCACCCGTCTTCGGTGCGCGCGAGCAGTGCGGCGAAGTACACCGTGACTCTCCCACTGGTCCTAGGCGTGCCGGTTGGGGATCCCCCCGGCGGAGGCTACGGGCGGGGGAGCGGTGCTCCGAGCCCCACCCACTCGGAATCGTGGCAGAAACAAGGCACTCAGGGGACGTCTTCGGCGCCCTGTGTCCGGCTGTTTTGACCGGCGTCCCGGAAGGTGCGTACCCGGGCAGCCGCCCAGCAGCGCTCTCGTCGCCGCCACGTGCGGATCGTACGCGGATTCTCGCGGTCCCCGCGTACGTCCGTCACCACCAACGTCGGCGCGGCGCGCGATCTTCCCCGGCCGGGTCAGGAACTCCTCCCGGGAGCAGGGGAGGCACTACCACCGGAAGGTGCGCATGCGCATCGCGTGCCGCAGCCGGGCGGTCTTGACGCGGCGCGGCTGCACGCGGTCCCGCAACTGCCGGGCCTCCGCCAGATCGCGCAGGAACTGGGCCCGGCGCCGACGCCGTTCCACCTCGCGCTCCCGCTCCCGCTCCCGCTCGGGCACCGCTCTCGGCTCGGCCCCGCGTTCCGTACCCCGCCCCCCGCCGGGGGACGGCGTGTTGGGGAAGTCCCGGTCAGGCACAGTCTCACCACCCAGCGTCCGTATCTCCCACCTTCCCCCGGCCGGGCGGTTTGACGCCCGCGTACGAGTGGATCCGCGGTCCGTGGCCTTGCCCGCCGCGGGGACGCCGCCCCCACGGCGCCCGGTTACTGTGGGGGACATGCGTCTCCACGTCGTCGACCACCCCCTGGTCGCCCACAAGCTCACCACGCTGCGCGACCAGCGCACCGACTCCGCGACCTTCCGCCGTCTCGCCGACGAGCTGGTCACCCTGCTCGCCTACGAGGCCACGCGCGACGTGCGCACCGAACAGGTCGACATCCACACGCCGGTCTCGCAGACCACCGGCGTCAAGCTCTCCCACCCGCGCCCGCTGGTGGTGCCGATCCTGCGGGCCGGTCTCGGCATGCTCGACGGCATGGTCCGGCTGCTGCCGACCGCCGAGGTGGGCTTCCTCGGCATGGTCCGCGACGAGGAGACGCTCCAGGCCTCCACGTACGCCACGCGCATGCCGGACGACCTGTCCGGCCGCCAGGTCTACGTCCTCGACCCCATGCTGGCCACCGGCGGCACCCTGGTCGCGTCCATCAAGGAGCTGATCAAGCGCGGCGCCGACGACGTGACGGCCGTGGTGCTGCTCGCCGCCCCCGAGGGTGTCGAACTGATGGAGCGCGAGCTGGCCGGGACCCCGGTGACGGTCGTGACGGCCTCGGTCGACGAGCGCCTCAACGAACAGGGCTACATCGTCCCGGGCCTCGGCGACGCGGGCGACCGCATGTACGGAGCGGCCGAGTAGTACCCCGGCGCCCCGCTCAGCAGCTCTTCTTCTCCGCGGCGGGCGTCGACCGCGGCGCGGTCAGCTTGGCCAGCGCCGTGTCGGCGTCCGCGCGGTTCGCCAGCCCCTTGAAGCCGTTGCCGATGATGAGGTCGACGGCGGCGCCCTTGCGGGCCGCGTCGGCGCGGTGCTCGGCGCCGGGCAGCTGCGTGCCGAGCACGGGGAGCGCACCCTTCAGGGAGGCGGCCGGCCCGAGCAGGAGCCCCGTGCCGGTGACCTTCTTGTCGTACTCCTTGGGCGCGTTGCTCACGTCGCCCACGCGGAAGCCGCGCTTCTTCAGCTCGTCCGCGGTCTTCTGCGCCAGGCCACCGCGGGTCGTCGCGTTGAGTACGTTGACGGTGACCTGGCCGGGCTTCGGCAGCACCGCGGCAGCCGGCGAGGCGCTCGCCCGCGCGGTGGTGACACAGCCCGCGGCACCGGCCGCCGAGGCCTTGTCGCCGCCGGTGAAGACGTCGATGAGCTGCAGCGTGCCCCAGCCCAGCACTCCGAGAACGGTGACACAGGCGACGGCGACGAACGCGACGCGGCCACGGCGGCGGGCCGGGCGCATCCGCGGGTACTTGTCCCCCGTGATCTTGTACTGGCCACCCATGCCGGGAGGAGTCAGCATGCTCATGGGCGCAGCGTAGTGCGCCGGAGCGGTGATGCCTATTAGATGATCAGTCGACGTTCCGCGGTTCGGCGCAACGCAACCCGAAAGGGTCAAGCGGAGGCCCGTCGGCGCCCGTCAGCCGAGTTCGAGGACCCGGGCGTGCAGCACCTGACGCTGCTGCAGCGCGGCCCGCACCGCCCGGTGCAGACCGTCCTCCAGATACAGGTCGCCCTGCCACTTCACCACGTGCGCGAAGAGGTCGCCGTAGAAGGTGGAGTCCTCGGCCAGGAGCGTCTCCAGGTCGAGCTGGCCCTTGGTCGTCACGAGCTGATCGAGGCGGACCGGGCGCGGCGCGACGTCCGCCCACTGCCGGGTGCTTTCCCGGCCGTGGTCGGGGTACGGCCGGCCGTTTCCGATGCGCTTGAAGATCACACGGAAAGCCTACCGGCCCGGACGTTGCGGGCGCAGCCATGGCGCCGGAGTGCGGCGCCGGAAAAGACGCCGTAAACCGGATCAATCGGCACTCCGCCGACGGCGGGGACGGGGCGTGCCCGCCCCCGCCGCCCGGATGCTCCCGTCAGCCACGCCTCCGTTCCCGCACCGGGAGCCGCCGTTCCTCGGCCTCCCGGGGCGCGGAACCGGGCTTGGGCGTACGGCGGGCGGCCTCGGCGCGCAGGAGGGCGCGCAGGACGGCGTAGGGGTCGTGGGGCATGGTGATTCCTCGTTCCTGGTGCGTCACGTGTTCGTCCCTGTCCGCGGGGGACCGGCACGGGGGCCGGTCCGGCGCGGTCAGCAGCGCAGAACGACGGAGCGCGGGCCGCGGGGAGGGGCTGCGGCCCGTTCGGAACGAGCGTCGAACCGAAGGGGCGGGTCCGCCACGAAGGACGGCGGGACCGGCCGCACCACGGGGGCGCGCCGGCCGGTACGGCCCACGACGCGCACGGCGGAGTCGAGATGGTCGTACTCCCCCGCCGACCCGCCCGCTTCGGCCACCACCGTGACCGGTGCCGCCCGCACCGTCACGTGCGTGCAGGGCACGATCAGGGCGAGCAGCAGCACCAGGGCCCGCAGACAGGCGCCACGGCGGGCGGCGGCGTGCGGGGCGGGTCTCATCTCAGTCGTGTCCCCGCCCGCCGTACGCCGCCCATCGCGCCGGGGACGAGAACCGCCCGCTCGGCGTAGGGCGGGCGCCGTTCACAGGGCGCGCGGGACCTGACGCGCCCGCCCCCGCAGCCGCACCGCCGTGACGATCTCCACGACGCCGACGACGACCAGCCACCACCCGCCGACCAGCATCAGGACGGTGGCCGACTCGACCGGCGAGTCGATCAGGACGATGCCGGCGACGACGGTGACGGCACCGAGGAAGATCTGCCAGCCGCGGGCGGGCATCGCAGGGTCGTGCGCGGCGGCCACGATCTGGGTGACGCCGCGGAACAGCCAGCCGATGCCGATCCAGAGCGCGAGCAGCAGCACCGACTGCAAAGGGCCGCGGAAGCAGAACAGGCCCAGCAGGATCGACACCGCGCCGCTGATGAAGGCCAGCACCCGCAGCGAGGTCCGCCGGTGCGTGCCGAAGGCGGCGGCCAGTTGGAGGACGCCGCTGATGACGAGGTAGAGGCCGAAGAGCACGCCGGCGGCGAGCAGCGAGGCGCCCGGCCAGACCAGGACCAGGACGCCCAGGACCAGCGAGGCGACACCGGTGAACAGCACGGTCTGCCAGGCGGCGCGGGACAGCAGGTGCAGCGGCCCCTCGAAGGCCGGCTCGGGCTCGGACTCCTGCCGCCCCGCACCCGGTCCGTGCGCCGTCCCGTGCCGGGCGTGCACCCCGCGGTCGTCGTACGGCGTCCCGCCGGGGGACCCGCTAGGTGGTTCGGTCATGCTCCATGCTGCGAGCAGGCGGGCCACGGCTGCCACCCGGGTTGGGCCACGGGGCTGACGCGATCCGGCGTTCCCTCGGCACCCGGCGAGGAGACGGGTGCCGAGCGAGCCCGGGCTTCTGCGCGGCGTTGCTCCATAGAGGGGGAATATCGCGTGCCATCAGGTGCAGTCACCCGGTTGAGCATCCGGGCGGCCTTTTTCCGGGTATGAGCGGATTGGTCTGTTCCGTTCCAATGAAGGAGGGCCGGTGGCCGAACGCATTGTTCATCGACGCGGTTATCGAAAGGGCCTCGGCGGTGAGATGTGCGCCGAGTTCCTGGGGACGTTCGTCCTGATCCTGTTCGGCGTCGGCTCGGTGGCCGTCGCGGTCGCCGGGCTGCCCGGCTCGGGGCGGCAGACCGCGGACTTCGGGCCCGCCAACTGGCTCATCATCTCGTGGGGATGGGGCCTGGCCGTCGTGTTCGGCGTCTACGTCGCCGGCGGCATCAGCGGAGCGCATCTCAATCCCGCGGTGACCCTGGGGTTCGCGGTCCGGCGGGACTTCCCGTGGCGCAAGGTCCTGCCGTACTGGCTCGCGCAGGTAGTGGGCGCCTTCGTCGCCGCCGCGCTCGTGTACGCCTGCTACCGGTGGGCGATCGACGCGGCCATCACCAAGGCGGGCGAGACGCGGGAGACCTCGCTGAGCACGTACTCGATCTTCGCCACGTTCCCCGCCGAGTACTTCGGAGACTCCTGGTGGGGTCCCCTGCTCGACCAGATCGTGGGCACCGGGATCCTGCTGCTGTTGATCTGCGCGCTCATCGACACCCGCAACACGGCTCCGATGTCCAACCTCCACCCGTTCCTCATCGGACTCGTCGTCGTCGCGATCGGTCTCACCTTCGGCACCAACGCCGGGTACGCGATCAATCCGGCCCGCGACTTCGGCCCCCGCCTGTTCACCTTCTTCGAAGGATGGGGCGCCATCGCCCTGCCCGGCTCCTTCGACTGGTTCAGCGGCTACTGGTGGATTCCCATCGTCGGCCCGCTCATCGGCGGTGTCGTCGGGGTCCTCGTGTACGACCTGCTCGTCAGCCCGGTGCTCAAGGCCAGGCTGACCGAGCGCGAGGAGGGACCGGCCACCGAGGAGCCCTCCTGACCGAGGAGTCCCGGCCCACTAGCGGCCGGCGATGTCCTCGCGGAGTCCGTCGGAGAACTCCCACCACGACAGCGGAAGCCAGTCACCGTTGACGAAGGCGTCGACGGTGGCGCCGCGACCACGGACGGTCACCGTCGTGCCGGGCGGGTAAGTGGTACCGGACAGGCCCGGCACGGGAACCAGCAGGGTTCCCAGTCGTTGCGCTGACACCCTCCGGCCTCCTTTCGCGGTGTGCGGCGGGCGTCTCGTTCGCCCGAGATTCCCGAGATTACCGACTTGCCCCGTCTCGTCGACCGGAGAACCATGAGAGATGGGTCACGGAAATCCGCGCGCGAACGGAGGTCACGACCATGAGGGCTGTCGTCTACAAGGGACCGTTCACCGTCGCGGTCGAAGACGTCGAGAAGCCGGGCATCCAGCATCCGAACGACGTGATCGTGCGTGTCACGTCGACCGCGATCTGCGGCTCGGACCTGCACATGTACGAGGGGCGCACCGCAGCCGAGCCGGGCATCGTCTTCGGTCACGAGAACATGGGGATCGTCGATCAGGTCGGGCCAGGCGTCACGGGCCTGAAGGAGGGTGACCGCGTGGTCATGCCCTTCAACGTCGCCTGCGGCTTCTGCACCAACTGCGCCGAGGGCTACACGGGGTACTGCACCACCGTCAATCCCGGCTTCGCGGGCGGCGCGTACGGGTATGTGTCCATGGGGCCCTGGCAGGGCGGCCAGGCCGAGTACCTGCGCGTCCCGTACGCCGACTTCAACTGCCTGAAGCTGCCCGCGGGAGACGCGCACGAGACCGACTTCATCCTGCTCGCCGACATCTTCCCCACCGGTTACCACGGCTGTGAACTCGCCGGCGTTCGTCCCGGCGAGAGCGTCGCGGTGTACGGCGCCGGGCCCGTCGGGCTCATGGCGGCTTACTCGGCGCTGCTGCGCGGCGCGAGGAAGGTGTTCGTCGTCGACCGCGTCCCGGAGCGGCTGCGGAAGGCCGAGGAGATCGGCGCGGTGCCCGTCGACTTCTCCGCGGGCGACCCGGTCGAGCAGATCAAGGAGCAGACCGACGGCGCCGGCACGGACAAGGGCGTGGACGCCGTCGGCTACCAGGCCACGGCGGGCGGAACCGGTGAAGAGGAACCGGCGACCGTTCTGAACTCGCTCGTCAACACGGTCCGGCCCACCGGTGCCCTGGGCGTTCCCGGGCTCTACGTCCCGGCCGACCCGGGCGGTCCGGACGAGCAGGCCAAGCAGGGGATGCTCCTCGTCGCGATCGGCAAGCTCTTCGAGAAGGGGCTGCGGGTCGGGACCGGGCAGTGCAACGTCAAGCGCTACAACCGCTCTCTGCGAGACATGATCATCGAGGGCAGGGCGCAGCCGAGCTTCGTCGTCTCCCACGAACTGCCCCTGGACCAGGCTCCGTCCGGCTACGACAAGTTCGACAAGCGGATCGAGGGCTACACGAAGGTGATCCTGCACCCGTAGCACCCGTAGCACCCGTAGCACCGGCAGTGCCCGCGACGGCGGTGGCGTCCGCGGCGCCCGTGCGGCTCAGGACACGATGCGTATCCGTCGGGTCTCGCTCACCTGGTCGGTCTCCGACACCCGGACCGTCGCCTTCATCGTCCACACGCCGGGCAGGGGCAGCGTGAGGGTGTTGGCGCTCCAGTAGCCGCCCCGGTCGACCAGGTCCGCTTCCAGGGGGCCGACGTCCTTGTCCGGGAGGGTGAAGGAGAGGCGCAGTTCGGGTACGGCGGCCAGGCTGCCGTCGGGGCCGAAGACGACGGCCTGCACCGCGTTGTCGCCGGTGCGGCCGGGGTCCAGGGTGATCTGGACCGTGCCGCGGCCGGCCGTGCCGGTCTCGAACGGGATCGTGGTGACGGACGCGGGCAGCACACCGCCCGCCGGTACGGCCGCCCCGGCCGCCTCGTCCGCCGCGCGGCCGGGCAGGGTGGCGGTCAGCACGGTGGTGACCGCCAGCACCGCGGCGGCGACGACGGCCTCGGCCAGGACGGAACGGCGCAGACCTCGGCGGAGGAGGGAATCGGCACCGGGGTCGGCGCCGGTCTCGGTACCGGGGGGCGACGGTGCCGGCGCCTCCGGCGGCGGGCCGCCCGCTGGTTGCGGTACCCGCAGGTCCGCCCGGTCGGGCTCCGGTACGGCGACCGACGCCGTCACCAGCGCCGTCGTCCACCTCCGGGACACCGCCGCCGCGGCCAGCAGCACGGCCACCAGAAGCACCTTGACCAGCAGCAGCCTGCCGTACGCCGTCCCGGTGAGCGCCTCCCAGGAGCCGAGGCCGCGCCAGGACTGGTAGACGCCCGTGGCCACCAGGACGGTCACGGAGGCGAAGGCGACGCGGGAGAAGCGGGCGACGGTGGCGGCGTCCGCGGTGGAGCGCAGGGTGAGGACCAGGGCGGTGAGGCCGCCGAGCCAGACGGCGGTGGCGAGCAGGTGCAGGGTGAAGGACGTCATCGCGAGCGGCACCTGGATACCGGCGGACGCGTGTTCCGCGGCGGCCCAGGTCAGGGCGAGGCCGACGGCCAGGGCACTGCCCCCGGCGATGACGAGGTGTCCGTGCCGCCGGTGCGGGTCGGTGCGGGAGACCCGGACGAGGAACAGCGCGACCGGGGCCAGCAGCGCCAGCCTGGTCAGCAGCAGCACGCCGGGGCGCGCGGTGAGGGTGTCGGCGAGCGCGCCGGCGTCCAGGGCCGAGGACGGGCCCGTCCCCGCCTCGTACGGGGCGCGCAGCACCAGCAGGGCGACGGTGGCCGCCAGCACGGTCCACCAGCCCGCCGCCAGCGGGCGGCGCAGCGGGGCCGGGTCCGGCGGGCGGCACAGGGCGACGAAGGCGGCGGTGCCGATGAGGAGGACGGCGGCGAGGTAGGCGAGGTAGCGGGCGAGCTTGTGGAGGGTCGCGGTCAGCGGGTCCTCGGTGGGGCCCGGGTCCACGGCGGCGGACGTCTGCGACGGCTTGCCCACGGAGAAGGTGAAGGCGCCGGAGACGGGGTGGCTGTCGGCGGACACCACCCGCCAGGCCACGGTGTAGGTGCCCTCCCCCAGCTCGCCCGGCAGCGCGACCCGGGCCGTGTCGGCCCGTCCGTCCGCGGGCCCGGCCGCCCCGGTGCGGACGCGGTGACCGCTCGGGTCCAGGACGCGGAAGGAGTCGTCGCGCAGGCCGACGGACTCGCTGAAGGTCAGGGTGACGCGGCCGGGGGCCCGCTGGAGGACGGCTCCGTCCCCGGGGTCGGTGGAGCTGAGGGCGGCGTGCGCGGACGCGGACCCGGCGCCACCCAGGAGGAGCAGACCCAGCACGGCACCCAACACCACCAGCCGCCGAACTCCCCGGCGGCCCCGGCGGTCCCGGCCGACCTGGCAGTCCGGGCGGTTTCGGGGGGCTGGGCAATCCCGGGCGTCCCAGCCAGCCCGGTGGTCCCGGGGGTCCCAGCGGTCCCGGTCTACCCGGCCGTCCCAGCGGCCCCAGCGGTCCGGGCGATCACGCGTGTCCCGGCTTGCCCCGTCGGCCTGGCGGTCCCGGCGGTCCCGGCGGTCCCGGGGAGCACTCGGGGTTCCGCGGCCTCCGTGGTCCCGGGGTTGTGTCCGGTCCGCTCCCTTCGCTCGTCCCGGGTGTCCAGCGTGCGTACCGTCGCCACACCTCACGTCGCATCTCCGTCGTCGGGACCCACTGCGTCGGGGATACGTACGGACGCGGAGGCCGCCGCGCTCAGTGGCCTCTCACCACGACGGGCGTGCCGTCACCCCGCCGTCCACCACCAGGTCGTGGCCGGTCACCCAGGACGCCAGCCGGGAGGCGAGGAACACGCACGCGTCGCCCACGTCCTCCGGGCGCCCGAGCCGTCCCGTCGGCACCGCCCGCAGCCATCGCCGTACGCCCTCCGGCCAGGACTCGGCGAGTCCCGCACGGTCGACGAGGCCGGGGGAGACGGAGTTCACCCGGACGCCCCACGGGCCGTACTCCAGCGCCGCCGACCGGGCGTGCATCACGACCGCCGCCTTGGAGGCGCTGTAGTGCGCGTGCGCGGGAGCCGGTGCGCCCGCCTCGATGGAGGCGATGTGGGTGACCGAGCCGCCGCCGTCCTGGGCCCGCATGACGTCGGCCGCGGCCTGCGTGCACGCGAAGACACCGGTGAGGTTGGTGTCCACCACCGCCCGCCACTCGGCCGCCGTCATGCCGGGCAGTTCCCGCAACGGCTGCACGCCCGCGTTGTTGACCAGCGCGGTGAGCCGTCCGCCGCCCCAGTCGGCGGCTTCCTCCACCACGCGTCGGCAGGCGTCCTCGTCGGTGAGGTCGGCGCGCAGGACGGTGGCGCGTCCGCCACGGTCGCGGATGCGTTCCGCGACCTCCCGAGCCGCCGCCACCGCCGTACGGCAGTGCACCGCCACCGCGGCGCCCTCCTCGGCGAAGCGCAGCGCGATCCCCCGGCCGATGCCGCCGCCCGCGCCGGTGACCAGGGCGACCTGACCGTCGAGGAGATGCGGGGAGGGGGAGGGGGTCATGGGCGGCACAGTGCCATGATGCGCGCGGCCTCGGCCGGGTAGCGCGCCGTGAGGCCGGCGGCCTCGCCGTGCTCGTAGTCCCCGTAGGTGAACCCGGGCGCCATCGTGCAGCCGAAGAGCGACCACCGGCCGCCCGCCGCCACCCTGCCGCCCATCCAGGTTCCGGCGGGGACCGTGAACTGGACGTGCTGCCCGCCGAGCACGTCCGGTCCCAGCACGGTCGTGCGGGCGCTGCCGTCCGGGGCGAGGAGCAGCAGCTCCAGCGGGTCGCCGAGGTAGAAGTGCCAGACCTCGTCGCCCGGCAGGCGGTGCAGGGCGGAGAAGTCGCCCGGCCGGGCGGTGAGCAGGGCCACGATGGCGGTCCCCGCGGGGCGTCCGTCCGGGCGTTCCGGCCCGGCCCAGGTGCGCCGGAACAGGCCGCCCTCGCGGGGGATCGGTTCCAGCGCGTAGTGCGCGATCAGGTCCTCGGCGGTCGGCGCGTCAGTCACCCGGCGAACGCTACCTCCCGGCGCAGGAACGCGAGTTGCGCCTTCTTCTCGGGCAGGTACACGTCCGGCAGGTCCACCTCGGGCAGGACCACCCGGGGACCGGCGGTGAAGCCCTGCTTGAGGAAGCGGGCGATCGCCTTCTCGTTGTCCACGTCCGGGTCGACCACGATCCGCGTCCGGCCCAGGCCCAGCAGCACGTACGCCATGAGGGCGCCCGACAGGGCGGCGGTCCAGCCGGGGCGCGCGCCCCCGGGTCCGGCGGGTGCGAGGAGCAGGTGGACGCCGATGTCGCCCGGCTCGGTGTCGTAGCACTCGCTCACCCGGTCGGCCGCGGGGTCGTAGGTCTGGAACAGGGCGACCGGCTCGGCGTCCTTGACGACCAGGAAGGCGTGATGGGTGTCGAGGGTGGCCATGTGCGCGTACACGTCGGCGACCTGCTGCTCCGTCAGGCCGTTCATGCCCCAGAAGGCGGCCCGTTCCCCGCTCACCCAGCCGTGCACCACCGTGGCGTCCGCGGCGGGGTCCAGGGGGAGGACGCGGACGGTTCCGAAGCCGTCCAGGTGCTGCTCGTGGACGGGGGTGCGGGGGGCGTACGGGGGTGCGGACGGGTGCGCGGGCGCTTGCGGGTCAGTCATCGGATTCCTTCGTGAGCCGGTCGAAGTCGGTGACCACCGGGGCGAGTTCCCCGTCGAGCCACAGGGGCTGCTGGTCGCGGTGGTGAGGCGAGCCCGGGAGGCCCGAGGCGCCGTGCGGCACCACCCAGCGGCTGTTCCCGCGGTCGGCCAGGTCCCAGACGTACCGCGCGGCCGGGCCGCGGGCGGCGCGGTCGGTGAGGCCGGGCACGGGGGAGGTGCACAGCACGCAGTCGTGGTCGCCGGAGAGAGCGGGTTCGTCCTCGCGGGCGGCGGCGGTGTCCGGCAGCGCCCGCCAAGGGGCCAGGCGGTGGGTGTCGCCCCAGGTGCCGGCGGGCGGCCGCGCGGCGACCTCCTCCAGCGCGGCGCGTACGGTCGCCGCGCGGTCGATGCCGTACAGGTCGTCCGTGCGCAGGAGGTGTTCCAGGGCGTACGCGACGCGCGGCACCAGCGCGAGCCACGGTTGCAGTACCTCGGGGTAGGCGGGTGCGGCCGAGGCGGACGCCAGGGCCGGGTGCGCCGCCAGCCGCCGTACGACCGCCGCCCGTACGGCCGCGTACACCGCCGCGTCGGCGCTGTCCGCGTCCATGCGCCGGTCCCAGGCGAGGAGGCGGTCGCGGAGGGCGGCGGCCTCGGGGGCCAGGGCGGTGCTCGCGGGCAGGCCGGTCAGGGCGGCGAGGTGGTCCAGGAGGGGGCCGGCCGACGCCAGGTGGGTGTCCGTGTGGATCGCGGGCAGGTCCGCCGCCGACCAGTGCTCCCTGCCCGCGAGCAGGGCGGCGATGCGGTCGGCGCGGTGCGGTGGGGCGAACTCGACGCCCAGCGGGGCGGACGGGCCGCGCTGGTTGGCCATCACGGCGACGCCGTCGGTGAGCCCGGCGCGGGGCGGGGTGTGCCAGCCGGTCCACTCGTGGCCGGGTTCCCAGGCGGGCACCGGACGCAGACCGTTCGCGGCGGGACGCACCGGGACCCGGCCCGCGACCCGGTGCAGCAGGCCGCCCTCCGTGTCGGCGGCCTGCACCACGTTGACCGGCTCGGCCCAGGCGTCCAGGGCGCGGTCCACGTCGGCGACCCGGCGGGCCCGCAGCAGCGGCAGCAGCGCGCCGAACCCGAGGTCGGCGGTGACGCGGGGCGGGTAGCGCAGGCTGAGGGCGGCCGGAGTGCTGTCGTCGAGGCCCTCGGGGCCGCCGGCGATCACCGGGCCGCGGTCGGTCTCGATGATCTCGACCTCCACGGTCTCCCGCTGCCCCGCGTCCCCCGCGACGTCGATCGTCTCCGTGTGGCGGGCGGCGCGGTGCCAGGTGCCGTCCGGGCCGAGCGCCTCGACGCCGGCACCGGTGCGGCGCAGGCGCTCGCGGTACAGGTCCTGGTAGTCGGCCATCGCGTTGGTGATGGCCCAGGCGACCGTGCCGGTGTGACCGAAGTGGGCGACGCCGGGGACGCCGGGCACCGCGAGGCCGACGACGTCGAACTCCGGGCAGGACAGGTGGATCTGCTGGTAGACGCCGGGGTCCTCGATGAAGCGGTGCGGATCGCCCGCGATGAGCGCGTGCCCGGTGGTGGTCCGCTCGCCGCTCACCAGCCAGCCGTTGCTGCCCGCGGTGCCGGGGCCGTCGGCGGCGAAGAGGGCCACGGCCTCCGGGCCGAGGTGCGTGGAGACGTGCTCGCGCCAGAGTTTGGCGGGAAAGCCCGCGAAGAGGATGTGCGTGGCGAGCCAGACGCCGAGCGGGGTCCAGGGGTCCCAGTGGCCGGGGGTGAGGCCGATGCGCGCGAACTCCGGGGCCGGTTGCCCGTTCCCGGCGAGCCCCTCGTTCACGCCGTCGACGTACGCGCGCACCCAGGCCGCGGTCTCCGGGTCCTTCCGCTCCAGGGCGGTGAAGCAGCGGCGTGCGGTGTCCGCGAGCCGGGCACGGCGGGCGAGGCGGTCCCAGGACAGGGCCCCGGGTCCGAGGAAGGCCGCGGAGGTGCCCTGGGCGCGGTGCCGCTCGACCTCCAGTTGCCAGGCGCGGTCGCGGGCGGTCACCCGGCCCTGGGCCCGGGCGAGTGCGTGCGGGGTGTCCGCGCGCAGGTGCGGGATTCCCCAGGCGTCGCGGTAGGTCTCGGCGCTCACCCCTGTGCCTCTACTTTCCTTTAGGTTAGGCTCACCTAAGTTTGTGGGTCGTGGCCGCATAATACGTGAAAGGTGAAGGAAACATGGGGCAGGGGCGGGGCTGGGAGGGCGCGGTCCTCAAGCTGATGCGCGCGAAGGACTTCGAGTTCACCGTGACGGGCGTCGAGGACGTGACCCCGCACTACCGGCGGCTGCGGCTGAGCGACGGCGGCATGCTGGCGGTGACCGGCGTCCACCCCACGATGTGGGTGCGGCTGTGGTTCGACAACGCGGGCAGGCCGCACCAGCGGGGGTACACGCTGGTGGACCCGGACCCGGCGGCCGGGACCTTCGCCCTGGAGTTCGCCCTGCACGAGGGGTGCGCGAGCGACTGGGCGCGGGCGGCGAAGCCGGGGGACACGATCGAGGCGACCGTCCAGGGCACCGGGTTCGAGGTGCCGCGGCCGCTCCCCTCGCGGGTCTTCGCGGTCGCGGACCCGGCGTCCCTGCCCGCGCTCAACTCCCTGCTCGACGCGCTGGGGCCGGTGCCCGCGACCGTCTGGTTCGAGGGCGGCACGGACGACGGCCTGCCCTTCCGCACCGACCCCGCACGGCACGAGGTCCGCGCGGTCGCGCGCCGGGACGCGGGGGCGCATCTGGTGGCGCGGGTGAAGGAGGAGCTGCCGGAGCTGCTGGGGGCCGCCTCGGAGCCGTTCGTCTGGATCGCCTGCGACACGGCGACCACGCGGGCGCTCTCGTCGTACGTCCGCAAGGAGCTGGGGCTGCCGAAGCAGCGGGTGAACGCGCTGGGGTACTGGCGCGCGACCTGAGCCCGTACGCGCGATCATCGGGACCATGGACGTCACACTTCACCTCGCCCAGGACCCCGAGGCCGACGAACTCCTCGGGCGCAGCCCGCTCGCCGCGCTGGTCGGCATGCTGCTGGATCAGCAAGTGCCCATGGAGTGGGCGTTCAAGGGTCCGTCGACCATCGCGCGGCGCATGCGGGCGGAGGACCTGGACGCGCACGACATCGCCGCGTACGACCCCGAGGGGTTCGCCGCGCTGCTCTCCGAGAAACCGGCGGTGCACCGATACCCCGGTTCCATGGCGGGGCGGGTGCAGCAGCTGTGCCGGTACCTCGTCGAGACGTACGACGGTGACGCCGAGGCCGTCTGGCGGGGCGTGTCCACCGGCAAGGAGCTGCTGAAGCGGCTCCAGGAGCTGCCCGGGTTCGGCAAGCAGAAGGCCCAGATCTTCCTCGCGCTGCTCGGCAAGCAGCTCGGCGTGCGTCCCGAGGGGTGGCGCGAGGCGGCGGGGGCCTACGGAGAGCCCGACGCGTTCCGGTCGGTCGCGGACATCAGGGGGCCCGAGTCCCTGACCAAGGTACGGGCGCACAAGCAGGAGATGAAGGCGGCGGCCAAGGCGGCGAAGGCCGCCGGCAAGTAGGTCGGTCGTCGAGAGGGTCCGCCAAGCAGAGAGCCCACCCTTTGACTGACTGCCCGCTCTTTTATACGCTGACATCATGGCCAGGCCGAGAAGTGACGACAAGCGTGCGGCGATCATGACCGCCGCCATGCGCATCATCGCTGCTCAGGGGCTGGGGGCGGCGACGGCGGCCATCGCGAAGGAGGCCCGCGTCTCGAACGGGTCGCTGTTCACCTACTTCGACACCAAGGCGGATCTGCTCAACCAGCTCTACCTGGAACTGAAGGCCGAGATGGGCGGGGCCGCGCTCGGTGGCCTGCCCGCCGCCGATGACCGGGCGCAGATGCTGCACATGTGGTCGCAGTGGATGCGCTGGGCCACGGCCAACCCCGAGAAGCGCCGGGCGCTGGCGCGGCTCCAGGTCTCCGACGAGATCACGCCGTCCACGCATGAGGCGGCGAGCCGGGCCATGGCGGGCATGGGAAGGGTCATGGAGCGCAGCCGGGCGAACGGCCCGATGCGTGACGCTCCGGCGGCTTTGGTGTTCACGCTGTGCAATGCCCTGGCCGAGGCCACCATCGACTACATCATCAGCGACCCCGAGCAGGCCGACGAGCACACGCGGTCCGGTTTCGACGCGCTCTGGCGAATGATCGGCTGACCCGTCTCCCCCTCCTGCTCCTCATGCCCTCGCACGACCATCAATGACTGACTAGTCAGACAGTAAAGGATCGTCATGCCCGACAGCGCGTACGTCATCACCGGCCCGACCTCCGGCTTCGGCCGCCGCACCGCCCTCGAACTCGCCGGTCACGGCACCGTCGTGCTGGTCGGGCGCGACGCCGCCAAGCTCGACGACGTGCGCGGGAGCATCGAGAGCAGAGGCGGAAAGGCGGTGTCCGTCGTCTGCGACCTCTCGGACCCGACCAGCGTGCGACGGGCCGCCGCGCAGATCATCGAACTCGGCCTCCCGATCACCGGTGTGCTCAACAACGCCGGCATCTTCCCCAACCGCCCCGGCACGAACGCTCTCGGCTGGGACCTCGCCTACGCCACCAACCACATCGGGCCCTTCGTGTTCACCGAGATGCTCGCGCCCCACCTCGAAGACGGCACGCAGGTGGTGTTCATCGTCTCGGCCGTGGAAGATCCGGAACGCAAGGCGGCCACCATGTCCGGGTTCCGCGGCGCCCGGTACATCTCTGCCGAGGCGAGCGCGCGTGGCGAGTGGATGCCCGGCGGCTCGAAACTGCCCGGGGCAGACGCCTACGCCACGTCCAAGCAGTGCAACCTCGCGACGGTGCTGGCCTTCGCGCGCGAGACACCCCGCCTGCGGTTCAACGCGATCGAGCCCGGCTTCGCCCCCGGCACGAACCTCGGCCGTGACGCCGGCCTGTTCCTGCGCCTGCTGTCGAAGTACGTCCTCTCGCCACTGGCCCCGCTCATCAAGTACTGGACCAACCCGGGCACCGCCGCCCGCGTGATCACTCGGGCCCTGACCAGCGAATCGGATGCCACCGGCGTCTACTACGACGAGAAAGGACGTCCGATGCGGGGCTCCGCGCAGGTGCACGATCCGGCCTTCAGCGCCCGCGTGGTCGCCGAGACCCGCGCACTGCTGAAGACCGTTCCCGCCTGAGCACGGTGACGAGGAACAAAGCTCCCCGCGGAAGAGCCGCACCAGATGTCGAAGGGCCCCACCGCGAACGGTGGGGCCCTTCGACATCGTGCCCGGTGAGGCACTGGCGGAGGATACGAGATTCGAACTCGTGAGGGGTTGCCCCCAACACGCTTTCCAAGCGTGCGCCCTAGGCCACTAGGCGAATCCTCCGCGGAGAACATTACATGACGCCGAGGAGTGCTTGCGAACTCGTTCCGGGGGCCCCACATCGGGTAACGTGTGGCCCAGCCCCTCACGCGGCGCTATCTGACTGAACTCCCCCAGGGCCGGAAGGCAGCAAGGGTAGGTCGGCTCTGGCGGGTGCGTGGGGGGCGTCTCCTTTGCGGGCGGTCCGGTTGTCGGTGGGCGCCTATAACCTCGTATGCGTGTCGTCTCTCGCGCTCTACCGCCGTTACCGCCCGGAGTCCTTCGCCGAGGTCATCGGGCAGGGGCATGTCACCGACCCGCTGCAGCAGGCGCTGCGGAACAACCGGGTCAATCACGCGTACCTGTTCAGCGGTCCGCGCGGCTGCGGCAAGACGACCAGCGCCCGGATCCTGGCGCGCTGCCTGAACTGCGAGCAGGGCCCCACACCGACCCCGTGCGGCGAGTGCCAGTCCTGCCGCGACCTCGCGAGGAACGGGCCGGGCTCGATCGACGTCATCGAGATCGACGCCGCCTCGCACGGTGGCGTGGACGACGCCCGTGACCTGCGTGAGAAGGCCTTCTTCGGGCCCGCCTCCAGCCGGTACAAGATCTACATCATCGACGAGGCCCACATGGTCTCCCCGCAGGGCTTCAACGCCCTGCTGAAGGTCGTCGAGGAGCCACCGGAGCACCTGAAGTTCATCTTCGCGACCACCGAGCCCGAGAAGGTCATCGGGACCATTCGGTCCCGGACCCACCACTATCCGTTCCGGCTCGTGCCGCCCGGCACCCTGCGCGACTACCTCGCCGAGGTGTGCGGCCGGGAGGGCATCGCGGTCGAGGAGGGCGTGCTGCCGCTCGTGGTGCGGGCCGGCGCGGGCTCCGTGCGTGACTCCATGTCCGTCATGGACCAGCTGCTCGCGGGCGCCGGTGCCGACGGTGTGACGTACGACATGACCACCGCCCTGCTCGGCTACACGGACGGCTCGCTGCTCGACTCCGTCGTCGAGTCCTTCGTCTCCGGGGACGGCTCCGCCGCCTTCGGGGTCGTGGACCACGTGATCGAGGGGGGCCACGACCCGCGGCGCTTCGTCACCGACCTGCTGGAGCGCCTCCGTGACCTGGTGATCCTCGCCGCCGTGCCCGACGCCGCGGAGAAGGGGCTCATCGACGCCCCCGCCGACGTGGTCGAGCGGATGAGTGAGCAGGCCCGGTCCTTCGGCGCCGCCGAGCTGAGCCGTGCCGCCGACATCGTCAACGAGGGGCTCACCGAGATGCGCGGCGCCCACTCGCCGCGCCTCCAGCTGGAGCTGATCTGCGCGCGCGTGCTGCTGCCCGCCGCGTACGGCGACGAGCGTTCGGTGATGGCCCGGCTGGACCGGATCGAGCGCGGGGTGCAGTTCTCGGCCGGAGCGGGCGCGCCCGCCATGGGGTACGTGCCCGGGCCCGAGGCGCATGCCGGTGCGGGGGGTGCGGCGCCCGCCGCGGCACCGGTTCCGCCGGGCGGCGGGCCTGCCGCGGCCCGTGCGGC
>NZ_MULI01000057.1 GCF_002939385.1 Streptomyces sp. MH60 | reverse complement strand
GTGCTCGTCGCCCTGCTGGCCGCGTTCGCCGGAGGGCCGCTCGGGAGCGCCGCGCTCGCCCGGTTCGGGCCGGTGTGGTGGCAGGCCGGGGGAGCGACGCTGGCGTGGATCGGGGTGGTGGCGGTGCCGGTGGCCGTGGTGGCGCGGGCGTGGCGGTGCCGGGGCGCTGCCGCGCGGGAGGCGGTGGCCGAGGCGCCGGGGGCCGAGGAGGTGGCCGACGGGGGTGGGCGTCGGTGGGGGCGAGTCCGGGGCTCGGTGCCGTCCGTGGGGCGGGGGTGGCGGGGCGCGAAGGGCTCGAAGAGCTCGAAGGACGTGGAGGTGGGGGCGGGGACGGACGAGGACGCGGTGCCGTTCGGGTTGTACGACGAGGAGGGTGGTGCGGGGTACGACCTGCTGCCGGTCGACGGGGCTGGGGAGCCGGCTCGCGGCGGGGGGGGGGGGGGGGGGCGGGGTACCGACGGGGCCTCTTCGCCCCCGCCGCCCCTTCCCGTTCCCGTCCCCGGGGGCTGCCGCCCCCAGACCCCCGCTTCGGCCCTGGACGGGCCTCGTCCTCAATCGCCGGACGGGCTGGTGGTGACCGGGCCGGTCAGTCCTCCGAGCCCAGCAGTGGGCGCAGTTGCTCCGGCAGGTGGCGCTCGCAGGACTGTTGCGCCGCGTTGGTCAGGGCGTCCTCGCGGCAGGTGTAGTAGTCGCTGTAGATCAGCTGGGCGCCGAAGGACGCGGCGACCAGGAGGATGGCCAGGGACGACGTGACCAGGCCGCTGATCGCGGCGGTGCGTTGCGGGCGGCCGGTCTGCTCCGCGGGCGGGGCCGGGGTGTCCGGGTCGGAGGCGGCGCGGGGCTTGGCGCGCAGCGCGCTGATGCCCCAGTACAGCGCCAGGCCGCCGCTCGGGCTCTCGGGGCCGCCCGAACCGCCGGGCCGCTCGCCGAAGCCGCCGGGGGACCGGCCGGGCTGCCGGTCGCTCCACCGGCCGCCCCACGGGGAACGCCCGCCCTCGCCCTGGTCGCCCGACGAGCCCTGGGGATCGCCGTCGCCCGACGGGTGCCGCGGCTGCCAGGGGCGGTCCGGCGTGCCCTCCGGGGGCGGTGCGAACGGATTGTCCTGGTCGGTGGAGCCGTCCGGTCCGCCGCCGTTCCTCCGGTCCGAGGGCGTGTCGGGCGGTGACGAGGGGCGCTCGCGCAGCAGCACGGCGCTGCGCTCCCCTGGCTGCGCCGACTGCTGGGGGAGGGTGAGCAGTCGCAGGCTGCGGTCCGGCATCAACTGAGCGTCTTCCCCTTGGCGACGGTGAACGGGCGGCTGGTGGAACGGTGAGCTGGTGGAGCGGACGAACGGGTCGCTACGTCTGGTGAACGCCTGACGCACAGGCCGCGTTCCCGCCCCGGCTCCACGCAGACGCTACCTTCCGGCCACGCCCCCGTCCCGAGGGGGCCGTCCGGTGTGCCGGTATCGTTGCTGACGGTCGGCCGCTTCGTAGACTTCCCCGTATCCCGGGGCGCGAAGCATTCGTACGACCGTACAAACAGATCCGCCTCCCCGAGAAAGGCCCCCACCGTGGCCGCCACGCCCGTGGACCGGCGAGCCAAGCGCCTCGTCGTGCTGGTCTCCGGATCCGGCACCAACCTCCAGGCACTCCTCGACGAGATCGCCGCCACCGGAGCCGAGACCTACGGGGCCGAGATCGTGGCCGTCGGCGCCGACCGCGACGGGATCGAGGGGCTCGCCCGCGCCGAGCGCGCCGGGGTGGCGACCTTCGTGTGCAGGGTCAAGGACCACGGGACCCGTGAGGAGTGGGACGCGGCGCTCGCCGAGGCCGTCGCGGCCCACGAGCCGGACCTCGTCGTCTCGGCCGGGTTCATGAAGATCGTGGGGAAGGAGTTCCTCGCACGGTTCGGCGGGCGGTTCGTCAACACCCACCCCGCCCTCCTCCCCAGTTTCCCGGGGGCCCACGGTGTGCGGGACGCGCTCGCGTACGGCGCCAGGGTCACCGGCTGCACCGTCCACTTCGTCGACGACGGCGTCGACACCGGCCCGATCATCGCGCAGGGCGTGGTGGAGGTCCGGGACGAGGACTACGAAGACGAAGGTGTCGCTCTGCACGAGCGCATCAAGGAAGTCGAGCGAAGGCTGCTCGTCGATGTCGTGGGGCGGCTCGCCCGCAACGGCTATCGCATTGAGGGACGAAAGGTAGTTATCCAGTGACCGCCACCGCCACCGCCGGGAGCAACAAGCGGGCCATCCGTCGCGCGCTCGTCAGCGTCTACGACAAGACCGGGCTCGAAGAGCTCGCGCGCGGGCTGCACGAGGCCGGCGTCGAGCTGGTCTCCACCGGGTCGACCGCCGGGCGGATCGCCGCCGCCGGTGTCCCCGTCACCAAGGTCGAGGAGCTGACCGGCTTCCCCGAGTGCCTGGACGGCCGGGTCAAGACCCTGCACCCCAAGGTGCACGCCGGCATCCTCGCCGACCTGCGCCTGGAGAGCCACCGGCAGCAGCTCGACGAGCTGGGCGTGGCCCCGTTCGACCTGGTCGTGGTCAACCTCTACCCGTTCCGCGAGACCGTCGCCTCGGGCGCCACGGCCGACGAGTGCGTCGAGCAGATCGACATCGGCGGTCCCTCCATGGTGCGCGCCGCCGCCAAGAACCACCCCTCCGTCGCGGTCGTCACCAGCCCGGCCCGGTACGCCGACGTGCTCTCCGCGGTCAAGGACGGCGGCTTCGACCTGGCCGCCCGCAAGCGCCTGGCCGCCGAGGCCTTCCAGCACACCGCCGCGTACGACGTGGCCGTCGCCTCCTGGTTCGCCTCCGAGTACGCCCCCGTCGACGAGTCCGGGTTCCCCGACTTCCTCGGCGCCACCTACGAGCGCGCCCACACCCTGCGCTACGGCGAGAACCCGCACCAGCCCGCCGCCCTCTACACCTCCCCCGAGGGCGGTGGCCTCGCGCGGGCCGAGCAGCTGCACGGCAAGGAGATGTCGTACAACAACTACACGGACACGGACGCCGCCCGCCGTGCCGCGTACGACCATGCCGAGCCCTGCGTCGCGATCATCAAGCACGCCAACCCCTGCGGCATCGCGGTCGGCGCGGACGTCGCCGAGGCGCACCGCAAGGCGCACGACTGCGACCCGCTGTCCGCGTTCGGCGGCGTGATCGCGGTCAACCGGCCGGTCTCCAAGGAGATGGCCGAGCGGGTCGCCGAGATCTTCACCGAGGTCATCGTCGCGCCGGACTACGAGGACGGCGCGCTCGAAGCCCTCACCAAGAAGAAGAACATCCGCGTGCTGCGCGCCCCCGAGGCCCCCGCCGCCCCGGTCGAGGTCAAGCCCGTCGACGGCGGCGCCCTCCTCCAGGTCACCGACCGCCTCCAGGCCGAGGGCGACGACCCCGCCACCTGGACCCTCGCCACCGGCGAGGCCCTGTCCGGGGCGGAGCTGGCCGAGCTGGCCTTCGCCTGGAAGGCGTGCCGGGCCGTCAAGTCCAACGCCATCCTCCTCGCCAAGGACGGCGCCTCGGTCGGCGTCGGCATGGGCCAGGTCAACCGCGTCGACTCCGCGAAGCTCGCGGTGGAGCGGGCGGGCGCCGAGCGCGCGCAGGGGGCGTACGCCGCCTCCGACGCCTTCTTCCCCTTCCCGGACGGCCTGGAGATCCTCACCGAGGCCGGCGTGAAGGCCGTGGTCCAGCCCGGTGGCTCGGTCCGCGACGAACTGGTCGTCGAGGCGGCGAAGAAGGCCGGCGTGACGATGTACTTCACGGGAACGCGGCACTTCTTCCACTGACGTCCTGGCGTCCGGACGCCCTGACCGCGAAACGGCGGCCCCCGGTCCCCTCCGAGGAGGGGACCGGGGGCCGCCGCGGTGGCGGACCCGGTAGGCGGATCAGCAGGGGCGCAACGACCAGATCGGGTCCCAGGTCGCGGTGCCCGCCTGGTAGGCCGTCGACGTCCAGCGGACACTGCCGTCCCGGTTGAAGAACTTGGCGACCGTGCCCCGCGTCTGGTTGTTGGTGAACGGGCCGTCGCCGGTCCAGTTGGTCAGGTTCCACGTCTGGCACTTGTAGAAGTCGAACTTCGTGCCGTTGACGACCATGCACAGGTGGCCGTAGTCGCAGGCCAGGTCCTGGGCGCCCTTGGTCACGGGCGCGTCCGTCACGGTCAGGCCCTCGTACTCGACCGCGTCGGCACTCACGTGCAAGGGCTTCGGGATGTCGGCCAGCACCTGGCCGGCCTTCTGCTGGAGGCCGGTCACCCGGGTGCCGCCGGGACTGTCGGCGGCCGTGGCCGCGACCGTGGACCCGGCGGCCAGGGCCGTGGCCGCGAGGAGGAGTACTGCGGGCTTGACGATCTTCATTCTCGTTCCCCCGTGAACGTCGATGCCGTACCGGTCGAGGTGGTCGGACCGGTCCTGCCGCCGAGGCGGTGTGCTCACACCGTGCCCCGGGACGCCCGCCGCGGGGAACCTCGGAACTCCCAGGGTCACTCCCCGCCCCGGGGCGTGTACTCCTTGAGGTGGTGAGCGACGCGGTCGGCGTAGTCGCGGTACTTCGGGGGAACCCCGCCCGCGTCGTTCACCTTCCGGTACGACGTCCGGTACGCGGCGGCGACCAGCACGCTGCGGTCGCCCGGCAGGCCGGCGTCGAGGCGGGGCGCGATCCAGCACAGGTAACGCCCCATCGCGGGAATGGACTCGGCGGGCGGGAACGGCGGCTGGGGCACGGTCTCGCCCGGGGTGCCGTCCTCGTTCATCCACCAGCGCAGCACGCTCGGGGTCCAGCGGGCGATGCCGTACTCGTCCTTGGCCGGGTCGGCGAGGTCCGGGTCGAAATCGCTCTCGACCTTCAGCATGGCGGCGATCAGGGCCGGGCTGACCTCCTTGTGTCCGCAGTCGTGCGCCGTCTCGACGATCAGCAGGCGGTAGGCGGGCGGGACGTCCCGGTCGGTGCGCAGTTCGGCCGCGCCGTAGGAGGCGGCGGCGACGCTCGCGGTGCCGCCGGGGCGCGGACGCGCCACGGGATCCCGGCCGCCGTCGGTCCAGCGGGCGACGCCGTAGCCGAGCGCGGCGAGGGCGAGGAGTATCGCGGCCGCGGCGGCCAGGACCCCGCGCCGGGGGCGGGTGCGGGGCCGGAGCGAGAACCCCGCCGTGCCGATCGCGCCGCCCGCCGCGTCCGTCACCCGGCGCAGCAGGGCGTCGGTGCCGATCCGGTCGGCGTGCGTACGGGTCAGGCACGCCCGCACGATCTCCCGCCATGCCGGCGGCAGTTCGGGGGACAGGCGAAGCTCGTGGGTGCCGCGGGCGTAGGCGACGGCGGCGTCGCGGCGGGCCGTCGGGGTGCCGCCGGGCAGCGGGAAGGAACCCGTGAGCACCAGGTGGGCCAGGACGCCGAAGGCCCACACGTCGGCGGAGGGGCGGATCCGGCGGCCCCGTTCACCGATCTCGGACCACAGCAGCTCGGGCGGGGTGTAGTCCGGGGTGGAGAAGGCGGGCGTGTACGCGTGGGTGCCCTCCAGCTCGGCGGCCATGTTGAAGTCGGCGAGCCGTACCGAACCGTCCGCCATGAGCAGCACGTTGGCCGGTTTCAGGTCGCCGTGCACCCAGCCCGCCCGGTGCAGTTGCTGCAGGCCCTCGCAGACCTGCGCGAGCAGCGCGGGCCCGGCCTGCGGTCGGGGCGCGGCGGCGAGCAGGGCGGACAGCGAGCCCTCGGCCCGCTCCAGGACGAGGACGGTGGCACCGTCGAGCCGGGGGTGGGCGGGGTCGTCGACGGTGAGGGTCTCGTACATCCGGATCAGCCGGGGCCGCCGCAGCCGGCGCAGCAGCTCGACCTCGCGCTCGACCAGATCCCGCAGGTGGGACAGCTGCCGCGGGGTGCCGGTGCCGGTGGGCAGGAACTTCAACGCGACGGTGCCGGGCAGATCCTCGCCACCGCCACCGCCACCGCCACCGCCACCGCCACCGCCACCGCCACCGCCACCGCCACCACCACCGCCACCGCCACCGCCGGTGCCGACGCCACCCACGCCCACGGTGCTGTCCGTGCGCCGCCCCGCGTACACGCTGCCGAAGGCGCCGGTCGCGAGCGGCTCGCGCACCTCCCAGGCGCCCACCCGGTACCCCCTGGGCACCGGGACGGCGTACGGCTCGGTCATCGCAGCGCCCGTCCGGACGGTGCCGCGAGGACCACCAGGTCGTCCTCGCGGACCAGGTCGAAGCGGAGCGCCAGCGAGACCAGCGACTCCTTCTTGCCGTTCAGCCGCGGACCCGGCTCGGCGGTCTCCGGGCCCGGCTTCAGCCGCAGCTTCACGGCGAGGTAGTCGATGTTCCACTGCACCGACGTACGCGAGGCGGCCGGCCAGGCCGGGCGGAGCCGCTCGACGACCTGGTCCATGGTCGGCAGCGGTGCGTGCGGCGCCCCGCGCAGCCTCGGCTCGCACAACGCGGCCAGCACCGCGAAGTACCGCTTGGTGCGGTCGACGGAGAAGGCCGGGGCGGTCGGCTCGCCGTCGGCGCCGTCCTCGCCGCGCAGATAGTCGTGGCGCGGCGCCCACACCTCGACCGGGAGCAGGTCACCGGCGGCGGGCAGCACGATCCGCGAGAACTCGAACGGCACCGGTGCGTCGAGGCGGCCCGGCGCCACCTTGATGTGCTCGCCCGCGCCCTCCGGGTTCTCCACCACGTAGGTCTGGTGGGCGGAGAGGTTGCTCAGGGTCCAGAAGGTGCCGTGCGCCGCGATCTCACCGGCTCTGCGGGACACCCCGTCGTGCCCGATCCGCAGCCCGCCCTCGGGCACGGACCGCCCGAAGACGAGCCGTTCGCCGGGCGCGAGCCGGTACTGGGTGCGGGTGGGTTCGTCCTCCGTGGTCGGCGGAGGTACCACGATGATGCTGTACAAGGTGCGTCTCCCCGTGCCTGACGGCTACCCACGCCAGACTAGGGCGACGCACCGGGGCCGTGCCCCCCTCGTACGGGTGAGACACGGCCCCGGGTGGTGATTGGCGAGAACTGTTCAGTCGCCGCTGCTCGGTCCGGCTGTCAGTAGCGGGGACGCTTGTACCAGGCCGAGCCGTTGGAGTTCCCGACGAACACGGCGACCAGGATGGCGAGCACCGTGTGGACCAGGCCCACGACGATGAACGGGTACAGACCGAGGATCGCGGTGATGATGGCGAAGATCATGGTCGCTATGCGGACGCCGTTGCCGCCGCTGCCGACCTTGATCGCCAGTACGAGCGCGATCGCGCCCCACACCAGCGCGAACGCCACGAGACCCCACAGCATGCCGGACGAGTAGTCGGCCAGTTGCTGGAAGGCGGCGTCGTCCTTGAGCTGGTCGTCGTTCTTCGCGGCGTCCACGCTCGCGGCGCTGATGGCGAACAGGGCCACGCCGACGAGCTGGAGGCCGAAGATGACCCACAGCATGACGCGGGCCGCGCTGACAGTGCCGGGCATCGAGGTCGGGGCGGCCGGGTAGCCGTAGCCGGCCGACACCGGGGGCGCCTGGGGGTAGCCGTAACCGGGCTGGCCCTGGGGCTGCTGCTGCGGGTAGCCGTAGTTCGGCTGCTGGCCGCCCTGGGGCGGGCCGTAGGGGTTGTTGGGATCGCCGAAACTCATGGCGGGTCTTCCTCCGTCGCTGTCAAGTGCGGGGACGACGCGCGGCTCGACTCGGAGGAGATTCTGCTCGAGCGGTTCGTCCCCCCGGTACGGCCCCGCGGCACTGTGCAGCCCAATCGTTCTTGACCGAACTCTTACTTGTCCAGCCCGTTCACAAGGCGTTGTGCAAGTGCAACAACATCGATCATGAGCGGATACGGCGGGACGTGTCCCGTGGCGTCCCGAAGGTTCCCGCGCGGTGCCCGCATGCCGGCTTGAGCGGTGCCCGCATGCCGACCTGATTGGAACCGGGGGCCGGTCATCCGCGAGGATGGGGGGTATGACCGCCCAGATTCTCGATGGCAAGGCCACCGCAGCCGCGATCAAGTCCGAACTGGCCGCCCGCGTGGCGGCGCTGAAGGAGAGGGGTGTCACACCCGGCCTCGGCACCGTCCTGGTCGGTGACGATCCAGGCAGCCAGAAGTACGTCGCCGGCAAGCACCGCGACTGCGCCCAGGTCGGCATCGCCTCCATCCAGCGCGAACTGCCCGCCACGGCCACGCAGGAGGAGATCGAGGCGGTCGTCCGCGAGCTGAACGAGGACCCGGCCTGCACCGGCTACATCGTCCAGCTGCCGCTGCCCAGGGGCATCGACGAGAACCGCATCCTCGAACTGATGGATCCGGACAAGGACGCGGACGGCCTGCACCCGATGAACCTGGGCCGCCTCGTCCTGAACGAGCCGGCGCCGCTGCCCTGCACCCCCAACGGCATCCTCACCCTCCTGCGCCGCTACGGCGTCGAGATCAAGGGTGCCGAGGTCGTGGTCGTCGGCCGCGGTGTCACCATCGGCCGCCCGATGCCGCTGCTGCTCACCCGGCGCAGCGAGAACGCCACCGTCACCCAGTGCCACACCGGCACCCGTGACCTGGCCGCCCACCTCAAGCGGGCGGACATCGTCATCGCCGCGGCCGGCTCCCCGCACCTGGTCCGCCCCGAGGACGTCAAGCCGGGCGCGGCCGTCCTCGACGTCGGCGTTTCCCGCAACGCCGAGGGCAAGATCATGGGCGACGTGCACCCCGGGGTGGCCGAGGTGGCCGCCTGGATCTCCCCGAACCCCGGCGGCGTCGGCCCCATGACCCGGGCCCAGCTGCTCGTCAACGTGGTGGAGGCGGCGGAGCGCAGTGCCGGCTGAGGACACCGACGCCGAGCGTCCGCAGCACACGGAGCCCGGGCAGCGCCCGGGTGGCCGGGAGGCCCCGGACGCCCGCACGAACCCCGCTGCCGACGAGCGCCCCGACCCGTCCGGCACCGCCGACGACATCACCGTCCGCGACCCGGTCAGCGCGCCGGACGCGGAGGGCAGGCCGCGCCGGACGACCCGGCGGTTCCCGCTCTTCACCCGCGACACCGCCCGCCCCGAGGGCGGCGGCCGGGCCGCGGGCGGTGACGCCCCGGCGCCCGCCCGGCAGTGGCCGGTGCTCACGGTGGTGCTGCTGGTCGGGCTCGGCCTGCTGCTGACCGCCCTCGGCGTCTTCCGCTGGGGGACGCTGCTGATCGGCGCCGCGCTGCTCGCGGGCGGTGCGCTGCGCTGGGTGCTGCCCGACGTCGGCATGCTCGCCGTGCGCTCGCGCTTCACGGACATCGCGACCTACGGAGTCTTCGGGCTCTCCATCGCCCTGCTGGCGCTGATGGCCCAGCCGAACCCGGTGCTGGAGATCCCGTTCCTCAAGGACACGCTCCACTTCACGGTCAGTTAGCGGTGCGCACGGCGGCCCGTCCTCACCCCCGTGGAAGGACGGGCCGCCGTCGGCACCAACCCTCCTGCACGGTGAACGCCCTGTTCAACGCCTGGCAGGGCGCTGTGGCACGGAAGTGACCGTTCCGCTACTCGGCTACGCGACCTGTTCTCGGGGGTTCCGTTCCGGTCACGGGAACGCCGATGGGACACTGGACCACGGGTCGGTGGGCGTGCGACGGTGCACGTTCGCGGCCTCTGTGCTCCTGTGCGCCCCCACCCCGGGAACTGGGATCCTGACCGGGCGCATCCCTGTGGGTAGCCAGAACCAGGTACCGCGCGGGGGACGCCGCGCGCGGGGACCAGCGGGGGATCGACCAGCACGCCACCGGGGGAAGAGGGGGAAGCAGTGCCTCGTTGGAAGGCCTTGCCGGATGAACTCGATCCGCAGATCAGGGAGTTCACCAGTCAGCTGCGCCGGCTCGTGGACCGCAGCGACCTGAGTGTCGCGTCGGTGGCCGACGCCACGGGCTACAGCAAGACGTCCTGGGAGCGCTATCTGAACGGCCGGCTGCTGGCCCCGAAGGGCGCCATCGTGGCCCTGGCCGAGGTGACCGGGACCAACCCCGTCCACCTCACCACCATGTGGGAGCTGGCCGAGCGCGCCTGGAGCCGCTCGGAGATGCGCCACGACATGACCATGGAGGCCATCCGGATCTCCCAGGCCCGCGCCGCGCTCGGCGAACTGGGCACGCCCGCGGCCAAGTCGGGCAACGCCGGGCCCAAGCGGGGCAACGACGGCAGGAACGGCAAGGGGAGCCGGACCGGCCGTCACGGTGGCGGCGCCGCCACCGGGGTCGCCGGGCCGGCGGGTGTGTCGCCCACGCTGCCGCCCACGGTCCCGGCCCAGCCGACGGCCGCCGACAGCCCCGACTCGGTGCTCGGCGCGGTCCGGGACGGCGGTGGACCCGGTACCGCCCCGGTCCCGTCCTCCGGCGGAGCGACCGACGGCAACTCCTGGGGCCTCGCCGGATACCGGGGCCCCGCGCCGACCGGCGACCGCGCGTCCCGCTCCGGGCCCCGGACCGGCACCGGCACCGGGGAGGCGGCGGCGCCGCCGAGCACACCCGCCGCCTCCTACGGCACCGCACCCGCCGCGCCGTACGGCACCGGCGTCGGATCCGGCAACGGCACCGGCCCCTCGGGCACGTACGGCGAGCCCCCGCACGGCGACCCCCGCCCGTCCGGCCGGCCCCCGGGCGGCGGGAAGAAGCGGATGACCACCGTGGTCGCGGGCGTCGTCGGCGTCCTCGTCGTGATCGCGGGCGCCTTCTTCCTCCTGAGAGACGGCGGCGACCAGAAGGATGAGGGCACCAAGCCCTCCCCGTCGCCCACCGTGAGCAGCGAACCCTCGCTGCCGCCGGGCGTGAAGTGCGCCGGCGACGCCTGCACCGGCAAGGACCCCGAGGTCATGGGCTGCGGCGGCGACCTGGTGACCACCGGCGCGACCACCGTCGTCGGCACCGCCGCCGTCGAGGTCCGGTACAGCAAGGTCTGCGGTGCCGCGTGGGCCCGGGTCACCCAGGCCGCGCAGGGCGACGAGGTCCAGGTGAGCGCCGGCGGTGCGAACGAGCAGCGGGCGACGGTCGGCAATGCCGGCGACACCGTCGCGTACACCATGATGGTCGCCGTGAACTCCGCGGCCGATGCCACCGCCTGCGCGACGCTGGCCTCGGGGCAGCAGGGCTGCACGAACTAGGCGCGCGAGGAGGCGGGCAGCGGGCCGATGAAGAAAAGTCGGCCCGCACAGGAATGCTCCGCGGCGTGCCGGGCACGCGAGAAGTACCCCCACGGGAGTCCGGCAACGGTATCCCCGAACGGCGGTCGCCTTCGTCCCTCCTCTCCCGGACAGGCGGCCGCCTCTTTCTCGTGGCCGGGCGTGCCCGGCTCCGTGCCCCGTTCCGCGCGCACGGGTGATCCGGCGGCGGTCCTGTGGGCCGGGCCACACCGACCCGGACGTGCCGGACACCACGGGCGCGATAGCCTGACGGCTGGATCGATCTCTTGATACCAAGAGATCGATCAAACGCCCGGGGCCGGGACGCCCCACCGCCAGCTGTCATACGGAGAACGCCATGACTCGCACTCCCGTGAACGTCACCGTCACCGGCGCGGCCGGCCAGATCGGTTACGCCCTGCTCTTCCGCATCGCCTCCGGCCAGCTGCTCGGCGCGGACGTGCCGGTCAAGCTGCGCCTCCTGGAGATCACCCCGGCGCTCAAGGCCGCCGAGGGCACCGCGATGGAGCTGGACGACTGCGCGTTCCCGCTCCTCCAGGGCATCGAGATCACCGACGACCCGAATGTCGCCTTCGACGGCGCCAACGTCGCCCTCCTCGTCGGCGCCCGCCCCCGCACCAAGGGCATGGAGCGCGGCGACCTCCTGGAGGCCAACGGCGGCATCTTCAAGCCGCAGGGCAAGGCCATCAACGACCACGCCGCGGACGACATCAAGGTCCTCGTCGTCGGCAACCCGGCCAACACCAACGCCCTGATCGCCCAGGCCGCCGCCCCGGACGTACCCGCCGAGCGCTTCACCGCGATGACCCGCCTCGACCACAACCGCGCGCTGACCCAGCTCGCGAAGAAGACGGGCTCGACGGTCGCCGACATCAAGCGTCTGACCATCTGGGGCAACCACTCCGCCACCCAGTACCCGGACATCTTCCACGCCACGGTCGCCGGCAAGAACGCCGCCGAGACCGTCAACGACGAGAAGTGGCTGGCCGACGAGTTCATCCCGACGGTCGCCAAGCGCGGCGCCGCCATCATCGAGGCCCGCGGCGCCTCCTCGGCCGCCTCCGCCGCCAACGCCGCCATCGACCACGTCTACACGTGGGTCAACGGCACCGCCGACGGCGACTGGACCTCGATGAGCATCCCGTCGGACGGCTCCTACGGCGTCCCGGAGGGCATCATCTCCTCCTTCCCGGTCACCACGAAGGACGGCTCGTACGAGATCGTCCAGGGCCTGGACATCAACGAGTTCTCCCGCGCCCGCATCGACGCCTCCGTCAAGGAGCTGTCGGAGGAGCGCGAGGCGGTCCGCGGTCTCGGCCTCATCTGAGCCCGCCCCGACGCCCGCACGGGCTCCCGGCGTTCCCGGCTTCCCCGGCGCTCTCGGCGAGCATCCGAACCTCACCGAGCGGCTGATCCTGACCGAGACAGTCCACCCGTTTCACCCTTCTCGTCGCTTTTATCCGTGATGCGCCGCACTTTCGATGACCGAATCGGCATGCATACGGGGCAGTGGGGCAGGGGCTCACGGTCCCCGAGAGTGGCATGCGCGTGACGCAGGGGCGTTGACCAGGAACGGAAGGCACATCCCACCATGGCGAACAGAACGGAAACCCGGACCGAGCGGGCCCACCGGACCATCCATGCGGGCGGCGAGTGGCTCGCGGCGTCCTCCGGCGCCACCCGCGAGATCATCGATCCCGCGGACGCCCTGCCGTTCGCCGTGGTCGCGGAGGGCGACGAGAAGGACACCGACCTCGCGGTGGCCGCCGCCCGGCGCGCCTTCGACACCGGCGAGTGGCCGCACGCCCCGGTCGCCGGACGCGCCGCCCTGCTGCGCCGCGTCGCCGACCTCCTCGTGCGCGACCGCGAGGAACTCGGCCTCCTGGAGAGCCGCGACGCGGGCAAGACCGTCGAGGAGGGGCGCGTCGACATCGACTGCGTCGCCGACGCCTTCCGCTACTTCGCCGACCTGGTGGCCGGGGAGGCTCCCGGCCGGGTCGTCGACGCGGGCTCGCCCGACGTCCACAGCGTCGTCGTGCACGAACCGGTCGGCGTCTGCGCGATGATCACACCCTGGAACTACCCGCTGCTCCAGGCCAGTTGGAAGATCGCCCCGGCCCTCGCCGCCGGCAACACCTTCGTGATCAAGCCGAGCGAGATCACGCCGCTCACCACGGTCGCCCTGATCGACCTGCTCGTCGAGGCCGGCCTCCCCACCGGCGTCGCGAACATCGTCACCGGCCCCGGCCACACCGTCGGCGCCCGGCTCGCCGACCACCCCGACGTCGACCTGGTCTCCTTCACCGGCGGCCTGATCAGCGGCACCAAGGTCGCCCAGGCCGCCGCCGTCACCGTCAAGAAGGTCGCCCTCGAACTCGGCGGCAAGAACCCCAACGTCGTCTTCGCCGACGCCTGCGCGACTGAGGAGGGCTTCGACACCGCCGTCGACCAGGCCCTCAACGCCGCCTTCATCCACAGCGGCCAGGTCTGCTCCGCGGGCGGCCGCCTCATCGTCGAGGAGTCCGTCCGCGAACGCTTCGTCGCCGAACTCGCCCGCCGTGCGGAGAAGATCCGCCTCGGCCGCGGCACCGAGGACGGCGTCGAGTGCGGCCCGCTCGTCTCCGCGCAGCAGCGCGCCAAGACCGAGGACTACGTCGCCTCCGCCCTCGCCGAGGGCGCCGTACTGCGCTGCGGCGGCAAGCGCCCCGAGCCGTCGCCCCAGCGGCCCGAGAGCGGCTACTTCTACGAGCCGACCGTCCTCGACCACTGCCACCGCGAGATGCGGGTGGTACGGGAGGAGGTCTTCGGACCGGTCCTCACCGTCGAGACCTTCCGTACCGAGGACGAGGCCGTAGCCCTCGCCAACGACACCGAGTACGGTCTGGCCGGTGCCGTCTGGACCGCCGACGCGGGACGGGCCCGCCGGGTCGCGGGCCGGCTGCGGCACGGCACCGTGTGGATCAACGACTTCCACCCCTACCTGCCGCAGGCGGAGTGGGGCGGCTTCGGCAAGAGCGGCGTCGGCCGCGAACTCGGCCCCGCGGGCCTGGCCGAGTACCGCGAGAGCAAGCACGTCTACCAGAACCTCGCCCCGAAGCCCGTCCGCTGGTTCGCCGGCTGACCACTCCCGTCTCCGTACCTCCCCGCACCATCCGCTCGCCCCACTGGAGTACCCGCATGCCAGAAAGCACTCACGTCTACGACTACGTCGTCATCGGCGGCGGCACCGCGGGATCGGTGATCGCCTCCCGCCTCACCGAGAACCCGGACGTCACCGTCGCCGTCATCGAGGGCGGTCCCAGTGACGTCGGCCGCGACGACGTGCTCACCCTGCGCCGCTGGATGGGCCTGCTCGGCGGCGAACTGGACTACGACTACCCCACCACCGAGCAGCCGCGCGGCAACTCGCACATCCGGCACAGCCGCGCCCGCGTCCTCGGCGGCTGCTCCTCGCACAACACCCTCATCGCCTTCAAGCCGCTGCCGTCCGACTGGGACGAGTGGGAGGCGGCCGGCGCCAAGGGCTGGGGCGCGGTGCAGATGGAGGCGTACTTCGCCCGGCTGAAGAACAACATCGTCCCGGTCGACGAGAAGGACCGGAACGCCATCGCCCGCGACTTCGTCGAATCCGCCCAGAAGACGCTGGAGGTCCCCCGGGTCGAGGGCTTCAACCAGAAGCCGTTCAACGACGGCGTCGGCTTCTTCGACCTCGCCTACCACCCGGAGAACAACAAACGCTCGTCGGCGTCGGTGGCGTACCTGCACCCCGTGATGGACGAGCGCGCCAACCTCACGCTGATGCTGGAGACCTGGGCGTACCGGCTCGAACTCGACGGCACCCGCGCCGAGGGCGTCCACGTCCGCACCAAGGACGGCGAGGAGATCCTGGTCAAGGCACGCAACGAGGTGGTCCTCAGCGCCGGCGCCGTCGACTCGCCGCGCCTGCTGCTGCACTCCGGCATCGGCCCGAAGGACCAGCTGGAGTCCCTCGGCATACCCGTGGCGCTCGACCTGCCCGGCGTCGGCGAGAACCTGCTCGACCACCCCGAGTCGGTGATCGTGTGGGAGACCGACGGGCCCATCCCGGACAACTCCGCGATGGACTCCGACGCGGGTCTGTTCGTGCGCCGCGACCCCGAACACGCGGGCCCCGACCTGATGTTCCACTTCTACCAGATCCCGTTCACGGACAACCCGGAGCGCCTCGGCTACGAGCGCCCCGAGTTCGGCGTCTCCATGACCCCGAACATCCCCAAGCCGAAGTCCCGCGGCCGCCTCTACCTGACCAGCGCCGACCCGTCCGTGAAGCCCGCCCTGGACTTCCGCTACTTCACCGACGAGGACGACTACGACGGCCGCACCCTCGTCGACGGCATCCGCATCGCCCGCGAGATCGCCAAGTCCCAGCCGCTGGCCGGCTGGCTCAAGCGCGAGGTCTGCCCCGGCCCGGACGTCACCGGCGACGAGGAGCTGAGCGAGTACGCCCGCAAGGTCGCCCACACCGTCTACCACCCGGCCGGCACCTGCCGCATGGGCGCCGCCACCGACGAGCAGGCCGTCGTCGACCCCGAGCTGCGCGTCCGCGGCCTGACGGGCCTGCGCATCGCCGACGCCTCCGTCTTCCCGGCCATGCCCGCCGTCAACCCGATGATCGGCGTCCTCATGGTCGGCGAGCGCGCCGTCGAGCTGATCGGCGGTGACGCCCGATGAGCAAGGCATCCAACTCCACCGCCGCCGCCACCGACACGGTGGCCGAGCGCCCGCCGGTCTTCTCCGTGGACGGCCTGTGGAAGGTCTTCGGACCCAAGGCCGCCCGGGTCCCCGCCGCCCCGGACCTCGCCGCCCTGAGCCCGGCCGAGCTGCGCTCCCGCACCGGCTGCACCGCCGCCGTCGCGGACGTCTCCTTCGACGTGCGCAAGGGCGAGGTCTTCGTCGTCATGGGCCTGTCCGGCTCCGGCAAGTCCACCCTCGTACGCTGCCTGACCCGCCTCATCGAGCCGACGGCCGGGTCCATCGCCATCGACGGCGAGGACGTCCGCGCGATGGACAGGTCCCGGCTGCGCGCACTGCGGCGCCACCGTGCCGCCATGGTCTTCCAGCACTTCGGCCTGCTCCCGCACCGCACGGTCCTGGACAACGTGGCCTACGGCCTGGAGGTCCAGGGCATGGGCCGCGCCGAGCGCCGCGAACGCGCCGCCGCGATCGTCGCCAAGGTCGGCCTGGAGGGCCTGGAGCACCGCCGCCCCGGCCAGCTCTCCGGCGGCCAGCGCCAGCGCGTCGGCCTCGCCCGCGCCCTCGCCGTCGACCCCGAGGTGCTGCTCTTCGACGAGCCGTTCAGCGCGCTGGACCCGCTGATCCGGCGGGACATGCAGGAGGAGGTCGTCCGGCTGCACCGCGAGGAGGGCCGCACGATGGTCTTCATCACCCACGACCTCCAGGAAGCCCTCAAGCTCGGCGACCGCATCGCCCTGATGCGCGACGGCCGGGTGGTGCAGCTCGGCACCCCGGAGGAGATCGTCGGCTCGCCCGCCGACGACTACGTCCGCGAGTTCGTCCGCGACGTCCCGCGCGAACAGGTCCTCACCGTCCGCACGGCGATGCGCCCCGCCGCCTCCTCCGACGAGGCGGGCACGGGCCCGGCGATCCGCCCCGAGGCCACGGTCTCGGAGGCCATCGAGGCCGTAGCGAGGGCAGGCTCCCCGGCCCGCGTCATGGACCAGGGCCGCTGCCTGGGCGTGGTGAACGCGACCGACCTCCTGTCGGTGGTGGCCGGCACAACAGCCGCGCCCCCCGCGGCAGAGGCGACCGGCGAGCGTCGCGAGCCGACCGACCCCGGCCCAGCCACCACCGAGGAGCCGGTCTGATGGCAGCGATCACCGCAGTGCCCCCCAAACCCGCCCCGCCGGGCATCCTCACCCATCCCGCCACCCGCAAGCTCCTCGCCCTCGCCCTCGCGGCAGCGATCCTCACCCCCCTGGCCATCACGCAGTGGCCCGGCACCCCCTGGCCCACCGCCCTCACCGTCGACGTCTCCGAACCCCTCGGCAAGGCCAGCGACTGGATCATCGACAACCGGGACAGCCACCCGCTGTTCCTCTACTTCTTCGGCCACGTCAGCAACATCGTCGTCATCGCCGTACGCGCCGTGTACCTCGCCCTCCTCGCCGTCGGCTGGGCCGGGGTCACCGCGATCGGCGCCCTGGTCGCCTGGCGGGTGGCCGGCGTCAGGCTCGCGGCAGGCACCGCCGCCGCGTTCCTGGCCTGCGGCCTGCTCGGCATGTGGGTACCGACGATGCAGACCCTCGCCCTGATGGTCGTCGCCGTCCTCGCGTCGGTCGTAGTCGGCGCCCTGCTGGGCCTCGCCGCGGGCCTCTCCGACCGGATGGACCGCGTCCTGCGCCCGGTGCTCGACACCATGCAGGTGCTGCCCGCCTTCGCCTACCTCCTCCCCGTCGTCCTGGTCTTCGGCATCGGCGTCCCCGCCGCCGTCCTGGCCACCGTCGTCTACGCCGCCCCGCCCATGGCCCGGCTCACCTCGCTGGGCCTGCGCGGCGCGGACAAGGAGGTCCTGGAGGCCGTCGAGTCCCTCGGCACCACCGCCCGCCAGCGGCTGCTGACCGCCCGCGTCCCGCTGGCCCGCAAGGAACTCCTCCTCGGCCTCAACCAGACGATCATGATGGCGCTGTCCATGGCCGTCATCGCCTCCGTCATCGGCGCCGGCGGCCTCGGCGACCGCGTGTACCAGGCGCTCGCCTCGGTCGACGTCGGCGCGGCCCTCGCGGCCGGCATCCCGATCGTGCTGCTCGCCGTCGTCCTGGACCGCGTGACCGGCGCGGCGGGGGAGCGGCTGGGCGAGGCCGGGAAGTCCCCGGTGACCTGGCTGTACGCGCTCGTCGTCGCCGCGGCCGTCGCGCTCGCCGGACGCCTGGCCGGCCTCCTCGACTGGCCCGACGGGTGGGAGGTGGACATCGCCGAGCCCGTCAACCGGGCCGTCGACTGGATGACCGCCCACCTGTACTCCGGCGTCCCCGTCGTCGGCGGTACCGCCGACTGGGCCGCGCACTTCACCAGCTGGGTCCTCAACCCGCTGCGCGACGGCCTCCAGTGGCTGCCCTGGTGGTCCGTACTCCTGATCGTCGCCGCCCTGGCCTGGCTGATCGGCACCTGGCGCACCGCGCTCACCGCCGTCCTCGCGATGGCCGCGATCGGCGTGCTCGGCGTGTGGGACCCGTCCCTGGACACGCTCTCGCAGGTGCTCGCCGCCGTCGCCGTGACCCTGGTCGTCGGCTTCGCCACCGGCATCGCCGCCGCCCGCAGCGACCGCTTCGAACGCCTGCTGCGGCCCGTCCTCGACGTCTTCCAGACCATGCCGCAGTTCGTGTACCTGATCCCGGTCGTCGCCCTGTTCGGCGTGGGCCGCGCGCCCGCCGTGGCCGCCGCGGTCGTCTACGCCCTCCCGGCCGTCGTCCGCATCACCACCCAGGGGCTGCGCCAGGTCGACCCGGCCGCCCTGGAGTCGGCCCGCTCGCTCGGCGCCACCAGCGGCCAGCAGCTGCGCCAGGTCCAGCTCCCGCTGGCCCGCCCGGCCCTGCTGCTCGCCGTCAACCAGGGCGTCGTCCTGGTCCTCGCCGTCGTCATCATCGGCGGCCTGGTCGGCGGTGGCGCGCTCGGCTACCAGGTCGTCTTCGGCCTGGCCCAGGGCGACCTGGCGACCGGCCTGGTCGCGGGCGCCGCGATCGTCTGCCTCGGCCTGATGCTCGACCGGGTCACCCAGCCCACCGAACGCCGTACGACCAAGAAGGGGGCCTGAGATGCGACTGCGCACGACCTCCGCGCTCGCGGGCGTGGCCGCGCTGACCCTGCTGACCGGCTGCGGCGCCGCCGACATGACCAAGCAGGCGTCCCCGTACGCCAACGCCCAGGGCGCCAAGACCGTCACCCTGTCCGTGCAGTCCTGGGTCGGCGCCCAGGCCAACGTGGCCGTCGCCCAGTACCTGCTGGAGCACGAGCTGGGCTACCGCGTCGACACCGTCCAGGTCGACGAGGTCCCCGCCTGGGACGCGCTCAGCCAGGGCCGCGTCGACGCCATCCTGGAGGACTGGGGCCACCCCGAGCAGGAACAGCGCTACGTCCAGGACAAGAAGACCATCGCCGCGGGCGGCGACCTCGGCGTCACCGGCCACATCGGCTGGTTCGTCCCGACGTACTTCGCGAAGAAGCACCCGGACGTCACCGACTGGAAGAACCTCAACAAGTACGCCGACCTGCTGCGCACCGCGGAGAGCGGCGGCAAGGGCCAGCTCCTGGACGGCTCCCCGTCCTACGTCACCAACGACAAGGCCCTGGTGAAGAACCTGGACCTGGACTACCAGGTCGTCTTCGCCGGCTCCGAGGCTGCCCAGATCACCCAGATGCAGCAGTTCGCCAAGGAGAAGAAGCCCTTCCTCAGCTACTGGTACACCCCCCAGTGGCTGATGGAGAAGGTCCCGATGACCGAGGTGAAGCTGCCGCCGTACAAGGAGGGCTGCGACGCGGACCCGGCCGAGGTCGACTGCGCCTACCCCGTCACCCCGCTGCAGAAGTACCTCAACGCCGGCTTCGCGAAGGACGGCGGCAAGGCGGCCGAGTTCCTGAAGAACTTCACGTGGACGACCGAGGACCAGAACCAGGTCTCCCTGATGATCGCCGAGCAGAAGATGCGGCCCGAGGAGGCGGCGAAGAAATGGGTGGACGGCCACGAGTCCGTCTGGAAGAAGTGGCTGCCCTGACCCTCATCGCCCCGGCCGGGCCGCGAGCCGTTCCGCGTGCTCCCGCACCGCCTGCTCGGCCTGCCGCTGGAGCCCCGGCCCGAAGGTGATCCGGGTGGCCCCGAGTCCGCCGAGTTCGGCGGGCGAGGGGCCCTGGCCGGGACGCGCGACCACGTTCACCGGCCCCTGGATGCCGGCCCGCAGCAGGGGCAGTACGGCGGTGGGGGCGGCGATGGGGTACACGCAGTCGGCGCCCGCGGCGACGTATGCCGCCGCCCGTCCGATCGCCGCCCCCG
Source organism: Streptomyces sp. MH60 (assembly GCF_002939385.1). Classification (GTDB taxonomy): domain Bacteria; phylum Actinomycetota; class Actinomycetes; order Streptomycetales; family Streptomycetaceae; genus Streptomyces. Next base: position 28,607 of record NZ_MULI01000057.1, on the reverse strand, counting down.
GATCGTCGACCCCCCGGATGAACGTGTCGATCCGGGCGTTCAGGAACAGCCGGTCACCGGCCTCGTCCCGCACCTCGGCCAGCCACGCGGCGTGCTCCGCCGGGTCCTTGAGCCCCTCGCGGGTGGAGTCCTCCAGGTTGCAGCCGACGACGCCCGCCTCCAGGAGCCGCTCCACCAGCTCCTTCGGCGCCAGCCCGTACCCGCCCTCGACGTCGGCCGACACGGGCACGTCCACGGCGCGCGCGATCCGCGCGACGGCCGCGAACATCTCGTCGGCCGGGGTCCGCCCGTCCTCGTACCCGAGCGAGGCCGCCACCCCGGCGCTCGGTGTCGCGAGCGCCGGGAACCCGGCCTCCGCGAACACCCGGGCGCTCGCCGCGTCCCAGGGGCCCGGCAGGACGAGGGGGTCGTCCGGGACCCGGCCGTGGTGCAGAGCGCGGAACGCGGCGACGTGACTCACGGTGTGTAACCCCCCGGTGGGACCCTGCGGCCGACCATCAGCCGGTTCCAGCTGTTGATGGCGGTGATCAGCCCGATCAGATGGGCCAGTTCGCCGTCGCCGAAGTGTACGGCGGCCTCCTCGTACACCGCGTCGGGCACGAAGCCCTCGGTCAGGACGGTCATCGCCTCGGTCAGCGCGAGCGCGGCCCGCTCCCGCTTGTCGTACAGGTCCTCCGCCTCCTGCCAGGCGGCGAGCAGACCGAGACGCTCCTCGTCCACGCCGTTCCCGCGGGCCAGGGTGAGGTGCATGTCCAGGCAGAACGCGCAGTGGTTGAGCTGCGAGGCCCGGATCATCACCAGCTCGGCGAGGACGGGGTCGCCGAGGCCCTTCTTGCCCGCCGCGCTCAGCGCGGACAGCGCCTGCCCGACCTCCCGGTCCAGGAGTTGGGTGCGCGCCGTGCTCACGCGGGCCGGCCGGGCGTGTAGTGACCCGGCGTCATCCGGCAGGTCACGCCGAACCGGTTCCAGGCGTTGATCGTCGTGATCGCGGCGATCAGCTGCGCCAGCTCCGGCTCGTCGAAGTGCTCGGCGGCCTTCTCGTACACCTCGTCCGGCACGAAACCGTCGGTCAGCACGGTGACCGCCTCGGTCAGCTCGATCGCCGCCAGCTCCTTCTCCGTGTAGAAGTGCCGCGACTCCTCCCAGGCGGCCAGCTGCACGATCCGCTCCACGCTCTCCCCGGCGGCGAGGGCGTCCTTGGTGTGCATGTCGAGGCAGAGGGCGCAGTGGTTGATCTGCGAGGCGCGGATCTTCACCAGTTCGTACAGCGCCGGGTCCAGCCCCCGCTTGGCGGCGGTCTCCAGCCGGATCATCGCCTTGTAGACCTCGGGCGCGTGCTGGGACCAGTTCAGCCGGACGGGCACCTCGGCGGCGCGATCCCCGGACTTCGTGTCATCGGTGTGTGTCGTCATGCCTCGACCCTAGGAAGGAAGCAGCCCAGCGGTATGGTCCACTTCCATGGCGAGATCATGGGCCACTCTCGGCGTCGACCTGCACCTGGAACCCACCGGTCCCGGCCTGCGCCGCGGCCTCACCGACGCCCTGCGCGAGGCCGTCCGCACCGGCCGCCTGGGCCCCGGCACCCGGCTGCCCTCGTCCCGCGTCCTCGCCGCGGACCTCGGCATCGCCCGCAACACCGTCGCCGACGCCTACGCCGACCTCGTCGCCGAGGGCTGGCTCACCGCCCGCCAGGGCTCGGGCACCCGCGTCGCCGAACGCGTCGCCGCCCCGCCGTCCCGCACCTCGGCCCGACGCCCCGCGGGGCACGCCCGCCCCACCTACGACCTGCGCCCCGGCACCCCCGACCTCGCCTCCTTCCCGCGCACCGCGTGGCTCAGGGCCGCCCGCCGCGCCGTCACCTCCGCTCCCCACGACGCCCTCGGGTACGGCGACGGCCGCGGCCGGCCCGAGCTGCGCGCCGCGCTGGCCGGTTACCTCGCCCGGGCCCGGGGCGTGCGCGCCGACCCCGAGACGCTGCTGGTCTGCGGCGGCTTCGCGCACGGTCTCGTGCTGCTGGCCGGCGTGCTGCGGGCGCGCGGCGTGCACACCGTGGCCGTCGAGTCGTACGGCCTCCACGTCCACCGCGATCTGCTCACCCGGGCCGGCCTGCGGACCGTTCCGCTGCCCGTCGACGACCGCGGAGCGGACACCGGGGCGCTCACGGACGCGGGCGCCGTGCTGCTCACCCCCGCCCACCAGTTCCCGACCGGCGTCCCGCTGCACCCCGACCGCAGAGCGGCGGTGGTGGCCTGGGCGCACCGCACCGGCGGGCTGATCCTGGAGGACGACTACGACGGCGAGTTCCGCTACGACCGCCAGTCCGTCGGCGCCCTCCAGGGACTGGACCCCGACCGCGTCGTGTACCTGGGCACCGCCAGCAAGTCCCTGGCCCCCGGACTGCGCCTGGGCTGGATGGCGCTGCCGCCGTCCCTCGTCGGGGACGTCCTGGACGACCCGACGAGCCGTACCCCGGGCGTGCTCGACCAGCTGACCCTCGCGCAGTTCCTCGACTCCGGCGACTACGACCGGCACGTGCGGTCCGCCCGCCTGCGCTACCGGCGCCGCCGCGACGCCCTGGTGGCCGCCCTCGCCGAGCGCGCCCCCGCGGTCCGCGTCAGCGGCATCGCCGCCGGACTGCACGCCGTCCTCCCGCTGCCGTCCGGCACCGAACGGCAGGTCGCACGGGCCGCCGCCTGGCACGGACTCGCGGTCCACAGCCTGTCCATGTTCCGGCACCCGGACGCGTCCCTCCCCCCGCTGGACGCCCTCGTCGTCGGTTACGGCACCCCGCCCGACCACGCCTGGGCGGGGGCTCTGGACGCGCTGTGCCGGGCGCTGCCGTAAAGTCCACCCGCGGCGGGGCCGTACACTCGACCGGCCCAACTGTCGTACAACCGCACGGACACGGCACGGACAACGGGGGACAGGGACATGGCCACAGCCCGGCGACGGCTGCGGTCGAGCACCGTGGTGCTCGGCGGCATGGGAATGCTCGCGGCGGCCCTGAGCGCGTGCGGTTCGGACCCCGACCGCCGCTGCGTGGACCGCGACAGCTACGACTACCTCAACGGCTACAAGGTCGTCGCCGACAAGAACTGCAAGTCCGGCTCGTCCGGCAGCTCGTCCGGCAAGGGCGGCAAGGGCGGCAAGAAGAAGACCGGCTCGTCGAAGTCCGTGGGCGACGCCGACTGGTACTACGACGCCGACGTCAGCAGCGGCTGGGCCGACTCCGGCACCTTCAGCCGGTCCGAGGCCGTCGACCGGGGCGGCTTCGGCTGCTCGGGCGGCAGCGGCGGCGGCTGAGGACGGGACCGTGGAACGCCGTACCACCGACCCCCGCCCCGGCTGGCAGCAGACCGTCGAGGAACAGGGGCTGATCTACCCCCTGACCCGCTACCCCGACGACTCCCTGCGCCCCTACTGGGACGAGAGCGCGTACTACGTCTTCTCCCTGCCCGAGGTCGAGGCCCTGGAGGAGGTCGTCGAGGAGCTGCACCGCATGTGTCTCGCGGCCGCCGGGCACATCGTCGCCGAGGACCGCTTCGCCGACCTCGGCATCACCGACCCGCGCGTCGTCCGCGCGGTCACCGAGGCCTGGCACCGCCGCGCCGAACTCCCCTCCGTCTACGCCCGCTTCGACCTGCGCTACGACGGCACCGGCCCCGCCAAGCTCCTGGAGTACAACGCGGACACCCCGACCTCACTCGTCGAGGCCGCGTCCCCGCAGTGGTTCTGGATGGAGGAGCGCTTCCCCGGCGCCGACCAGTGGAACAGCCTCCACGAGCGACTCGTCGACGCCTGGAGGAAGCAGGCCGCGCTTCTCCCGCCCGGCAACCCGCTGTACTTCGCGCACTCCTCGGACGACGAACTCGGCGAGGACCTCATGACGGTCGCCTACCTCAAGGAGACCGCCGAGCAGGCCGGCCTGGAGACCGACTGGATCTCCATGGAGGAGATCGGCTGGGACCGCCTCTCCGGCCGCTTCGTCGACAACAAGCTGCGCTTCATCCGCAGCCTCTTCAAGCTCTATCCCTGGGAGTGGCTCACCACGGACCGCTTCGCCGGCCACGTCCTGGACACCCTCGACAACGGCGGCGGCACCGGCACCACCCTGTGGATCGAGCCCGCCTGGAAGATGCTGCTCAGCAACAAGGCCCTGCTGGCGATCCTCTGGGAGCTGTACCCCGGCCACCCGAACCTCCTCCCCGCCCACCTGGACGGCCCGCGCGACCTGGCCACCACGACCGGCTGGGTCGCCAAGCCCCTCCTGGGCCGCGAGGGCGCCGGCGTCACGGTCCACCCCCCGGACACCGACCCCGCCCCCCGTCCCGAACCGTGCTGCTACCAGGAGCTGGCCCCCCTCCCCGACTTCGACGGCAACCGCGTCGTCCTGGGCGCCTGGGTGGTGGAGAACGAGTCGGCGGGCCTGGGCATCAGGGAGTCGAGCGGCCTGATCACGGACGAGTACGCGAGATTCCTCCCCCACGTGATCCTTTGAACGGTGCACCCGCACTCCGCGACGGGACACCAACCACGCAGACGCTCCCGCATCGCGGACACGCAAGGCACCGGCAGAACACACCCGGTACCCTGACCCCGGGCCGTGACTGGCGCGCGAGGATGGGACGAACCATCGGGAAGCGGTCCGAGCGACGAGTGCCGAGCGCCTGGGCCGACCTGAACGCTGATGCCGACGTCCGGAGGCCCCCCGTGCCCGCAGAGATCTCTCCCGAGTCCACCGCTTACCGAGCCGCGCTCGACGTCATCCGCACCGTCGAACCCCGCGTGGCGGACGCCATCGGCCAGGAGGTCGCCGACCAGCGCGAGATGCTCAAGCTGATCGCCTCCGAGAACTACGCCTCCCCGGCCACCCTCCTGGCGATGGGCAACTGGTTCAGCGACAAGTACGCCGAGGGCACCATCGGCCGCCGCTTCTACGCCGGCTGCCGCAACGTCGACACCGTCGAGGCCCTGGCCGCCGAGCACGCCCGCGAGCTGTTCGGCGCCCGCCACGCCTACGTCCAGCCGCACTCCGGCATCGACGCCAACCTGGTCGCCTTCTGGGCCGTCCTCGGCGCCCGCGTCGAGGTGCCCTTCCTGGAGCAGGCCGGCGCCCGCCAGGTCAACGACCTGACCGACGCCGACTGGGCCGAGCTGCGCCAGGCCTTCGGCAACCAGCGGATGCTCGGCATGTCCCTGGACGCCGGCGGCCACCTCACCCACGGCTTCCGCCCCAACATCTCCGGCAAGATGTTCGACCAGCGCTCCTACGGCACCGACCCGGCCACCGGTCTGATCGACTACGAGGCCCTGCGCGCCTCCGCCCGCGAGTTCAAGCCGCTGATCATCGTCGCGGGCTACTCCGCGTACCCCCGGCTGGTGAACTTCCGGATCATGCGCGAGATCGCCGACGAGGTCGGCGCGACCCTCATGGTCGACATGGCGCACTTCGCGGGCCTGGTCGCGGGCAAGGTGCTCACCGGCGACTTCGACCCGGTCCCGCACGCCCAGATCGTGACGACGACCACGCACAAGTCGCTGCGCGGTCCGCGCGGCGGCATGGTCCTGTGCGACGACTCCCTCAAGGACCAGGTCGACCGCGGCTGCCCGATGGTCCTCGGCGGCCCGCTCCCGCACGTCATGGCCGCCAAGGCCGTCGCCCTGGCCGAGGCCCGGCAGCCCGCGTTCCAGGACTACGCGCAGCGCATCGTCACCAACGCCCGCGCGCTCGCCGAGGGCCTGACCAAGCGCGGCGCCACCCTGGTCACCGGCGGCACGGACAACCACCTCAACCTGATCGACGTGGCGTCCTCCTACGGCCTCACCGGCCGCCAGGCCGAGGCCGCGCTCCTCGACTCCGGCATCGTCACCAACCGCAACGCCATCCCCGCCGACCCGAACGGCGCCTGGTACACCTCCGGCATCCGCATCGGCACCCCGGCGCTGACCACGCGCGGTCTCGGCACCGCGGAGATGGACGAGGTCGCGGGCCTGATCGACCGGGTGCTGACCACGACGGAGCCCGGTACCACCAAGTCCGGCGCCCCCTCCAAGGCCTCCCACGTCCTCGACGCGAAGGTCGCCGACGAGATCTCCCACCGCGCGAGGGACCTGGTGGCCGGCTTCCCGCTGTACCCGGAGATCGACCTCGGCTGAGGCCCGCGGGCCCTACAGGTCGATCAGCTCCTGACGCGGCTCCCCGCGCGGCGGTCCGGTGCGGTACCGGTCCGCCGCGCGGCGCGCCAGCAGCGTCCCCGCGACGCCCGCCCCGAGCCCGGCGGCGGCCCACCACACGCCGTCCGGCCCGCCGTCGCCCCCTTCGCCTCCCGCGCCGGTCCCGTCCGCCGCGAAGAAGCCCTCGTCGGCCAGCCACGCGTAGGTGTCCCGGGGCACCCGGTGCCAGCGGATGTCGTCGTCCACCACGTCCGGCGCCGGATCGGTGCGCACCCACGGCGTGCCGTCCCCGGCCAGGAACAGCTGGTCCTGCCGCAGCATCGCCACGTCCCCGCCCGGCGCCCGCTCCGTCTGCGGCCAGCCCCCGACGCCGGTCAGCCCCCACAGCACCGTGAACCGCACCGGGGGACGGCGGTCCCGCGTCCAGTCCTCCGGAACCGGCTCGGTCTCCGAGCGCGACGGGTCGAGCAGGCTCCGCAGCCGGTCGAAGTCCCGCTCACCCGCGTGCCAGGACGTGGTGCGCCCCGTCCCGGCCCACACGATCACGGCCACGTCCGGCTCCTCCAGGGGTGCCGTACCGTCCGCCACCGCGGTCCCCGGCGCCCCCGCCCACAGCACCGCGGCGACCACCGCCCCCGCTCCCGCCCACCACCGCACGCCGAGCCCCCTTCCGTCCCTCCTCTTGTTACACCCCCGGGCCCGGAAGGGAGCCCCCTGGTGCCGAACCCGGGCCCGACCGCCCCGCGGAGCCTGAGAGAATGGGGAACATGGCCAACGATCGTCCCCGCGTGCTCTCCGGTATCCAGCCGACCTCCGGCTCGTTCCACCTCGGCAACTACCTCGGCGCCGTCCGCCAGTGGGTCGACATGCAGACCACCCACGACGCGTTCTACATGGTCGTCGACCTGCACGCGGTCACGGTCCCGCAGGACCCCAAGGAGCTGCGCGAGAACACCCGCGTCGCCGCCGCCCAGCTCCTCGCGGCCGGCCTCGACCCGGACCGCTGCACCCTGTTCGTGCAGAGCCACGTCCCCGAGCACGCCCAGCTCGGCTGGCTGATGAACTGCATCACCGGCTTCGGCGAGGCCTCCCGGATGACGCAGTTCAAGGACAAGTCCGCCAAGCAGGGCAACGACCGCACCACCGTCGGCCTGTTCACGTACCCGATGCTGATGGTCGCCGACATCCTGCTCTACCAGGCCGACCAGGTCCCCGTCGGCGAGGACCAGCGCCAGCACCTGGAGCTGACCCGCGACCTCGCGGACCGCTTCAACCAGACCTACGGCGACGCCTTCACCGTCCCGAGCGCCTACATCCTCAAGGAGACGGCGAAGATCTACGACCTCCAGGACCCGACCGCCAAGATGAGCAAGTCGGCGGCCACCCCGAAGGGCCTGATCAACCTCCTGGACGAGCCGAAGGCCACCGCGAAGAAGGTGAAGAGCGCGGTCACGGACACCGACACCGTGATCCGCTTCGACCGCGAGCACAAGCCCGGCATCAGCAACCTGCTGACGATCTACTCCACCCTCACCGGCGCCGAGATCGCCGAGCTGGAGCGCAAGTACGAGGGCAAGGGCTACGGTGCGCTGAAGACGGACCTCGCCGACGTCGTCGTGGAGTTCGTCACCCCCTTCCGGGAGCGGACCCGGCAGTACCTGGACGACCCGGAGACGCTCGACGCGATCCTCGCCAAGGGCGCGGAGAAGGCCAGGAGCGTCGCCGCCGAGACCCTCGCCCGGGCGTACGACAAGGTGGGCTTCCTCCCCGCCAAGCACTGACCCGTGACGCCGCCCGGGGTACCGCCGCCCGCGGTACCCCGGCCCCGTCCGTGCGCCCCGGCACGCCGCCGTAGCGCTGCACATCACTCCGGTTGCGCCTGCCCACGGCACGGCGGTGGCCGTACAGTCGATATCCGGGTGTCCGTACACCCCGGCACACAACGAGCCACACAACGACAGGAGACGAAGTGGGGACCGTAACGATCGGCGTGTCGATCGCGGTCCCGGAGCCTCACGGCAGCAAGCTCCAGCAGCTGCGCGCGGGCTTCGGCGACGCCGCCGCTCACGGCATCCCCACGCACGTCACCCTGCTGCCGCCGACCGAGGTCGACGGCGCCGCGCTGCCCGCCATCGAGGCGCACCTGGCGGAGGTGGCGGCGCGCGGCCGGCCCTTCCCGATGCGGCTGTCCGGCACCGGGACCTTCCGCCCGCTCTCGCCGGTCGTCTACGTCCAGGTGGTCGAGGGCGCGGCGGCCTGCTCCTGGCTGCAGAAGCGGGTGCGCGACGCGTCCGGCCCGGTCCCCCGCGAACTGCAGTTCCCGTACCACCCGCACGTCACCGTGGCGCACGGCATCGAGGAGGCGGCGATGGACCGCGCCTACGAGGAGCTGTCCGACTACGAGGCCCAGTGGCCCTGCACCGGCTTCGCGCTGTACGAGCAGGGCGCCGACGCGGTCTGGCGCAAGCTGCGCGAGTTCCCCTTCGGCAGCGCCACCGTGCCCCCGCAGGCCGGACGCGTGGAGACCGGCTCCCTGCCCACCCGGTAGCCGCGCCTCACACCGGCAGCCGCCGGAACACGGTCCGTGGCAGGTGCCGCAGTGCCGACATCACCACCCGCAGCGCGCCCGGCACCCACACCGTCTCCGAGCGCCGCCGCAGCCCCAGCTCGATCGCCGTGGCGACCGCCTCGGGCGTCGTGGCGAGCGGCGCCTCCGCCAGCCCCTCCGTCATCCGCGACCGCACGAACCCGGGGCGTACGACCATGACGTGCACGCCCGTGCCGTGCAGCGCGTCGCCCAGGCCCTGCGCGAAGGCGTCCAGGCCCGCCTTGCTGGAGCCGTAGATGAAGTTGGCGCGGCGGGCCCGCTCGCCGGCCACGGAGGAGAGCACCACCAGCGAGCCGTGCCCCTGCGCCTGGAGCGAACGGGCGGCGACCAGCCCGGCCGAGACCGCGCCGGTGTAGTTGGTCTGCGCGACCCGTACGGCGTTCAGCGGCTCGCGCTCGTCGTGCGCCTGGTCGCCCAGGATGCCGAAGGCCAGCAGCACCAGGTCGATGTCGCCCTCGGCGAACACCTTGCCGAGCGCCGCCTCGTGGGACTCGGGGTCCAGCGCGTCGAAGGCGACCGTGCGCACCTCGGCGCCGAGGCCGCGCAGCTGCTCGGCGGCCGTGTCCAGGGCGGGCGAGGGGCGTCCGGCCAGCCACACCGTGCGGGTGCGGCGGGCCACCAGACGGCGCACGGTGGCGAGCGCGATCTCGGACGTACCGCCGAGGACGAGGAGGGACTGGGGGAGGCCGAAGGCGTCCTTCACGACTGGCTCCAGACATGTCGGTGGGGGCAGGGGCGTCACAGGGCGAGGCGGCGGGCCAGGTCGGACACGAACACCCCGCGCGGGTCCAGCTCCGCGCGCAGGGCGCGGAAGTCGTCCAGGCGGGGGTACATCACGGCGAGCAGTTCCGGGCGCAGCCGGGAGTCCTTGGCGAGGTAGACCCGGCCGCCCGCGTCCGCGACCTCCTCGTCCAGCTCGTCCAGGAAGGCGCCGAGGCCGGGCAGGCCCGCCGGGATGTCGAGGGCGAGGGTCCAGCCCGGGACGGGGAAGGAGAGCCAGCCCGGGTCGGCCTCGCCGAAGCGCTTGAGGACGGCCAGGAAGGACGGGCAGCGGCGGGCGGAGATGCGCCGCACGATCCGGCGCAGTGCTTCCTCCCGGCCGTGCCCGACGACGAACTGGTACTGCACGAAGCCGCCGCGGCCGTAGACCCGGTTCCAGTGCGGGACGCCGTCCAGGGGGTGGAAGAAGGTGGAGATCCGCTGGAGGCGGCCCCGGCTGCACCGGGGGGCCTTGCGGTACCAGACCTCGTTGAACAGGCCCACCGCCGTCCGGCCCAGCAGCCCGTCCGGCACCAGGTCGGGGGCGGCCGGCAGGCGGGAGGTGCGGAAGGCCAGCGGCGCGCGCCGCGCGCGGGAGCGGGCGGGCAGCGCGTCCAGCGGGGCGTGGTCGCCGCGGGTGAGCACCGCGCGGCCGGTCGCCCGGCCGCGCGCGAGGAGGTCGATCCAGGCGACCGAGTAGCGGTAGCGGTGGTCGGTGGCGGTCAGCCGGGCCATCAGGTCGTCCAGGTCGCCGGCCCGCTCGGTGTCCACGGACATCAGCGCCGTCTCGACCGGCTGGAGCCGCAGCGTCGCGGTGAGGATCACCCCGGTCAGCCCCATGCCGCCGGCGGTCGCGTCGAACAGGGGCGTGCCCGGGGTGACGGTGCGCACCCGGCCGTCGGCGGTGAGCAGCTCCAGGGAGAGCACGTGCCGCGTGAAGGACCCCGACACGTGGTGGTTCTTGCCGTGGATGTCCGCGCCGATCGCCCCGCCGACCGTCACGTAGCGGGTGCCGGGCGTCACCGGCACGAACCAGCCCAGCGGCAGCAGGACCTCCATCAGCCGGTGCAGGGAGACGCCCGCGTCGCACAGCACGGTGCCGCCGGCCGCGTCGACGGCGTGCACGCGGTCCAGGGCCGTCATGTCGAGCACGGCACCCCCCGCGTTCTGCGCCGCGTCCCCGTACGCCCGTCCGAGCCCCCGCGCGATGCCGCCGCGCACCCCGCAGTCCCGGACGGCGACGGCCGCCTCCTCGTACGTCCGCGGGCGGACGACGAGCGCTCCGGTGGGCGCCGTGCGGCCCCAGCCGGTGACGGTGCCCCAGTCGGCGTCGGGTCGGTGGGCGCCGGGGTCCCGGTCGGTGCCGGGAACGGTGTCGGCAGACATGGCGGTGACCGTATCGCCCTTATGTGAATGATTAGTTCCAAAACATTCAAGCCGTCCCTGAAACGGGTGATTAATGGTATGTCGCTCCGGCGTGCCCGCCTTCGCGCGCCGCGGGCGTGGACAGTGAGTGCACATGGACGACCTCGACGACATGGACCACCGGATCGTCAGCGCGCTCAGGGCCTGCGGAACCGACCCGCGCGTGGCCGGCGCCGCGCGCGCCCTGTCCTGGGCGGGGGAGCACGGGGCCCTGTGGCTCGCGGCGGGCCTCACCGCGGCCGCCGTGGACGCACCCCGGCGTACGGCCTGGCTGCGCGGCACCGTGCTCACCGCGGGCGCCCACGTCGTCAGCATGGGGGTGAAGCGGGTCGTACGCCGCCCCCGCCCCGCGCACGTCGTGCCCCTGGTGCGTACGGCGGGCCGGCACTCCTTCCCCAGCTCCCACGCCACCTCGGCCGCCGCGGCCGCCGTCGTCTTCGGGGCGCTCGGGGTGCGGGCCGCCTGGCCGCTCGCCGCCGCCGTGTGCGCCTCCCGGCTGGTCGTCGGCGTCCACTACCCCTCGGACGTCGCGGCGGGCGCCGCCCTGGGCGCGCTCACGGCCCGGCTCGGCACCGGCTGGATGCGCGGAGGCACCCGTGACTGACACAGCCGTCCTGCGCCAACGCGCCCCCGAACAGCCGCCGGAGCCCGCCCCGCCGCGCCGGGCGAGACACGTCCCGGCCGGGCTGCTGCGCACCGCGCGCCCCCGCCAGTGGGTCAAGAACGTCCTGGTCGTCGCCGCCCCGGCCGCCGCCGGCGAGCTGTTCTCCGCGCACGCGCTGGGCCGGCTCGCCCTGGTCTTCGTCCTGTTCACCGCCTGCGCCGCCGCCGTCTACCTGGTCAACGACGCCCGGGACGCCGAGGCGGACCGCGCCCACCCCGTCAAACGGCACCGCCCGGTCGCCGCCGGACAGGTCCCGGTGCCGCTCGCCTACGCCGTCGGAGGCGTCCTGGGCGTCCTCGCGCCCGTCCTCGCCGCCTGGCTCTGCCCCCCGGCCGTCGCGGCCCTGCTGACCGCCTACCTCGCCATGCAACTGGCGTACTGCGTCAGCCTCAAGCACGTCCTGGTCGTCGACCTCGCCGTCGTCACCACCGGCTTCCTGATGCGCGCGATGATCGGCGGACTCGCGCTCGGCATCCCCCTGTCGCGCTGGTTCCTCATCACGACCGGCTTCGGCGCCCTGTTCATGGTCGCCGCCAAGCGCTACTCCGAAGCCGTGCAGATGGCGGGCAAGGAGGGCGCCACGCGCGCGCTGCTCACCGAGTACACCACCGGCTACCTCCGCTTCGTCTGGCAGCTCGCCGCCGGTGTCGCCGTCCTCGGCTACTGCCTGTGGGCCATGGAGGAGGGCGGCGTCCCGCACACCAGCGTGCTGCCCTGGCGCCAGCTCTCCATGGTCGCCTTCGTCCTCGCCGTGCTGCGCTACGCCGTCTTCGCCGACCGCGGCACCGCGGGCGAACCCGAGGACGTCGTCCTGCGCGACCGCCCTCTCGCGCTGATCGGCCTGGTCTGGCTCGCGATGTACGGCCTGGCGGTGGCCAATTGGTAGCCGACCGGCGCGAACTGCTGGGCTTCGCCGGTGTCGGTCTGCTCGCCTACGCCGTCGACCTCGGCCTCTTCACCTGCCTGCGGGGCCCGGCGGGCCTCGGTCCGCTCACCGCCAAGACGCTCTCCTTCGTCGCCGGCTGCTCGGTCGCCTACGCGGGCAACGCCCTGGGCACCTACCGGCACACCCGCACCCGCGGCCTGCGTTCCTGCGCCGTGTTCTTCGCCGTGAACGCCGCCGGCGCCGCCGTCCAGCTGCTCTGCCTGGCCGTCAGCCACTACGGGCTCGGCCTCACCTCGCAGCACGCCGACACGGTCTCCGGCGCCGGGGTCGGCATGGTCCTGGGCACGATCCTGCGCTTCTGGGGCACAAGGACACTGGTCTTCCGGTCCGGCGCCGCATCCGGCGGCCGGACGGGATCATGGAACGGGACGAGCGGGGGCAGGGTCGGATCATGGACTGGCTGAAGAAGCTCCCCGTCGTGGGACCGTGGATCGCGCGCCTGATGACCACGCACGCCTGGCGCTCCTACGAGCGTCTCGACCGGGTGAAGTGGTCCCGGCTGGCCGCCGCCATGACCTTCACCAGCTTCGTCGCGCTCTTCCCGCTGCTGAGCCTGGCCGCCGCCGTGGCCGCCGCCACGCTCAGCAGGCAGCAGCAGGACAAGCTCCAGGACAAGCTCGCCGAGCAGATCCCCGGCATCTCCGACCAGCTGAACATCCAGGGCCTCGTCGACAACGCCGGCACCGTCGGGGTGATCTCCGCGCTCCTGCTGCTGTTCACCGGCATGGGCTGGATCGAGGCCACCCGGGGCTGTCTGCGCGCCGTGTGGGAGCTGCCCGACGAGGAGGAGAACCCGGTCCTGCACCGGGCCAAGGACGCGGGTGTCCTGGTCGGCCTCGGCGGCGCGCTGCTGATCACCGTCGCCATCTCCACCGTCGCCTCGGCGCTGGTCGGCTGGATCATCCGCACGGTCGGCCTCGCCGAGGGCGGGGTCGGCGGCGTCCTGCTCTACGTCGCCGCCTTCGCCGTCGCCGTGCTCGCCGACTTCCTGCTGCTGCTGTACGTGCTGACCCTGCTGCCCGGCGTCCAGCCCGAGCGCCGCCGCCTGGTGGTGGCCGCGCTGATCGGCGCGGTCGGCTTCGAACTGCTGAAGCTGCTGCTCAGCGGCTACATCCAGGGCGTCGCCGCGAAGAGCATGTACGGCGCCTTCGGTGTCCCCGTCGCCCTGCTGCTGTGGATCAACTTCACCGCGAAACTGGTGCTGTTCTGCGCCGCCTGGACGGCGACGGGCAGCAAGGCGCAGGAGCTGGGGGAGCCGGGCGGCGAGGGCGTCACGGACGGGTCCGGCGACGGACCAGGTCCGGCAGCGGCCACTTCCGGTTGACCAGGAACGCGCCGCCCGCGAGCAGCACCAGCACCCCCGCGGTGATGCCGGCCGCGATCCCGACCCCGCCGGCGCCGCCCCCGGTCTGGGAGCCCGCCACCGGCCCGGTGCCCGCGGCGCCCTTCCCGGTGCCGCCGGCCTCACCGGAGGCCTCGGCCGAGGGGCTCGCCGCGGTGGCGCTCCGCGGACCCACCAGCTCGCCCACCGGCCGCACCTTGCCGGCCGCCTTGAAGCCCCAGTCGAACAGGCGGGCGGTCTCCTTGTAGACCTCGTTGTGCTCGTCCTTCGCCGGGTTCATCACGGTCACGAGCAGCACCCGGCCGCCGCGCTCGGCGACGCCCGTGAAGGTGGCGCCCGCGTTGGTGGTGTTGCCGTTCTTCACCCCCGCGATGCCCGGATAGACCTCCACGTCCGAGTCGCCCGCCAGCAGCCGGTTGGTGTTCTGGATCTCGAAGGTCCCGCGGGAGGTCTTGCCCTTCTTGTTCTTCGTGGTCTCGCCCGGGAACTTCGCGCTGACCGTCGAGGCGTACTCGCGGAAGTCCTTCTTCTGGAGCCCCGAACGGGCGAACAGGGTCAGGTCGTACGCGGAGGAGACCTGCCCCGGCATGTCGTAGCCGTCGGGGCTGACCACGGTGGTGTCGAGGGCCTGCAGTTCGTCGGCGTGCGCGTTCATGTCCGCGACGGTCTTGTCGACGCCGTCGTTCATCGCCGACAGCACGTGCACCGCGTCGTTGCCGGACCGCAGGAAGACCCCGAGCCACAGGTCGTGGACGGTGTAGGTCTCCGTCTCCTTGATGCCGACCATGCTGGACCCGGCGCCGATGCCCGCCAGGTCGGAGACCTCGACCTTGTGCTTCGTCGTCTTCGGCCACTTCGGCAGCAGCGTGTCCGCGAACAGCATCTTCAGGGTGCTCGCCGGGGCCAGCCGCCAGTGCGCGTTGTGCGCGGCCAGCACGTCGCCCGACTCGGCGTCCGCGACGATCCACGAACGGGCGGTGAGGTCCTTCGGCAGCACGGGCGCCCCGCCCGCCAGGTCCACCTGCGTCCCGGGCTTCCCGAGCCGCGCGCCGCCCACCGCCGACATCGACGCGGGGGGAGTGGCCGACGGACTCCCCGACGGACTCCCCGACGGGCTCGGGGCGGCGAGCGCGGCGGGGGAGAGGAGGGCGAGAGCGGTCAGGGCGGCGGAGGTGACCGTCAGGGATCGCCTGAGGGCCTTCTTGGGAGCGGGCACGAGCGGAAACGTACCCCCCGCGACCGGGCCCGTCCCACTCCCCTCCCCACCCCGCGCACGGTTCCGGACAGCGTGCGGCGATACTGAAACCATGAAGCTCAGCCGCCCCGTCTCCTGGTTCCTGCTCGCTTTCGGGGTGTGGAGCTGGATCATCTGGATCACTTTCGTCAAAAACCTGGTCAAGGACGGCAGCGGGCTCGCCTTCGAGGACGGCGAGCCCACGGCGTACTTCTGGGTGCACCTGCTGCTCGCGATCGTGTCCTTCGTATTGGGGACGGTCGTCGGGGCCATCGGGTTGCGCGGGGTGCGCGCACTGCGCCGAACGTCATAGGGGCGAGGGACGTCACGGACGCCCTGGGCGTCACAACCGAGGGGATACGACGGCATGGCGGTCGTCTTCGTGCTGGTCGCGCTGGTGATGGTGGGCGTCCTGGTGACGGCCAACTGGTACGTGTGGCGGCGCCTGTTCCGCGACACGACCCGCGCTCCGGGCCCCGTGCGCCGGACCGGCGCGGCGGTGATCGCCGGGGGCTGGCTGCTGGCGGTCGGCGCGCTGGTCGCCGAGCGCGCGGGCGCCCCGTTCTGGCTCCAGCGGGTCCTTGCCTGGCCGGGCTTCCTGTGGCTGGCCCTGTCGGTCTACCTGCTGCTCGCGGTGCTCGCGGGCGAGGTCGTCCGGCCGCTGCTGCGGAGGTTCCTGGAGCGCCGGGCGGCCGCGCGGAACACGGAGCGGGCCGAGCCGTCGGTCTCCCCGGCCGAGGAGACCGAACGCATACCGGCCGGGACGGCCCCGCCGAGGACGCCCGGCACGCCTGAGGCACCCGAGCCGCCGGCCCCCGCCCCGGGGAGCGGGTCCACGAGCCCCCTCGCCCTCCCCTCCCGGCGCCTGTTCGTCTCCCGGGTCGTCGCCGGTGCCGCCGCCGCGGCGGCCGTCGGGACGGTCGGGTACGGCACCTACGGCGTGCTGAGCGGCCCGAAGGTGAAGCGGGTCACCGTGCCGCTGGCCAAGCTCCCGCGCGCGGCGCACGGTTTCCGCATCGCGGTGGTCAGCGACATCCACCTCGGCCCGATCCTCGGCCGGGGCTTCGCGCAGCAGGTCGTCGACACGATCAACGCCACGCAGCCCGACCTGATCGCCGTCGTCGGCGACCTGGTGGACGGCAGCGTGAAGGACCTCGGCCCGGCCGCCGCCCCGCTCTCCCAGCTCCGGGCCCGGCACGGCGCGTACTTCGTCACCGGCAACCACGAGTACTTCTCCGGCGCCGAGCAGTGGGTCGCCGAGGTACGGCGGCTCGGGCTGCTCCCGCTGGAGAACGCCCGTACCGAGCTGCCCCACTTCGACCTCGCCGGCGTCAACGACGTGGCGGGCGAGGACGAGGGCCAGGGCCCCGACTACGCCAAGGCCCTCGGCGACCGGGACCGCTCCCGCGCCTGCGTGCTGCTCGCCCACCAGCCGGTGCAGATCCACGACGCCGTCGACCACGGCGTCGACCTCCAGCTGTCCGGCCACACCCACGGCGGCCAGCTCTGGCCCGGCAACCTCATCGCGGGCGCCGCCAACCCGACGCTGGCGGGCCTGGACCGCTACGGCGACACCCAGCTCTACGTCAGCCGCGGCGCGGGCGCCTGGGGCCCGCCCACGCGCGTGGGGGCGCCCTCGGACATCACGGTGATCGAGCTGGCGTCCCGTCAGGCCTGACCGTCGGGCTCGCGGGCGGCCTTGCGGGCGGCCGGGTCGGGGATCACCCTGGTCATCCCCGGCAGGAAGTCCGTGAACAGCTCGTGCACCTCGCGCACCAGCGGGCGCAGCACCCGGAAGCGGGCCAGCACGACGCCCCGCGCGGTGAGCCGGGCGCCGCGCTCGGCGAGGCGGTAGCTGCGCTCGCGGCCCTCGGTGCGGTCGAAGATCCAGTACAGGACCAGGCCCATCTGGGACAGCCACATCAGCTCCGGCAGGATGTCCCGCAGCTCCTCGGGCACCTTGGTCTTCGCCCCGGCGAGCACCGCGCGGTGGATGCTGATGGCCTCCACGCGCGCGTGTTCCGACTCCGGGGAGAAGGGGCTGAGCGGGCTGTCCGGGTCGGCGGCGTTCTTGAAGAACTGCACGGCGAACTCGTGGTACGGCGTGGCGATGTCCAGCCAGACCTTCAGCACGCCCGCGAGCCTGGCCTCCAGGTCGGTCTCCCTGGCCAGGACCTCGCGGACCGCCGCCTGGTGCTCGGCGGCGATCCGGTCGTAGAAGCCCTGGATCAGGTGTTCCTTGCCGGCGAAGTAGTAATACGCGTTGCCGACGGAGACCCCGGCCTCCTGGGCGATGGCCCGCATCGTGGTCCGGTCGTAACCGCGTTCCTGGAACAGCCGCATGGCCGTCTCCAGGATCAGCGCGCGGGTCTGCTCGGACTTGCTGAGGTGGGCGCCGTCGTCGGGGCCGTCGTTGGTCGCAGGCACGGGTCCAGAGCCTATCCAGTCGTACAGGTGCCGTCGGCACAGCCCGGCCCGGTGTAGATCCACCCGAGGCGGGGCTCGTAGGCCCACCCGTCGCCCGACCACCGCCCCTCACCGAGGCGCTGCGCGCCGCCCCTTTCGATTTCCGCGCGGCGGTACCCCGTGCCGCCCCACTGCCGCTGCCCGGCGCGCCACTTGGCGGCGGCCAGGACGGCCCCCCGGGCCAGCAGGGCGCCCTTGGGCGTGCTGAGCCGGTGGGCGAGCCCGCGGTACCCGCGCAGCGCCCACAGGACGACCACCCAGGCGGCGGCGCCGCGGTAGACCTGCCCGGCGTCGCCCACGGCGGTGACCTCGTCGAGGGTGGCCCCGTGGTCGAGCCCGGGGAAGCGCCTGCGCGCCTCGTCCGAGGCGGCCGGGACCAGCTCCAGCGGCACCAGGCGGGGCTGGCGCAGCAGCCAGTCCCGTACGTGGGTGCACAGGGCGCATTCGGCGTCGTAGAGGACGGTGAGCCGGCGCACGGGGGCGCCGGCCGTCGTCCCGGGAGCGGGAGCCATCGGATCAGGCTCCGGCCGTCGGGGCCACCCAGCCCTGCGGCGGGACCGGCGGTACCTGCTCCCGCTCCATCAGCCCGCGCCGCCGGATCTTGTTGAGCACGTACACGTTGCCCAGGTGCATCACGCCGAGCACCAGCAGCACCACCCCGAGCTTGGTCGACAGCGCCTCGAAGATGCCGCGGGTGTCGGTGAGGGTCTCGTCGTCGCTCAGGTAGAGGGCGACGAAGCCGAGGTTGACGAGGTAGAAGCCGACCACCAGGAGGTGGTTGACGGCGTCCGCGAGCTTCTCGTTGCCGTGCAGGACGTCGGAGAGGAAGACCCGTCCGTTGCGGCTGAGCGTGCGGGCCACCCAGACGGTCAGTCCGATGCTGACGGCCAGGTAGATGACGTAGGCGATGACGGTGCGGTCCATGCCCCACCCCTTCTTGAACGCGTTCAAAACGCTGACAGGACTGACTGTAGACCTGTTTTTGAACACGTTCAAGCGAGCGTTGCGCTCAGGGGCGGCGGCCCAGCTCCGGGCGCTTGGAGTAGTCCGTGAGGCCGATGACGTTGCCCCAGGGATCGGCGAACTCGACGGTCCATCCGGTGGCCACGGGGAACGGCTCGTCCAGCGGCGGCACCCCGGCGTCCCTCAGCGCGCGGGCGGCGACCCGGGCGTCGGTCACCTCGAGCCACACCCGCGCGGAGGGCCACATCGGCGGCTGCCGTCCGAACTCCTCCTCCGCCCGCAGCAGAAGCCCCGGCGTCTCCACGCCCACCTTCAGCAGCGCGATCCCGGCCTCGTCGAGCCGGTAGGCGACCGGGAAACCGGCCCGCTCGTAGAATCCGACGGCCTCGGCGAGGTCCCCGACGGGCAGCAGCACGTTGTCGAACCCGAGCAGTTCGTACGACTCGTCATCTGACATGCCGTCAGGCTAGGCCGGTCATCGCCCGGAACAGCTGATTGTCAGCCCTCGCCGGGCGCGCTCTTCGTCCGTCCGGCGGCAAGGATCGCGGCGACGTCCAGCGTGACCTCGGCACCGAGCGAGCCGGGCAGGGTGACGGTCTCGCCGGGGGAGTGGACTCGGTGGGTGGAGTAGTCGGCGCAGTCCGGGTCGGTGAGGACGTGGAGGCGCTGGTGCTTGCGGTCGACGATCACGTAGACGGGGACCATGGCGGCGGCGTAGGCGGTGACCTTGGCCTTGAGGTCGTTCTTCCAGTTGCTGGAGGTGACCTCCAGGACGAGGCGGAAGCAGACCGGGTCGTAGCAGTTGTTCTCGACGAGGTGGTCGTCGATGTCGGCGTCCACGATCACCAGGTCCGGAATCGCGTAGTCCTCGGCGTCGGTGGGCAGCCAGAGACCAATGCCCTGGTGCACTTCGGTTCCGCCGTCGTCGAGGCCCGCCGCGATGAACGGGCGCATGAGTTTGGTCAGGGCACGCGAGTGCATGACGTCGGGCGGCGGGGTCACGAGGAGCTGGCCTCCGATGATCTCGACGCGGTAGCCCGGGAGCCGGTCCATGAGGCGGTTCGCCTCCGCGATCAGCGGAAGGTCGCCGTGGGGCAGCTCTACGGATGCTGCGGACATCGCGTGCCTCCTAGGGGCTGGTGTCGAGGCCATCATCGTAGGACGGAGGGTAGCCGTATGGCCCGTTGCCGACGGGTTCACCCGACGGTGTGGCATATGCCAGAAGGCCCCGCTTCCAGGGGAAACGGGGCCCTCACAGCTGTTAACCGGCGTACACCGACGGAGTCAGAAGCGGCGCGTGATCAGCGCTCGCTTCACCTCCGCGATGGCCTTGGTGACCTCGATGCCGCGCGGGCAGGCGTCCGTGCAGTTGAAGGTCGTACGGCAGCGCCACACGCCGTCGCGGTCGTTCAGGATCTCCAGCCGCTGCTCGCCGGCCTCGTCGCGCGAGTCGAAGATGAAGCGGTGGGCGTTGACGATCGCGGCCGGGCCGAAGTACTGGCCGTCGTTCCAGAACACCGGGCACGAGGACGTGCAGGCGGCGCACAGGATGCACTTGGTCGTGTCGTCGAAGCGCTCGCGGTCCTCGGCGGTCTGGAGGCGCTCACGCGTCGGCTCGTTGGTGTCCTTCGTGATCAGGAAGGGCATCACGTCCCGGTACGCCTGGAAGAACGGCTCCATGTCGACGACCAGGTCCTTGAGGACCGTCAGGCCCTTTATGGGCTCGACCGTGATCGGCTTCTCGGGGCTGAGGTCCTTGATCAGCGTCTTGCAGGCGAGGCGGTTCTTGCCGTTGATCCGCATGGCGTCCGAGCCGCAGATGCCGTGCGCGCAGGAGCGGCGGAAGGTCAGGCTTCCGTCCAGGTCCCACTTGATCTTGTGCAGCGCGTCGAGGACGCGCTCCTTCGGGTCGATCTCCAGCTGGAAGTCTTCCCAGGCCGCCTCGGCGGCGACCTCCGGGTTGAACCGCCGGACGCGGAAGGTGACCGTGATGTAGGGGGAGTCGGCGAAGCCCGGCTCGGGGGCCTGGTCGCTCTTCTCCATGACAGGGGTAGCCATCAGTACTTACGCTCCATCGGCTGGTAGCGGGTCTGGACGACCGGCTTGTAATCGAGCCGGATGGACTCGGCGCCGTCGTCGCCCACCTCGCGGTACGCCATGGTGTGGCGCATGAAGTTGACGTCGTCGCGGTTGGGGAAGTCCTCGCGGTAGTGACCGCCGCGGGACTCCTTGCGGGCGAGCGCGGACACCGCCATCACCTCGGCCAGGTCGAGCAGGTTGCCCAGCTCGACGGCCTCCAGCAGGTCGGTGTTGAAGCGACGGCCCTTGTCCTGGATCGACACGTTCTTGTAGCGGGCGCGCAGCTCGGCGATCTTCTCGACGGCCGTCTTGATCGTCTGCTCGGTGCGGAACACCATGACGTTGGCGTCCATGCACTCCTGCAGCTCGCGGCGGATCGTCGCCACCCGCTCGGTGCCGGTGGACGAGCGCAGCAGCTCGATCTGCTCGACGACCTGGGACTCGGGGTCCTCGGGCAGCTCGACGAAGTCCGCCTTCTGCGCGTACTCCGCGGCGGCGATGCCCGCGCGGCGGCCGAAGACGTTGATGTCGAGCAGCGAGTTGGTGCCCAGGCGGTTGGCGCCGTGCACCGACACGCAGGCCACCTCGCCGGCCGCGTAGAGGCCCGGCACGACGGTCGTGTTGTCCGCCAGCACCTCGCCCTCGACGTTGGTCGGGATGCCGCCCATGGCGTAGTGCGCGGTCGGCTGGATCGGGATCGGGTCCGTGTAGGGCTCGATGCCGAGGTAGGTCCGCGCGAACTCCGTGATGTCGGGCAGCTTGGCGTCCAGCTGCTCCGGCGGGAGGTGGGTGAGGTCCAGGTAGACGTGGTCGCCCTCGGGACCGCAGCCGCGGCCCTCGCGGATCTCCGTGTAGATGGAGCGCGAGACGACGTCACGGGACGCGAGGTCCTTCATGACCGGCGCGTACTTCTCCATGAAGCGCTCGCCGTCCTTGTTGCGCAGGATGCCGCCCTCACCGCGGGCGCCCTCCGTCAGCAGGATGCCCATGCGCCAGATGCCGGTCGGGTGGAACTGGAAGAACTCCATGTCCTCCAGCGGCAGTCCGCGCCGGTACACGGCCGCCTGGCCGTCACCGGTGAGCGTGTGCGCGTTGGACGTCACCTTGAAGAACTTGCCGGTGCCGCCGGAGGCGTAGATCACGGACTTCGCCTGGAAGACGTGGATCTCGCCGGTCGCCAGCTCGTAGGCCACCACACCGGCCGACTTCTTGACGCCGTCGACCTCGGTGATCAGCTGGTCCAGGACGTAGAACTCGTTGAAGAACTCCACGCCCTCCTTCACGCAGTTCTGGTACAGCGTCTGGAGGATCATGTGACCGGTGCGGTCGGCCGCGTAGCAGGAGCGGCGGACCGGGGCCTCGCCGTGGTTGCGGCTGTGACCGCCGAAGCGGCGCTGGTCGATCGTCCCGTCGGGCGTCCGGTTGAACGGCAGGCCCATCTTCTCCAGGTCGAGGACCGAGTCGATGGCCTCCTTCGCCAGGATCTCGGCGGCGTCCTGGTCGACCAGGTAGTCACCGCCCTTGACCGTGTCGAAGGTGTGCCACTCCCAGTTGTCCTCCTCCACGTTGGCCAGCGCGGCGGCCATGCCGCCCTGCGCGGCGCCCGTGTGGGAGCGGGTCGGGTAGAGCTTCGTCAGCACGGCGGTGCGGCTGCGCTTGGTCGACTCGATGGCCGCGCGCATGCCGGCGCCACCGGCGCCGACGATGACGGTGTCGTACTTGTGTACCTTCATGATTTTCGCAGCCCCGTGCCTAGCGGATGTTCGGGTCGAAGGTGAAGATCACCAGCGTGCCCAGCAGGATGGTGAACACCGTGGCGGTGTAGAGCAGGCCCTTGAGCCACAGCCGGGTGTTGGGGCGCTCCGCGTAGTCGTTGATGACCGTGCGCAGGCCGTTCGCGCCGTGCAGCATCGCGAGCCAGAGCATCAGGAGGTCCCAGACCTGCCAGAACGGCGAGGCCCAGCGGCCCGCCACGAAGGCGAAGCCGATCTTCGAGACACCGCCGTCGAGCACCAGCTGGATCAGCAGGTGGCCGAGGACCAGGACGACCAGCACCACGCCGGACAGGCGCATGAAGAGCCAGGCGGCCATCTCGAAGTTGCCCCGGGTCGACTTCGGGGTCTTCTTCGTGCGCGCGCGGGGCGCCTCGATGAGCGGCGCCGGGTTGTCGGCCGAGTAGAGGGAGGCGCCCTCGACGGGGCCGATCCCGGAAGCGGGGGATTCAGTCGTGGACATTGGCGTCAGCTCCCGAACAGTTCACGAGCGGCGTGGCCGAGGACGGGGTAGATCGCCCCGAGCATCAGCACGACCCACAGGGCGACGACGGTCCAGAGCATCTGCTTCTGGTAGCGGGCGCCCTTGACCCAGAAGTCGACGGCGATGACACGCAGGCCGTTGAGCGCGTGGAAGAGGATGGCGGCGACGAGGCCGTACTCCAGCAGCGCGACGATCGGCGTCTTGTACGTGGCCACGACGGTGTCGTAGGCCTCGGGGGACACCCGCACGAGAGCGGTGTCCAGCACGTGAACGAACAGGAAGAAGAAGATGAGGACGCCGGTGACTCGATGAGCCACCCAGGACCACATTCCTTCCCGGCCGCGGTACAGCGTTCCAGCCGGCACGGAAATTTCCTCCGGGAGCGGGGATTGGGGCCGCGCCGGCTTTCCTTGTCGGTCGGGCCCGGCCGGGTACGGTCCACCGGCCCCCAGCATGGTAGCGACGGTTGCCTGCGGCGCTTACGGGGGGCCTGCCGTTGTGATCAAACTTGCACTCAAAGGAGCAGTGGGTTGGAGCGGGGGCGGCTACGGGGGTGGGGGTTTGGCGTGGTTTGCCGGGTGCGGGTGGTCGGTGGCTGGTCGCGCGGTTCCCCGCGCCCCTGAGAAGGCGTTGCTCAGCCGCGTCTTTGCCAGGCGCCGGAGTTCCTCCGCCGTCACCAGACGTTCCTCGTCCGGATCGTTTGCCAAACGTGACCGGATGGCGGTCAGCACATGGTCCAGGGCCTCGGCCGGGGGCAGGTCGGCCAGGCAGATGACGAACACGTGTCCGAAGCGGGACTCGTAGGCCGCGTGGGCCGCGTTGAGGGCCGTGTGGGCTGCCGCGTACGTGTCCTCGGGGAGGGTGGGCAGCGTCTCCGCGGCCAGGGCCTCCGTCAGGTCGTCCGGGGAGAGGTCGTAGGCCGCCTCGTCCGCCGCCGCCAGGAGGGCGGGGAGGTCCGGGTAGGGCCGGTGGGCGGTGAGGCGGTGGGCCCAGGCGCGGCTGTGCAGGCAGGCGAGGAGGGTCTGGACGGCCTCGTCGGCGGGGGCCGTGTTGAAGCACTCCAACGGGGCGGCCGTTGCCGGAGTGGCGCGTGTTTGCACCGGTACCGGTATGGCCACTCGGCGGGGGAGGTCTGGGAGACGGTGCGCAGGCAGCGTGGGTCCTTGTGGGCTTCACGTGTGTGTCGGCAGGGGATTGTGCGAAAGATGTGGCGTCACGTTATCGAGTGACGGCAACGCGTGTCCGTCCGATGCCCGAATTTCACCCGAACGGGAGAGTTTCAGAACATGTGGTGGACGCATGACGGCAACGGCGGCCGTAGGTTGGCGCTGTGAGCCAGCACGGAGGCCGGATACCGGCGCACAAGGTGAGACAGCGGGCCGTGATCGCCGGCGCGGTGGTCGCCGCGCTCGGTGTGGGAGTCGGCCTCTGGGCCACCGACGGCGACGGCGACGGCGGCGGCCCACAGGGTTCGGCGGCCCGGTCGGGCGAGGCGGCCGCGCCGAGTCCCAGCCGCTCCTACCCCCTGTCCAAGGCGCCGCGCACCATTCCCGCCGTACGCGAGCACACCGCGGCCCGCGGCCCCGGCTGGCAGCCGGCGAAGGGGCACCGGGTCGTCGTCGCCGACGCCGGACTGGCCGACGAGGGGAAGCAGATCGCCGGCGACCTGGGCATGACATACGCCGGGCAGAAGGGCGACGAGCGCGCCGGGGACCTGCTGCTGGACGTCAAGGCCGACAAGGGCGCGAACCCGGAGTCGTACACCATGACCGTGCGCGACGGCCGGGTCACCGTCACCGGGCCCGCCGAGGCCGGCGTCTACTACGGCACCCGCACCCTGAAGCAGGCGGTGGACGGCGGCGGCACCGCGCCGGAGGGCGTGGTGAAGGACGAGCCCGCCAAACCGAAGCGCGGCTTCTCCCTCGACATCGCCCGCAAGCACTACAGCGCCGACTGGATCAAGGACCGGATCCGGGAGCTGGGCGACCTGAAGTTCAACGAGCTGGGCCTGCACTTCTCCGACGACCAGGCCTTCCGCATCGAGTCCGACTCGCACCCCGAGATCGTCTCGGACGACCACCTGACCAAGGCCGAGATGAAGGAGATCATCGACCTCGCCTCCTCGCGCCACATCACCGTCGTGCCCGAGATCGACTCACCGGGCCACCTCGGCGCCGTGATCGCCGCCCATCCCGACCTCCAGCTGCGCGACGCGCAGGGCACGGCCACCCGCGGCGCCATCGACATCTCCAAGCCGGAGGCCGCGAAGATCGTCGACGACCTGCTCGACGAGTACGCCGACCTCTTCCCCGGCTCCCAGTTCCACCTCGGTGCCGACGAGTACCAGGCGCTCGTGGTGTCCGACCCCGAGGCGTCCTACCCGACGCTGGCCGCCGCCGCCCGCAAGGCGTACGGCTCCGGCGGCACCGTCGCCGACCTCACCACCGGCTGGCTCAACGGCCGCGCCAAGACGGTCATGGCCCACGACCGCACCCCGCGCGCCTGGAACGACGGCTTCTTCAAGGACACCTCCGTCGAGCCGCTCAAGGACATCAAGGTCGCCTACTGGACGGGCAAGGAGATCGGCGCCCGCCCGCCGACGGAGTACCTGAGCGAGGGCCGCCAGGTCCTCAACTACAACGACGAGTTCCTCTACTACGTGCTCGGGCAGCCGCAGACCTTCGTGTACCCGACCGGCGAGCGCATCTACGAGCAGTGGACCCCGCGCGTCCTGCGCGGCACCACGGCCGTCGACGCCAAGTACGACCGGCAGATACTCGGCGGCAGCTTCGCCGTCTGGGGCGACTTCCCGAACGCCCAGACCCAGGCCCAGGTCGCCGAGGGCATCCGGCTGCCGCTGGCCGCGACGGTCCAGAAGCTGTGGGACCCCGGCAAGCCCGAACTGCCCTGGGCGGACTTCAAGTCGCTGGCGGACCGGCTCGACTGACGCCGGCCCCGGACGAGCCCGGGCGCGGCGCGCCGATTGCCCCATCCTGCTGCGAACTCCCGTACGACTGTGGTGGTCTTTTGACCCAGCCGAACCGACACACCGGGGGGAACCGGGACATGGGCTACTGGGGGTACTTCGTCGTCGGCCGCGCCGAGCGGCCGCTCGCGGAGCTGGAGGCGCTGCCCGGCGCCGCGGACATGACCCTGCGCCGGTCCGCGCCGGACGGCTGGCAGGTGTGGGAGTTCGCGGGCGGCGACGGGGACGTCGGCAACATGAACGACCTGGCCGGGCAGACCGGCGCACCCGCGCTGTTCGGGTACGTGATGGACAGCGACTGCGTGGTCGTGGAGGCGGCGGCGCCCGAGAGCGGGGCGTGGACGACCTGCCTGGCGCGGACCGCCATGGCCGGATACCTGGGCGCCGAGCGGGACGGGCTCACCCTGGAGGACTACTTCCTGGAGCCCCGGGACGCCGCCGAGCGCGCCGTCGCCTGGGCCGTCGAGGCGGGGCGCACCGCGAGCGCGGGCGACCTGGCCGAGGTGCTGTCGGACGACCCCGCGGCGGACACGGACGGGGGCGGCGCCGACGCGGACCCCGCCGACGGACCGGTGGCCGAAACTCTCTTCTTCCGGTTCCTCGACCGGCTGGGCGTCGTGCCGCTGTGACACTCCCGGGCCGTCGCACGCAGTAAGGGTCAGTGCGGGCTCCGCGGTGGTGAGCGGGGCGAAGCGGCAGGGACGGGGAGGGACCCGATGAGCCTGGTGGAACTGATCGCGCGGGCCGACGCACGGGGACTCGCCGCGAGCGGACTGGCTTGTTTGGACCGCTGCCTTCCGCTGCTGGACGGCGACGACGAGGCCCTCAGACCCCTGTGGGCGACCCTCGCCGACGAGCCCGGACGCGACTGGGCGCAGGGGCTGACCCAGGTGCGGGACAAGCTCGCCGGCCCCTACGCCACCGGCGAGGACGAGGCCGTGCTGCTGGCCCGCCGCATGCTCGCGGCCGCGCCGGCCGCGTGCTCGGGACCGGCGCTGCGGACGTGGGCCGACGCTTGCTCCGTCGCCTCGCTCCGCATCCACCGGCTGCTCGACCCGGCGGCGGACGCGGCCCCGGAGGCCGCCGTCCCGCGCGAAGGCGGCACGGCGGGACTGCCCCCGCTCGTCGCCGCCGAACTGCGCCGCCAGACCGGCGTCCTGGAACTGCTCGCCGGTCGGGGCGCGGCCGGGCTCCGTCCGGCCCTGGAGGTCTCCACGGAGGGGCGCCGGGTGCTGCGCGCGGTGGTCTCCCGCCGGGCCAGGGGACGTGGCTGACGCCCGGACCCACCGCGGGCCCCTGTGACCGTCGTGCGGGGAACGCGCGGCGGCGGTGCGGCGGACGTGGGGGAGGTGCGGCGGTCCTGCGCCGGTTGCGGAACGACCGGCTCCCATGTGTGACGCGACCCCGTCCCACGGCGCTTTAGCCCATGTGACGACTGTGACCAGCGGATGGACGAGCAGGACGACGAGCCCGCAGCAGACCCGGCCCTCGGCCGCCGCCAGGCCGGTGCGGTGGGCGGCGGACGCGGTGGCCACGATGCGCGAGGGCGCGAGGCTGCGCCTGGACTACTCGGCGCAGAGTCTGTGGCGCGTGGACCGGGTGATCGACGGCATCCGGCGCGAGAGGGCGCCGTACGCCGCCGTGGAGACGGCGCTGCGCGGACTGGGCGCGTACGCCGGGGAGGTGATCGTGCGTGAGTCCGGCGGCGAGTGGTGGGCGACCGGTGGCGACCACTGGGTCCGCACCCCGGACGGCCGCCTGTGGGACCCGATCGACGAGGCCCGCCGCTGCTTCGCCGGGGACGGGTCGCTCCGCCTGCTGTGCCGGGACGCCACGGCGGCCCCCTGACACTCCCTGTGACACTTCTGTGCGCCCCGACGCTGATGACCTTGGGGGCGGGCTCACCCGAGCGCGCGCAGGACTCGGTACGGACGAGGACGGTTCTTGGGCCAGCGAGGGGAACCCCGCCGCGTACAGGCGTACGACGGGGAACTGGGCGCGGCCGTCGCGCGGGCCCAGGAAGGTGACGAGGCCGCCTTCGCGGTCGCCTACCGGCTCGTGCAGCCGGGGCTGCTGGGCTACGTGCGCGGGCTGGTCGGCCAGGACGCCGAGGACATCGCGGCGGACGCCTGGCTGGAGATAGCCCGTGACCTGCGGCGCTTCAAGGGCGACGGGGCCGGCTTCCGGGGCTGGACGGCGACGATCGCCCGGCACCGGGCCCTGGACCACCTGCGCCGCCAGAAGGTACGGCCCCGGCCCACGGCACTGGAGCAGGACGTCCTGGACCTGCCCGGGCCGCACACCACGCACGACCAGGTGCTGGAGGCCCTGTCCACCCGGACCGCGCTCGCCCTGGTCTCGGCGCTGCCGCGCGACCAGGCCGAGGCCGTCCTGCTGCGGGTCGTCGTCGGTCTCGACGGGCCCTCCGCCGCGCGGGTGCTCGGCAAGCGGCCGGGCGCGGTGCGGACGGCGACGTACCGGGGACTGAAGCGGCTGGCACGGCAGCTGGGGGCCGACGGTGTGACGGATGACGGTCCCAGGACGCTGGGGGAGTCGACATGAGGGGCGCCGGGGACGGCGGCCCCGCGGAGCGAGCGGGAGCGGAGGCGGGCATGCGGGCACGGCACGGGGAGGGCGACGGCCGCGACGCCGGTCCCCGGCCCGCCCCGGGCGGCGCCCCGGGCACGGAGGCGCTGCTCGGCGCG
>NZ_MULI01000056.1 GCF_002939385.1 Streptomyces sp. MH60 | reverse complement strand
ATGTTGATGCGCTCACCGCGGAACATCGCGTCGCGCAGCCCGAACACATCGGTGGCGGCGGCCAGTTCCTGGAGCAGCCGCAGGGTCTCGTCGGTGACGAGGTGCTTGGAGTGGTCGACGTACAGGTCTCCCACGCGGAGCGTCCAGCCGGTGCCGCGCCCCGGGTCCGCGGCGAACAGCTCGCGCAGCCGCACCTGGCCGAGCTGCTCGCGGTGCTTGGCCAGCGCGGCCCATTCGGGCGTCTGGTGGAGCCTGGTACGGCCGTCTGCGTTCATGTCGGACGTCAGCCTTCTTCCTTGGGGTGTCCCAGCTGTCCCGGCTGTACAGCTGTTCCAACCTAGATGATCAGGAATGAAGGCGTCCGACGGAGACGGAACTAGATCTCGCCGCGCAGTTTCGCGAGTGCCTCGGCGAGGATCGCCTCGCCGTCCGCGTCGCTGCGGCGCTCGCGCACGTACGCGAGGTGGGTCTTGTAGGGCTCGGTGCGCGGCGGGTCCGGCGGGTTGTCCCGGTCCTGTCCGGCGGGGAAGCCGCAGCGCGGGCAGTCCCAGGTCTCCGGGACCTGGGCGTCGCTCGCGAAGCTCGGCTGTGTCTCGTGTCCGTTGGAGCACCAGAAGGAGATGCGCAGACGCGGCGCGGACTCGCCGCGCTCGGCCTCGCCCATCGGCCCCGCCCCGACCCGGCTTCCCCGGATCGCGTTGCCACTTGCCACGGTCGTAACTCCCTGCGTGATGGTGCCGCGAAGCGAGTCGGCGTTTCGCTTCACTGCGAGCGCCTCAGTCTACGTAAGGCCCAACGCGCGTCTAGTGATTGGAGTTACAAGCTCCAGTGCGCAGACGCAAGCCCCATGATAGGCGGCGCGGTGAGGCGCGTACCGGACATGGGGCTTTACGTGCACAAGTGTGTGACGGGTCGGTGCGACCGGTCAGTTGTTGGCTTTCATCATCAGGCCGAGCACCATGATGCAGGCGAACCAGCACAGACCGACCACCACGGTGATCCGGTCGAGGTTGCGCTCGGCGACCGAGGAGCCGCCGACGGACGACTGCATGCCGCCACCGAACATGTCGGAGAGGCCGCCGCCCTTCCCCTTGTGCATCAGCACCAGCAGCATCAGCAGCAGGCTGAAGACGATCAGGGCGATCGAGAACCCCAAAACCACGGCTGGACCAACTTCCTCGGATTCGGATGAACGACGGGGGCAGGGTGACAGCAGGCCACCATGCCCCCGCAAGGGTACGACGTATCGCCGCTAGCGCATACTCACCGGTCGATCTGCCTCTCGACCAGTCGCCGGCTACTGGTCGCGGAAGCGGACGATCTTGACGAACTCGTCCGAGTCCAGCGAGGCACCGCCGACCAGGGCACCGTCGATGTCGGGCTTCGCCATGATCTCGGCGACGTTGCCGGACTTGACCGAGCCGCCGTACTGGATGCGGACCTTGTCGGCCAGCTCCTGGGAGTACAGCTCGGCGAGCTTGCCGCGGATCGCCGCGCAGACCTCCTGGGCGTCGTCGGCGCCGCAGACCTTGCCCGTGCCGATGGCCCACACGGGCTCGTAGGCGATCACGACGGTCTCGGCCTGCTCGGCCGGGAGGTCCTTGAGACCGCCCTCGACCTGGGCGAGGGTGTGCTCGACGTGGTTGCCCGCCTCGCGGACGTCCAGCTCCTCGCCGACGCACAGGATCGGGGTCAGGCCGTGCTTGTAGGCGGCCTTGACCTTGGCGTTCACGATCTCGTCGGTCTCGGCGTGGTACTGCCGGCGCTCGGAGTGGCCGACGGCCACGTACGTGCACTTCAGCTTGGCCAGCATGGGGCCCGAGATCTCGCCGGTGTAGGCGCCGCCGTCGTACGCGGAGATGTCCTGGGCGCCGTACTTGATCTTGAGCTTGTCGCCGTCGACCAGGGTCTGCACGGAGCGCAGGTCGGTGAAGGGGGCGAGGACGGCGACCTCGACAGCGTCGTAGTCCTTGTCCGCGAGGGCGAAGGCGAGCTTCTGGACGTGGGCGATGGCCTCGAGGTGGTTGAGGTTCATCTTCCAGTTGCCCGCCATCAGCGGCGTGCGGGTGGTCATCGGGGTCAGTCCTCCAGTGCGGCGAGGCCGGGGAGCGTCTTGCCCTCGAGGTATTCGAGGGAGGCGCCGCCGCCGGTCGAGATGTGGCCGAATGCGTTCTCGTCGAAGCCGAGCGTGCGCACGGCCGCGGCGGAGTCGCCGCCGCCGACCACGGTGAAGCCCGGGGCGTCGACGAGGGCCTGGGCGACCGCTTTGGTGCCCTCGGCGTAGTCGGGGTGCTCGAAGACGCCCATGGGGCCGTTCCAGAAGACGGTGGCGGCGTCGGCGAGCTTCGATGCGTACAGCTTGCGGGTCTCGGGACCGATGTCCAGACCCTCCTGGTCGGCCGGGATGGCGTCCGCGGCGACGGTGGTGGGGTTGGCCGGGGCCTTCGTCTTGAGGTCGGGGAACTCGCCCGCGACCAGCACGTCGACGGGCAGGACCAGCTCGACGCCGTTCTTCTCGGCGCGCTCGATGTACTCCTGGACCGCCGGGACCTGGTCCTCCTGGAGCAGGGAGATGCCGACCTCGTGCCCCTTGGCCTTGAGGAAGGTGTACGCCATGCCGCCGCCGATGAGCAGCCGGTCGGCCTTGCCGAGCAGCTGGTCGATGACGGCGAGCTTGTCGGAGACCTTGGCGCCGCCGAGGGCGACGACGTAGGGGCGCCGCACGTCGTCGGTGAGCTTCTTGAGTACGCCGACCTCGGTGGCGATGAGGTACCCGGCGTAGTGCGGGAGCCGCTTCGGCAGGTCGAAGACGGACGCGTGCTTGCGGTGCACCGCGCCGAAGCCGTCGCCGACGTAGACGTCCGCGAGGCCGGCCAGCTTGTCGGCGAAGGCGGCGCGCTCGGCGTCGTCCTTGCTGGTCTCGCCCGCGTTGAAGCGCAGGTTCTCGATGACGGCCACCTGGCCGTCGGCGAGGCCGGAGACGACGGCCTCGGCGGAGCTGCCGACCGTGTCCTCGGCGAAGGCGACGTCGGTGCCGAGCAGTTCACCGAGACGGGCGGCGGCCGGGGCGAGGGAGAAGGCGGGGTCCGGGGCGCCCTTGGGGCGGCCCAGGTGCGAGGCCACGATCACGCGGGCGCCGGCGTCGGCCAGGGCCTTGACGGTGGGCACCACGGCGCGGATGCGGCCGTCGTCGGTGATGGCGGTGCCGTCCAGCGGGACGTTCAGGTCGGCGCGGACGAAGACGCGCTTGCCCGCGACGCCTTCGGAGAGCAGTTCGTCGATCGTCTTCAAGAGGGCTCCTGGGTTCTCGGATCGCTCGTGATCCTACGAGGACTGGTGGCGGCGGACGCGACGCAGGGCCCGGGCAGCGCGACCTTGCGCTGTCCGAGCCCTGCTACCGCATCGAGGTGCCTTGCTGAAGTCGATCAGAGCTGGTTGCCGACGAAGACCGTGAGGTCGACGAGGCGGTTCGAGTAGCCCCACTCGTTGTCGTACCAGCCGAGGATCTTCACCGACTTGCCGTCCTGGACCATGGTCAGGGACGAGTCGAAGGTGCAGGAGGCCGGGTCGCCGACGATGTCCGAGGAGACGATCGCGTCCTCGGTGTAGAACAGGTAGCCCTTGAGGTCGCCGTCGTCGGCGGCCTTCTTGAACGCGGCGTTGACCTCGTCCTTGGTGACCTCGCGCTGAAGCTCCACGACCAGGTCAGTGGCCGAGCCGGTCGGGACCGGGACGCGCATCGCGATGCCGTCGAGCTTGCCCTTGAGCTGCGGCAGGACCAGCGCGGTGGCCTTGGCGGCACCCGTGGTGGTCGGGATGATGTTCTCCGCGGCGGCACGGGCGCGGCGCAGGTCCTTGTGCGGGAAGTCCAGGATGCGCTGGTCGTTCGTGTACGCGTGGACCGTCGTCATCAGGCCCTTGACGATGCCGAAGTTCTCGTCGAGGACCTTGGCCATCGGCGCCACACAGTTGGTGGTGCAGGAGGCGTTGGAGATGACGTGGTGGTTCGCCGGGTCGTACTTTTCCTGGTTGACGCCCATCACGATGGTGATGTCCTCGTCCTTGGCCGGAGCCGAGATGAGGACCTTCTTCGCGCCACCGGCGATGTGCTTCTCCGCGTCCGCCTTCTTCGTGAAGATGCCGGTCGACTCGATCACGATGTCGACGCCCAGCTCGCCCCACGGGATGTCGGCCGGGTTGCGCTCGGAGAGGACCTTGATGGTCCTGCCGTCGACGGTGATGGTGTCCTCGGTGTGCGAGACCTCCGCCTTGAGGCGGCCGAGGATGGTGTCGTACTTCAGCAGGTGGGCGGTGGTCGCGGTGTCACCCAGGTCGTTGACAGCCACGATCTCGATGTCCGCACCCTGCTCCAGCAGCGCGCGGAAGTAGTTGCGACCGATGCGGCCAAAGCCGTTGATGCCTACGCGGATCGTCACGAACCGATCTCCTCGTTGGTACGCCGGCCCGATGTGCCGGCGAGCTGTATTTGGGATGTCCCCGACCACCTCCGACCCTACCTCCCTACGGCGTCGGGGGTGACATCGAGACGGCCCATACCCGGCAGGGCGGTCCGTACCCGCCAGTAGGGGTACGGACCGCCCCGGGCGACGGGGACCGATCACCCGATGTGGCTACACCGGGTCAGTCCCCCGTACACCGGAATTCACTCGTCCAGGGCATGCAGCGCCTGCCGGACCAGTGCCGCGCGGGCGGCGGGTCCGGCGAGGTGCTCCAGGCCGAAGCCCAGCAGCACGGTGTCGTCCGTGGTGACCGCGCCGTAGGTCTGGAACAGCGTCCCGGTGCGGGTCCAGTCCTTCAGGACGGCGGGACTGCCCTCGGGCGGTCCGGAGACCCGCCAGGCGCCCAGCGAGGTCTCGAAGCCCTCGGTCTGCGTCGCCGTGCCCCCGACGACCAGGGAGGCCTCGTCGGCGAGGACGCCGCGGCCGCCGCTGCCGGGGTCGGTGACATAGGCGAGCGACAGCTCGACGGACTTCCCGGCGTAGGCGCTCAGGTCGAACTCGACCTGCTTCCAGCCGCCGGAGGAGCCGGTGAGGCTGTTCCACTGACCGGTGGTGCCGGTGGCGGCGCAGCCCTCGTCGGACTGGGTCAGGTAGTGCCCGAGCCACGGGTGCTCGCCCATGTAGAACCCGGCCGCGCACTCCGCGGGCACGGCCGTGCCGGTGGCGCCGTTCGCCTCGGGGAGCGTGGTCCAGTCGTCGGCGCCGGTGGTGTGCGCCTCGACCAGGGCGTGGTCGTAGCCGCGTTCGGTGTCCCACAGCAGCTGGGTGCGGAGCGTGGGACGGTCGGCGGCGGTGACACCGGTGAGGTCGACGGTGCGGGTCAGGCGCTTGTACGAGTCGTCGGTGTGGACGGCGGCGGCCATCCACTCCCCCGCGTAGGGCCCGTACGGGTTGACCGTCCCGGCGAACTTCCCGGCGCCCTCGCTCGCGAACTGCGGGTAGGTGTCGGGGTCCAGCTCGTCGGAGGTCACGCTGTAGGTCCCGGCGGCGTCCAGCGGGTTGCCGGGGACGTCGCCGAGGGTGCCGCCCGCCTTGTCGAGCCTGCCGGAGCCGGTGAAGCCGGTGGCGCCGGAGGTCGAGGTGCGGGTGTAGGCGCCCAGGTAGTACTGGCTGAAGTCGTCGGAGAGGGTGCCGCCGCCGAGGTCGACCTCACCGCCGGCCTGCTCGCCGGCCTCGATCAGCTTGCCGCCCTCGTTGAGGAAGGCGCGCAGCTGGAGCTGGGTGGCGTTGCCGGGCACCGCGGCGCCCGTGTAGTGGACGACGGTGCCGAAGTGGCCGAGGACGCCGAGCGCGTCGGGAGCGCCCTGCGTGGCGACGTCCCAGACGGCGGCGCGCCGGCCGTCGGCCTTGAGCGCGTCGACGTACGTCTGCGTCTGGGTGGCCTTCGCGCCCTCCTCGGCGACGACGAGGACGTCGGCGCGGGGCCGCTCGGCGACCGTGTACGTGAAGTGCTCGCTCTCGGTGCGCTTGCCGTGCTTCCCGTGCCGGTCGTGGCTTCCCCGCGGCGTCTCGCCGCTGAACCAGACCTCGACGCGGTCGCCGGGACCGGCGCCCCTGACCTCGGCGCGGTACTCGTCGAAGTAGAGGTTGTCCTCACCGCCGTACGTCTCGCCGCCCCGCCAGGGCCGCAGCGCCGCGTCGTGCGTGCGTCCGCCGTTGACGCGGTACCTCAGCTCCTTGTCGCGCACGGACTTGCGGACGACGACGGAGACCTCCTGGTCGGCGCCGCGCGCGTAGGAGGTGGTGAAGGGGGCCGGGGTGAAGTCGGCGGCGTCCAGGCCGACCGAGGAGGACGGCCGGTCGGGGTGGGCGGCGGTCTCGGCGACGGAGAGCGCGAACGGGACGTTCTTGGCGAACTCCTGCTGGATCAGCTTCTCGTCGTCGGGGAAGTTGAAGCCCGACTGGCAGTCGCGCGCGTTCCACTGGTCGTCGGGGTCCACGTCGGAGGCCGTCTGACAGGTCGACATCTCCGGGGTGAACATCGCCATGCCGTTGACGTTGGCCGCGTGCCCGTCGGCCTCGCCGTTGGTGGTGTACAGCTCCGAGGAGACCTGCGGGTGGTAGCCGGGGATCGCGGAGTTGTCGGGGGTCCCGGCCAGCGCCTTGTAGAGGACGTCGTCCGGGGTGTTGGTGGCCACCTGCCAGCCGACGCCGTAGAGGAGGAGTTCGGCGGCGGAGTGGTAGTTGATGCCGTACGTGAAGCCGATCCGCTTCTGGAAGGCGTCGAGTGCCTTGGTCTCGGGCTCGGAGCCGGGGCTCGCGCCGCGGTAGGTCTCGCTGGTGGGGTTGGGGGACGAGCCCTCGTCGTCGTAGCCCCACTTGTAGGCGAAGTTGCGGTTGAGGTCGACGCCGTCGCCGGTGCCGATGGTGCCGTCGCCGTTGACGTCGCGCAGGTTCTTGCGCCAGAGGCGGTTGTCGGTGCTCTCGAAGGTGTAGTCGTAGCCGTCGGGGTTGGCCGACAGGACGAACCACAGCTCGGTGGAGTCGACGATCTGCCTGATCCGCCGGTCCTTCTCGTAGTTGTCCAGGTAGTGGTGCATCAGCCGCCGGGTCATCTCCGGGGTGATCCACTCGCGCGCGTGCTGGTTGGACATGTAGAGGACGGACGGCTTGGAGCCGTCCTTGGACTTCTTCGCGTGCTTGGTGAGCTTGAGCGCCAGGATGTCCTGGCCCTTCACGGTCTTCCCGATGGAGACGACCTTGGTCAGGCCGGGGTTCTCCTGAGCGGTCCGCAGGATCTCCTCGCGCAGTCCGCCGCTGCCGCTGTAGGGGCGGAAGACGCCGTCGGCGGCGCTCTCGACCCGCTTCTCGGCCTGGGTGGACAGGGCGTGCTCGGTGAGGTCGACGCCCTGCTTCTCCAGCGTGCCGGCCTGTTTCCCGGTGAGGTACAGCTCGACGGCGGCCGTACCCCGGGCGGGTACCCGCTCGCCGAGTTCGTGGCCGTCCTGGCCGGCGGCCAGCAGCAGGGGTACCTGCTCCCGGGTGACGTCGGCACGGTAGACCTTCACTTCGTTCGCGTCCGGGGTCCCCGGGTCCGCGGGTTGTGCCTGGGCGATGGGCGCGAAACTCGCTCCGCCGAGCAGGAGCGCGCCGACGGCGAGGATCGATCTCGCTCTTCGTCTCATGAAACCCCCTGGATGGGGCCTGTGCGACAGGCCTGGGTCCGCCACAGTGGCGAACAGATGCCAGGCTCATGACAGCTCATGATCGAGTCAAGGGTGCGGCAAGGACACGCGAAAGCCGGTGCCGGTCACCCAAGTGGGTGTCGGCACCGGCTCGTTGGCGGTCCTGCCGGTCAGGTCAGCCGACCAGGTTGTCGGCCAGCTCCTCGCCGAGGTTGGCGTCCGTACCGGCGATGCCGAGGTCCGAGGCCCGCTTGTCGGCCATGGCCAGCAGGCGGCGGATGCGTCCGGCGACGGCGTCCTTGGTCAGCGGCGGGTCGGCGAGGGCGCCCAGCTCCTCCAAGGAAGCCTGCTTGTGCTCCATGCGCAGGCGCCCCGCGGCGGCGAGGTGCTCGGGCACGTCGTCGGCGAGGATCTCCAGGGCGCGCTGCACCCGGGCGCCCGCGGCGACGGCCGCGCGGGCGGAGCGGCGCAGGTTGGCGTCGTCGAAGTTGGCGAGCCGGTTGGCGGTGGCGCGGACCTCCCGCCGCAGCCTGCGCTCCTCCCAGGCCAGCACCGAGTCGTGGGCGCCGAGCCGGGTGAGCAGGGCGCCGATCGCGTCGCCGTCGCGGACCACGACCCGGTCCACGCCGCGCACCTCGCGGGCCTTGGCGGGGATCGACAGCCTGCGGGCGGCGCCGACCAGGGCGAGCGCCGCCTCGGGGCCCGGGCAGGTCACCTCCAGGGAGGAGGAGCGGCCGGGCTCGGTCAGCGAGCCGTGTGCCAGGAAGGCCCCGCGCCAGGCGGCCTCGGCGTCGCAGGTGGCGCCCGAGACCACCTGCGGCGGCAGGCCCCGGATCGGGCGTCCCCGGCCGTCCACGAGGCCGGTCTGCCGGGCCAGCTGGTCACCGCCCGCGACCACCCGGACGACGAAACGCGAACCGCGGCGCAGCCCGCCCGGAGCCATCACGATCAGCTCCGAGCTGTGCCCGAAGATCTCCAGGATGTCCCGCTTGAGCCGTCGCGCCGCGTTCCCGGTGTCCAGCTCCGCCTCGATCACGATGCGTCCGCTCACCAGGTGGAGGCCGCCGGCGAACCGCAGGACGGCGGAGACCTCCGCCTTTCTGCAGCAGGTCCGGGTGACGGGGAGCTGGGAGATCTCGCTCTTCACCGCTGCCGTCATCGCCATGGGCCGATCCTTCCATGCATCCGAAAAATACGGTCGTACGCGGCGGCCAGCAGCTCCGGGTCGTGCCTCGGGGTCCCGTCGGTCCGGGCGACCGGAGCCAGTTCGACCGCGGCGCCGAACCGTTTCGCGGCGTCGGTGAGCGAGTCACGGTCGGGCACGGCGGCCTCGTCGGCCAGCACCACGTCCAGGGCGAGTTTAGGGGCGTGTCGTCCCAAAACCTCCAAATGACGCTGCGGGGAGAAGCCCTCAGTTTCTCCGGGCTGCGGGGCGAGGTTCAGCGAGAGCACCCGGCGCGCCTTCGTCTCGACCAGCGCGTCCAGCAGATCCGGCACGAGCAGGTGCGGAATGACCGAGGAGAACCAGGAGCCGGGGCCGAGCACCACCCAGTCGGCGTCCAGGACGGCGTCGACCGCCTCGTGGACGGCCGGCGGGTCGCTGGGCACCAGGTGCACGGACTGCACCTCGCCGGGGGTGAGCGCCACGGTCGCCTGCCCCCGTACGGTGTCCACCGCGTCGGGCCGCTCCGGGTCGTGGCCCCTGACCAGGGCCTGGAGCTCCAGCGGGACGGCGGACATGGGCAGCACCCGCCCGTGCGCGCCTAGCAGCTTGCCTACCAGGTCCAGCGCCTGGACGTGGTCGCCGAGCTGCTCCCACAGGGCGACGATCAGCAGATTGCCGACCGCGTGTTCGTGCAGGTCGCCCTGGGACTGGAAGCGGTGCTGGATGACGCGGGCCCAGGTCTGGCCCCAGTCGTCGTCGCCGCACAGCGCGGCCAGCGCCTTGCGCAGGTCGCCGGGCGGCAGGACGCCCAGCTCGTCGCGCAGGCGTCCGCTGGAGCCGCCGTCGTCGGCGACGGTGACGACGGCGGTGAGGTCGCCGGTGATCCGGCGCAGCGCGGCGAGCGAGGCGGACAGACCCATGCCGCCGCCCAGCGCGACGACCTTGGGCTGGGCGCCCCGGCGGCGCGGCTTGCCGCCGCGCGCCTGTTCGGGCCGGGCGGCCCGGGCGTCCGCGGGTCTGCCGCCGCGTCCCTCGGGCACCACCCGGCGCAGCCTGCTCAGCCGCGGAGTACGTCCTGTCATTCCCCTGTCATTCCCGTCCCATGTCCCGGTGGACGACCACCGTCTCCACGCCCTCGGCGGCGAGCCGGGCGGCGAGCTTCTCCGACATGGCCACGGACCGGTGCTTGCCGCCGGTGCAGCCGACGGCGACGGTCACATAGCGCTTGCCCTCCCGACGGTAGCCCGCGGCGATCAGCTGGAGCAGCTCGGCATAGCGGTCGAGGAACTCCTTGGCCCCGGGCTGGTTGAGGACGTAGCTCGACACCTCCTCGTTGAGGCCGGTGAAGGGGCGCAGCTCCGGGACCCAGTGCGGGTTGGGCAGGAAGCGCATGTCGACGACGAGGTCGGCGTCGACCGGGAGGCCGTACTTGAAGCCGAAGGACATCACCGTGGCCCGCAGCTCGGGCTCCTCCTCGCCGGCGAACTGGGCGTCCATCTTGGCGCGCAGCTCGTGGACGTTCAGGCTGGAGGTGTCGATCACCAGGTCGGCGTCGCCGCGCAGCTCGCGCAGGAGCGCGCGCTCGGCGGCGATGCCGTCGACGATCCGGCCGTCGCCCTGGAGGGGGTGCGGGCGGCGCACCGACTCGAAGCGGCGCACCAGGGCGTCGTCCGAGGACTCCAGGAAGACGATCCGGCGGGTGACGCCGCGGGCGTCGAGGTCCGCGAGGGACTCGCGCAGATTGTCGAAGAAGCGCCGGCCGCGGACGTCGACGACCACCGCGATGCGGGCCACGTTGCCCTGGGAGCGGGCGCCGAGCTCCACCATGGTGGGGATCAGCGCGGGCGGCAGGTTGTCGACGACGAACCAGCCGAGGTCCTCCAGGCACTTGGCGGCCGTCGAGCGGCCGGCCCCGGACATGCCGGAGATGATCACCAGTTCGGGGATGGCCGCCTCGTGCG
The DNA here is from genome assembly GCF_002939385.1 of Streptomyces sp. MH60. GTDB lineage: Bacteria > Actinomycetota > Actinomycetes > Streptomycetales > Streptomycetaceae > Streptomyces. The sequence continues at coordinate 38,348 of NZ_MULI01000056.1, read as the reverse complement.
CCCCGGCTGTTTCCTTGCCCGTACTCACCTGTGCTCCGTCGTCGCGGGTCTGTTCCCGTTCGGCTGTGTGCCCGGTCGGTTCTCGTCCCGTCGCGGGCTGTGTCTGTTCTCGTCCCGCTGCGGGCCGTGCCTCGTGCTCGGTCATCTCTCCTGCCCCCGTCGTTCGTCCGGGGTGCCCGCGGACACGGGCTCCCCCGGGGCATCCGCCGTCGTCTCGGGTGCCCCGTCGTCCTCATCCATGATCTCTCCGGTCGCCGTGTTCACGGCGGGCGCGGCCGGGGTGGCCCGGGCGAGGGCCACGGCGACGGTCTCGGCCGTCTTGCGGCCTATGCCGGGCACCTCGCAGATCTGGTCGATCGTCGCCGACCGCAGCTTCTTCACCGAACCGAAGTGCTTGATCAGCGCCTGTTTGCGGGTCTCCCCCAGACCGGGCACGTCGTCCAGCGGACTGGAGCGGAATCGCTTGGCGCGCTTGGCACGCTGGTAGGTGATCGCGAAGCGGTGGGCCTCGTCGCGGACCCGTTGCAGCAGGTAGAGGCCCTCGCTGGTGCGGGGCAGGACGACCGGGTCGTCCTCGCGGGGCAGCCAGACCTCCTCCAGCCGCTTGGCGAGACCGCACACGGCGATGTCGTCGATGCCCAGTTCGTCCAGCGCCCGCTGGGCGGCCGCGACCTGCGGCTGCCCGCCGTCGACGACGACGAGCTGCGGCGGGTAGGCGAACCGCTTGGGCCGGCCGTCGTCGTCCTTGAGCGCGGGGCCGTCCGTGAGTGCCGCGGCGTCATCCGCGGCGCCCGCACCGCCCACGCCGTCCGCGCCGTCCGCCTGCCGGTCGCCGTCGGTCAGTCCCTCGCCGTCCGCCCACTCGCCGGTCTTCTCCTTCTCGGCGAGGTAGCGGCGGAAGCGGCGGGTGATGACCTCGTGCATGGAACGGACGTCGTCCTGTCCCTCGAAGCCCTTGATCTGGAACCGCCGGTATTCGCTCTTCCGGGCCAGCCCGTCCTCGAAGACGACCATGGAGGCCACGACGTCGTCGCCCTGGAGGTGGGAGATGTCGTAGCACTCGATCCGCAGCGGGGCGCTGTCGAGGTCGAGGGCCTCGGCGATCTCCTCCAGCGCGCGCGAGCGCGTCGTGAGGTCGGAGGCGCGCTTGGTCTTGTGCAGGACGAGGGCCTGCTGGGCGTTGCGCTGGACGGTCTCCATCAGCGCCTTCTTGTCGCCGCGCTGCGGGATGCGCAGCGACACTCCCGACCCGCGCCGCTCGGTCAGCCACTGCTGGACGGGCTCCACCGGGTCGGGCAGCGCGGGGACCAGGACCTCCTTGGGGACGGCGTCGCCGCTCTCCTCACCGTACAGCTGCTGGAGGGCGTGCTCGACGAGGGCGCCGGTGGTGACCTCCTCGACCTTGTCGGTGACCCAGCCGCGCTGACCGCGCACGCGTCCGCCGCGCACGTGGAAGATCTGGACGGCCGCCTCCAGCTCGTCCTCGGCGACGGCGATCAGGTCGGCGTCGGTGGCGTCGGCGAGCACCACCGCGCTCTTCTCCATGGCCTTCTTGAGGGCCCCGATGTCGTCCCGCAGGCGCGCCGCCCGCTCGTACTCCATGTCCTCGGCCGCCTCGGCCATCTGCCGCTCCAGGCGGCGCAGGTAGGTACCGGTGCGGCCGGCCATGAAGTCGCAGAACTCGTCGGCCAGGTCCCAGTGGTCGTCGGGGGTGATGCGGCCGACGCAGGGCGCCGAGCACTTGCCGATGTAGCCGAGCAGACAGGGGCGGCCGGTGCGGGCGGCGTTCTTGAAGACGCCCGCGGAGCAGGTGCGCACCGGGAAGACGCGCAGCAGCAGGTCGACCGTGTCGCGGATCGCCCAGGCGTGCCCGTACGGCCCGAAGTAGCGCACGCCCTTCTTCTTCTGGCCGCGCATCACCTGGACGCGCGGGAACTCCTCGTTCATCGTCACCGCGAGGTACGGGTAGCTCTTGTCGTCGCGGTACTTGACGTTGAACCGGGGGTCGTACTCCTTGATCCAGGAGTACTCCAGCTGCAGCGCCTCGACCTCCGTGGACACCACCGTCCATTCCACGGACGCGGCCGTCGTGACCATGGTGCGGGTGCGCGGGTGCAGGTTCGCCAGGTCCTGGAAGTAGTTCGCCAGGCGCTGGCGCAGGCTCTTCGCCTTTCCGACGTAGATCACCCGGCGGTGCTCGTCACGGAACCTGTACACCCCCGGGGAGTCCGGGATCTCTCCCGGCCTGGGGCGGTAGCTGGAGGGGTCGGCCATGACTCACACCCTACTGGCGCGGACCGACACTTCGGCGGGGCTGTGGACGACGGGCCGGGCCCCTGTGGACAGCCCGCGGCGAAGGGCGGTGAGGACGGTGCGGGGCCGGTCGGTCACGCCCCGTGGCCCCCGGGACGGCGGGCCCGTGCGTTCTCGGCCAGGAGCGCACGACGGTCGGGCGCCAGGTGTTGTCGGGACTAGGCCAACACGCTTCAATGCGGGGGGACTCGGGGCCCTGAAGCGCGGCGTACGGATGTGAAGACCTCTGCGCCGCGACGGGGGCGGGCGGCCCCGGCCGATCCGTGTCGACGGTCTGACCAGCCGTCGTGAACTTCACAGAAGGGCCCCTGCATGCCGCACGCCACACAGCACGCGGACGTCGCCACCGCGCAACTCGACTCGGCCCTGCGCGGTGGCCCCTTCCACGTCGCCCTGCGGGCGGCGATCGCCGCCCGCGGACTGCCGTTGCAGCGCGTGCAGCACCACCTGTCGCGCCACGGGGTGAAGGTGGGCGTCACGAGTCTGAGCTACTGGCAGCAGGGCGCCCGGCGTCCGCAGCGCCCGGAGTCCCTGCGCGCCGTGCGGGCTCTGGAGGAGATACTCCAGTTGCCCGAGGAGTCGCTGATACGCCTGCTCTCCGAGGCCGACGCGGAGACCGCGGACCGACGGCCCGCGGGCCGCTCCTACCGTGCCCACCTGGCGGCCTCGGGCGTCCTGGACCGGCTGCTGGCCGAGCTGGGGCACCTGGTGCCGGACGGCGGGGTGCACACCCTCGGGCACCACGAACGAATCCGGATCGGGTCCGGCCGTGAGCTGGCGGAACGCGAGTCGCACCTCATCGTCCGCGCCCACCGCGACGGCGTCGACCGCTTCGTCGCCGTCCATTACGGCGATCCGGGATGCGTCCCCGCGCGGATGGCCGTCCACGCGCTGGAGAACTGCCGCACGGGACGCGTCCGCACCCACGACGAGACGGGTGTCCTCGTGACGGAGCTGCTCTTCGACACCCGGCTGCGGGCGGGCGACACCCACCTCTTCCGCTACGGCGTCGAGGACGGCACGGCCGGTGTGTCCCGCGAGTACGTCCGCGGGCTCGGCACGGCGGGCGGGCAGTACGCGCTCCAGGTGCGGTTCGACGTCGCGGCCCTGCCGGTGCGCTGCCACCGGTTCACGCAGCACTCCCCGGCGGCCCCGCGCGGCGGCCGGCAGGAGCTGGTGCTCAGCGGACGGCACCACTCGGTGCACCTCGTGGAGCCGCGGGTCAGGTCGGGGATGCTGGGGATCGGCTGGGACTGGGAGTAGGACGCCCGGGAGCACGCCGCCCCCTGCCGGTCAGGTCCCCGGGCTCGCGACGATCCGGCCCTGCTTCACCTCGACGGGCAGTTCGACGAGCGGCACGGTCGCCGGGGCGTGCAGCACCTCACCGGTGCGGGCGTCGAACTCGCTGCCGTGGCAACCGCAGACGAGCTTGGTCCCCTCCAGCTTCTTGATGGGGCACCCCGCGTGCGTGCACACCGTGCTGAACGCCTTCAGGGAACCGTCCGCGGCCCGGCTGACCACCACGTTGCCGTCCGGGAAGAGCTTGGTCGCGCCCTTGGCGACCTCCCCGTCCGGGCCGAGGTCCACGGGCGCGGTCGGCTTGGTCGGCGCGGCACCGTCGTCGCCCGGGGAGCAGGCGGCCAGGCCGAGGCCGACGAAGGGCGTGGCGGCCGCCGAACGCAGGACGGTACGGCGGCTCGGGGCGGGACGGCCGGACATGGGATCTCCACTGGTCGGGACGGGCAGGGGCTGGGGCGGGGCGGGGCGGGGCGTGCGGGTGTGGCGTGCGGGTGCAGGGCGACGATATCCGGCGACGCGGGACATCCCGCGGGGCGGGTGGCCCGGGCGCGAAGGTCTGCGGCGGGGTCTTCGGTGAGGTCTCCAGTGAGGCCGCGTAAACGCTTGCGCAAGCGTTTACGCGACCCCGGGACATGGGGTACGGTCCGGCCACGGCCCGACCGCACGCGAAGGGGGACGCCGGTGGCGACCATGGCCGATGTCGCACGGAGCGCCGGGGTGTCCGTGGCGACCGTCTCGCACGTGCTCAACGAGACCCGCCCGGTGCTGCCGCACACCCGCCGGGCGGTGCTGGACGCCGTGGAGGAGCTGGGCTACACCGCGAACACCCTGGCCCGTTCCCTGGTGACCTCTCGCACCCGCTCCATCGGACTCGCGGTGTCGGCGATCAGCAACCCGTACTTCACGGAGATCCTCCAGGGCGTCGAGGCCAGTGCCCTGGAGCACGGATACAGCCTGCTCATCGCCGATCCGCACGACGACCCCGGGCACGAACGCAAGGTGGTCCAGCTGCTGCACGAGCGGCGGGTGGACGGCATGATCGTCGCGCCCTCCGCCGAGCCCCGGGATCTCGTCGCCTACCTCACGCGCCACCGGGTGCCGGCCGTGTTCCTCGACCGGATCGTCGACGTGCCGGAGGGCGAGGACGCCCCGCGCTTCGACCAGGTCTGCGCCGAGAGCGCCGAGCCGACGACCCGGCTGGTGGGCCATCTCGCCGGGCTGGGACACCGCCGGATCGGCCTGGTCGCGGGCCGGCCGGGGCTCAACAGCACCCGGGAACGGATCACCGGATACCGGCACGGCCTCGCCGCCGCCGGGCTGCCCTTCGACGAGCGGCTGCTGGTGCACGGCGACTCCGAGGCGGCCGGCGGCGAACGGGCCACGGCGGACCTGCTCTCCCTGGCGGTGCCGCCCACCGCGCTGGTCACCGCCAACAACGCGATGACCATCGGCGCCCTGCGCGCCCTGCGGGACCGGGGTCTGTCCGTGCCCGGCGACCTCGCGCTGTGCTGCTTCGACGACTTCGCCTGGGCGGACCTCTTCTCGCCCCGGCTCACCGCCGTCGCCCAGCCCAGCAGGGACATCGGGGTGCGGGCCGTCCTGCTGCTCCTCGAACGGCTCGCCGCACCGGACCGGCCCGCGCGGACCCTGCGGCTGCCCTGCGCCTTCGTCCACCGCGACTCCTGCGGCTGCGCCGAGCAGCCCGCACCGCTCTCCGCGCAGTCCGGACAAGCCCACGCCAAAGCCCACGAAAGGACCCTCCCGTGATCGTCGTCGCCGGTGAGGCACTGATCGACCTGGTACCGCAGGGCACGGGCGCCCTCGCCGCCCTGCGGCCCGCGCTCGGCGGCGGCCCGTACAACACGGCCGTCGCACTGGGCCGCCTCGGCTCGCCCACCGCGTTCTGCTCCCGGGTGTCGTACGACGCCTTCGGCGAGGCGCTGCTCGACCGGCTGCGCGAGACCGGCGTGGACGTCTCGCCGGTGCAGCGCGGGGCCGAGCCGACCACTCTTGCCGTCGCCTCGCTCGACGCGCACGGCTCGGCCGCGTACTCCTTCTACGTGGACGGGACGGCCGACCGGCTGTTCGCGCTGCCCGCCGGTCTGCCGCCCGGCACCCGGGCCGTCTCCTTCGGGACCTGTTCCCTGGTGCTGGAGCCGGGCGCGAGCGCGTACGAGGAACTGCTGCGCGAGACGGCCGCGCGGGGCGTGTTCACGGCCCTGGACCCGAACATCCGGGCCGGGCTGATCCCGGACCCGGACGCCTACCGGGCCCGGTTCAAGAGCTGGCTGCCGTCGGTGTCGCTGCTGAAGCTGTCCGCCGAGGACGCCGAGTGGCTCGGCGGCACACCCCGTGAGTGGCTCGCGGCGGGACCGGCGGCGGTCGTGGTCACCCGGGGCGGCGACGGCCTGACGGCGTTCACCCGGGGCGGGGGCGAGTACACGGTGCCGGGCGAGCCCGTCGAGGTGGTGGACACGATCGGCGCGGGCGACACGGTGAACGCGGCGCTCCTGCACGGCCTCGCGGCACGGGACGCCCTCGGTGACGCGGCCGTGGCCTCCCTGGGCCCTGACGGCTGGGCGGGGCTGCTGGGCTTCGCCGCCCACGCGGCGGCGGTCACCTGTTCCCGTGCGGGCGCGGAACCGCCGTACGCCCACGAGGTCGCCGTCTGACGGGAGCCGGGACCGGGGCGGAGCCGATGTCGGCACAGGCCGCGGCTTCGGCTCCGGCTTCGGCTTCGGCTCCGGCTCCGGCTCCGGCTTCGGTCCGAGGTGGTCAGACCGCCCGGCGTACGGCCCGCAGAGCGCCGGGGCGGCGGCCGTTCAGACGGTCCAGGGCGGCGGCCGTGGCGTCGTCCGCGGGCAGGTACACGACGATCCGCCGGCCTTCCTCGGGCAGCGACAGCGTCTCGTGGAGCAGCCGCAGCGGTCCGGCCTCGGGGTGCTCCATGAGCTGGGTGCCGACCCGCCGGGCCGCCGCTCCGAGGTCGGAGAACCGGTCGGCGAAGGCCGCCCCGGCCGTCAGCGTCAGCTCGTCGGCGAGGTCCTTCACCTCCGGGTCCCGCAGCGGGGCCTCGTGCCGGAGCTGGGCGACCAGGTCGTCGGCCATCCGGTCCCAGTCGGGGTAGGCGACGCGCGCACGCGCGTCGGTGAACAGGTGGCGCAGCAGGTTGGGCCGCTCGCCGTCCAGCAGTCCGATCGGGCCGGTCAGCCGGGCGTAGCCGCCGGTGTGGGCGAGGATGTCGCCGATCCAGTCGAGCACCACGGCGGGGGCGGGCTCCAGCCGGTCCAGTACGGCCCGCACGGTGGGCCGCACACCGCTGCTGCGCGGCGGGGCCGCGGCACAGAGCAGCGGGTCGCCGCCGTCGGCCTCCTTGGTCAGGCGGCGCAGCAGCATCCGCTCCCGCAGGGACAGCTTCAGCGCGTCGGCGAGGGCGCCGAGCACCTGGACGGACGGATTGCGGTCGCGCCCCTGTTCCAGCCGGGTGAGGTACTCGACGCTGACGCCGGCGAGCGTGGCCAGTTCGGCGCGGCGCAGGCCCGGGGTACGGCGGCGGGTGCCGGCCGGGAGTCCCACCTCGGCCGGGGTGACGGACTCGCGCATCCTCCGCAGGAACGTGCCCAACTCGTTGTCGCTCACGTCAGGGAACGTACCAACGCGCACGCGCGAAAGGGTGGCCCTGCCACTACCACGCTCGGGCCGGTCTCCCTTCGTGAGCGCTCGGCCCGCACGGTGGACGGCATGACGAACGACACCCGCACCCCCGCCGCTCCCCTGCCCATCGCTTCCGGTGCGTGGGCCCTCGACCCGTTCCACTCCTCGGTGAACTTCACCATCCGCCATCTCGGCATCGCGAAGGTCCGCGGCCGCTTCACCGGGTTCGACACCGAGCTCCACGTCGGTCGGACCGCCGAGGAGACCCGGGTGTCCGCGACGATCGACCTGGCCTCCATCGACACCGGGAACGCCGACCGGGACGCGCACGTACGCGCCTCCGACCTGCTCGACGTGGAGAAGCGGCCGACGATGACCTTCCGCTCGACCCGGGTTTCGGGCGCGGGCGAGGACTGGACCATGGACGGCGAGCTGACGATCGGCGACGTGACCCGTCCCGTGACGCTCGCCGTGGAGTTCGGCGGGCTGGTGGACGTCCCGATGGAGGGCGCCGGCCGGCACGCCGGGTTCGAGGCGACGGGTGAGATCCGGCGCAGCGACTACGGGCTGGACTTTGCGCCGGGGCTGCTCGGAGAGGTCGTGAAGATCCAGCTCGACATGCAGTTCGTGGAGCCGGCCGGCGACTGAGCGCCGGGCCCTGCGAACGGCGCCGGGCCCCACGGAAGATCCCGTGGGGCCCGGCGCCGTCCGGACTCAGGCCTTGCTCGTCCGCGTGGTCTTCTTCGCGGCGGGCTTGGCGGCCTTCTTGGCCGTCGTCTTGGCCGTCTTGGTGGCGGCCGCCTTCTTGGCCGTCGCCTTCTTGGCGGCCGTGCCCGGGACCGTCTTGGTGGCGGTCTTCTTGGCGGTGGCCTTGGTCGCGACCGTCTTCGCCGCCTTGCGCGGCCTGGTCACCGCGGGCGCGTCGCTGACCCGGTCGGCGCCGAGGACGTCGCGCAGGAACTTGCCGGTGTGGCTGGCGGGGACGCCCGCGACCTGCTCGGGCGTGCCCTCGGCGACCACCAGGCCACCGCCGGCGCCACCCTCGGGGCCCATGTCGACCACCCAGTCGGCGGTCTTGATCACGTCCAGGTTGTGCTCGATGACGATGACCGTGTTGCCCTTGTCGACCAGGCCGCCGAGGACCGTCAGCAGCTTGCTGATGTCCTCGAAGTGCAGACCGGTGGTCGGCTCGTCCAGGACGTAGACCGTGCGCCCGGTGGAGCGGCGCTGCAGCTCGCTGGCGAGCTTGACGCGCTGGGCCTCACCGCCGGACAGGGTGGTGGCGGACTGGCCGAGCCGGACGTAGCCGAGGCCGACGTCCTTCAGGGTCTTCATGTGCCGGGAGATGGCGGGGACCGCCTCGAAGAAGTCGGTCGCCTCCTCGATCGGCATGTTCAGGACGTCTGCGATGGACTTGCCCTTGTAGTGGACCTCCAGGGTCTCCCGGTTGTACCGGGCGCCGTGGCAGACCTCGCACGGGACGTAGACGTCCGGGAGGAAGTTCATCTCGATCTTGATCGTGCCGTCGCCCGCGCAGTTCTCGCAGCGGCCGCCCTTGACGTTGAAGGAGAAGCGGCCGGGCAGGTAGCCCCGCACCTTCGCCTCCGTCGTCTCCGCGAACAGCTTGCGGATGTGGTCGAAGACGCCGGTGTACGTCGCCGGGTTCGACCGCGGGGTGCGGCCGATGGGCGACTGGTCGACGTGGACGACCTTGTCGACGAGGTCGTCGCCCTCCACGCGCGTGTGCCTGCCCGGGACGTTCCGCGCGCCGTTCAGTTCACGGGCCAGGTGGGTGTACAGGATGTCGTTGACCAGCGTCGACTTGCCGGAACCCGAGACGCCGGTGACGGCCGTGAAGACGCCCAGCGGGAAGGACACGTCGATGTCCTGGAGGTTGTTCTCCCGGGCGCCGTGCACGGTCAGCCGCCGGGAGGGGTCGTGCGGGCGCCTGATGTCGGGCAGCGGGATGGCCTTCCGCCCGGACAGGTACAGGCCGGTCTGCGACTCGGCGTTGTCGAGCAGCTCCTTGACCGACCCGCTGTGCACCACCTTGCCGCCGTGCTCACCGGCGCCGGGGCCGATGTCGACGATCCAGTCGGCGACCTTGATGGTGTCCTCGTCGTGCTCGACGACGATGAGCGTGTTGCCCATGTCCCGCAGCCGGACGAGGGTCTCGATCAGCCGGTGGTTGTCGCGCTGGTGCAGGCCGATGGACGGCTCGTCGAGGACGTACAGCACGCCGACGAGTCCGGAGCCGATCTGGGTGGCCAGCCGGATGCGCTGGGCCTCGCCGCCGGAGAGGGTGCCCGCCGCGCGGTTCAGCGAGAGGTAGTCCAGGCCGACGTCGACCAGGAACCGCAGCCGTTCGTTGACCTCCTTCAGCACGCGCTCGGCGATCTTCTTGTCCCGGGCGTTGAGCGTCAGCCGGCCCAGGAAGTCCGCGCAGTCGCTGATCGACATCGCCGAGACCTCGGCGATCGACTTGCCCATGACGGTGACCGCCAGGACGAGCGGCTTGAGCCGCGTGCCCTCACAGGTGGGGCAGGGCACCTCGCGCATGTAGCCCTCGAAGCGCTCGCGGCTGGCGTCGCTCTCCGCCTCGCTGTGCCGGCGCTTGACGAAGGGGATCGCACCCTCGAAGGCCGTGGTGTACCGGCGCTCGCGTCCGTACCGGTTGCGGTAGCGGACCTCGACCTGGGTCTTGTGGCCGTACAGCAGAGCTTTGCGGGCACGCAGCGGCAGACCCGCGAAGGGGATGTCCGTACGGAAGCCGAGCGCGTCCGCGAGGGCGCCGATCAGGCGGCCGAAGTAGTCCTTGGTGTGTCCGTGCGACCAGGGGTGGATGGCGCCCTCGTCGAGGGACTTGTCCTCGTCGGGGACGATCAGCTCCGGGTCGACCTCCATGCGCGTGCCGATGCCGGAGCAGTCGGGGCAGGCGCCGAAGGGCGAGTTGAAGGAGAAGGAGCGGGGCTCCAGCTCCTCGAAGGACAGGTCGTCGTACGGGCAGTACAGGTGCTCCGAGTACATGCGCTCGCGCTCGGGGTCGCCCTCGGGGAGGTCGACGAAGTCGAGCACGACCATGCCGCCGGACAGGCCGAGCGCGGTCTCCACGGAGTCGGTGAGGCGCCGCTTGGCGGAGTCCTTCACCGTGAGGCGGTCGACGACCACCTCGATGGTGTGCTTCTCCTGCTTCTTCAGCGTGGGCGGGTTGGACAGCTGGACGGTCTCGCCGTCCACCCGCGCGCGGGAGTAGCCCTTGGTCTGGAGGTCGGCGAAGAGGTCGACGAACTCGCCCTTGCGCTCGCGCACCAGCGGCGACAGCACCTGGAAGCGGCTGCCCTCCGGCAGCTCCAGGACCTTGTCCACGATGGCCTGCGGCGACTGGCGCGAGATCGGGCGCCCGCACTCGGGGCAGTGCGGCTTGCCGATGCGGGCGAAGAGCAGGCGCAGGTAGTCGTAGACCTCGGTGATGGTGCCGACCGTCGAGCGCGGATTGCGCGAGGTCGACTTCTGGTCGATGGAGACCGCCGGGGAGAGGCCCTCGATGAAGTCCACGTCCGGCTTGTCCATCTGGCCGAGGAACTGCCGGGCGTAGGAGGAGAGCGACTCCACGTAGCGCCGCTGGCCCTCGGCGAAGATCGTGTCGAAGGCCAGGGAGGACTTGCCCGACCCGGACAGGCCCGTGAAGACGATGAGCGAGTCACGAGGCAGGTCGAGCGAGACGTTCTTCAGGTTGTGCTCGCGCGCGCCACGGACGATGAGACGGTCGGCCACGCCGGTCCGCACCTTTCTTGAGAGAAGTGACAGGGGCGAGGCCCCCGTCCTTCTCAGACTAGGGGGAGCCACTGACAACGCCGGTCGGATTCACCAGTTGTCAACAAACCCCGACTTCCCAGCATGCCCGACGCCACTGTCGACCTTATAGCACGTGCATTCGAATTGCGGGGGTCGTCCACCACCTTCACCCGAAGGTGTGGCGCGGTCTAGGGTCGGCAGCATGATTGATCACGCGCATGACCTGGCGTCTGTACGTGACGCGACCGAGCGGCTGCTCACCGCGGTCGGGAAACTGGACAACGCGTCCGTGACGGAGTCGTCACGGCTTCCCGGCTGGAGTCGCGGCCACGTCCTCGCCCATCTCGCCCGCAACGCCGACGCCCTCGTGAACGTCCTCGAAGGACGCCCCATGTACGTCTCGGGCGAGGCCCGGGACGCCGACATCGAACGGGACGCCCCGCGCCCCCTCGACGCGCACCTCGCGGACGTGCGCGAGAGCGCGGCCCGGTTCCAGGACGTCTCGGCCGCCCCCGCGGACTGGTCGCGCACCGTGGAGCTGCGCAACGGGATCACGGACTCGGCCTCCAGGGTGCCGTTCCGGCGGTGGGCCGAGGTGGAGCTGCACCACGTGGACCTGGGCATCGGCTACGAGCTGGAGGACCTTCCGGCGGAGTTCACCGAGCGGGAGACCGACTTCCTCGCCGCCCGGTTCGCCGGTCACCCCGAGGTGCCGCCGACCCGGCTCACGGACGGCACGCGCGCGTGGCGCACCGGACGGGAGGCGGGCGCCGCCGAAGTGACCGTCACCGGCCCCCCGGCCGATCTGCTCGGCTGGCTCGCCGGTCGCCGTGAGGGCTCGACGCTCGGGGTGGAGGGCGGTCCGCTGCCGGCGCTGCCTCCCCTGTAGGCGGGCGGGGGGCGGCCTGCGGACGGTCCCCCGGCGATAGGCTGGTGGCCATGACGTACTGCGGAGAGGTGACGGTCGGCGGACCCGCCGACGTGCACGAGCTCAAGGACCTGATGATCACCAAGGTCGCGGTCGGCCCGATGGACAACAACGCCTATCTGCTGCGTTGCCGGGCCACCGACGAGCAACTGCTGATCGACGCCGCCAACGACGCGCACACCCTGCTCGGCACGATCGGTGACGACGGCATCGCGTCCGTCGTCACCACCCACCGGCACGCCGACCACTGGCAGGCCCTCGCCGAGGTCGTCGCGGCCACCGGCGCCCGCACCCACGCCGGCCGGCACGACGCCGAGGGCATCCCGGTGCCGACCGATGTCCTGGTCGACGACGGCGACACGATCCGGGTGGGTCAGGTGGAGCTCACCGCACGCCATCTCGTCGGGCACACACCGGGCTCCATCGTCCTGGTCTACGACGACCCGCACGGACATCCGCATGTGTTCACCGGGGACTGTCTCTTCCCGGGCGGTGTGGGCAACACCCACAAGGACCCGAAGGCGTTCGCCAGCCTCATCCACGACGTGGAGACCAAGGTCTTCGCCGCGCTCCCGGACGAGACATGGGTCTACCCCGGGCACGGCAACGACACGTCGCTCGGCGCGGAGCGGCCGCACCTGCCGGAATGGCGGGCGCGCGGCTGGTGACGGCAGGGCGCGTCGGCCGCGGACCCGCGCCCTCGCACCTGCGTACGCACCCCGTGTGAAGCGTTCGCACACATCCGCGGTCCGCGCGCGCTCCCCGCGCACCGGTGCGGCGCGGTCGACTGGTGGCAGCCCCGCACAGGAACGACGGCTCCTGGGCGGCACGGGCCGCCGGCCTCCCGATCCCCGCCCCCCGGCCGGCGGCCCCGGCGCATCAGTCCCGGCGCCTCGGGCCCGGCGCCTCGGGCCCGGCGCCTCAGGCCCGGCGCCTCAGGCCTGGGCCGAGCCCGCTCGGGCCAGGGCCGCGATCCGCTCCACGCCGAAGACGTACCCCTGCACGCCGCACCCCGCGACGACTCCGTCGGCGCGCTGCGAGACGTAGGAGTGGTGCCGGAACGGCTCACGCTGGTGGATGTTGGAGATGTGGACCTCCACCACCGGCAGCCCGTCGCACGTGTTGAGCGCGTCCAGGATGGCGACGGACGTGTGCGAGTAGGCGGCGGGGTTGATCACGATCCCGCAGTGGTTCAAGCGGGCCTCGTGGATCCAGTCGACCAGTTCGCCCTCATGGTTGGACTGCCGGAAGTCCACCGTGCCGCCGTGCGCGGCCGCCGCCTTCACGCACAGCGCCTCGACGTCGGCGAGGGTGTCGGAGCCGTAGATCTCGGGCTGGCGCTGGCCGAGCAGGTTCAGGTTGGGCCCGTTAAGGATCATGATCGGGGCGTTGGCCAGGGTGCGGGGCACGGTTCCTCCGGTCCGTGAGGGGTGCGGCGGCCCGTGCGCGGCCGCCGCTCGGTCCCCGGTGTATCACGCTGCGCCGACGGCCCGGCCCCGGCCTACGGGTTGACGGCCAGTTCCAGGTACGCGGCGAACAGCACCAGGTGGACGCCTCCCTGCAAGGGCGTGGCCCGGCCCGGCACGACCGTCAGGGAGGCCACCACCACGGTCAGGGCGAGCAGCACCATGTGGATGGAGCTGAGGCCGAGGACCAGCGGTCCGCTGAGCCACACGGAGGCGAGGGCGACGGCGGGGATGGTCAGGCCGATGCTGGCCATGGCCGAACCGAGCGCCAGGTTCAGGCTGGTCTGCACCCGGTCGCGGCGCGCGGAACGCACCGCGGCGATGGTCTCGGGGAGCAGGACCAGCAAGGCGATGATGACGCCGACGACGGCGTGGTGGAGTCCGGCGGCCGCCACCCCGTCCTCGATGGTCGGCGACACCCCCTTGGCGAGGCCGACGACCCCGATCAGGGCCAGGCCCAGCATCCCGAGGCTGATCAGGGCCGTGCGCGAGGACGGTGCGTGGGCGTGTTCCTCGGCCGTGATCACTTCGCCCTGCCGGGTGATCGGCAGGAAGTAGTCGCGGTGCCGCACGGTCAGGGTCGCGATGAACAGCCCGTAGAGGACCAGCGAGGACAGCGCCGCGAAGGTCAGCTGCACGGTGGAGAACTCCGGGCCGGGCGCGCTGGTGGTGAAGGTCGGCAGGACCAGGCTGAGGGTGGCCAGCGTCGCCACCGTCGCGAGGGCGGCGCCGGTGCCCTCCGGGTTGAACACCGCGATCCCGTGGCGCAGGGAGGCGACCAGGAGGCTGAGGCCGACGACCCCGTTGCAGGTGATCATGACGGCCGCGAAGACCGTGTCCCGGGCCAGGGTCGCGCTCTTGTCGCCGCCGTCCGCCATCAGGGTCACGATGAGCGCCACCTCGATGACCGTGACCGCGATGGCGAGGACCAGGGAGCCGAAGGGCTCGCCGACCCGGTGGGCGACGACCTCGGCATGGTGCACGGCGGCCAGGACGGACGCCGCCAGGACGATCGTGAGCAGCCCGACGATCGCGCCGGGCAGCGGGCGGCCCCAGGTGAAGGCCAGCAGTACGACCGCGATCACGGGCGTGACGGTCGTCCACCGTGCGAGGAACGCCCTGGGACCGGTGACCATGCGGTGATCGTCGCAGAGGGCGACGGGTGCCGCATTCCGGGTCTCCGGGCCCTCACCGACCGCGCCCGCGGGCCCAACGCCCCCGCCGGACATGCGGGGAGCGGCGAACGGCTCCAGCCGTTCGCCGCTCCCGGGTCCGGGTGGGTCAGGCCTCGACGCTGTCCTTCGATGCCTCGCCGCTCCCGGCGGCCGCCGCGTCCGCCTCGGCCTGCTTCTTCGAGGCGCGGAGGCTGGTGATCGTGGTGACGATCAGGACGGAGCAGATCACGCCGAGGGAGACCGGGATGCTGATCTCCGGAACGTGGACGCCGGACTCGTGCAGGGCGTGCAGCACCAGCTTGACGCCGATGAAGCCCAGGATCACGGACAGGCCGTAGGACAGGTGGACCAGCTTCTTCAGCAGCCCGCCGATGAGGAAGTACAGCTGTCGCAGGCCCATCAGGGCGAACGCGTTGGCCGTGAACACGATGTACGGGTCCTGCGTCAGACCGAAGATCGCCGGGATGGAGTCGAGCGCGAAGAGCACATCGGTGGTGCCGATGGCGAGCATCACGACCAGCATCGGGGTCATGATCCGCTTGCCGTTCTCCTCGATCCACAGCTTGGTGCCGTGGTATCGGTCGGCGACCCCGAAGCGTCGCTCGGCGGCCTTGAGGAGCTTGTTCTCCTCGAACTCCTCGTCCTCCTCGTCGGCCCGGGCCTCCTGGATGAGCTTCCAGGCGGTGTAGATGAGGAACGCACCGAAGATGTAGAAGACCCAGGCGAAGCTGGCGAGGATCGCGGCGCCCGCGGCGATGAAGATGGCCCTCAGGACCAGGGCTATGAGGACACCGATGAGCAGAACCCGCTGCTGGTACTGCGAGGGCACCGCGAACTTCGCCATGATCAGGACGAAGACGAAGAGGTTGTCCACGCTCAGCGACTTCTCGGTGATGAAGCCCGCGAAGAACTCGCCGGCGGGTTCACCGCCCCCGAAGAGGAGCAGGCCGAGCCCGAAGAGGCCCGCCAAGGCGATCCAGACGCCGGTCCAGATGCCGGCTTCCTTGATCGATACGTCGTGCGGTTTGCGGCCGATGAAGAAATCGACCGCGATAAGGGCGGCAAGGCCCACGATGGTCAGGACCCACAGGGTCACCGAAACTTCCACTACGCCTCCGGCAGTACGTCACACGGCAGATGTCAGCGTCGTCGCTGCCGGAGGTCTCTTCCACCCGAGGAGTCCGGGACGCGTGATGCGCCCGGAACCACGGGCCGACGCCCCGGGATCTGGCCTGATCCGTATTGACGGGTACGCCGCACAGACAGGGAGTACTCCCCTCCGTACGGACGACAGTACCCCAATACCCAAGAGAAGGTAAAGAGTTTTGCAAATAAAGCTCAAAAGCCCAGTTCGGACGTGGTCACCGGTCCCATGAGCGGCGGGCGGCGGCGACCTGGGCGAGCACCTGCTGGAGCACCTGGCTGCCGGGCGGCACGAGCGGGGGCTCGTACGTCCAGGCGTGCCCGACCCACGGGTCGGCGAGGTGGTCGTCGGCCACCGGCGTCAGCCGCAGCAACGAGCGCCACAACGGGTCGAGCAGCGGTCCGAACCCGGCGGACTCCTCGCGGTCGGCGACCATCATCAGGTGGACGCCGACGGCCGGTCCCTCGTCGGCGAGGTAGCGCAGCTGGTTGACGGCCCGGTCGTCGAAGCCGTGGGGGAAGTCGTTGACGACCAGCAGTTGCTGCGAGGTGTCGAGGCCGGGCGGGAGCGCGTCCGGAGCACCTCCGCGCAACGCCATCTGGACCAGGTCGACGCGCTGGGTGAGACGGGCCAGCACGTCCGCCGCCCCCGCGGCGCCCTGGGCGGGCGGCGCGGCGAGCACCCCGCTCCGCACCAGCGGCGCCAGGGCCTGCGCCCCGGATCCGGCCGGGTCGATGACGTGCACGGTGAACTCGCCCGCCGGGTAGACGGCGAGCAGCCGGGCCGCGTGGGCGACGGCCGTCTCCAGGCCCAGACGCCGCATCTCGTGGGAGTCGGCGAACGAACCGTCGAGCGAGGCGGAGCGCCCGCTGTCGATCCACAGACCGCGCTCGAGCGGCAGCCGGATCAGCATCGGGATGCGTATGCGGTCGGCCTCCGGCAGATGGAGATCGCCCAGCCGCAAAGCCATCGGGATCTCCATGGGGACTCGGTAGGCGTGCCAGACGGGGTTGTCCCAGCGTGCGAAGGCCGCCGGCAGGGCGGGCTCGACGACCTCGGCCTCGGCGACGAGCTGGGCGACGTCCCGGTCCAGCACCTCCCGGGCCTGGGACACCAGCCGGCCGTGCCGGGAGCGCGCCTCCTCCCGGGCGGCATCGCCCTGCCCGCCGATCCGGCTGCGGGGATCGGACAGGACCTGGTCGAGCTCCTTCTCCATGCGGGATTCGGCGAAGTCGACGGCGCTGCGGTAGGCGGCCGTGGTGCGGGCCAGGTCCTCGAACATGCCCCACACCTGGTTGTAGAGCCGCTCCTCCATGGACCAGCCGGTGGCGTCACCCGCGACGGGCCGGGCCGGCTGACCGGGTTCGGCCGGGGGCGCGGCCGGCGGTGGCGGGGGCGGCGCCGCGTTCTGCCGGCGCGGGTGGCTGTAGTCGACCGGGCCGCCTGCGCTGGGCGCGGACGGCTGGCCGGTGGTGGCGGGCTCCCCCGGCCCGCCCGGGTACGGCTGTGGTCCCCCGGTCCGTCCCGGCGCCCCGGGTGTCTGCGGGCCGGGAGCGGAAGCGCCCCGGGGGTCGTACGGAGACGCCGGCGGAACGGGAGCGCCGGGGCCTGTCCGCGGCGCGGTGCCGTGGTCCGGGCGGTGCGCCGGGGCGGCGGCCGGAGGGGCGGGTATCGAACGGGCCAGCCCGCTCGCCACCGCCTCGTGGATGCTCGCCGCGAGCTGGTGGGCCTGGGACAGCTTCTGGTCGGCGAGAAGCTCGGCGAGCCCGCCCGCGTAGCCCTGGCCGACGGCGCGGACCTTCCAGGCGCCCTGGCGCCGGTAGAGCTCCAGGGCGACGACGGCGGTCTCGGCCTCCAGGCCGGTGATGGTGTAGCTGGCGACCTCGTCGCCGTCGAGGTCGGTGACGGCGACGAAGGGGGCCGCGACGGCCCCGAACCGGGCCGGGCCGCTCCCGCCGACGGGCAGGGCGAGCAGCACGCTGACGCGGTGCACCGCGTCGGGCACGGCGTCCAGGTCCACCGCGAGGCGGTGGTCGGCGGCGGCCTGCCGGGAGACCTCGAGGCCCGGCAGGGTGGGCGCGCCCGGGTGGACCACCCGTTCGACGCCGTGGATGGTGCCGTTCTCGTCGCCGAGTGTGGCCCCGGCCACGACCGGCGTGCCGGCCGAGATCCGGATCTCGAGACGAGCCCGGGGCAGCGGGTGGTTCTGTCCCCGCGTCAGCTCGGCCGTCATCGCCTTTCCCCCTGTGTCATTCGTGTGGCACCCGCGAGACGTCATGCGGGCCCGGCCGGTCCCGCGAGCGGGACCGGCCGTTGGTGTCGGACGGCTGCGGGCCGGATTCCCGCAGGTCAGCTGCTGCGGCCGCTACAGGACCGGCAGGATCGCCGGCATCAGGTCCTGGAAGGTGCGGCCGTTGGCCGGGGTGCCGATGGCGGTCATCGCCCAGCCCTGGCCCACGCGGTTCACCTTGGCCATGATCTGGGCGGTGAAGGCCCCGCCGCCGGCCAGCGTGTAGCGGGCGAGCTCCTGGCCGTTGGTCTCGTCGACCAGGCGGCAGAAGGCGTTCTGCACTTCCTGGAAGGTCTGGCCGGTGAAGGAGTTCACCGTGAAGACGATCTGGTCGATGTGGACCGGAACGCGCTGCAGGTCGACGAGGATCGCCTCGTCGTCGCCGCCCTGGCCGACACCGCCGACGAGGTTGTCCCCGGTGTGGCGCACGGAGCCGTCGTCGCTCACCAGGTGACGGAAGAAGACGACGTCGACCGGCTGCTTGTCCGCGAAGAGGACCGCGGAGGCGTCCAGGTCGATCTCCCGGGTGCGCGAACCGAACAGGCCGCGCCGGGGGGCCGCCTGCCAGCCGAGACCCATGCGCACCGACGTCAGGCTGGCGCCGTCGCTCTTCTGCAGACTGATGGCCTGACCCTTGGTCATATTGACGGTCACGCGCTGATCCCCTCTCGAACTGTCCCCTGTTGCCGCGCTCTGCGCGGTTGACCAGAACCCTACGCAGAGGCACTGACAGCGCCCCACCCCGGTCCGTGCTTTGTGTCGGTCTTGCAACACAGCGCGTGCCCCGGACGGGCCGTCAGGCCAGGCCCGCCTCCTTCATCTGGCGCAGTTCCTTCTTCATCTCGGAGACCTCGTCGCGCAGCCGGGCCGCGATCTCGAACTGGAGGTCGGCCGCAGCCGCCCGCATACGGGTGGTGAGGTCCTCGATCTGCTCGGCCAGCTCCGCCGCGGGACGGTCGGTCACGGCTGTTTCCTTGGCCCTGCCCTTGGCCGTCTTGGCTCCGCCCTTCGCCTGGCCGCCCAGCGCGGGCACGGGAGCCTTGGCGCCCTTGCCCTCCTTCACCTGGCGGTAGCCCGAGCCGAGGAGCTGTTCGGTGTCGACGTCCTCGCGGGCGATCTGCGCGACGATGTCGTTGATCTTCTTGCGGAGCGGCTGCGGGTCGATGCCGTTGGCCTTGTTGAACGCGACCTGCTTCTCGCGCCGGCGGTTGGTCTCGTCGATGGCCTTCTCCATCGCCGGCGTGATCTTGTCCGCGTACATGTGGACCTGGCCGGAGACGTTGCGCGCCGCGCGGCCGATGGTCTGGATCAGGGAGGTGCCGGAGCGCAGGAAGCCCTCCTTGTCGGCGTCGAGGATCGCCACCAGGGACACCTCGGGCAGGTCGAGGCCCTCGCGCAGCAGGTTGATGCCGACCAGGACGTCGTACTCGCCGGCGCGCAGCTCGCGCAGCAGCTCGACGCGGCGCAGCGTGTCGACGTCGCTGTGGAGGTAGCGGACCTGGATGCCGAGCTCCAGGAAGTAGTCGGTGAGGTCCTCGGCCATCTTCTTGGTGAGGGTGGTGACCAGGACGCGCTCGTCCTTCTCGGTCCGCTTGCGGATCTCGTGCACCAGGTCGTCGATCTGGCCCTCGGTGGGCTTGACGACGACCTCCGGGTCGACCAGGCCGGTGGGGCGGATGATCTGCTCGACGGCGCCGTCCGAGCGGGAGAGCTCGTAGGTGCCCGGGGTGGCCGACAGGTACACCGTCTGACCGATGCGCTCCTGGAACTCCTCCCACTTCAGCGGGCGGTTGTCGAGCGCGGAGGGCAGCCGGAAGCCGTGGTCGACCAGGGTCCGCTTGCGGGACGCGTCGCCCTCGTACATGGCGCCGATCTGCGGGACGGTGACGTGCGACTCGTCGATGACGAGCAGGAAGTCGTCCGGGAAGTAGTCCAGCAGCGTGTTCGGAGGGGAGCCGGGCGAGCGGCCGTCGAAGTGCATCGAGTAGTTCTCCACGCCGGAGCAGGAGCCGATCTGGCGGAGCATCTCGATGTCGTAGGTGGTGCGCATCCGCAGCCGCTGGGCCTCCAGGAGCTTGCCCTGCTTCTCCAGCTCGGTCAGACGCTCGGCCAGCTCCTTCTCGATGTCGTTGACCGCCCGCTCCAGGCGCTCGGGGCCGGCGACGTAGTGGGAGGCCGGGAAGACGTACAGCTGCTGGTCGTCGCTGATGATCTCGCCGGTGACCGGGTGGAGCGTGGACAGGGCCTCGATCTCGTCGCCGAACATCTCGATGCGGACGGCCAGCTCCTCGTAGACCGGGAAGATCTCGATGGTGTCGCCGCGCACCCGGAAGGTGCCGCGGGCGAAGGCCATGTCGTTGCGCGTGTACTGGATGTCGACGAAGCGGCGCAGCAGCTCGTCCCGGTCGTGCTCCTCGCCGACCCGCAGCGGGACCATGCGGTCGACGTACTCCTGCGGCGTGCCGAGGCCGTAGATGCAGGACACGGAGGCGACCACGATGACGTCACGGCGGGTGAGCAGCGAGTTGGTGGCGGAGTGGCGCAGTCGCTCCACCTCCTCGTTGATCGAGGAGTCCTTCTCGATGTAGGTGTCCGACTGGGGGACGTAGGCCTCGGGCTGGTAGTAGTCGTAGTACGAGACGAAGTACTCGACGGCGTTGTTGGGCAGCAGCTCGCGGAACTCGTTCGCCAGCTGGGCGGCGAGGGTCTTGTTCGGCGCCATCACCAGGGTGGGGCGCTGGAGCTTCTCGATCATCCACGCGGTGGTGGCGGACTTGCCGGTGCCGGTCGCACCCAGCAGGACGACGTCCTTCTCGCCTGCCTGGACGCGCCGGGCCAGCTCGGCGATGGCCGCCGGCTGGTCGCCGTTGGGCTGGTACGGGCTGACGACCTCGAAGGGCGCCACCGTGCGTTCGATCTGGGAAACGGGCCGCATGGGTTCCACCGTACGACCCCGCACTGACAACGGGTCCCGGTCAGCGGTTCTGCGGGGTGCGGGGGCGCCGGTGGACGAGGGGGCGGGTGCGGCGCGCGGGGTGGTGCGCCGGGTGGCGGATCGTGCGGGCGCCCTCGGTGTGGGCGGGGATGCCCGGCTTCCGCTGGACGGGGGCCGCGGCGGGCTTCCCCATGACCATCAGCGGGTCGCGCACGACGACGACGCCGGCGAGGAGGAGGAAGGCGAGGGGACCGATCAGCATGGGGGCGAGCAGTTCGGCGGGCGAGCCGCCGGTGGAGGGCTCGGCCGTGCCGCTGACGTGGACCTCGACGGCGGCCATCCCCGTGTAGTGCATGCCGGTGACGGCCAGCCCCATGATCAGGGCGGCGCCCACGCTCCACAGGAAGCCCCGGACCTGTCCGGCCGCCCACAGGGCGGCGGTGGCGGCGGCCATGGCTATGCCGACGGACACGGCGACGGTGAAGGTGTTGTACGTCAGCTGTCCGTCCAGGTGCATCCCGGCCATTCCCAGGTAGTGCATCGAGGCGATGCCCAGGCCGGTGACGGTGCCGCCGGTGAACAGGGCCGTCCCGCTCGCGCCCCGGTAGCCGACGATGAAGATCCCGACCCCCACCATGACGATGGCGACCGCCAGGCTGGCGAAGGTCATCAGCCAGTCGTAGCGGATCGGCGTGTGTTCGATCGTGAAGCCCATCATCGCGATGAAGTGCATGGTCCAGATGCCGGAGCCGATCGCCGCCGAGCCCAGGGCTAGCCATCCGGGGCGCCAGGAGCGGGTGACCAGCATCGCCCTGGCGGTGCAGCGCAGGCCGAGGGCACCGCCGAGGCACGCCATGAGGTAGGCGGCCAGCGGTGTGACGAGTCCGTAGCCGAATCCGTGGACCGTGGTGTGCATGTGCGGCTGCCCTTCCGCCTTCTTACGCCCCGGTGGTGTCCCGGATTCTCCTGATGTGCGCCCCCTCCCAGGATCGCGCGAACGATCAGGGTCGAGGCAGAGAGTATGACTTCCACCGGAATGGACGAACGATTCTCCGGCAAAGAATCACGGCCTCGCCCCAGTTGTGCCGTCCCCGTGAGCGTAGTTGAGCAACTCCATTCAGCCGGTGGCCACTCCGCACCCCTCTCTTGTTGACTCTCCGGTGTCACAGTGGTGCTGTCCGTGATCGTTCGACGCGAGGAGTACGCATGCACGTGCGCGCAGTAGCCGTCACGACCACCGCCCTTCTTGGAGTCGCCCTCACGGCTCCCCTCTCGCACGCCCGGGGCGACGGAGCGGGCGACGACGGCCCCACGGTCGTCGCCCACCGGGGCGCTTCCGGGTACGCGCCGGAGAACACGCTGGCCGCCGTCGACCGGGCGGCCGAGCTGGGCATCCGCTGGGTGGAGAACGACGTCCAGCGCACCCGGGACGGCGAACTCGTCGTCCTGCACGACGAGACCCTGAACCGTACGACCGACGTGGAAGAGGTCTTCCCGGACCGGTCGCCCTGGAAGGTGAAGGACTTCACGGCCGCCGAGATCGCGCGGCTGGACGCGGGGAGCTGGTTCGGGCCCGAGTACGCGGGCGCGCGCGTGCCGACGCTGGAGCAGTACGTGGACCGGGTGGAGCACAACCACCAGAAGCTGCTCCTGGAGCTGAAGAGCCCCGGGCTGTACCCGGGCATCGAGCGGCAGACCCTCAAGGTCCTCGCCAACGAGGGCTGGCTCGACCGGCGGCACGTGGCCGGGCGGCTGGTCGTGCAGAGCTTCGACGCCGACAGCATCCGGACGGTCCACGACCTCAAGCCCGCCGTCAAGACCGGGTTCCTCGGCACCCCGGCCGTCTCGGAGCTGCCGGCGTACGCGGAGTTCGCCGACCAGATCAACCCCTCGTACAGCTCGCTCTCCATGAGCTACGTGTCCGCGGTCCACGCGTTCACCGGGCCGCACGGCAGGCCGCTGGAGGTGCTCACCTGGACGGTGAACGACGCGGACACCGCGCGCCGGGTCGCCGGGTACGACGTCGACGGCATCATCACCAACAAGCCCGACGTGGTGCGGGACGCCGTGGACTGACCCGGCGTTGTCAGTGGCGGGCCGTACGGTGGGCGCATGGACAGCCCTGGGCAGTACGAGCAGCAGGTCGTGTGGACCGTCGTCGGGACCGACATCGGTCCGCTGCTGCTGGCCGCCACCCGCGACGGTCTGGTCAACGTGGTGTTCCACGCCACCGACGCCACCCGCGACCGGGCGCTCGAAAGGCTCGCGGCCCGGCTGGGCACGGAGCCCGTCGAGGCGCCCGGTTCGCCGCTGCTGGCCGAGGCGACCGACCAGGTGGAGGCGTACTTCGCGGGCCGCAGGCGGGACTTCGACGTGCCGTTGGACTGGTCGCTGATCTCGGGCTTCAACCGCCAGGTGCTGCGCGAGCTGGCGTCCGGCGTCCCCTACGGCCAGGTCGCCGGCTACGGCGACCTGGCCGGCCGGGTGGGGCAGCCGGGCGCCGCGCAGGCGGTGGGCATGGCCATGGGGGCCAATCCGCTGCCGGTCGTCGTGCCGTGCCACCGGGTCGTGGAGAGCGACGGCGGCATTGGCGGGTTCGGCGGCGGTGTGGACACCAAGCGGCGGCTGCTCGCGCTGGAGGGCGTGCTGCCCGAGCCGCTGTTCTGAGGGGCGGACAGCGGCCGGGGCTACTCGTAGTGGCGGGCCTCGATGATGTTGCCGTCCGGGTCGCCGAAGTAGAAGCTCCGCCTGGCCAGGCCGCGGGCGCCGTAGGAGTCGTGCGAGAGGTCCGAGACGGGGATGGACTGCTCCTGCAGGCGGGCGCGCAGGGCGTCGAAATCGGGTGCGGGCAGGGACACGCAGAGGTGGTTGACGGGATGCCCGGCACTGGCGTCGGCGCCGGGGACCACGCGCATGCGGTCCGCCATGGCGTGCGGTGCCAGGTCGAGGATGGTCTCGTCGTTGAGACGCACGGAGGGGAAGCTCACGGTCCCCGCGGCGTACTCGGTGACCCGCAGTGGTTCGAGACCCAGGTTCTTCTCGTAGAAGCCGGCCGCGGCGACCGGATCGCGCACCCAGAGGACGACGTGGTCGAGGCGTGTCGTGTTGTCCGTCATGACTCCCAGGCTCGTGGCCGGTCCCCGGCGCCGCAAGGGGTCCGTCGCGGCACCGGCGGGGTTTGGCGGCGTCCCCCGCCCGCCAGGGATGAGGGAGACCGGAGCTGAGGGAGAACCGTCGGCGGGAGGCAGGCTCGTGATGCTGGTGGTGTCGGAAGAGGTACGGGAGGCGTTGGACGCCCATCGCCCCGTGGTGGCCCTGGAGTCCACGATCATCGCGCACGGCTTGCCGCGCCCGCGCAATCTGCTGGTGGCGCGGGAGCTGGAGGACGCGGTGCGGCGCGAGGGCGCCGTACCGGCGACGATCGCGGTGCTGGACGGACGGCCGCACGTCGGCCTGGACAAGGAGCAACTGGAGCGGGTCGCCAACGAGGACGGCATCCGCAAGCTGGGGCACCGGGACCTGCCGCTCGCGGTGGCCTCCGGCGCGAGCGGGGCGACCACCGTGTCGGCGACCGCCCTGCTGGCCGACCTCGCGGGCGTACGGGTGTTCGCGACCGGAGGGCTGGGCGGCGTCCACCGGGAGTGGACGGTGACGCAGGACGAGTCGGCCGACCTGGGGCTGCTGGCCCGCACCCGGATCACGGTGGTCTGCGCGGGCGTGAAGTCCATCCTGGACGTACCGGCGACCCTGCAACGGCTGGAGACGCTGGGGGTCGCCGTGGCCGGGTACGGGACGGACCGCTTCCCCGGCTTCTACCTCTCCGACTCGGGACATCCGGTGGACTGGACGCTGGACGGCCCGGAGCAGGTGGCGGCGGTCATGCGGGCGCAGGACGCGCTGGGCGGGCCGCGGTCCGCGCTCGTGGTCGCCAACCCCGTGCCCGAGGAGGAGCAGCTCGATCCGGCGCTCCACGCGCGCGTGCTCGCCGACGCGCTGCACGCCTGCGAGGCGGAGGGGGTCACGGGCCAGGCGGTCACGCCGTTCCTCCTGGAGCGCCTGGTACGGCTCACCGACGGCGCCTCACTGAGCGCCAACCTGGCGGCCGTGCGGGGGAACGTGCGGCTGGCGGCCCGGATCGCCGCGGCCTGGACCGGGGCGTGAGCGTGGCGCCGGGCGGTGCGCTGCTGGTCGTCGGGGACGTGGTCACGGACGTCGTCGCCCGGCACCGGGGACCGCTGGCCGCCGGCACGGACACCGCCGCCTCGGTCCGGCGGCTGCCCGGCGGGGCGGGGGCCAACGTGGCCTGCTGGGCCGCGCACGAAGGGTGCGAGGAGGTACGGCTGCTGGGCCGGGTGGGCACCGACGCCTGCGCATGGCACGAACGGGAGCTGGCGGCGTGCGGGGTGCGGCCGCTCCTCGTCGTCGACGCGGCGGCGCCCACGGGGACGGTGATCTGCCTGGTCGACACCGCCGACTCGGCCGAGCGGACGTTCCTCACCGACAGCGGGGCGTCGCTGCGGCTCGGGCCGGACGACTGGTCGGACGCGCTGCTCGACGGCTCGGGCCGGCTGCACCTCTCGGGCTACCTCCTGTTCTCGGAGCCGAGCCGCGCCCTGGTGTCGGTCGCCCTGTCGGCGGCCCGCGCGCGTGGGGTGCCGGTCAGCCTGGACCCGGCGTCGACCGGGTTCCTCACCGCGCTGGGCGTCGACCGCTTCCTCGGTCTCGTCGAGGGCGTGGAGGTGCTGCTGCCCAGCCGTGACGAGGCGTGTCTGCTCACCGGCCTGCCCGACCCGGCGGACGCGGCCGCGAAGCTCAGCCGGCACGTTCCGCTGGTGATCGTCAAGCAGGGCGCGGAAGGGGCCCTGGTGGCGCGGTCCGGCAGCGTGAGCGCACGGGTCCCCGCGGTCACGGCGTCGCCCCTGGACAGTACGGGGGCCGGTGACGCCTTCACCGGCGCGTTCCTCGCCGCACTGCTCGCGGGCGCGGAGCCCGGGGAGGCGGCGGCCGCCGGGTGCCGGGCAGGGGCACGGGCGGTCGAACGGGTGGGCGGGAGACCGCCGCGAACGGCCGACCGGCGAGCGGCCGACGGGTAGCCGGGGTTATGCCTTGCGCCCCCAGGCCGAGATCATCGGCGCGGTCGCTAGGTCCATGCCGCCGGACGCGACGTTCGCGAGGTGGCGGTCGATGTCGTCGTGGGTGGCGGCCCCGGCGGAGACCAGCTGGTCGCGGAGCTGTCGTACCGTCGCGGACTCCAGGGCGGTACAGGCGGGCGAGGTGACCGGGAAGTAGGCGTCGGCCTCCACGCGGCGCAGCCCCGCCTCCCGCAGCAGCCGGGGCAGCCGGCGGCCGTAGGAGAGGTCGGCGCCACGCTGGGACAGCAGTTGCCGGAAGCCGTGCCGGAGCCTGTTCGCCAGCTGCTGCTCGGGGCCGTGCTCGTCGGGGCAGAGCAGGGGCTGGAGCGCCGGGTCGGCGTCCTCGACCAGGAGGCGGCCACCGGGGCGCAAGGCCCTGATCATCGACCGCAACGCCCTGTCCCGGTCGGGGACATGGACGAGGACGAGCCGTGCGTGCACCAGGTCGAAGCCCTCCCCGGGCGGTTCCTCCGCGCCCACGTCGTGCACGCGCACCTCGACCGGCGGCCGGCCGGCCGGGACGACCCGTGAGGTGTCGATGTCCGTCGCGAGGACCTTGCCGGTCGGTCCGACCCGCTTGGCCAGCCACGACACCACGGAGGTGCCTCCGGCCCCGACCTCCCAGCAGCGCCAGCCGGGGCCGACGCCGAGTGCCTCCAGGTGCCGGAACGTCGTGGGGTCGAAGAGCGTGGCGAAGGCGTCGAAGCGCTCCGCCGCCTCGGACTGGCCGTTGTCGAGGAGGTATCCGTCGGTTCGCGTCATGCTGCGATCATCCCAGTTGTCCCGCTTGTGCGAAGGGGACGACGCTCCGGCACGAGGGCCTCCTCCGGGCGGCCGGGACCGTCGGTGCGGGGGCGTGCGCGGTCCCCGAGCGGCCTGTCCACAGGCGGGAACAAAGCGGAACGCGCCGTTTCCACAGGCTCGTTCGCCGTGCCCGCCGGCCTGGCAGACTGGCGGGCCAAGGCGCGGGAAGCACGGCGCGAGGGGACCCACGCGAGGAGATTCGGATGACCATGGCGGGGAATCTGCGGAAGGTCACGGGGCTGGGACGGACCGGCGGCCTCCGGAAGGTGGCACGGCTGGCCCGCCGACGGCCGCGGGTGGACCTGAGCCACCACGCCCGTTCCCCGCTGGGCTCCTCCGTGGTGAACTGCGTGACCTACCGGGACGGTGTCCGCTCCCCCGAAGGCGGCGATCCGGTCGAGGCCGTGGCGCGGATGCGCGGGCGCGGGGCGGGCTTCCTCTGGCTCGGCCTGCACGAGCCGACGGACGAGGAGTTCGCGGGTGTGGCGGAGCTCTTCGAGCTGCATCCGCTGGCGGTCGAGGACGCGATCGAGGCCCACCAGCGGCCCAAGGTGGAGCGGTACGGAGAGACGCTCTTCGCCGTGTTCAAGACGGTCTGCTACGTGGAGCACGAGGAACTGACGGCCACGAGCGAGGTGGTGAGCACCGGCGAGATCATGGTGTTCACCGGGCAGGACTTCGTGATCACCGTGCGGCACGGGCGGCACGGCTCGCTGGGACCGTTGCGGGAGGGGCTGGAGTCCGATCCGGCGCAGCTCGCCAAGGGACCGTCGGCGGTGCTGCACGCGATCGCGGACCATGTGGTGGACGACTTCCTGAGCGTCATCGAGTCGGTCCAGGAGGACGTCGACCGCGTCGAGACGGAGGTGTTCGCGGAGAACGGCGCACGGGTCGACCCCGGGCGCATCTACCAGCTCAAGCGTGAACTGCTGGAGCTGCGGCGGGCCGTGGTGCCGCTCGGCCGGCCGCTGGAGGAGCTGGCCACGCGGCCGTTCCGCGTGGTCGAGCCGGAGATACGGGCCTACTTCCGCGACGTCGCCGACCACCTGCTGCGGGCCACCGAACAGATCGCGGCGTTCGACGAACTCCTCAACTCGATCCTCCAGGCCCACCTCGCCCGTGTGACCGTCGCGCAGAACGAGGACATGCGGAAGATCACGGCGTGGGCCGCCATCGTCGCGGTGCCCACGATGGTCTGCGGGGTGTACGGCATGAACTTCGACCACATGCCGGAGCTGGGCTGGCGGTACGGCTACGGCCTGGTCATAGGCGTGATAGCCGTCGCCTGCCTGGCGCTGCACCGGGGTTTCAGGCGCAACGGCTGGCTCTGAGGGAGGGCCTCAGCCGCTCCGGGTCAGCCCGCTCCAGGCGGGATGCCGTGGGTCGTCGGCACGCACCAGGACGTCGGCGGTGCCCGACGGGTCGGTCTCCTCGTCGTAGCGCTCGAAGACGGGCAGGGTCCACTGCTCGCTCTCGGGAGTACGGCGGCGCAGGGCGCCCGGGGTGAGGACGAGATGGACGCTCAGATCGAGGGGGAACCAGTGACGGAGCAGAAAGGGGCCGTGGAGCAGCAGCGCACCGCCGGGAGGGAGTGGGACGTAGGGGCTGCGGGTGGCCCGGTCGGTGACCGGGTCCCACAGGTCGGGCAGGACCCGCCCGTCGCCGCCGGGGCCGAGGGGATCGAAGACCTCGCGCCACAGTGCGCCGGTGTCGTACCAGCCGTTGTAATAGGACTCGATGTCCTGGTGTCCGTACTCCAGACGGAGCGAGGCGGGTCGCAGGAAGCCCTCCGTTCCGACGACGAGGGAGGGACGGCCGCGGACGCGCAGGGCCTCACCGACCCGTTCGGCGAGGTCGCCGGGGCGGGCGGCCGGGGCGCCGTCGAGGGCGACGCGGGTCCAGGTACTGCCGTCGGTGGGCTTCAGGTCGAGCAGTCGCTCGGCGAGCCGGTCGCCGAGCCGGTCCCAGGTGATCGCTTCCAGTCGCACCCGCCCATGATGCGTCAGTTCCCGCGTCGGTCGACACGGCGGTCGCCCCGCCCGTCGCCGCCTCGCCCGCGTGGACGCTCGCACATGGACCCGCGGCACTCGGCCATGGTCACCGTGCCGGTACGGAGGTTGACTTGGGGTGATCGACGGGCGGAGGCTCCGGGACGGCGTCCACCGGACGGGCGGTTGCTCGACGGGTGGGAGCTGACATGGGTGGGAGCTGAGACGGGTGGGAGCTGAGACGGGTGGGAGTTGACAGGACATGATCGACGGACCGTATCTGGCGCTGACGGTGCTGGGCGTGCTCGGGACCGGTGTGACGGCCGGTGTCTTCTGCGCGTTCTCCACCTTCGTCATGCGGGGGCTGGCCGCGCTGCCGCCCGCACAGGGGGTCGCCGCGATGAACGCGATCAACAAGGCCGCGGTACGGCCGGCCTTCATGTCCGTGTTCCTCGGGACGGCGGTGCTGGCCGTGGTGATCGCCGTGGTCACGTTGGTGGTCTGGCCGAAGGACGCGGCGGTGGAGCTGCTGCTGGGCAGCGGGCTGTACCTGGTCGGGTCGTTCGGAGTCACCGTGGCGGCCAACGTGCCGCGCAACGACGCGCTGCTCCGGCTGGAGCCGGGTTCCGCGGAGGCGGTCGGCCGCTGGACCGGGTACGTGCGCGAGTGGACGGCCTGGAACCACGTGCGTACGGCTGCCGCGGCCGCCGCGGCGGTGGCGTACACGCTGGCCCTCGCCTGAGTCGGGCGAGGCGGGGGGACCCGGGCCGAGGGAGCACCCCGTGCCGCCCGGTGGCGGGCGGCACCGCGGGCCGGGGGCCGTCCGGGCGTTCTGCGCGTCGGGCGGGCCGGTCGTATCGTGGAGCGCGAGAGCGCCGCCCCACGGCGCCCGGCCAGCCACCGCGCACGCAAGGAAGACGGCCATGGCCGATCCCAAGGGTTTCCTGACGACGCCCCGCGAGGAGTGGCCCCGCAGGCCGGCCGGGGAGCGGGTCGGGGACTGGGACGAGGTGTACGTCCCGGGGGCGCTGCTGCCGATCGTCGGCCGGCAGGCCGACCGGTGCATGGACTGCGGCGTCCCCTTCTGCCACGAGGCCTGTCCCCTGGGCAACCTGATCCCGGAGTGGAACGACCTGGTCTCCCGGTCGGACTGGCGGGCGGCGAGCGAGCGGCTGCACGCCACGAACAACTTCCCTGAGTTCACCGGCCGGTTGTGTCCGGCACCGTGCGAGTCGGGCTGTGTGCTCGCCATCAACCAGCCCGCCGTCACGATCAAGAACGTCGAGTGCGCGATCGCCGACATGGCCTGGGAGGAGGGCTTCGCCCCGCCGCGGCCACCCGAGCGGCTGTCCGGGCGGACGGTGGCGGTGATCGGCTCGGGGCCCACGGGCCTCGCGGCGGCGCAGCAGCTGACCCGGGCGGGGCACACGGTCGCCGTGTACGAGCGGGACGACCGGATCGGCGGGCTGCTGCGGTACGGGATCCCCGAGTTCAAGATGGAGAAGCGGCACCTGGAGCGGCGCATCGGCCAGATGCGGGCGGAGGGGACGCGGTTCCGTACGTCGACGGCGGTCGGACGGGACGTGGACGCCGCCGGGCTGCGGGCCCGCTACGACGCGGTGGTGGTCGCCACCGGGGCGACGGCGTGGCGCGAGCTGACCGTGCCCGGCCGGGAGCTGGCGGGGGTTCATCAGGCGATGGAGTACCTGCCGCTGGCCAACCGGGTGTGCGAGGGCGACCTCGAGCGTTCCCCGCTGTCCGCCGCCGGGCGGCACGTCGTCATCGTCGGTGGCGGCGACACGGGCGCGGACTGTCTCGGTACGGCGGTGCGGGAACGGGCGGCGTCCGTGACGCAGCTGGACATCTACGCGCAGCCGGGCGCGGAACGCGACGAGGAGTCGGAGCCCTGGCCGACGTATCCGCGCCTGTACCGGTTGTCGGCGGCGCACGAGGAAGCGGGCGAACTGCGGTCCGCGCCGGCGGCGGACGCGGACGCCCGGCTGTTCGCGGCGTCCACGCTCCGCCTCACCGGCGACGAGCGGGGGCACGTGCGTGCGCTGCACCTGGTCGGTGTGGACGCCGGCCGCCGGCCGCTGCCCGGCACCGAGCGGTCACTCCCCGCGGACCTGGTCCTCCTCGCCCTGGGTTTCTCGGGGCCCGACCGGCGGGACGGGCTCGTCGACGGTCTCGGGCTGGCGATGGAGCCCCGTGGCACGATCGCCCGGGACCAGGGCTTCGCGACCAACGTCCCGGGGGTGTTCGCCGCCGGGGACGCGGCACGCGGACAGTCCCTCGTCGTCTGGGCGATAGCGGAGGGGCGGGCGGTGGCGGCGGCCGTCGACCGCCACCTGTCCGGCGGCGCTACCCGGCTGCCGGCACCGGTCGGCCCGTACGACCGGCCGATGACGGCCTGAGCGGCGTCACCGGCGGGCCCGCCCCGTCACGGCTTGCGGGCCACCGCCCCGTACCCGGGGATGATGCCGTCGTGCTGACCGGCGACCGGCTCGCCCAGTTCGGGGTGCCACCGGTGCGGCACCTCGATTCCGGGCTCCACCAGGTCGAGGCCGGCGAAGAAGCGGGTGAACTCCTCGCGCGAGCGCAGGGCCAGGGTGACCCCGGCGGCACGGAGCTTCTCGGTGGCCGCCCGTGACTCCTCGGGGGTGAAGTCGGCCGTCGCGTGGGTCATCACCAGATGGCTGCCCGAGGGCAGCGCGTCCAGCAGCCGGCGGACCAGGTCGTGCGCACCGTCCTCGTCCGGGACGAAGTGCAGCAGCGCCACCAGGGACAGCGCGACGGGCCGGTCGAAGTCCAGGATCTTCCTGGCCCCCTCCAGGACGGCGTCCGGGTCCCGGACGTCGGCCTGGAGGTACTCGGTCTCCCCCTCGGGCGTGCCGCGCAGCAGGGCCGCCGCGTGGGCCAGCACGATGGGGTCGTTGTCGCAGTAGACGACGCGTGCGTCGGGCGCGGTCGCCTGGGCGACCTGGTGCAGGTTGGGCTCGGTCGGTATACCGGTGCCGACGTCCAGGAACTGCCGTGTGCCGCGGCTCGCCAGCCATCGGGTGGCACGGTGCATGAAGGCGCGGTTGACCCGCGCCATCACCGGCACCCTCGGGTCGAGGGCGAGCATCTGCCGGCCCATCGCCTCGTCGACCGGGTAGTTGTCCTTTCCGCCGAGATACCAGTCGTACATCCGCGCGGGGTGCGGCTTGCTCGTGTCGATCCCGGCGGGGCCGTGCTGCCCGGTCATGACGCACTCCCAGGTGTCGAGTCCTCGTCGCGATGGGTGATCAACTCAGATGCCAAACAGCTTAAAAAGAACATGCAACGGGGTGACGTGTTTCAGGACAGGAGGAAGTCCGCCTCTCCCGCCTTCGCTCCCTCGATGAACGCCGTCATCTCGGCCGAGGTGTAGATGAGCGCCGGCCCGTCCGGGTCGGTGGACTGCCGTACCGCGATCCGGCCGTCGGCGAGCTTCATGGCCTCCAGGCAGTTGCCTCCGTTGCCGCCGCTCCACGGCTTGTGCCAGCCCTCGCTGCCCAGTTCACGGGCGGGCATGCCGTTGTAGATCCGCGCACCGCGGGTCAGTGGCGAGCGCTGGGGTTTGATGCGGTTCATTCACAGCTCCTTGCGGAGATCCCGGAGGATCTCCTTCGTGCGATGTGCCGTGGCGGCCTGCGCCGCCATGCGGTCCATGACCTCGAGGTGGGTCGCCACCTCGGCACGCGCGTCGAGGTAGACGGCGCCGGTCAGGTACTCGCTGTAGACCATGTCCGGGAGTTCCGGCATGGCGAATCGGAACAGCACGAAGGGCCCGTACGTGCCGGGGTGCGGCCCGCTGGAGAACGGCGCGATCTGCAGCGTCACGTTGGGCAGCTTCGTGGCCTGGAGCAGCCGGTCGATCTGGGCACGCATCACCTCCGGGCCCCCGACGGGGCGGCGCAGCGCGGTTTCGTCCATCACGACCCACAGCCGGGGTGCGTCCTTACGGGTGAGCAGTTCCTGGCGTTGCATGCGCAGGTCGACGTGGCGCTCGATGTCGTCGGGGCGGGTCTGCCCGATGGCGCCCGAGCGCAGCACGCCCCGCGCGTAGTCCTCGGTCTGCAGCACTCCGGGGACGAAGTGGGGCTCGTAGGCGCGGATCAGGGAGGCCGCGCCCTCCAGGCTGACGTACAGCGAGAACCAGCCGGGGAGGATGTCGTGGAAGCGCTGCCACCACCCCGGCTTGTTGGCGTCCTCGGCCAGCTGGACGAAGGCCTCGGCCTCCTCGTCGCCGACGCCGTACGCCTTCAGCAGGAGCTGGAGGTACGGGATCTTGAGGGCGACCTCGGCCATCTCCATGCGGCGGACCGTGGCGGGGGCGACGCGCAGGATGCGGGCGGCTTCCTCGCGCTTGAGACCGGCACGTTCCCGCAGGTCCAGCAGGCGCCGGCCGAGTACGACCTGGCCGACCGTCGGCGCGGACCGCGGCTCGCTCACCGCCCACCTCCTGAAGAGTCCCGAAAGAGTCCTTGCGTCCCTGTTCCCTTGTACGGACAGCCTCGGCGAGCCCCGGCGTGTCCTGGTGCGGACAGCCCGGCGGCGCCATTCGAAGGTCTGTTCGAAAACCCGGAAGGATCTTCGACGACCTGAAGTGGCGCCGCTCGACGTGCTGTTGCGAGCAGTGTGCCACGGCCGTCCAGAACGTCACACAGCACTCTGCATTTTTCAGAGTGACACTTGCCAAGTGTTCACGGCGGGGCGATAGTGGCAAGCGTGATTCCGTCCGCGCCCTTAGGAACAGACGCCACCGCGGGCTCCCTGGGCCTCGGTGCCGCCATGGGAGCCGGCTCCTCGGGAGCCGCCGCCGCCGAGCGCCGGTTCCGTTTCGAGCTGGCCGCTCATCCGGGCTCTCCCTCGCAGGCCAGACGCCTGACACGGGCCCGGTTGAGCGGCTGGGCGGTGTGCGAGGACACCTGTGACACCGCGGCCCTGGTGGTCTCCGAGCTGGTGACCAACGCGATCGTGCACACGGCGAGCAGACACATAGTGTGCGAGCTGCACGACGCCGCCGACCTGGTCCGCATAGCCGTGCGCGACGAGGGCTGCGCCCCGGGCCAGCCCCACCCCTCGGCCGATCAGCAGCCCGAGGACGAGCACGGCAGGGGCCTGCTTCTCGTCGACGCCCTGTGCGACGCGTGGGGCGCCCATGAGCACGGTCCCGGCCTGCTGGTCTGGGCCGAGCTGCCACGCAAGGCCGAAGAACCGCGCGACCCCTCGGAGCCCCACAACGACCTGGGCTGGGGCGCCCGGCCGAAGCCCACCCCCGCGGACGGCACGGGGGACGAGGACGAGGTCGAGTCCCGCCGCAGGGAAGGCCGGGAAGCCCGGGAGACACTCCGCGGAACGGGGACCGAATGGCTATGAGGGCCGCGTCCGGCGTCCGACCCCTCGGTCTGGACACGATGGTCCGCCTCCAGCGCGGACGACACACCGCCGGGACACCTCGGAGACTGCCCGTGCCGGACGGCATGACGGCACCGCTGGGCTGCGACGCGGTGGCGGTGCCCGCCCTCCTGGGCCAGCAGGTGCTGCCCCGGCTGCCGCGCGTGGGGTGCGTCTACGCCGATGAGACGCACTGGTGGTGGATCGTTCCGTCCGACTCCGACTACGCCCTGGAATGGCCGGCGCCCGCGCGCTACGCCACCGGTGCGGTCGTCCCCGGCACCTCGGACCTGCCGGCCCTCCTCCACCGCTCGGACGGCACGGTTCCCTACACGCCGCCCATCCCGCTGTATCTGGCCCTGTGCAGGCTGACGAACACGACGCCGACCTGGTCGCGGACGGTCAGCGCGTAGGCGCCGGACGGTCGGCGCGTCGGCGCGGGACGGCGGCGTGTCAGGCCGCCGCGCCACCCGCGGCGTCGCCGCCGCGCACGACGACCAGGAACATGTCCGTGGCGAGGTCCATCACGACCTCGGCGGGCAGACCCTCCAGGCGCCGCGCCTGGGCGAACTCCTCCGCAGGCCAGGATCCTCGTGGTCCACCGGCGGGAAAGCGTTCGAGCACCGTACGCCCGTTCACTCCGCACCTCCATGTAGCGCTGTACTCGTAGAGTCAAACGCCAACCATGGGGTGAACACCTCGCCCGGTGATGATACTGAGACACAGTTGACACCCGTTCACCGCAAAGGGTGAACGACGCCTCGGCCGTCCGGCCGTTTTCGCCACCGAGCGTGTCAGTCCTCGTACTCGTCGTGATAGCGCACTCGCCCACTGCCCGCGGGCGCGCCGAGAGCCGACGCGCGCCCCTCGGGCTTCTCCCACGCCTCCTGCCGGCCGAGCGCGGTCAGGTCGAGCAGGCTGGTGGTCGAGCCGAGTCCGTCCAGGCCGCGCTCGTACGTCGAGTAGGTGTGGAAGACCCGTTCGCGGTCCCGCAGGAAGCAGCTGAGCCCCGGCCGCTCGACCAGCTCGCCCTCGTGCTCCAGGGTCACCTCGAAGTCGGTGTTGAAGTCGCTGACGTATGACGAGTACCAGGGCAGTGTCCAGCCCATCCGCGCCTTGAACGGCAGGATCCTGGGATACGGCGCCCGGGAGACGGCCGCGAACGACGTGCCGCGGGCCCTGAGGTGCGCGAGGTGCCCGATCTGGTCGAGGAACGCCGAGCAGCTGCGGCAGCCGGCCTCCCACTCGGGCGCGAACATGAAGTGGTAGACGACGAGCTGCTCGCGGCCTTCGAAGAGGTCGAGCAGGGTGGCCTTGCCGTCGCCGCCCTCGAACACGTACTCCTTGTCGACCTCCACCATGGGCAGTGCGCGCCGCTCGGCGTTGAGGGCGTCACGCGCGCGGGTGGCCGCCTTCTCCTTGGCCAGCAAGGCCTCGCGCGCCGCGCGCCAGTCCGCGCGGGTGACGATCTCGGGCAGCGACATGGCTCCAGCCTCCTGTGCGACGTGCGTCGTGCTTCGGTCCGACGGCCGACGGTCCGAAGCGGTCGGGCCGTCCGGGTGGTGACCGAAGGGCGGAACGGAACTCATCGCTGCCCGGCAAGATTCTTTTCAGCAGGTCACTGAACAGGCTCTGAACGGGCCTTTCAGGTGTCGTACTCCTGGACGCGCCGACCGTGTCCGCGGTCGGTCAGGGCGGGCAGCCGCTCCGCCAGCTCCCGCGCCGTCGCGGGCACGTCCACGGTGAGCAGTTCGCGGTCCCGCATGAGGACGCGCCCGTCCACGATCGTGGTGCGCACGTCGGCGGCGCGCGCGCTGTGCACCAGCGTGGCGGCGAGGTCGTGCACGGGCTGGGTGTGCGGTCCGGTGAGGTCGACGAGGATCAGGTCCGCCCGCCGCCCGGGGGCGATGCGGCCCACGGCGTCCCCGAGGCCGACCGCGTGGGCGCTCTGCACGGTGGCGTGGTGGAGGGCCTGGCGGGAGGTCAGCCAGCGCGGGTCGCCCTCGGTGGACTTCTGGACCAGGGACGTGAGCGCCATCGACTCCCACACGTCGAGGGAGTTGTTGGACGCGGCCCCGTCGGTGGCGAGCCCCACGGCGACGCCGATGTCGCGCAGCGCGCGCACGGGTGTCGTGCCGGGCCAGGCGAACTTGAGGTAGCCGCGGGGGGCGGTCGCCACCGCCGTACGGCCGCCCGCGCGCGCGAGGAGCGGCAGGTCGCCCTCGGTGATGCCGGTGCCGTGGGCGATGAGCACGTCGGTGTCGAGGACGCCGGTGCGTTCGAGGACCTCGATGGGGGTGACCCCGTGCCGGGCGAGGCTGGTGTCGGTCTGGTCGCGGTTCTCGGCGGCGTGCAGGTGCACGGGCAGGCCGTGGTCGCGGGCGAGTTCCGCGGTCGCGGCCAGGTCGGCGTCGGTCACCGTGTAGGGGGCGTGCGGGGCGAGGGCGGTGGTGATCCGGCCGCCGGCCCCGTCACGGCACCGGAGCGCGAACTCCAGCGACGCCTCCCGGCCTTCGGGCCCCTGGGAGGAGAAGTACGCCTGCCCCAGCTGGGCCCGCAGCCCGCACCGGTCGACCACCGTGGCCACGGCGTCCATGTGGAAGTAGCTGTCCGCGAACGTCGTGACCCCCGCGCGGATCATCTCGGCGCAGGCCAGCCGGGCGCCGAGGATCACGTCCCGCGCGGTGAGGTTGGACTCGACGGGCCAGACGACGTCGTTGAACCACTCCTCGGTGGGCAGGTCCTCGGCGAGGCCGCGCAGGGCGACCATGGGCGCGTGCGTGTGGCAGTTGATCAGCCCGGGGAGGGCGACCTGACCGCGTGCGTCGATGCGCTCGGCGGCGGGCACCGCGGCCCCGGCGGCGGCGGTGGTCACGCAGTCGACGGCCCCGTCGCGCACGACGACGGCCGCGTCCTGCTCGAAGCCGATCCGTTCGCGGTCGTCGTGCACCAGGACGGTGCAGCCGGTGATGACGAGATCGGCGGGCTCGGGGGAGGAAGGCGTCATCACGCCAACGTACGGTGCCGTCCCACGCGTCCGCGCCGCTCGGCGAGTTCGTCCCGCAGCGCGGCGAGCCGTTCGGTGTGGCGGGGGGTGAGCCGCCCGGTGTCGTCGAGGTGCACGGCGCACGCGGTGGTGGTGTCGACGAGTCGTTCGAGGACCGCGGCGACCTCGTCGGTGCCCTCGGAGTGCCGGGCGAGGGCGGGCAGTTCGGCGGCGGCGCGGGCACTGGCGGCGCGGGCCTCGGCGAGGGTGCGGTAGGCCTCCCGGCGCAGCGTCCACCGGGTGGCGCGGTCGTCGGACTCGCCCAGTACGTGCGTGAGGTAGGCCTGTGCGGCGGCGTCGGCGGCGTCGATGCCCGCCCGGATGCCGGCGCCCCGCTGCCCCGGCATCGGCAGGTGCCCGACCACCAGCACGATCGCGCAGGCCAGCAGCGTCTCCCCGATACGGCCCGCCGAGGCCTGCGGTTCGCCGCCCACCATGACCAGGGCCAGGACCAGGACGGTGACGACGGTGGTCTGGGCGGCGAAGTGCCGCGCGGCGACCGGCACCAGGGCACCACAGACGGCGACGAGGACGACGAGCCCCTCGGGCCGGGGCAGTACGGCCGCGAACCCGGCGAACAGCAGCGCCCCGAGCACCGTCCCGGCCGCCCGGCACAGCACCCGGGACACGAGTGGGCCGAGGTCGGGCTTGACGAGGAAGACGGCGGTGGCGGGCAGCCAGTACCAGTGCTGGTGGGAGCCGTACCAGTGACCGTGGTGCAGCGCCTGGGCGACGGCGGCACTGGCGCCGAAGCACAGCCCGGCCCGCAGCCCGTACTCCCGCCCGCCCGGGCCGAGCACGGCGCGCGCCACGGAGCCGGGCGATCGCCTCCGGACGTGCAGGTCGGAGCCCCTGCCCCGGTCGAAGGCCGCCGCCGCGTGCA
Source organism: Streptomyces sp. MH60 (assembly GCF_002939385.1). Classification (GTDB taxonomy): domain Bacteria; phylum Actinomycetota; class Actinomycetes; order Streptomycetales; family Streptomycetaceae; genus Streptomyces. Next base: position 75 of record NZ_MULI01000056.1, on the reverse strand, counting down.
GCAGGGCGTCGTCCAGGGCGCGCAGGGCGGGGTCGGTCCGGCTGGGCGCGGGCAGCGACCCGGCGTGGGTGTTGC
>NZ_MULI01000055.1 GCF_002939385.1 Streptomyces sp. MH60 | reverse complement strand
CCGCGCCCCGCACCCCCGGGCCCGGGTGGCGTGGCACGCGCTGGACCCGGGCGACGTACGGGACCGGCTGGAGCGGGAGCGCGAGCCCGAGCCGACCGCCGTGGAGCAGGCCACCGCCCGGCTGCGCGCCGCCGCCGACCGGGCGGGCCGGGTGCCCGTGCTGGCCCCGGTCCGCTGGTCGTGGCAGCTGGCCCGCGCCGTACGCGGGGAGCTGGACGATCCGCTCACCCCGGTGCTCGCGGTGGGCTCGGCCGCCTCCGCGATCCTCGGGTCGGTCGTCGACGCGCTGCTCGTCGTGGGCGCCCTCGACCTGAACGCGCTGGTCGGCGGCTTCCAGCGGCTGCGCGCCGAGCGGGCGCTGTCCGGGCTGCTGGCGGAACAGAAGCAGAAGGCCCGGCTCACCGAGGAGCAACTCGGCCCGGACCGCGCGGAGTCCGCGAGGGAGGCCGAGCCGCGGATCGTGGACGCGGCCAAGCTGCACGCCGGCCACGTGATCGAGCTGAAGGCGGACGACGTGGTGCCCGCCGACGCCCGGCTGCTGTGGGAGGACGGCCTGGAGGTGGACGAGTCCGCGCTGACCGGTGAGTCGCTGCCGGTCGACAAGTGCGTGGACCCGGTGCCCCGCGCTCCCGTGGCGGAGCGGTACTGCATGGTCTTCGAGGGCACGACCGTGGTGGCCGGGCGGGCCCGCGCCGTCGTCGTCGACACCGGCGAGCACACCGAGGCCGCGCGGGCGGTGGCGTTGGCGGCCCGTACGCCGTCGGCGGCCGGGGTGCAGGCCAGGCTCCAGGAGCTGACCCGCAAGGCGCTGCCGCTCACCCTGGCGGGCGGGGCCGCGGTGACCGGGCTCTCGCTGCTGCGCGGGGCGCCGATCCGGCAGGCCGTCGCCGGTGGCGTGTCGGTGGCGGTGGCCGCGGTGCCCGAGGGGCTGCCGCTGGTGGCGACGGTGGCCCAGCTCGCGGCGGCCCGCCGGCTCAGCCGCCGGGGCGTCCTGGTGCGCACCCCGCGCACCCTGGAGGCGCTCGGCCGGATGGACACCGTCTGCTTCGACAAGACGGGCACCCTCACCGAGAACAAGCTGCGGCTGTCGCGGGTCGCGGGCACCGACGGCACGGTCCGCCGGGTGGGCGAGGCGGAGACCGCCGGCACCGTACGGGTCGCCGCGCGCGCCTGCCCCCGGCTGAACGGCGACGGCGCCCGGCCCACCCACGCCACCGACGAGGCCGTCCTGGACGCGGCCGGGGACGACCCCGACTGGACGCAGGAGGAGGGCCTGCCCTTCGAGACCTCCCGCGGCTACGCCGCCGCCGTCGGACGCGAGGGCGGCAGGGGCCCCGCCGTGCTGGTGGTCAAGGGCGCCCCGGAGACGGTGCTGCCCGCCTGCGCCGACCTGCCGGCGCACGCCTCGGAGGTGGCGCAGCGGCTGGCCGGCCACGGACTGCGCATCATCGCGGTGGCGCGGCGGACCCTGGCCAAGGGCGAGAAGGCGGCCGACGTCCTCGAACGGCAGCCGTCGGAGCTGGAGTTCACCGGGCTGCTCGCGCTGGCCGACGTGCCCCGCGAGACCTCCCCGGCGCTGGTGCGCGGGCTGCGCGAGGCGGGCGTACGGCCCGTGGTGCTGACCGGCGACCATCCGCAGACCGCCCACGCCATCGCCGTCGACCTGGGCTGGCCCGAGGACGCGGTGGTGGTCACCGGCGACGAACTCGCCGCCGCCGACCGCACCGCACGCTCCCGGATGCTGCGCGACGCGGACGTGGTGGCCCGGGTGGCGCCCGAGCAGAAGCTCCAGGTCGTCGAGTCGCTGCGGGACGCCGGGCGGGTCGTCGGCATGGTCGGCGACGGCGCCAACGACGCCGCCGCGATCCGGGCCGCCGACATCGGCGTCGGCATCAGCGCCCGCGGCTCGGCCGCCGCCCGCAACGCCGCCGACCTGGTCGTCACCGGCGACGACCTGCTGGTCCTGGTGGAGGCGGTGCGGGAGGGCCGTGCCCTGTGGCACAGCGTCGCCGACGCGATCGCCATCCTGATCGGCGGCAACGCGGGCGAGGTCGGCTTCGGCATCCTCGGCACGGTGCTGGGCGGCGCCGCCCCGCTGTCCACCCGCCAGATGCTGCTGGTCAACCTGTTCACCGACCTGTTCCCCGCGATGGCCGTCGCGGTGACGAAGACCGGGGACCCGGAACAGGAGGCCGCCGACGCGGGCGCGCCGCTCGGTACGGCCGTGCTGGGCGAGCCCCTGCTCCGGCAGATCCGGCACCGGGCGCTGACCACGGCGCTGGGGGCGACCGCGGCCTGGCTGCTCGGCCGCTTCACGCCGGGCACGGAGCGCCGTGCGACGACCATGGCCCTGTGCGCGGTCGTCGGCACCCAGCTCGCCCAGACCCTCGCCGACCGCCGCGGCAGCCGCCTGGTCCAGGTCACCTCCCTCGGCTCCGCCGCCGCCCTGGTCGCCCTGGTCCAGACCCCGGGCGCCAGCCGCCTCTTCGGCTGCACCCCGCTGGGTCCGGTCGCGTGGACGGGCGTGGCCGCGGCGATCGCGCTGGCGCTCGCGGGGCAGCGGGCGCTGCCGGGCGTGGAGGACGCGATCGTGAAGTACTGGCCGAAGGTGGCGGAACGGCTGCCCGCGGTGGCATCCGGTGCGGTGCCGCGGGGCGCGAGGGGATGATGCGCGGGTCGGCCGTCGCCGACCGAGGGGCGTGTTCGTGCTTCCCCCGGCCGAGATGTGGACGCCGCCGGGCGCACACGACGCCCCGGACCACCGGCGGAGGCGCCGTCAGGCCCCGGTCCGTGCCGCCTCCCGCACCTCCGGCGACGCCAGGCGTTCGGCCGTGCGCTCCGCGGTGCGGCGGGCCCAGCGGCCGCTCGTGACGGCGCCCAGGACGAGGACCGCGAGGCCGCAGGCGGCCAGGATCCACCAGCCGGGGCGGGCGGCGGAGACGAAGGTCTCGCGGTACGACGACGCGCCCACGCCCGCCGCCAGCACCGCGCCGACCACCGCCACGCCGAGCGTCTGGCCCAGCTGGCGGCTGGTCGAGGCGACCGCGGCCGCGACCCCGGCCTGGGCGCGCGGCATGCCGGAGACCGCGGTGTTGGTGATGGGGGCGTTGACGAAGCCGAAGCCGATGCCGAACAGGACGTAGCCGAGGAAGAGCGTGACGTCGGAGGTCTCGGCCTCGAAGGCGGCGAACAGCGTCCCGCTCACGGTCAGCGCGCCGCCCGCGATCAGCAGGGGCAGGCGCGGCCCCCGGCTGCCGACCAGCCGCCCGGCGAGCGGGGCGCACAGGAAGGTCGGGACGGCCATCGGCAGCATCCACAGGCCGGCCTCCAGGGCGCTCAGTCCGCGCACGTTCTGGAGGTACAGCGTGGACAGGAACAGGAAGCCGCCCAGCGCGGCGAAGGCGCTGACCGCGATCACGGTGGCCCCGCTGAACGGCGCCGACCGGAAGAAGCGCAGCTCGATGAGCGGGTCGGCACGTCGGGGCTCGTGGACGAGCAGGCCGACCAGCGCGGCGAGGGCCAGGACGGCGTAGGGGAGCACACTGGTGAACCCGGCGTTCGGCGCCTCGATGATCGCGTACGTCAGGGAACCGAACAGCACGATCACCATCAGCTGGCCCAGCGGGTCGGGGCGGCGGGCCTTCGGCGCGCGGGACTCGGGGACGAAACGGAGGGTGAGGAGCAGGGCGGCCAGGCCCACCGGCAGGTTGACCCAGAAGATCGAGCGCCAGCCGACCGACTCCACGAGCACCCCGCCCACCAGCGGCCCGGCGGCCATGGATATGCCGACCACCGCGCCCCAGACGCCGATCGCGCGGGCGCGCTCGCGCGGGTCGGTGAAGGTGTTGGTGATGATCGACATCGCGACCGGGTTGAGCATCGAGCCGCCCACCGCCTGCATCATCCGGAAGACGATCAGCGAGGACAGGTCCGGGGCCAGGGAGCACAGCAGTGAGCCGAGAGTGAAGAGCACCAGGCCGGTCATGAAGACCCGTTTGCGGCCGATCCGGTCGGCCGTGGAGCCGGCCAGCATCAGCAGCGCGGCCAGCACCAGCGTGTACGCGTCGATCGCCCACTGCAGGCCCGACGTGCTCGCGTGCAGGTCGCGCTGCATGGACGGGAGGGCGACGTTGAGGATCGTGTTGTCGATACTCACGATCAGCAGGCTCATGCAGCAGATGGCGAGCACGAGCATGCGGCGGCGATGGGTCAGCTCGGGCATGGACTCCATCGTACGCCCATATCGATAGTGCGGCTAACTAATTACCGATACATCATCTTCCCGGGTGCGTGACAATGGGGGAATGTCCACGCTCACCACGCCCGCCCCCGAGACCACCGCCGCGCCCTTGCGGATCGGCCCGCACACCGTCGCGCCGCCCGTGGTGCTGGCGCCGATGGCCGGCATCACCAACGCGCCCTTCCGCACCCTGTGCCGGGAGTTCAGCGGGGGCAAGGGCCTGTTCGTGAGCGAGATGATCACGACCCGTGCGCTGGTCGAGCGCAACGAGAAGACCATGCAGCTGATCCACTTCGACGCGACCGAGACCCCGCGCTCGATCCAGCTGTACGGCGTCGACCCGGTGACCGTCGGCAAGGCCGTCCGCATGATCGCGGAGGAGGACCTCGCCGACCACATCGACCTGAACTTCGGCTGCCCGGTCCCGAAGGTGACCCGCAAGGGCGGCGGCTCGGCGCTGCCGTACAAGCGGAACCTGCTGCGCGCCATCGTCCGCGAGGCCGTCACCGGCGCCGGTGACCTGCCCGTCACGATGAAGATGCGCAAGGGCATCGACGACGACCACCTCACCCACCTCGACGCCGGCCGCATCGCCGTCGAGGAGGGCGTCAGCGCCATCGCCCTGCACGGCCGCACCACCGCCCAGCACTACGGCGGCACCGCCGACTGGGACGCCATCGCCCGCCTCAAGGAGCACGTCCCGGAGATCCCGGTCCTCGGCAACGGCGACATCTGGTCCGCCGAGGACGCGCTGCGCATGGTGCGCGAGACCGGCTGCGACGGCGTCGTGGTCGGACGCGGCTGCCTCGGGCGGCCGTGGCTCTTCGCCGACCTGGTCGCCGCCTTCGAGGGGCGCACCGACTCCTTCGTGCGGCCCACCCTGCGCGAGGTCGCCGACGTGATGGTCCGGCACGCCACGCTGCTGGGGGAGTGGATCGGCGACGAAGCACGCGGCGTCATCGACTTCCGCAAGCACGTCGCCTGGTACCTCAAGGGCTTCGCCGTCGGCTCCGAGATGCGCAAGCGGCTCGCGATCACCTCCTCCCTGGAGGCACTGCGCGCCGGACTCGACGAACTCGACCTCGACCAGCCCTGGCCCGCCGGCGCCGACGGCCCCCGCGGCCGCACTTCCGGCAACAACCGGGTCGTCCTGCCCGACGGCTGGCTGAAGGACCCGTACGACTGCGCGGGCGTCGGCGAGGACGCGGAGCTGGACACCTCCGGCGGCTGACCGGACCCCGGCCCGCCCGGTGCGTGGCCGGTCAGCCCTTCGTGGGGTGCGGGACGGAGCCGTACGCCGTCAGGAAGCGGTCGCGGAAGGAACTCATCCGCCACACCGGGGCGTCCTCGGCCGGCTTCAGCCCCTCCGTCCAGTGCCAGTCGTCGATCGCGTCGAGCACCTTCGGGTCCTTGGCGACGATCGACACCGGGACGTCCCGGCTCGCCTTGTTCCCGCTGACGCGGGCGAGCGGCTGGTGGTCGCCGAGGAAGACGAGGACGGTGTCGTCGGTGCCGTAGCGCTCCAGCCACTGGGTGAGGCTGGTGACCGAGTACTGGATCGACTTGCCGTACTCCTCCTTCGAGCGGGCCGAGTCGGTGATGATGTCGGACGCCTTCACGCCCGCCGCCTCGATCCCGTCGTACACCGAACCGTCGCCGACCTCGTCCCAGCCGACCATCCTCGGGACCGGTGCCCAGGGCTGGTGGCTGGAGGTGAGGATGACCTCCGCCATCAACGGCTTGTCCCGCTTCCTGCCGTGCTCCAGGCGCTGGAACGCCTCCAGCGCGTACTGGTCGGGCATCGTCGACCAGCTGAACTTCGGCCCCCGGTAGCCCACGTCGGACGCGTCGTAGACCTTGTCCAGGCCGTACCAGTCCGCCTCCGGCCAGGCCTTCTGCACGCCCGGCATGACCCCGACCGTGTCCCAGTCGCCGGTCTTCCCGAACGCCTTGGTGAGCGTGAGGTGGTCGCCCGCGGTCACGGTGCGGTAGCGCTGCTGGTTGTCCACCCACAGGCCGGACAGGAAGGTGGAGTGGCCGAGCCAGCTGCTGCCGCCGTACGTCGCCGAGGTCAGCCAGCCGCTGCGGGCGTGGAAGCCCGCCTTCGCCAGCGCCCCGGTGCTCGCGTCCAGCGTCCGGCCGACACCCGGTGCCATCACCGGGTCCTCGATCGCGCTGCGGCCGTAGCTCTCGATGAACGTGAAGATCATGTCCTTGCCGCGCAGGTCCGGCACCAGCTCGGTGCCGGGGGTGGCGCCGAAGCGGTCCGCCTTCGCCTCCTTCGCGAAGGCCGCCTCGTCCCGCAGCGTGTCCACCACCCGGTGCGCCTGCGCCTCGGCGGCCCGGGAGGCGCTCGTGGTGGCGACCGGCACGCCGAAGGTCTGCACACCCAGCGCCACGCAGGTCATCCACACGGTGGCCGCCATCAGCGCGCCCCGCGCCGCCCGCTCCCGGTGCGCGGCGAGCAGCTCGCCGAGCCGGACCGCCGCCAGCGCCATGACCACCAGCAGCGAGGCGGCCAGCACCACGGCGCCCACCGCGGCCCAGGTCGCCGCCGCCCCGCCCATCGAGTCCGCCACGAACGACTGCGCGTCGTCGAGCAGCCCCCAGTCCAGGACCAGGTTGAAACTCCGGCCCAGGTACTCGGTGAAGCCCATGTCGAGCAGGTTCAGCACGGTCAGCGCCCCGAGGGCGGTCCCGAACAGCGCCGCCGCCACCAGGCGCGGCACGCGGGGCAGGCAGAGCAGCAGCACCGCCGCGACGACCGCCTCCGCCGGGATCCGCGCGAAGCGGCTGGGCTCCACGGCGACGAGTGTGTTGGGCAGCAGCAGCGCCCCGAGAACCAGAATGGCCGAAAGGGCCGTGGTGACCCGGCGGACGACGCGGGCGGCGCGCGGATGCCGGATGCGCCAGGCGTGCCGGCGGGCGAGGCCGGTCCAGAGGGACTTGAGGGCGCCGAGCGGGGCGGGAACGGGGGTGTCGGGGTCGTCGGGAGCGTCGTCGGTGGGGCGCGGCGGCCGGCGGAAAGGCGTGATGACGGGCACCCGAAGGTCCTTCCGTGCGAAACCCGGTGGACGGCGGGCCCCGGCGAGGGGGCCGGGACCCGCCGGACTCTCGTACGTCCGGCACGAGCGGTCCGTTCACCGGTCCGCATGGTGAAATCCGGCGGTCTGTGGGAGCGTGATTCTCGCCACCTCTGATAGGAGTGGCGCTCAGATGAGCGGATCTAGAACGACTCCACTTCTCCAAGGTGTGGCACTGAGTGCCACACCTTGATCGTTCATCGATCGAACTCAAACGTGGAGAATGCCGCTCTGATGAGCGAGGGAAGCCGTACGGAAGAGTTCATTCGTTCAAGAAGTGAAAACACAAGCGGTCGGTCGCTTGCCAAGCCTTGACTTTCGATCCGCTGGCGGACGAGTGGTTACGGGCGCGTGACGCGCAAGTGGACGTACCCAGGTGCCTTTGATCTGGGTACATTCCTCGCCGTCAGGGCAGCCACCGCGTCCTCGAGGAGTCGAGACCCGTGTCGGAAAACAAAGATCCCCAGGTAGCGAACGCGGCGAAGTTCGTTTACGACTTCACCGAGGGCAACAAGGACCTCAAGGACCTCCTCGGCGGCAAGGGTGCCAACCTCGCCGAGATGACCAACCTGGGTCTCCCGGTCCCTCCGGGCTTCACGATCACCACCGAGGCCTGCAAGACCTACCTCGACAGCGGCGAGGAGCCCGCGGCCCTGCGGGACGAGGTGAGTGCGCACCTCGACGCCCTGGAAGCCAAGATGGGCAAGAAGCTCGGCCAGGCCGACGACCCCCTCCTCGTGTCGGTGCGCTCCGGGGCCAAGTTCTCCATGCCCGGCATGATGGACACCGTCCTCAACATCGGCCTCTCCGACAAGTCGGTGCAGGGCCTGGCCAAGCAGGCCGGCGACGACCGCTTCGCGTGGGACTCCTACCGCCGCCTGATCCAGATGTTCGGCAAGACCGTCCTCGGCGTCGACGGCGACCTCTTCGAGGAGGCGCTGGAGGCGGCGAAGACGGCCAAGAAGGTCGCGGTCGACACCGAGCTGGAGGCCGCCGACCTCAAGAAGCTCGTCACCAAGTTCAAGAAGATCGTCAAGACCGAGGCGGGGCGGGACTTCCCGCAGGACCCGCGCGAGCAGATGGACCTCGCCATCAAGGCGGTCTTCGACTCCTGGAACGGCGAGCGCGCCAAGCTCTACCGCCGCCAGGAGCGCATCCCGCACGACCTCGGCACGGCCGTCAACGTCTGCTCCATGGTCTTCGGCAACCTCGGCCCCGACTCCGGCACCGGCGTCGCCTTCACCCGCGACCCCGCCTCCGGCCACCAGGGCGTCTACGGCGACTACCTCCAGAACGCCCAGGGCGAGGACGTCGTCGCCGGCATCCGCAACACCGTCGCGCTGGCGGAGCTGGAGCAGATCGACAAGAAGTCGTACGACCAGCTGATGCAGATCATGGAGACGCTGGAGAACCACTACCTGGACCTGTGCGACATCGAGTTCACCATCGAGCGCGGCCAGCTGTGGATGCTCCAGACCCGCGTCGGCAAGCGCACCGCGGGCGCCGCCTTCCGCATCGCCACCCAGCTCGTCGACCAGGGTCTGATCGACGAGGCCGAGGCCCTCCAGCGGGTCAACGGCGCCCAGCTCGCCCAGCTGATGTTCCCCCGCTTCGACGACGAGGCGAAGGTCGAGCAGGTCGGCCGGGGCATCGCCGCCTCGCCGGGCGCGGCGGTCGGCAAGGCCGTCTTCGACTCGTACACCGCCGTCAAGTGGTCCCGGTCCGGCGAGAAGGTCATCCTGATCCGCCGCGAGACCAACCCCGACGACCTGGACGGCATGATCGCCGCCGAGGGCATCCTGACCTCGCGCGGCGGCAAGACCTCCCACGCGGCCGTGGTCGCGCGCGGCATGGGCAAGACCTGTGTCTGCGGCGCCGAGGAGCTGGAGGTCGACACCAAGCGCCGCCGGATGACCGTGCCCGGCGGGCACGTCGTCGAGGAGGGCGACGTCGTCTCCATCGACGGCTCCTCCGGCAAGGTCTACCTCGGCGAGGTGCCGGTCGTGCCCTCCCCGGTCGTCGAGTACTTCGAGGGCCGCATGCACGCGGGCGCCGAGGACGCCGACGAGCTGGTCGAGGCCGTGCACCGCATCATGGCCTTCGCCGACCGCAAGCGCCGGCTGCGGGTGCGCGCCAACGCCGACAACGCCGAGGACGCGCTGCGCGCCCGCCGGTTCGGCGCCCAGGGCATCGGCCTGTGCCGCACCGAGCACATGTTCCTCGGCGACCGGCGCGAGCTGGTGGAGCGGCTGATCCTGGCCGACACCGAGGCCGTGCGTGAGGAGTCCCTCAAGGAGCTGCTGCCGCTCCAGAAGCAGGACTTCGTCGAGCTGTTCGAGGCGATGGACGGCCTGCCGGTCACCATCCGCCTCCTGGACCCGCCGCTGCACGAGTTCCTGCCCGACATCACCGAGCTGTCGGTGCGCGTGGCACTCGCCGAGTCGCGGCAGGAGCCGCACGAGAACGAGCTGCGCCTGCTCCAGGCCGTGCACCGGCTGCACGAGCAGAACCCGATGCTGGGCCTGCGCGGCGTCCGCCTCGGCCTGGTCATCCCCGGCCTGTTCACCATGCAGGTCCGCGCCATCGCGGAGGCCGCCGCCGAGCGCAGGGCGAGCAAGGGCGACCCGCGGGCCGAGATCATGATCCCGCTGGTCGGCACCGTCCAGGAGCTGGAGATCGTCCGAGAGGAGGCCGACCAGGTCATCGCCGAGGTCGAGGCGGCCACCGGCGCCAAGCTCAAGCTGTCGATCGGCACGATGATCGAGCTGCCGCGCGCCGCGCTGACCGCCGGTCAGATCGCCGAGGCCGCGGAGTTCTTCTCCTTCGGCACCAACGACCTGACCCAGACCGTGTGGGGCTTCAGCCGCGACGACGTCGAGGCCAGCTTCTTCACCGCCTACCTGGAGAAGGGCATCTTCGGCGTCTCCCCGTTCGAGACCATCGACAAGGACGGCGTCGGCTCCCTGGTCGCCGCCGCCGCGAAGGCCGGCCGCGCCACGCGTCCCGACCTGAAGCTCGGTGTCTGCGGCGAGCACGGCGGTGACCCGGAGTCGGTGCACTTCTTCCACGAGGTGGGTCTGGACTACGTCTCCTGCTCCCCGTTCCGGATCCCGGTGGCCCGCCTGGAGGCGGGCCGGGCGGCGTCGCGGTCGAAGGGCAGCGACCACCGGTAGTCCCCGAAAGGGGCCCCGAGGCCCCGGAGCCGCCGTCTGTCACCCGACCACCCTCACCGATCGGCGGCGGCTCCGGTCCACGAGAAGGCGGCACCCGTGCGGGGGTGCCGCCTTTTGTGACACGTCCAACGGTGTGAATTCCCGTGTGCTGAGCAGCAGCAAGCTGTCAGCAGAGTTGGAGGGCCCTGGCAGCGGACAGCGGCCGACACCCGGAACGGTGGTTGGATGACGCAGACGGAGCACCGGGACACGGCCGGCACGACCACCCGGGAGGGAACCGGCGGCAGAACCGCCGACGCGGTGCCGAGCCCCCGGACCGGCGCCCGGGAGACGGTCCCCGAGGCCGGGCCCCCGGTCCGCAGGAACCGGCTCGCGGCCCTGGACGGACTGCGTTTCCTGGCCGCCCTGTCCGTGGTCTTCTTCCACTTCGTCGGCCAGGTGCCCTCCACGATGCAGACCATCTGGGACCGCCCCGTCGAAGACGTCTTCCCCGAGGCCCACGGTTACTTCGCCTACGGCCGGCTCGGCGTCGAACTCTTCTTCCTGATCAGCGGTTTCGTCATCTGCATGAGCGCGTGGGGCCGCACCCCGCGCGACTTCTTCATCTCCCGCGTCACCCGGCTCTACCCGATGTACTGGGCGGCCATCGCCATCACGGCCTGCGTGGTCTACTTCGCCGACAACCCGTTCGGACACCCGCACCCGCGGGTGCTCTTCGCCAACCTGACGATGCTCCAGACCCCGCTCGGGGTGGAGCACCTCGACTCCGTCTACTGGACGCTCTGGCCCGAGCTGTGCTTCTACCTGACCTTCGCGGTCGTGGTGTGGAAGGGCCTGACCTACCAGCGCGTGGTGATCTACTGCGGCCTGTGGACGGTCGCCGCCGTGCTGGCCCCCAGCGCCGACATCCACCTGCTCACGCTGCTGACGAACCCGCCGTCCGCCCCGTACTTCATCGCGGGCATGGCCTTCTACCTGATGTACCGCTACCGGCCGACCCCGCTGCTGTGGGGCATCGTCGCCATGTCGTGGCTGGTGGCGCTGCACTACCTGCTGACGCCCGACGGGGGCCGCCTCAACTGGGACTCCTGGCAGCCGGACCGCGCCTGGCTGGTCGTGGTGATCACGGTGTTCTTCCTGCTGATCGCCGCCGTCGCGCTCGGCTGGACCAGCCGCGTCCGCTGGCGCGGGCTGACCGTCGCGGGCACCCTGACCTTCCCGCTGTACCTGCTGCACGACGCCATCGGCGTCAACGTCCTGCACCGCTTCGGCGACCGGGCCCACCCGTGGGTCGTGGTCTGCGTCACCGTCGCCGCCCTGGTCGCGCTCTCCTACGTCGTGCAGCGGTTCGTGGAGCGCCCGGTGGCCCGGGCCGCACGGCGCTGGCTGAGCAGCGCCGCCTTCAGCCTGAAGACGCCGGAGCCCCGCCGCTGAACCGACGGGGCTCCGCGCGCCGCACGCGGGGTCAGGCGGCGCCGTCGCCCCGGCGCCGCCGCGTGGCCAGCAGCAGTCCGCCGCCCGCGAGCACGACGATCCCGCCGCCCGCCGCGAGGTACGGCGTGCTGTCGTCGCCGCCGGTCTCGGCCAGGTCGGTGCCCTGCTGCCCGGCGGCCTCGTCCCCGCCGCCCTCCTCGCTCCCGGAGTCCTTGCCGCTCCCGGAGCCCGCCGCGTCGTCGGTGTCCTGGTCGTCGGCGGGCACGAAACCGGCCGGCGGCCTGTCGCAGCCGACGCCGTCCTTGTCGCGGTCCAGGTGCTCGCCGTAGTGCTCGTCACCCTTCTTGATGTTGGAGTACCCGGCGTCGTACGCCTCGGTGCAGTTCTTGAACGGGTGGGCGCCGTCGTGCGCCTGGGCGGCGGCGGCCGGCAGGGCGGCCAGGGCCAGCGCGGCGACGGTCACGGCGGCGGGCTTGCGGAGCAGCTTCATCGAGAGTCCCGGGAATGGTGGGGAAGAGCGGATGTGAGGTGACGAAGCTATTGAGGTGACCGAGAAGTGGTGGAGATATGAAGGACTCGTGATGGGAACGTGACGTGACCGGACGGTAACTCTCCGCTCAGGCCCGCCGGGCGCGTACGGTGAGAGAGGTCCCGACCAGCGAAGGAGCCGCGGATGACCGGCTGGAGCACGGGCGACATCCCCGACCTGGACGGGCGCGTCGCCGTCGTCACCGGGGCCAACGGCGGCCTCGGCTACGTGATCGCCCGGGAGCTGGCGCGCAAGGGCGCGTCCGTCGTGCTCGCCTGCCGCAGCGCCGAGCGGGGGAGCGCGGCCGTGGCTCGCCTGCTCGGCGAGGTGCCCTCCGCCGCCGTGGAACCGGCGCGGCTGGACCTCGGTGACCTCGCCTCGGTCCGGGAGTTCGCCTACGGACTGCCGTACGAGCGGGTGGATCTCCTCGTCAACAACGCCGGGGTGATGGCGCTGCCGCACAGCACGACGGTGGACGGCTTCGAGACCCAGTTCGGCGTCAACCACCTGGGGCACTTCGCCCTCACCGGGCTGCTGCTGCCCTCCCTGCTGGCCGCGCCCGGAGCCAGGATCGTGACCGTCTCCAGCTTCCTGCACGTGCTGGCCAACGTCGATCCGCGCGACCTCAACAGCGTGCGCCGGTACGGGCGCTGGACCGCCTACGCCCGCTCGAAGTCCGCCAACCTCCTCTTCACCCACGAACTGGCGCGCCGGCTCGCGGCCCGGGAGGGCGCCTTTGACGTACGCGCGGTCGCCGCCCACCCCGGGTACGCGGAGACCGGACTCCATGCCGCCGGGCCCCGGGCCGAGGGGCGCCGGCTCGCCGAGCGGCTGGCGCGGCTCGGGAGCCGGGTCGTCGCCCAGTCCCCGGAGGCCGGCGCGCTGCCCGTCCTGTACGCGGCGACCGCGCCCGGCGTGCCCTCCGACTCCTTCACCGGCCCGTCCTTCGCGATGTGGCGCGGGGCGCCCGCACCGTCCTGGCGGGCGTCCTGGACCACCGACGACGCGCTGGGGGAGCGGCTGTGGGCCGCCTCCGAGCGGCTGACCGGGGTCGTCTACGAGCCGCTGCTGCCCTGAGGGGCTCCGGGGCCGCCCGCGCCCGCGTCGTGCACGGCCACGCCGGACGGGTCAGGCGGCCTTCACCTCGTACGTGTCCACCCGGACCGCCGCGTCGTCCAGGCACTCGCCGGTCGTGAGGTCGAAGCGCTGCTTGAGCAGCGGCGAGGCGACGAACGGGCGGCCCCGGTGGGTGCCGGTCAGGCCGCGGGAGAGGACGGCCGCGCCGGTGAACGGGTCCCGGTTGTCGATGGCGTACAGCCCGCCGTCCCGGTCGCGGAACAGGGCGACCTGGCCGCCGTCCGGGAGCAGGGCCGCCACGCCCCGGCCCGGGAGCAGGACGCCGAGGTCGCAGGCCGTGAACCAGTCGTCGGTCAGCCTCAGCCGCACCTTCAGGTCGGTCGTCTCGGGTGCCAGGGACTCGGGTGCCAGGGTCATCGCCGGGTGCTTCCTTCCAGGAGGCCGTCTTCCGAGGGGCGCCGCCGGCCGATGTCCAGCAGCGGCAGGTCGGGCTTCATCTGGTCGCGCTCGGGCACGAAGCCCACGACCGGGTCGGGGGTGTCGGGCGCGTTCACGAAGGACACGAACCGCGCCAGCTTCTCCGGGTCGCTGATGGTCTCCGCCCACTCGTCCCGGTAGTGCGCGACGTGGGCCCGCATCAGGGACTCCAGCTCGTCGCAGATGCCGAGCGAGTCGTGCACCACCACGTCCCGTACGTGGTCCAGGCCGCCGGGGATGCGCTCCAGCCAGGTGGAGGTGCGCTCCAGCTTGTCGGCGGTGCGGATGTAGAACATCAGGAACCGGTCGATCAGGCGGACCAGTTCGGCGTCGGAGAGGTCCTGCGCGAGCAGGTCCGCGTGGCGCGGGGTGGCGCCGCCGTTGCCGCCGACGTACAGGTTCCAGCCGTGGGAGGTGGCGATCACCCCGAAGTCCTTCGACTGGGCCTCGGCGCACTCGCGGGCGCACCCGGAGACCGCCGACTTGAGCTTGTGCGGGGACCTCAGGCCCCGGTAGCGCAGCTCCAGGTCGATCGCCATCCGTACCGAGTCCTGGACGCCGTAGCGGCACCAGGTCTGCCCCACGCAGGACTTCACCGTGCGCAGCGACTTCCCGTACGCGTGCCCCGACTCGAAGCCGGCGTCCACCAGCCGCGCCCAGATCAGCGGCAGCTGCTCGACGCGGGCGCCGAACATGTCGATGCGCTGACCGCCGGTGATCTTCGTGTAGAGCCCGAAGTCCCGGGCGATCTCCCCGATGACGATCAGTTTCTCCGGCGCGATCTCGCCGCCCGGGATGCGCGGGACGACGGAGTACGAGCCGTTGCGCTGGAGGTTGGCGAGGAAGTGGTCGTTGGTGTCCTGGAGCGCGGCCTGCTCGCCCTCCAGGACGTAGCCGCTCGCGCCGATCGCCGGGGCCAGCGAGGCGATGATCGAGCCGACCGTCGGCTTGCACACCTCGCAGCCCTCACCGCCCCGCGCGCCGTCCCGGCCGTGCCGGTCGAGCAGCTCCCGGTAGGAGGTGATCCGCAGGGCGCGGACGATCTCGTACAGCTCCTCGCGGGTCTGCGCGAAGCAGCCGCACAGCCCCTTGTCGACCTCGACGCCGCTCGCCTCCAGCTCGGCGGTGACCAGCTGGCCGAGCACCTTGACGCAGGAGCCGCAGCCGGTCCCCGCCCTGGTGCACTTCTTCACCTCGGGCACGGTCGTGCAGGAGTGCTCCGTCACCGCGCCGCGGATGGTGCCCTTGGTGACGTTGTGGCAGGAGCAGATCACCGCGTCGTCGGGCAGCGCGGCCGGGCCCAGCTGGACCGGGGCACCGGCACCGGCGGGCAGCACCAGCGACTCGGGGGAGACCGGCGGGACCGAGCCGGTGAAGGCCCGCAGGGTGCCGTACGCCTCCGCGTCGCCGATCAGGATGCCGCCGAGCAGCGTGCCGTCGCGGCCGACGACCAGCTTCTTGTACAGGCCCGCGCGGGAGTCGGAGTAGACGACGTCCAGGCAGTCCTCGGCGGTGCCGTGCGCGTCGCCGAAGGACGCCACGTCCACGCCGAGCAGCTTCAGCTTGGTGGACAGGTCGGCGCCGGTGAACGTCAACTGGTCGCTCTCGTCGGCGGCGATGGTCGCGGCGGCCGTCTCGGCCTGCTCGTACCCGGGCGCCACCAGCCCGTACACCCGGCCGTCGGCCGCCAGCGCGCACTCGCCGATCGCGAACACGTGCGGGTCGGTGACCGTGCGGCACCGCTCGTCGACGCTGATCCCGCCGCGCTCGCCGACCGCGAGCCCGCAGTCCCGGGCCAGCTGGTCGCGGGGGCGGACGCCGGCGCTGAACACCACCAGGCCGGTGGCGAGTTCGGAGCCGTCGGACAGCTTCATACCGGTGACGGCGCCCGCCTCGTCGACCACGATCTCCTGGGTGCCGACACCCGTGTGGACCGACAGGCCCATCTCCTCGATGGTGCGCAGCAGCGCCGCGCCGCCGCCCTCGTCGACCTGCACCGGCATCAGGCGGGGCGCGAACTCCACGATGTGCGAGGTGAGTCCGAGGCCCTTCAGCGCCCCGGCGGCCTCCAGGCCGAGCAGCCCGCCGCCGACCACGGCACCGGTCGTGACGTTCTTCGCGTACTCCTCGATGGCGAGGAGGTCCTCGATCGTCCGGTAGACGAAGCAGCCCTCGGCGTCCTTGCCGGGCACCGGCGGGACGAACGGGTAGGAGCCGGTGGCCAGCACGAGCACGTCGTACTCGACGACCAGCCCCGAGCGGGCGGTCACCTTGCGGGCCTCCCGGTCGACCGTCTCCGCCGGGTCCCCGACGCGCAGCTCGATGCCGTGCTCGGTGATGAAGGCGGGGTCGGTCATCGACAGGTCCTCGGGGGTCTTCCCCGAGAAGTACGAGGTGAGCTGGACGCGGTCGTAGGCGGGGCGCGGCTCCTCGCACAGGACGACCACGCGGTGCGTGCCGGTCAGGCCGCGCTCGGCGAGGGCCTCCAGGAAACGCTGGCCGACCATGCCGTGGCCGACCAGCACGATCGTCGGGGTGTGCCCCGGGGTGGCGGTCATCAGGAGCCTCCGTCTTGGGTGAGCAGGTGGAGCAGGGGGCCGCCGTCGGAGGGGAGCGGCTCTGCTCCCTCCCAGGCGCGCGCCAGCGCGCCGACGGTGCCGAGTTCGCCGACCAGGACCCCGCCGACCAGCCGGTCGTCGCGGACGACGACCTTGCGGTAGGTGCCCCGGGTGGCGTCGGCGAGCTGCACGACGTCGTCGCCGGGGCGGGGGTCGGTCTCGCCGAACGCGGCGAGGTCGAAGGGGCCGTCCGGCCCGCCGAAGGGGCCGTCCGGCCCGGTGAGGGTCAGCCGGGTCAGCGAGCGGGTGCCGGTGTAGCGGGGGGCTGCCGCGCCGCTGCCCGTGCCGTCCCCGGCGAGCAGCCCGGCGAGCACGTCGGCCTGTTCGAGGGCGGGCGCGGCCAGCCCGTACACGCGTCCCGCGTGCTCGGCGCAGTCGCCGACGGCGCGGATGTGCGGGTCCGAGGTGCGCAGCTCGTCGTCGACGAGGACGCCCTTGCCGACGTCGAGACCCGCCTCCCGCGCGAGCCCGACCCGCGGCCGGACCCCGCACGCGAGCACGACCAGGTCGGTGCCGAGGGCGTACCCGTCGCCCATCTCCACGGACCGCACCGCCCCGCCGACGCCGCGCACGTCCCGTACCCGGCACTCGGTGTGCACCTCGACGCCGAGGCCCTCCAGGTGCCGCCGCACCAGCGCGGAGGCCGCCGGGTCGAGCTGGCGCTCCATCAGCCGCTCGGACTGCTGGGCGAGGACGACCTGGGCGCCGCGCACGGCCAGCGCGCGGGCGGCGGACACCCCGAGCAGCCCGCCGCCGATGACGACCGCCCGCGCCCCGGGCCGCACCGCCTTCGACAACCCGAGGCAGTCGTCCATCGTCCGGAACGCGTGCACGCCCTCGGGCAGCTCGTGGTCCGGGGAGAACAGGCCGCGCAGGGGCGGCAGCACGGCGTTGGAGCCGGTGGCCAGCACCAGCGTGTCGTAGGCGATCACCGAACCGTCGGCGCACCGCACGGTCCGCCCGGCCCGGTCGACGCCGGTGACCCGGCCGCGCAGCAGTCCGGCGGGCGCCGGCAGGGCGATCACCTCGGGGCTGTACCGTCCGGCCAGCACCTCGGCGAGCAGCACCCGGTTGTACGGGCGGTGCTCCTCGTCGCCGACCAGGAGCGCGGGCGTGCCCAGCTCACCGAGCCGCCGGGCGAGCGTCACGCCCGCGAGTCCGGCGCCGATCACCACCACACGCGTTTTCGAGGTCATGGCATCGAGCGTGCGGTGCGGGTGTTACCCGGTGGCATCCCCTCTGTTTCCCACGGGGAACGCTGCCCTCAGCGGGGGCGGGCGGGCCGTGTGAGGGGCGGGCGGTCCGGGGAGGGGCGGGCGGTCCGGGGGAGAGGCGGGCGGGAACCTCAGAAGTCCCTCATCTCGATGGACGGCACACGCATCCCGTCCATAAGGTCATGATCATGCCCGACATATCGCTGACCACGGTCGTCCTGCTCTGCCTCGCCGCACTCGCGGCCGGCTGGATCGACGCCGTGGTCGGCGGCGGTGGCCTCCTGCTGCTGCCCGCCCTGCTGCTCGGCCTGCCCGCCGGCACCCCGGCCGCGCACGCGCTGGGGACCAACAAGGCGGTCGCCATCGTCGGCACCACGGGCGCCGCGGTGACGTACGCCCGCAAGGCGCCGGTGGACGTGCGCACCGCCGTACGCATCGGCCTGGCGGCGCTGGCCGGATCGTCCGGCGGGGCGTTCTTCGCGGCCGGGATGAGCACCGAGGTGCTCAAGCCGGTGATCATGGTGGTGCTGCTCGCGGTCGCGGCCTTCGTGATCCTGCGCCCCGCCTTCGGCACCGCGCCCGCCACCGGCCCGGCCACCCGCCGCCAGATCCTCGCCGCGATCGGCCTCGCCGGCCTCGGCATCGGCTTCTACGACGGCCTGATCGGCCCCGGCACGGGCACCTTCCTGGTCCTGGCCCTCACCGCGCTGCTCCACCTGGACCTGGTGACGGCGTCCGCCACCGCCAAGATCGTGAACTGCTGCACCAACGCGGGTGCCCTCGCCACCTTCGCCTGGCAGGGCGCGGTCCTGTGGCAGCTGGCCGTCCTGATGGCCGCCTTCAACCTGGCCGGCGGCATGTTCGGCGCCCACACCGCCCTCAAGAAGGGCAGCGGCTTCGTCCGCGTCGTCCTGCTGACGGTGGTCTTCGCCCTGGTGGTGAACCTGGCGTACGAGCAGTGGGTGGCGTAGCCCGCGCGGGCGGGGCCGGCGCCGCGGCTCACCGGCTGCCGGTGAGGTGGGCGAAGACGACCACGTTGCCCTGGTAGCCGGTACTGCGTGAGTAGGGGCCGCCGCAGGTGATGACGCGCAGTTCGGGGCGGTCGGCGGCGCCGTAGACCTTCTCGTCGGGGAAGGCGTCGGCGGCGTAGACCTCGACCGCGTCCACCGTGAACACCGCGACGCCGCCGTCGCGCCGGTCGACCTCGATCGTCGCGCCCTTGGCCAGGGCGCCGAGCCGGTAGAAGACGGCGGGGCCCTCGGCGTTGTCCACGTGGCCGGCGACGATCGCGGTGCCCGTCTCGCCGGGGGTGGTGCCGGCCTCGTACCAGCCGGCGAGGTTCTTCTTCTCGGCGGGCGGCACGTCCAGGCTGCCCGTCCCGGTCAGGCCCAGGCCCGTCAGCGGGGCGTCCACGCCGATCGCCGGGATGCGGACGCGGTCCGGCGGGGAGGGCGGCAGCGCCGGTGCGGCGGCGCCCCGGCCGGCCGGCCCGGTCCGGTCGGCGGTGCCGGACTGCGCGGCCGACGGTTGCGGCGGAGCGTCGGTACCGCCGCCGCCGAGCAGCAGCCAGCCGCCCGAGCAGAGGGCGACCGCGGTGACGGCCGCTATCGCGGTGTCCTTGACCCTGCGCATGACGTCCCCTCTCCCTCGCGTCCCTGGGAACCCCGGCCCCCTCCGGGCCGCGAGGGGCGTCGGACCCGGAGGGGGTGGGGAAGTGCGGTACCGGCGGACGGGCAGCGGAGGGTGCCCGTCAGATCCCGTCGCCTCTCGCCCGGCGATGCAGGAGCCAGGTACCGCCCGCGGCGGCGACGGCGAGAGCCGCCACGCCGGCCGCGGTCTGCACGGGATCGGGGCCAAGAGCGCCGCCGACCCCCGTCTTCACGCTTCCTCTGGGGTACACCTGCGCGGCGGCCGAGGTGAGCGTGACCACCAGGTCGCCGGTCACCCGCCGCTCGTCGTCCCCACAGGTCGCGACGATCTCGTACGTCCCCGGCTGCGCGCTCGGCGGCACCTCGAAGTGCCCCGTCGCCCCGCCCTCGCCCGTGCCCGGCGCCAGCGGGAACGCGCCCGCGCCGACCGCGCTGGCGTCACCCGCCGCCGCGCCGCCCTTTCCGCACACCGCGGTCGTCACCACGGCCCTCTCGCCCGGCACGACCGAGGACGGATACACCGACAGGCCGCCGGTGACGACCCTCTCCCCGGCGTACACCGGGGCCGCGGTGGTCAGACCGACGGCCGCGGCGGCGAGCGCGGTACCGGTCAGCAGGCGGGCGGTACGTCGCATCGGTGCTCCTTTGAGCTCTTCGGTGGCCCCTGCCCTACCGAGGAAAGTGGCACCCGGCCCGGCCCGCCCCCCGAGCGGGTGTGAACGGGTGACCGGTGCCGCCGGACGAGCCCGGGAGCGAGGCGGCTTGACCTCGAGCAAACTTGAGGTACCAGGCTCTCCCGCATGGACACCACGACCGCACCGCTCCGCGTCACCCTGCTCGTCGGCAGCAACCGCCACGGCCGCTTCGGCCCCGTCGTCGCCGACTGGCTCCTGGACCACCTCCGGGCCCACGACGTCCTGGTCCCCGAGGTGGTGGACGTCGCCGGGACCGACCTGCCCACGACCCTGGCCCCGACCCCGGAGGCGACCGCCGCGCTGGCGGAGATCACCCCGAAACTGGCGGACGCCGACGCGTTCGTCGTGCTGACCCCCGAGTACAACCACTCGTTCCCGGCGGGCCTGAAGAACGTCATCGACTGGCACTTCACCGAGTGGCGGGCCAAGCCCGTCGGCCTGGTCTCCTACGGCGGCCTGGCCGGCGGCCTGCGGGCCGCGGAACACCTGCGCCAGGTCTTCGCCGAACTGCACGCCGTCACCGTCCGCGACACCGTCTCCTTCCACAACGCGGGCGCGTCCTTCGACGACGAGGGCAGGCTCAGGGACCCGTCCGGCCCGGACGCGGCGGCCAAGGCGATGCTCGACCAGCTGGTGTGGTGGGGGCGGGCCCTGCGGGAGGCGAAGGAGCGGCGCCCCTACGGCGGCGCGTGAGACGCCATCGGACGCCGTAGGACGCCATAGGGCGCCATAGGAAGCTATAGGAAGCTATAGGAGCTTCCTATGGCAGCCGCTGCAATTTCGTCTTTGCCTTCCTTGGATTTCCGGACCTACCGTGTGGGGGTAATCATGCGAAGGTGAAAGGGAAAACGCCATGGCCGCGAAGGAAAACGTGTCGGAAAACAGGGAACTCGCGGGAAAGCGGGCCCTGGTGACCGGCGGTACGCGCGGAATCGGAGCGGCCATCGTGCGCCGGCTCCTGGACGCCGGCGCCGAGGTGATCACGACCGCCAGGTCGGCGACGGGCCCGGCGCCGGAGGGGGCCGGCTTCGTGCAGGCGGACGTACGGACCCCCGCCGGCGCCGAGGCGCTCGCCGGGGCCGCGCGGGAGGCGCTCGGCGGGGTGGACATCCTGGTCCACAACGCAGGCGGGGCGCGGCCCCACAAGGACGGCCTGGTCATCCCCGACGAGGAGTGGCTGGACACGCTGAACCTGAACCTCCTCGCGTCGGTCCGGCTGAACTCGCTCCTGGTACCGGGCATGCGGGACCGGCGCTCGGGGGCGATCGTGCACATCTCCTCGGCCGCGGTCGCGCCCCCCGCACCGCCGTTCCTGCACTACCAGGCGGCGAAGGCGGCGCTGGACAACTACAGCGCCGGACTGGCCGCGACGCTGGCCCCCTCCGGCGTCCGGGTCAACACCGTCAGCCCCGGCCGGACCTCCACCCCCGGCGGGGAGGAGACCCGGGAGCACTGGGCGAGCCTCGACGCCGGACCCGCCGCGAGCGGCACCGCCCCGCTGGGGCGCGACGGCCTGCCCGACGACATCGCCCACGCGGTGCTGTTCCTCGTGTCCGACCGGGCGGGCTGGGTGACGGGGACCAACCTCGCCGTGGACGGCGGGGAATATCCCAGGGGCTGACATTCCAGGGGACGACCTCCGAAGAAATGTGACGCTGGAAAAGCCTGCGAAAAAGGGATCCGGAAATGGGTATGTACAGCAACAAGAATGTAGTGATCACGGGTGGCGGCAGTGGAATGGGTTTCGCGATGGCGGACCTGCTGGTGCGCGGCGGAGCCCGCGTCGTGATCACCGGCCGTTCGCAGGCCACGCTCGACACCGCGCGGGAGCGGCTCGGCGAGAACGCGGTGGCCGTCCGCGGCGACGTGGCCTCACTGCCGGACCTGGACGCTCTCGCCGACCGTGTGAAGGCCGAACTGGGCACCGTCGACGCCCTGTTCGTCAACGCCGGCGTCGCGACCCTCACGCCGCTCGCGTCGACGACCGAGGAGGCGTACGACGAACTGTTCGCGATCAACGTCAAGGGCGCCTGGTTCACCGTGCAGAAGCTCGCCCCGCTGCTGAGCACGGGCGCCGGCGTCGTCCTCACCACCTCGGTCGCGAACGTCATCGGCATGGCGGACACCAGCGTCTACGCGGCCGGGAAGGCGGCGCTGCGCTCGATGGCCCGCAGCTTCTCCCGTGAGCTGCTGCCCCGCGGCATCCGGGTCAACGCGATCAGTCCCGGCCCCGTCGACACGGGAGCCCTGGACGCGACGATGACCGCCGAGGAGGCCGAGCGGTTCAAGGCGGAACGGGTGGCGGACAACCCCATGCGGCGCTTCGGCACCCCCGAGGAGATCGCCCGGGCCGCCGCCTTCCTCGCCTTCGACGCCACCTACACGACCGGCGCCGAGCTGGCCGTGGACGGCGGCGTCACCCAGCTCTGAGCGAACCGGTACCAGGTCTCCTGCCGCAGGAACTCCAGCAGCGCCGTCTCCGCCGGGCCCGCGCCGGGCCGGACCGCGGCGACGACGGGCTGGGACACGGCCGGGGACACCGGGCGCACCAGGTGCTCGTGACCGGGCGGCACCGCGGACGCCGGGACGAACGTCACCCCGAGGCCGTGGGCGGCCCAGCGCACGGCCGTCGCCGTCTGGGAGACCCGGGCGACGGTGGTCGGGGCGAGCCCGTTCTCCCGCAGCACCTCCACCAGGACGCCGTCCAGCGCGCTGGCGGGGTCGAACCGCACCCACGGCTCCCGCTCCAGGTCCCGCAGCGCGACCCGGTCCGCGGCGAGCTGCGGGTGCCCGGCCGCCAGCACCACGACGAACTCCTCGTCGCCGAGGTGGTGGCCGTCGTACAGGCCCTCGTCGCACGGTCCGGCCATGATGGCGAGGTCCAGCACGCCCCCGCGGGCCAGCCGCTCCAGCTCGGTGGGGTTCGGCTCCTCGAAGACGGTGACCTCCAGGCGCGGGAAGCGGCGGCGCAGCGCGCTCAGGGCGCCCGGCAGCTGCCGCGTGCCCAGGCCCATCTGCACCGCGACCACCACCTCGCCCGCCAGCTCCTCGGCGCCGGCCCGCGCCGTCGCCCGCGCCCGGCGGGCCGCGTTCACCGCGATCTCCGCGTCCCGCAGGAAGGCGCGGCCGGCCACGGTGGGGACGAGACCGGCCGGGGTGCGGGAGAACAGCTCCACGCCGAGGTCCCGCTCCAGACCGCGGATCTGCTGGGACACCGAGGGCTGGGCGACGCGCAGCGCCTCGGCCGCGGCCGTCACCGAGCCCTCCTCGGCGACGGCCAGGGCGTACTCGAACTGCCTCAGGCTCATCGGCTCCCGCTCCCTCGCTGCGACGGGCCGCGGTCCGCACCACGGCCTCGCCGCAAGAGTAGGCGAGCGCGGGAGCGAGCCGTCGCCGTCAGCCCACGCCCACCGCGCTCCACGCCGCGCCGACCGCGGCGTACTCGGCGCCGTCGGCGCCGTACAGGTCACCGGCCGCGCGCAGGGTGGCGGCGCGGGCGCCCGCGTAGTCGGTGGACGAGGTCATGTAGACCGTCAGCGCCCGGTACCAGATGTCGCCGAGCCTGTCCCGGCCGATCCCGGAGACCGTGGAGCCGTCGCAGGTCGGGGAGTCGTAGGCGACGCCGCCCACGGTCCGCGCGCCGCTGCCCTCGGCCAGCAGGTAGGCGAAGTGGTTGGCGACGCCGGAGGAGTAGTGGACGTCCAGGTCGCCCAGCGAGGTGCTCCAGCAGTCGGCCGAGCTGCCGTCCCTGCTCGGCCGGTCCATGGAGCGCAGCGCGTTGCGGCCGAAGCCGTCCCGGACGACCTTCTCGCCGATCAGGTAGTCCCCGGGGTCGGCGGAGTTGTCCGCGTGCCACTCCACCAGGGCGCCGAAGATGTCCGAGGTCGCCTCGTTCAGGCCGCCGGACTCGCCCGAGTACGTCAGCGCCGCCGTCTTCGACGTCACCCCGTGCGACATCTCGTGCCCGGCGACGTCCAGCGAGACCAGCGGCCCGAAGGTGGTCCCGTCACCGTCGCCGTACGTCATGCAGAAGCAACCGTCGTCCCAGAAGGCGTTGTTGTACCGGGTGCCGTAGTGCACGCGGTTGTACGAGCCCTTGCCGTCGCCCGCGATGCCGCTGCGCCCGTGGACGTCCGCGTAGTAGTCCCAGGTGGCGTCGGTGCCGTACTGCGCGTCCACCGCCGCCGAGGCGCGGTCGTCCGCCTTGCCCGTGCCCCAGTGGTTGTCGGCGTCGGTGAACAGCGTCGCGGGCGCCCGCACCAGGCAGAGGGTGAGGAGGCACAGGTCGGTCTGATGCTCCGCGTCGCCCGTGTACGTGCCGCCGCGCGTCGCGTCCTTGAGCTGGTACGACGACCCGTTCCGCGTCGTCTCCAGCGGCACCGTGCCCCCGTACAGGGACTTCCCGTCGCCGGAGACCGACTCGACGGTGTCCCAGGAGTCGATGCGGGCGCCGGTGCCCGCGTCGGTCAGCACGGTGCGCGCGACCGGGTTGCCGAGGGAGTCCAAGGCCGCCGCGTCGGTCCGCCAGGCCAGCTTCGGGGCGCCGTGCAGGGCGTCGACGACCAGCTCGGACTTGGCGGTGAGCCGCTTCAGCAGCTCGCCCGGGTTGGCGGCGCGCAGCGCGTTCGCGGCCAGGCCGGCGGCCCGGGGCGCCGACAGCTTCGGGGTGACGGTGGGCAGGGAGAGCGGGGTGTCCGTCGCGCGGTCGGCGCCGCGGAAGCCGCCGTCGGGGGCGAGGTGGACGACGAAGTCACCGCCGAGGACGGGGAGCTGGCGGTAGGTCCGGTCGTAGCGGACGTGCTGGGTGCCGTCCTCGTCGAGGATGACGTCGCGGACCTCGGTGTCCTGGGCGTCCGTCAGGTCCAGGGCGGCGGCGTGGTCCGACAGGGCCGCCGCCGCGTGGTCGAGGGCGGCGGCCGGGGTCGGGCGGCCGGCGGCACTGGCGCCGGGGGCGAGGGCGGCGATGAGCAGGGTCGCGGTGGTGGCGGCGGTACCGGCCAGGACAGGGCGGGAACCGCTGACGTGCCGTATTCGGCTCATCGATCTCCTCGGTACGGGTGCGCCTCCCGGCGCTTGCGGGCGCTGATGCCTGACTCGGATTCAAGAACCCGGGACATGACATGTCCATAGCGCTCACGTGGAGATCATGAGAGGAGAGGATGACGCCGCTAGGACGTCACCGTTTCCACCCGCACCGCGCACACCTTGAACTCCGGCATCCGCGAGGTCGGGTCCAGGGCGGGGTTGGTCAGCGTGTTGGCGCGGCCCTCGCCGGGCCAGTGGAAGGGCATGAACACGGTGTCGGGCCGGATGCCGGTGGTGATGCGGGCCGGTGCCACCGCCCGCCCCCGCCGGGACACGACCGCCAGCGGGTCGCCCTCGGCCGCCCCCAGCCGCGCCGCCAGTCGCGGGTGCAGCTCCACGAACGGGCCCGGCGCGGCGGCGTTCAGCTCGGCCACCCGCCGGGTCTGCGCCCCGGACTGGTACTGCGCCACGACCCGGCCGGTGGTCAGCAGCACGGGGTACTCGTCGTCCGGTTCCTCGGCACTCGGCCGGTGCGTGACGGGCACGAAACGGGCCCGGCCGTCCTCGGTGGCGAAGCGGTCGAGGAAGAGGCGGGGGGTGCCGGGGTGGGGCACGGCGCGGTGGCCGGTGCCGCCGCCGCTGCCCGCGCCCGTGGCGGTGCTGTTGCCGGTGCCGCTGCCCGTGCCCGTGCCGGTGTCGGCGGTGTGCGTGTCGTCGGACGCGGGCTGCGCCGGGCACGGCCAGAAGACGCCGTTCTCCTCCGCCAGCCGCCGGTAGTCGATCCCGGAGTAGTCCGCCGGGCCGCCCGCGCTCGCCCGCCGCAGCTCCTCGAAGACCTCCTCGGGCCCGGTCGGGAAGCCCTTCTCCACGCCGAGCCGCCCGGCCAGTCCGTGCAGCACGTCCAGGTCGCCGCGCACCCCGTCCGGCGGCGTGATCGCGCGCCGCCGCAGCAGCACCCGCCCCTCCAGGCTCGTCGTGGTCCCCGTCTCCTCGGCCCACTGCGTCACCGGCAGCACCACGTCGGCCAGTTCGGCCGTCTCGGAGAGCACCACGTCACAGACGGCGAGGAAGTCCAGCGACCGCAGCCGCCCCTCGACGTGCGCGGCGCGGGGCGCCGAGACGACCGGGTTGGACCCCATCACCAGCAGCGACCTGACGTCCGTGCCCAGCGCGTCCAGCAGCTCGTACGCGCTGCGTCCCGGGCCCGGCAGCGCGTCGGGGTCCACGCCCCACACCTCCGCGACGTGCCGCCGCGCCGCCGGGTCGGTCAGCTTGCGGTAGCCCGGCAACTGGTCGGCCTTCTGGCCGTGTTCGCGCCCGCCCTGCCCGTTGCCCTGCCCGGTCAGACAGCCGTACCCCGACAGGGGCCGCCCGGCCCGTCCGGTCGCCAGGCACAGGTTGATCCACGCGCCCACCGTGTCCGTGCCCTTGGCCTGCTGCTCGGGCCCGCGCGCGGTGAGCACCATCGCCGCCTCCGGCGCGCAGAACAGCCGTACCGCCTCCCGCAGTTCGGGAACGGACACCCCCGTGATCCGCTCCACGTGCTCCGGCCAGTGCGCCATCGCCGCCGCCCGCGCCTCCTCCCAGCCGGACGTGCGCTCCTCGACGTAGGCCGCGTCGACCCGGCCCTCCGCGACGACCAGGTGCAGCATGCCCAGCGCGAGGGCGAGGTCGGTCCCGGGCCGGGGCGCGAGGTGCAGGTCGGCCTGCTCGGCGGTCTTCGTCCGGCGCGGGTCGACGACGATCAGCGTGCCGCCGTTCTCCCGCAGTTCGGTGAAGTACCGCAGGGACGGCGGCATGGTCTCCGCCGGGTTCGACCCGACGAGGATCACGCACCCGGTCCTCGGGATGTCCTCCAGCGGGAACGGCAGCCCCCGGTCGAGCCCGAAGGCCCGCGTCCCGGCCGCCGCGGCCGACGACATGCAGAACCGCCCGTTGTAGTCGATCTGCGAGGTGCCGAGCACCACCCGGGCGAACTTGCCCAGCGCGTAGGCCTTCTCGTTGGTCAGCCCGCCCCCGCCGAACACCCCGAGCGCGTCCGCGCCGTACCGGGCCCGCGTGCGCTCCAGGTTCCCGGCGATCCGGTCCAGCGCCTCGTCCCAGCCGGCCGGCACCAGCGCGCCGTCGTCCGACCGCACCAGCGGCGAGGTCAGCCGCGCGTCCGGCGCGAGCACCTCCGGCGCGGTACGCCCCTTGCCGCACAGCGCGCCCCGGTTCACCGGGAAGTCCGTCCGCTCGGACACCTCGACGGTCCCGCCCTCGACGGGCGTCAGATTCATCCCGCACTGCAGGGCGCAGTACGGGCAGTGCGTGGGCGTGGGCGTGGCGGCGCCCGGGGCGGCGGTGGTGTGCGTGCCGGTGTTCTGCATGCCGCCCAGCCTGCGGCTTCCGTGTTACGCGACCGGACGGCGCCCGGTTACGCCGCGGGGACGGCGACCTCCCCGCCGCCGCGCGGGCGCGGTGAGGGACGCGTCATCGGGCGGCGGCCAGGGCCCGCGCCACCCCCGGCTCCCTCGGACCGAGGAAGTGCGGGTCCGGCTCGAAGACCGCGTCCAGCGCCGCCTTGCCCGCCGCGAGGATCTCCCGGGCGCCCCCGTAGTACCAGGTCACGTCGTGCTCGTCGTCGACCCCGACGCCGTACGAGGCCACCCCTGCCGCCTGGCACAGGGCGACCGCCCGCCGGATGTGGAAGCCCTGGCTGATCAGCACGGCCCGGTCGACGCCGAAGATCCGCTTCGCCCGGACGCAGGAGTCCCAGGTGTCGAAGCCCGCGTAGTCGCCGACGATCCGCCCGTCGGGCACACCGTGCCGGACCAGGTAGGCGCGCATGGCGTCCGGCTCGTCGTACTCCTCGCGGCTGTTGTCCCCGGTCACCAGCACCACCTCGATCCGCCCCGCCCGGTACAGCTCCGCCGCCGCGTCCAGCCGGTGCGCGAGGTACGGCGACGGCTCCCCGTCCCACAGCCCGGCCCCGAAGACGACCGCGACCTCGGTGCGCGGCACGTCGGCGGCGGTGCGCAGCCGGTCGTCCGTCACGACGTGCAGCCACGCGGCGGGCAGCAGCGCCAGCACGCACCCGGCCATCACCGCCCGGACCAGCCGCCGCTGCCCCTTCCGGGTGCGCGGCAGGCGCGGTCTGCGAAGTCTCGGGCGGCGCATCGGACGGTCCCCTCCCCGGTCGGTCCCTGCCGGAAGGGACGCCCGGGCGGCCCGTCCGGTTCACCCGGCACCGCTCACACGAGGGGGACGGTGGCGTGTGAACCGACGGAAAATCCCCGTGACACCCACGCAACGGGACGGCAACGTCCGGCGGCCACCCTCGGTGCATGACGGCGATGACAGTGACGAGCAACAGGACCACCGCGGCCACCGGCGGCACCCCCGCCCTGGTCGTCGTCGCCCACGGCAGCCGCGACCCCCGCGCGCTCCGCACCGTACGGGCCCTCCTCGACCGGGTCCGCGCCCTGCGCCCCGCCCTGCCGGTGCACCTGGGCCACATAGAGCTGAACGCCCCGCTCCTCCCCGACACCCTGGCCGCCCTCGGCGACGCGGAGGCGGTCCTCGTCCCGCTGCTCCTCGGCCGCGGCCACCACGTCGAACGCGACATCCCCGACATGGCCGCCGCCGCCCCGGCCCGCACCCGCGTGGCCGCCCCGCTCGGCCCGCACCCCCTCCTCGTGGACGCCCTGCACGACCGCCTCACCGAGGCCGGCTGGCCCGCCCACGCGGGCCCGGAGCACGCCGTGGTCCTCGCCTCCGCGGGCTCCCGCGCCCCGGCCTCCCGCGCGGACACGGCCCGCACGGCAGCGCTCCTCGCCTCCCGCCTGGGCGTCCCGGTCGTCCCCGCGTACGCCTCGGCGGCGGCCCCGACGGTCCCGGCGGCGGTACGTACCCTGACGGCCCGGGGCTACCGCCGGGTGGCCGTCGCCTCCTGCTTCACGGCCCCGGGCCGCTTCGCGACCGAGTGCACGGCAGCGGCCCCCTGGATCGCCTCCGCCCCCCTGGGCACCCACCCGTCGATGGCCCACCTGCTCCTGCACCGCTACGACCGCGCACGTGGAGGAGGCGGCGAGCCCAACGGACCTCAAGGGGCGCGGGGAACGGCGCGACCAGCCGCAACGCACGCCGCACTCGTCCGACAACCGCACCCGGCACCCGTATAGGCGCCCCCTGTCACACCTTCCGCTTACTGTTCATGGCATGGAAGGCACCCGCACCGCACCCCCCTACGACCCGGCGTCAGCCGCCCGCTACGCCCCCGAACCCGACAAGCGCCCCGGCCGCACCGCCTTCCAACGCGACCGCGCCCGCATCCTGCACTCCGCCGCGCTGCGCCGCCTCGCCGGGAAGACACAGGTCGTCGCGCCGGGGGAGGGCAGCCCCGTCTGGGACGCCAGCCCCCGCACCCGCCTCACGCACTCCCTGGAGTGCGCCCAGGTCGGCCGGGAGCTGGGCGCCGCCCTCGGCTGCGACCCGGACCTCGTGGAGGCGGCCTGCCTCGCGCACGACCTGGGCCACCCGCCCTTCGGGCACAACGGCGAACAGGCCCTCAACGCCTTCGCCGAGGACTGCGGCGGCTTCGAGGGCAACGCCCAGTCGCTCAGGCTGCTCACCCGCATCGAGCCCAAGCGGTTCACCGAGGACGGCTCCGTCGGGCTCAACCTCACCCGCGCCACGCTCGACGCCGCCACCAAGTACCCGTGGCCGCGCGGCGCCCACCCCCGCGACCCCCTCTCGCCGAAGTTCGGGGTGTACGACGACGACCGGCCCGTCTTCGAGTGGCTCCGCAAGGAGGCCCCCGGCGCCCGCACCTGCTTCGAGGCGCAGGTCATGGACTGGGCCGACGACGTGGCGTACTCCGTGCACGACGTCGAGGACGGTCTGCACGCCGGGCACATCGACCCGAACTGCCTGCTCGCCGACCCCGAACGGGAGGCCGTGTTCGACGCGGCCGTCGGACGGTACGTCCCCGCCGGCACCGACCACGCCGAACTCGCCGCCGCCCTCGACCGGCTCCTCGCCCAGGACTGGTGGCCGCACGGCTACGACGGCTCGGCGGTCGCCCAGGCGCGGCTGAAGGACGCCACCAGCCAGCTCATCGGCCGCTTCTGCCTGTCCGCCGAGGCCGCCACCCGGGCGGCGTACGGCGGCGGCCGGCTCACCCGGTACACCGCCGAGCTGGTCGTGCCCCGCGCGACCCGCATGGAGTGCGCCGTCCTCAAGGCGGTCGCCGTCCGCTACGTCATGCAGCGCACCGAGCAGGAGCGGCTCCGCGCCGACCAGCGGATCGTCGTCGCGGAGCTGGCCGAGGCGCTGACCGCCCGCGCCCCCGACGGGCTCGACCCCCAGTTCCGCGCCCTGTTCGACGCGGCCGGCGACGACCGGGCCCGCAAACGGGTGATCGTCGACCAGATCGCCTCTCTCACCGACGCCTCGGCCCGCTCGCTTCACGCCCGCCTGACGGGGCATCCATGAGACTGGCGGCGGGACAGGCGTGACCCGGCAGGCCCCGGGCGCCCGGAACGCGGCACCCGGGAAGCCCCCGGGTGCCCGAATCGCGGCACTTCGTGGCCTGATCGGGTCACTGCCCCTTCCCGCACCACGCCGCGTGCGGGACGCTCGCATGTGGCGGCACCCTGACGAGGAGGCAAACAAGTGGTCGACGCGGATCAGACATTCGTCATCGTCGGAGGCGGCCTGGCCGGCGCGAAGGCGGCCGAGACACTCCGCGCGGAGGGCTTCACCGGCCGGGTGATCCTCGTCTGCGACGAACGCGACCACCCCTACGAGCGTCCGCCGCTGTCCAAGGGCTACCTCCTCGGCAAGGAGGAGCGCGACAGCGTCTTCGTGCACGAGCCCGCCTGGTACGCGCGGCACGACATCGAGCTGCACCTCGGCCAGACCGTCGTCGCGATCGACCGCGCCGCCAAGACCGTCCACTACGGCGACGACGGCACCCACGTCAGCTACGACAAGCTGCTCATCGCGACCGGCGCCGAGCCCCGTCGCCTGGACGTCCCCGGCACCGACCTCGCGGGCGTCCACCACCTGCGCCGCCTGGCCCACGCCGAGCGCCTCAAGGGCGTCCTCGCCTCCCTCGGCCGGGACAACGGGCACCTCGTGATCGCCGGCGCGGGCTGGATCGGCCTGGAGGTCGCGGCCGCGGCCCGCGAGTACGGGGCGGAGGTCACTGTCATCGAGCCCGCCCCGACCCCGCTGCACGGCGTCCTCGGTCCCGAGCTGGGCTCCGTCTTCGCCGAGCTGCACGAGGCGCACGGCGTCCGCTTCCGCTTCGGCGTGAAGCTGACCGAGATCGTCGGCCAGGACGGCATGGTGCTGGCCGCCCGCACCGACGACGGCGAGGAGCACCCCGCGCACGACGTGCTCGCCGCGATCGGCGCCGCCCCGCGCACCGCGCTCGCCCAGGCCGCCGGGCTGGACATCGCCGACCGCGCCCACGGCGGCGGCATCGTCGTCGACGACCGGCTGCGCACCTCCGACCCCGACGTCTACGCGGCCGGGGACGTCGCCTCCTTCCACCACGCCCTCTTCGACACCAGCCTGCGCGTGGAGCACTGGGCCAACGCCCTCAACGGCGGCCCGGCCGCCGCCCGCGCGATGCTCGGCAAGGGCCTCGCCCACGACCGCGTGCCCTACTTCTTCACCGACCAGTACGACCTGGGCATGGAGTACTCCGGCTGGGCGCCGGCCGGGTCGTACGACCAGGTGGTGATCCGCGGGGACGCGGCGAAGCGGGAGTTCATCGCCTTCTGGGTGAAGGAGGGCCGCGTGCTGGCCGGGATGAACGTCAACGTGTGGGACGTCACGGAGCCGATCCAGCAGCTGATCCGCTCGAAGACCCCGGTGGACACGGAGGCCCTGGCGAACCCGCACGTATCCCTCGAAAGCCTCGTCGCATAGCTGTCAGTCCGTCGCCGTAGACTTCACGCGTGGCAGGACGGATCAACGACGAGGACGTGAAGGCGGTACGGGACGCGGTCCCGATCGACGCCGTCGTCTCGGAGTACCTCCAGCTGCGCAACGCGGGCGGCGGCAACCTGAAGGGGCTGTGCCCGTTCCACGACGAGAAGTCGCCGTCCTTCCAGGTCAGTCCGAGCAAGGGGTTCTTCCACTGCTTCGGCTGCCAGGAGGGCGGCGACACCATCACGTTCGTGATGAAGATCGACCACCTCACCTTCTCGGAGGCGGTCGAGCGCCTGGCCGGCCAGGCCGGCATCACCCTGCGCTACGAGGAGGGCGGGTACAACCCCTCCCACCAGCGCGGGGAGCGCATCCGCCTGGTCGAGGCCCACAAGATCGCCGCGCAGTGGTACGCGGAGCAGCTGGCGACCGGCCCCGAGGCGGACACCGGCCGGGCCTTCCTCGCCGACCGCGGTTTCGACCAGGCCGCCGCCGAGCACTTCGGCGTCGGTTACAGCCCCCAGGGCTGGGACCACCTCACCCGCTACCTGCGCGGCAAGGGCTTCAGCGACAAGGAGCTGCTGCTCTCCGGCCTCTCCCAGGAAGGCCGCCGGGGCCCCATCGACCGGTTCCGCGGCCGCCTGATGTGGCCCATCCGCGACATCGGCGGCGACGTCGTCGGCTTCGGCGCCCGCAAGCTCTACGAGGCGGACAACGGCCCGAAGTACCTGAACACCCCCGACACGGCGATCTACAAGAAGTCCCAGGTCCTGTACGGCATCGACCTGGCCAAGAAGGACATCGCGAAGGCGTCCCGGGCCGTGGTCGTCGAGGGCTACACCGACGTCATGGCCTGCCACCTCGCCGGGGTCACCACCGCCATCGCCACCTGCGGCACCGCCTTCGGCGGCGACCACATCAAGATCCTGCGCCGACTGCTGATGGACAACGGCTCGGCCCGCGTGATCTTCACCTTCGACGGCGACGCGGCCGGCCAGAAGGCGGCCCTGCGCGCCTTCGAGGACGACCAGAAGTTCGCCGCCGAGACCTACATCGCCATCGCCCCCGACGGCATGGACCCGTGCGACCTGCGCCTGGCCAAGGGCGACGACGCGGTCGCCGACCTGGCCGAGCCGCGCACCCCGCTCTTCGAGTTCGCCCTGCGCCAGATCGTCTCCCGCTACGACCTGGACACCCCGGCCGGCCGCGCCTCGGCCCTGGACGAGGCCGCCCCCGTCGTCGCCCGGATCAAGAACAGCGGCGCCCAGCACGAGGTCGCCGTGCAGCTCGCCGGGATGCTCGGCATCCTCGACACCCAGTTCGTGGTCAAGCGGATCGCCCAGCTGGCCCGCTGGGCCCGCGACCGCGGCGGCAAGGGCCCCGTCCCCGACCCGCGGCAGCGCGGCGGCGCCCCGCAGCAGCACGCCGGACCGGCGCGGAACACTCCCCGGGGCCCCGCCCTCAACCTCCGCAACCCGGTCTTCGCCACCGAACGCGAGCTGCTCAAGCTCGCCCTCCAGCGCCCCGAGCTGGTCTCCCCGGCCTTCGACGCGTACGGCGTCGACGAGTTCACCGCCCCGCCCTACGCCGCCGTACGCGAGGCGATCATGGAGGCGGGCGGCGCCGAGTTCGGCGTCCAGGACCCGCAGGACTACCTGGTCCGGGTCCGCGAGGCCGCCCCCGACGACGCCGTCCGCGCCATGGTCACCGAACTCGCGGTCGAGGCGATCATGCTGCACCGCGGCGTGAAGGGCGTCGACGAGATCTACGCGGGCGCCCAGCTCGTCACGGTCCGCCGCCGCGCCGTCGAGCGCCGCATCCGCGACATCACCGGCCGCCTCACCCGCCTCTCCGGCCACGGCGACCCCGCCGAACTGGCCGCCGTGCAGAACGAGCTGTGGATCCTCCAGCAGTACGACCAGAACCTCCGCGAACACGGCGCCGCCGCCCTCTAGGACCGGCCGGGGAACACCCGCGGGTAACCCGTCGGTCACGGGCCG
Source organism: Streptomyces sp. MH60 (assembly GCF_002939385.1). Classification (GTDB taxonomy): domain Bacteria; phylum Actinomycetota; class Actinomycetes; order Streptomycetales; family Streptomycetaceae; genus Streptomyces. Next base: position 15,095 of record NZ_MULI01000055.1, on the reverse strand, counting down.
GACGCAAAAAGTCACCGCACGCCCCTCGTGGCGGTGATGTGTCGTACCCCACACTGGGGGGCGGTACCTGAGTGCACGCGTGCGAGGCGGACGGCGGTGAGCGAGCCGGCTCCGCCCCCGTCGTACCGCCGCCGGCCCCCGCCGGCCGCGTCCATCCTGGAGGTCGCCCCCGTGCAGACCCGGACCCTCACCCAGACCGACACCGGTACCGGCGGCGCGCAACCGGGCGCGGAGCGCGGTGTGCTCGTCGCGATGCCCGGACAGCCCGGTGCCGGGGCGGCCGGGCACCACCCCGGCGCCCCCGCGGACGTGCCCGAGCCCCCGGAACCGCCGCCGCCCACCCGTACCGAGTCCGGCGGACCCTCCTCCGACCTGTTCCGGCAGTACCTGCGCGAGATCGGGCGGATCCCGCTGCTCAGCGCGGCCGAGGAGGTCGACCTCGCCCGGCGCGTGGAGGCCGGGCTGTTCGCCGAGGAGAAGCTGCGGCGCAGCCCCGGCCTGGACGACCGTCTCGCCCTCGACCTCGACCGGCTCGTCGTCATGGGCCGCGTCGCCAAGCGCCGCCTGATCGAGGCCAACCTGCGGCTCGTGGTGTCGGTGGCCAAGCGGTACGTCGGCCGCGGGCTGACCATGCTGGACCTGGTCCAGGAGGGGAACCTGGGCCTGATCCGGGCGGTCGAGAAGTTCGACTACGCCCGGGGCTACAAGTTCTCCACCTACGCCACCTGGTGGATCCGCCAGGCCATGTCCCGCGCCCTGGCCGACCAGGCCCGCACCATCCGCGTCCCCGTGCACGTCGTGGAGCTGATCAACCGGGTCGTCCGCGTCCAGCGCCGGATGCTCCAGGAACGCGGCTACGAGCCGACCCCGCAGGAGGTCGCCGCCCACCTGGACCTGGCCCCCGAGCGCGTCGGGGAGGTGCTGCGCCTGGCCCAGGAGCCGGTGTCCCTGCACGCCCCGGTCGGCGAGGAGGACGACGTCGCCCTCGGTGACCTCATCGAGGACGGCGACGCCGCCAGCCCCGTCGAGTCGGCCGCGTTCCTGCTGCTGCGCCAGCACCTGGACGCGGTGCTCTCCACCCTCGGCGAACGCGAACGCAAGGTCGTCCAGCTCCGCTACGGCCTGGTCGACGGCCGCCCCCGCACCCTGGAGGAGATAGGCCGCCTCTTCGGCGTCACCCGCGAACGCATCCGCCAGATCGAGTCCAAAACCCTCAACAAACTCCGCGACCACGCCTACGCGGACCAGCTGAGGGGCTACCTGGACTGAGCAACGCCGCGCCGCCGGGGCGGCACGGGTGGGCCCGGCGGCGCAACGACGCCGGGCAACGCCTCACCCCACCTCAGCCACGGCCTCCGCGAACTGCGCCTTGTACAGCCGCGCATAAGCCCCGTCCGCGGCCAGCAGCTCCGCATGCGCCCCCTGCTCCACGATCGCCCCGTCCTCCATCACCAGAATCGTGTCCGCGTCCCGGATCGTCGACAGCCGGTGCGCGATCACGAACGACGTCCGCCCGTGCGCGAGCTTCGCCATCGCCTTCTGGATCAGCACCTCCGTGCGCGTGTCCACGGACGACGTCGCCTCGTCGAGGACCAGGATCACCGGGTCGGACAGGAACGCCCGCGCGATGGTGATCAGCTGCTTCTCACCCGCGCTCACCCCGGTGCCCTCGTCGTCGATCACCGTGTCGTAGCCGTCGGGCAGCGTCCGTACGAACCGGTCGGCGTGCGCGGCCCGCGCGGCCTCCTCGATCTCCCCGCGGGTGACCTCCCGCGAGGCCCCGTACGCGATGTTCTCCGCGATGGTGCCGCCGAACAGCCAGGTGTCCTGGAGCACCATGCCGATGCCGGCCCGCAGCTCGTCCCGGGACATCTTCGCGATGTCGACGCCGTCCAGGGTGATCCGGCCGCCGGACACCTCGTAGAACCGCATCAGCAGGTTGACCAGCGTGGTCTTGCCCGCGCCCGTCGGGCCGACGATGGCGACCGTGTGGCCGGGGTCCACCTTCAGCGACAGGTCCTCGATCAGCGGCTTCTCCGGGTCGTAGCGGAAGGACACGTGGTCCAGTTCCACCCGGCCGCGCAGGTCCTCGGGCCGGGCGCCTGGGATCGGGTCCTTCGACTGCTCCTCGGCGTCCAGCAGCTCGAAGACCCGCTCCGCCGACGCCACGCCCGACTGCACCAGGTTCGCCATCGACGCCACCTGCGTCAGCGGCATCGAGAACTGCCGGGAGTACTGGATGAAAGCCTGCACGTCACCGATGGACAGCTGGCCCGAGGCCACCCGCAGGCCGCCGACCACCGCGACCAGCACGTAGTTCAGGTTGGACACGCACATCATCAGCGGCTGCATGATCCCGCTGTTGAACTGCGCCTTGAACCCGGCCTCGTACAGCGCGTCGTTCTGCTCGGCGAACTGCTGCGCCGACTCCTCCTGCCGCCCGAACACCTTCACCAGCGCGTGCCCGGTGTACATCTCCTCGATGTGCGCGTTCAGCTGCCCCGTCGTGCGCCACTGCTGCACGAACTGCGGCTGCGACCGCTTGCCCACCCGCGTGGCCACCATGAACGACAGCGGCACGGTCACCAGCGCGACCAGCGCCAGGATCCAGGAGACGTAGAACATCATCGCCAGCACGCCGATGATGGTGAGCAGCGAGTTGATCAGCTGGCCCATCGACTGTTGGAGCGTCTGCCCGATGTTGTCGATGTCGTTGGTGGCGCGGCTGAGCACCTCGCCGCGCTGACGCTTGTCGAAGTACGACAGCGGCAGCCGCGACAGCTTCGTCTGCACGTCCTCGCGCAGCCGGAACATCGTCCGGTTCACCGCGCGGTTCACCAGCCGCGTGGCCACCGCCATCAGCAGCCCGGCCACCGCGAACGTCGCCAGCGCGAGGAGCAGCACCTCGCCGACCGCGCCGAAGTCGATGCCCTGGCCCGGGGTGAAGTCCGTGCTGCGGAGCATGTCGGCGACCCTGCCGTCACCGCGCTCCCGCATGGCGGCCAGGACCTGCTCCTTCGTGGCCCCGGACGGCATGTCCCGCCCGACGATCCCCGCGAAGACCAGGTCGGTGGCCCGGCCGAGGATCTTCGGCCCCACCACGTTGAGGCCGACGCTGACGACCACGCACGCCAGCAGCGTGAACAGCGTCGCCCGCTCCGGCCGGAACTGGGCGACGAGCCGTTTGCTCGACCCCTTGAAGTCCATCGAACGCTGGTCGGGGCCGCCCCCGGCCATCATGCGACCCGCAGGCCCTGCCATCAGGCAGCCTCCGCTTCCGTCAGCTGGGAGAGCACGATCTCCCGGTAGGTCTCGTTGTCCGCCATCAGCTCGTGGTGCCGGCCCACGCCGACCACCCGCCCCTCGTCCAGCACGACGATCCGGTCCGCGTCCCGGATGGTCGCCACCCGCTGCGCCACGATCACCACGGTCGCCTCGGCCGTCTCCCGGCTCAGCTCGGCCCGCAGCGCCGCGTCGGTGGCGTAGTCGAGGGCGGAGAAGGAGTCGTCGAAGAGGTAGATCTCCGGGCGCTGGACCAGCGTCCGGGCGATGGCGAGCCGCTGGCGCTGACCGCCCGACACATTGGTGCCGCCCTGCGCGATCGGCGCGTCGAGCCCGCCCTCCAGCTCGGAGACGAAGTCCTTGGCCTGCGCCACCTTCAGCGCGTGCCACAGCTCCTCGTCCGTGGCGTCCGGATTGCCGTAGCGCAGGTTGCTCGCCACGGTGCCGGCGAAGAGGTACGGCTTCTGCGGCACCAGGCTCACGAGCTTGGCCAGGGTCTTCGGGTCGACGGTCCGCACGTCCACCCCGTCGACCAGCACCTGGCCGTCGGTGGCGTCGAAGAGCCGCGGGACCAGCCCCAGCAGCGTCGACTTGCCGCTGCCGGTCGAGCCGATGACGGCGGTCGTCTCGCCCGGCTTGGCCACCAGGTCGATGTTCCTGAGCACCGGCTCCTCGGCCCCGGGGTAGCGGAAGCCCGCCTCCCGGATCTCCAGGTGCCCGTGCCGGCGCAGCTCGGTGACCGGCGCCACCGGGGGCACCACGCTGCTCTCGGTCTCCAGGACCTCCTGGATGCGCTCGGCGCACACCTCCGCGCGCGGCACCATCATGAACATGAAGGTGGCCATCATCACGGACATGACGATCTGCATGAGGTAGGCGAGGAACGCGGTCAGGTCGCCGATCTGCATCCCGCCGCTGTCGATCCGGTGGGCGCCGAACCACACCACCGCGATCGACGACAGGTTCACCACCGTCATGACCACCGGGAACATCAGCGCGAGCAGGTTGCCGGTGCCGAGGGCCACCTCGGTCAGTTCGGTGTTGGCCTTCCGGAAGCGCTGCTGCTCGTACTCGTCGCGCACGAAGGCGCGGATGACGCGGTTGCCGGTGATCTGCTCGCGCAGCACCCGGTTCACCGTGTCCAGGCGCACCTGCATCTTCCGGAACAGCGGGCGCAGCTTCCGCACGATCAGCGTGACGCAGATCGCCAGCACCGGCACGACCCCGAGCAGCACCCCGGACAGCGGTACGTCCAGCCCGAGCGCCATCACGATGCCGCCCACGCACATGATGGGCGCCGACACCATCAGCGTGAACGTCATCAGGGCCAGCATCTGGACCTGCTGCACGTCGTTGGTGGTCCGGGTGATCAGCGAGGGCGCGCCGAAGTGGCCCACCTCGCGCGCCGAGAAGGACTGCACCCGGTCGAAGACGGCACCCCGCACGTCCCGGCCGAGGGCGGCCGCGGTGCGCGCGCCGTAGAAGACGGCACCGATGTTGCAGACCACCTGGGCCAGCGAGATGCCGATCATCAGGGCGCCGTAGCTCAGGATGTAGCCCGAGTCACCCTTCACGACGCCTTCGTCGATGATGTGCGCGTTCAGGGTGGGCAGGTACAGGGAGGCGCAGGTCTGCAGGAACTGCAGCGCCACCAGCAGGGCGATGGGTTTCTTGTAGGGCCTGAGATAGGTCCGCAGTAGTCGTATGAGCACGCTTGGTCTCTCGGAGTCGGCGACAGGGGCCGCGGTTGGTTGCCCCTGGCCCCTATCGTCGAACACTCCACCCGCGTTACCTCAACCGATTAACCCAAGAGCACGGCAAATTCCGGCCTACGGGCGGTACGCCTGCGCTTCACAGCGCGCCCGGGTGCGTCTGCTCGCGCACCGACACGTACTGCTGGCGCACCGCCTGCCCCACCGCCAGCTCCTCGCCCGGCTCCAGGACCTGCGCGACCGCGCCCTGCCAGACCGGGGGAGTGCGCGGATCCAGCGTGCCCTGGGAGACGCCCAGCGCCCAGGCCGCCTGGCGGGCCGAGCCGATCGCCGCGTAGTCCGCGGGCTGCGGCACGACGACCTGCGTCCCGAACAGCGCCGGCGCCGCCGCCTGCACGGCCGGCAGCTCGGCCGCCGCGCCGAGCAGGAAGACCCGCCGCACGTCCACGCCCCGGCCGCGCAGCACGTCCAGGGCGTCGGCGAGACCGCACAGCATCCCCTCGAACGCGGCCCGCGCCAGGTGCTCCGGCCGCATCGACTCACGCCGGAGACCGGCCAGGGTTCCGGCGGTGTGCGGCAGGTTCGGCGTCCGCTCACCCTCCAGATAGGGGAGCAGCACCAGCCCGTGCGATCCGGGCGTCGACTTCATGGCCAGCTCGGACAGGCTCTCCAGGTCGGGCATCCCGAGCAGTTCGGCGGTGCCGCGCAGGGCCCGTACGGCGTTCAGGGTGGTGACGACCGGCAGGTGCATGCCGGTGGCGTCCGCCAGGGCGGTGATCATCCCGGACTGGTCGACGAGCGGCTCGGTGTGCACGGCCATCACGGACCCGGACGCGCCCAGCGACACCACCGCGTCACCGAGGCCGATCCCGAGCCCGAAGGCGGCGGCCTGGGTCTCGCCGGTCCCGGCGGAGATCAGCAGCCCCTCCGGCGTGGTGCCGGCCGCGTCGGCCGGGCCGATCACCTCCGGCAGCACCGCCTGGTGCCCGAGCGCCAGCTCGACCAGATCCGGCCGGTAACCGCCGGTCGCCGCCGACCAGTACCCGGTGCCCGACGCCCCGCCCCGGTCGGTGGTCCGCCGGGCCGGCCGCCCGAGCAGCTGCCACACCAGCCAGTCGTGCGCCTGGAGCAGTACGGCGGTCCGCGCGGCGGCCTCCGGCTCGTTCCGCGCCAGCCAGCGCAGCTTCGTCACGGGCTGCCCGGCCTGCGGCACGGTGCCCACGGACTGCGCCCACACCTCACGCCCGCCGAGCGCGTCGATCAGGTCGGCCGCCGCGACCTGGGAGCGCTTGTCGCCGCCGACCATGGCCGGGCGCACGGTGTTGCCCTGCGCGTCCAGCGGCACGACCGAGTTGGCCTGCGCCGAGACGCCGATGGCCTGCACGCCCTCGAGGAGCCCGCCGCCGGCCGCCTCCCCGAGGGACAGCAGCCAGGCCTGCGGATCGACGTCCGCGGGCCGGCCCCCGCCCTCGGGGCTCTCCAGCGGGTGCGGTGCGTAGCCCTGGCGCAGCACGGCACCCGTGTCCGAATCGCAGACGACGATACGAGTGAAATCGGGCGAACTGTCCAACCCGGCGACTATCCCCATACCCGAAATTCTGCCGCACCGGCCACGGTGCCCGTACCGGGACCTCAGGTGTTGCTGGTGCCCCAGTCGTCGGGACCGCTGCCGTTGCTGCCGCGTTCCCGCAGCGAGCGGACCCGGTGGGCCACCGAGTCGGGCATCCGGTCACCGACCTTGTCGCTCACCACGTGGTACGCCTTGTCGGCGAAGTGCCTGCCCTGCTGGGCCGCGGACTCCGCGGTGTTGCGCACGGCCGGGTTCTGCGCGACCTGCTGCGCGGACTTGCGCAACTGCTCGTAACGCTCCCGCCCGGCCTTCGTGCCGAGCACGTAACCCACCGCTAGTCCGACGACGAACGTGAGCCGGTAACGCATGGCGGCCACCCTTCCCTTCACTGGCTCCGGGGTGCTGGCGAGTACCGATTGGCGGAGCACCCCCCTGCTTGCGCTAATGTATGTGTCGCAGCGAGCGCGCGCCCCCTGGCGAATACCCAGGAAGACGCGTTCGATGCGACACCGACATTCCTCGGTAGCTCAATTGGCAGAGCAGCCGGCTGTTAACCGGCAGGTTACTGGTTCGAGTCCAGTCCGGGGAGCTCGGTCCTCCGTAGCTCAATTGGCAGAGCAGCCGGCTGTTAACCGGCAGGTTACTGGTTCGAGTCCAGTCGGGGGAGCACCGTGAACGAGGACCCTCCGGGGTCCTTTTTCATGTGCCCCCTCAGGCGTTCTCAAGTCCCGGGAACCACGCGGCACGCTGCGGAGTCTTCAAGGTCATGAAGGCAGCCGTGGAAGCCGACCATCCGAGGCAGGAGATCGTATGAGCGGCTATGCTGCGGCAGACGGCGCGCACACATGTACGCGACACGCCGCTATGGGGCGGTAGCTCAGCCGGTTAGAGCAGCGGACTCATAATCCGTCGGCCGTGGGTTCGAGTCCCACCCGCCCCACTGTGCGCCTGACCGCACGAACGTTCTCGCCTGCCCGGGAGCCCGCACCGTCGTGAGGCAGACGTCAGTCGGCGGTCGGTGCCCCGCGGCAGGAAGGCCACCACGTAGCCCGACGTGGTCCGGCAGAAGGCGCTGAGTGATCTAAGGGCCTTCCGGCTTCTCCTCGACGTCGTCCTCGCGTTCGCCCTCCGCCTGGGAGGGAGTGGTGTGCGGCACGTCCGGGGTGTCCGGTTCGTCGTCGCGTTCGCCCTCGGCCTGGGACGGGGTCGGCTCGCTCATCGTGGTACCTCCTCCTGCGGGGCGGTCAGGGGACGGGTACCCCGCCCGGGAGACCGGCACCCTCCCCTGGAGCGGCGCCCACCACGTGACCGTCGTCCCGCCCCCGTCGTGTCCCTCGCCCTCGCCCTCGCCGTCGTCGACGACCCGCAGGCGCACGCCGTCCCGGCCCCGCGGCGAGGGGGCCGGCACCTCCACGGTGACCTCGACGCGGGAGACGCCCGGGCGCGCGGACGCGTCGGCCAGGGCGTCGCGCAGGGCGGAGAGCAGGCGGTCGGCGACCCGGTCGGGCACCCGGGTGTCGACGGCACCCCTGAAGTGCGTCGACGGGGCGACACCGAGCCGGGCGGCGGCGGAGGCGGTCTCCCGCAGGACCCGGCCGCGCAGGCCCGTCGGAGGGCCGGCCGGGGGCTGCTGGAGGGTGAGGATCGCGGTGCGGACCTCACGGACCGTGGAGCGCAGCTCGTCCACCGCACGGCCGAGGAGGTCGCGGACGTCGTCGGCACCCGGCCGGCGCTGGGTGGACTCCAGCATCATGCCGGTGGCGAACAGCCGCTGCACCACCAGGTCGTGCAGGTCGCGGGCGATGCGGTCGCGGTCCTCGTAGACCGCCAGCCGCTCCCTGCCGCGCCGGGCGTCGGCCAGGACGAGGGCGAGCGCCGCCTGCGAGGCGAACTGCGTCGCGAGCAGCCGTTCCAGGTCCGTGTACGGCCGCCCGCCGCGCCGGCGGGGCAGGGCGAGGGTGCCGATGAGCCGGCCGCCCGCCCGCAGGGGCAGCATCATGCTCGGCCCGAACCGGATCCGCACATGGGTCGTCATCCGGGGATCGGTCGCCGAGTCGTCGATGAACACCGGCTCGCCGCCCAGCAGTTGTTCCAGCACGGGGCTGCCCGGCGCGATGGTCGCGCCGACCATGCCGTCCGGGTCGTCGGGCGTCGAGGCGGTCACGATCGCCATGCCGCCCTCGGCGGTCGGATGCAGGATGACGCCCGCGGAGGCCCCGGCGAGCAGCCGGGCCCGTTCGGCCACCGTGGTCAGCGCGTCGTCGGCGCCCTCCTCGGTGAGCAGCGCGGTGGTGACGGCCGCCGCGCCCTCGATCCAGCGCTCGCGCTGCCGGGCCGTCTCGTACAGCCGGGCGTTGCCGATCGAGACACCGGCCTGCGTGGCCAGGACCCGCAGCAGCTGCTCGTCCTCGACGGTGAACGGGGCGGCGCCGGGCCGTCCGGCCAGCCGCAGCTCGCCGAACTCCTCGTCCCGCACATGGATCGGCACCCGCAGCAGGGGCGCCGTCTCCGGTACGGGACCCGGGCCGGGGGAGCGGATCTCGGCGAAGCCGCTCTCGCCGGGGTCCGCGACGACCAGGGCCGCGCGGCCGGCGCCGGTCAGTTCGGCGGCGCCGTCCACGATGTGCCGCAGGACGGTGCGCAGGTCGAGGGCGGTGCCGACGTCCAGGAGGGCTTCGAGGAGACGGGTCAGTCGGGGCGCGGGCTGCGCGGTCATGCGTCCGGCTTCCTCGGCTTTCCTGCGCTTCCTCTGCTTCCCCGGCCCTTCGGCCGTCAGTCGGCGTCGGCGTCGGCGGTCGTCGGGTGCAGGACGAGCGGCTCGACCCGGCCCTCCAGCATGCTGCCGAGGCCCTGGACCGCGCACACGTCGGGCCGCTCCGCGATGTGCACCGGCATACCGGTGGCCTGGCGCAGCATCTGGTCGAAGCCAGGCAGCAGCGCGCTCCCGCCGACCATCATGATGCCGCGGTCGGCGAGGTCCGCGACCAGGTCCGGCGGGCAGTCCCGCAGCACCTTGCCGATGCCGTCGAGCACGGCCGTCAGCGGCGTCTGGATGGCGTTGCGCACCGTGGCGGTGTCGACCCGCACACTGCGGGCCAGACCGGTCGCCACGTCCCGCCCGTGGATCTCGGTGGACGCCGGCCCCTGCGGGGTCAGCCCGTTGCCGGACAGGGCGAGCTGGAGCGGACGCACGGACTGGCTGGGCAGCACCAGCTCGTGCTGGTGGCGCAGCAGCTGCACGATCGCGTGGTCCACGGCCTCGCCGCCCACCGGGATGCGCTCGGCGGCCACGATCGAGCCGAGCGAGAGCACCGCGACCTGCGTGGCGTGCGCGCCGCACACCATGATCATGGTCGCCTCGGGCTGCTCCACCGGCAGTCCGCAGCCGACCGCCGCCGCGATGAGCGTGTCCACCAGCTCCACGCGGCGCGCGCCGAGCCCGACCAGCGTCTCGATCGCCGCGCGCTGGGACAGCGGATCCGCGTCGTGCGGGGTGCAGACGGCGGCCCGCAGCCGGGGCTTGCGGCGCAGGGTGCGGCGGATCCGGTCGCCGAGCAGGTGGCGCAGCATCCGCTGGGCCATCTCGATGTCGACCACCGTGCCGCCGGAGACCGGTCGCACGACGCGGATGTAGCCGGGGGTGCGGCCGGTCATCTTCTCCGCGAACTCGCCGACCGCGATGAGCGCGCCCGTGCGGGTGTTGACCGCGGCGGCGGACGGCTGGTCGACGACGAGCCCGGCCCCCTTCACGTAGACGCGGGTCCGCGCCGCGCCCAGGTCGACGGCGAAGTGGCAGCGGCGCAGCGCCTCCAGACTGGCGGTACTGGCGGTCATGGCGAATCCTCCCGAGAGCGCGGACCGTGCGGAGCCGCCCGGTGGACGGCCTCCTGGCACCGATCGTGCGGCCCGTCGCGGGCGGGCGCCCGCTGGAGGGGGCCGTGCGGGGGGCCGCTGAACGGGGGGCGCGCGGAGCGTTCGCGGTACTCGGCGGCCGGAGGCACGTTCAGCGGTTCCCGGCGGCCGGAAGCAGCCGTTCAGCGGTTCTCGGCGGCCGGAAGCAGCCGTTCACCGGTTCTCGGCGGCCGTGAGCAGCGGACGCAGGTCCGGTACGAGGGGCACCCGGGCGTCCGCCGCGGCCAGCTCCCGCCGGGCCCCTTCGTCGCGCCCGTGGCCGATGAACGGCAGACCGATCACGCGGGCGGCGGACTGCTCGGCGACGGAGGAGCCGACCAGCACGCAGTCGCCGGCCAGGGCGCCGAGCCGGTCCAGCGCCCGGTGCAGGACGTCCGGGTCGGGCATGAGGCGGGTGAGGTCGGCACCCCTGCCGTGCACGTCACCCGGCAGCGCGTCCAGCAGGCCGCGTCGTCTCAGGTACCCGGTGACCGGCTCGGGGGCCCGGTCGGTCACCACGGCGGTGGGTACGCCGCAGGTGCGCAGCGCCCGGACCAGCCGGTCGGCGAGGGGCGTCGGCTGCGCGGTGCGGGCCGCCCGCGCCTCGTGCCGGTCGAGCCGTACCCGTACGGCGGGGGCGAGCCGGTGGCCGGCCAGCGCCCGGACGAAGTCGAGCGTGCCGGCGTACCCGTCCGTCGTGACCCGGGGCAGCGGGACCCCGGCCAGCGCCTCCTCGGGATCGCGCTCCTCGACGAAGAGCCGCGCGATGTCCAGGAGCACCTCCCGCTCCGCCGCCGGCCGGTACAGCCGGGCCAGCACGTCGTCGAAGCCGAGCAGCACACAGCGGGCACCGGCGATCAGGTCCGTGGGCGAGTACGCCGCGCGGCCGGACCGGGCTCCGGTGGCGCCGTCCGCCCCGCCGCCCGGCGCCGTCCGTGGGGCCTCGGCGCCGTCGACCAGGTGGTACCAGCCGGTGCCGTCGGGCAGCGGCCGGAAGAGGTCCGGTGGGAAGGCGGGCCCGTCCTGGCCCTCCTCGCACACCTCGTCGTAGTAGAAGGAGTCGGAGAGGACGACGACCGCCCGCGCGGGGGAGGCGTCCAGGACCGCGCCGGCCGATCCGGCGTCGGCGCGGCCCAGCGACTGCTCCCCGGTCCCGTCCAGCCGGAACTCCACCTGCCAGAACTCCACCCGCAGCCGCGGGCCGCCCCGGCGGGCCGGCCGCCCGGGGAGCCCCGTCACGGTCGCCCTCAGGAGCGGCGCGGCCTCCGCACGCGGCGCCAGCAGCACCAGCAGACCGTCGTGGTCGTCCAGGAGTTCGTAGGCGGCGCCGTCCAGGCCGCTGTCCGCCAGCAGGTCCGCGACCAGGGCGTGCAGGGCCGCGCGGGCGTCGTGGCCCACCGGAACTCCGGGGGTACCCGGGCCGTCGGCGAAGGCGTAGCGGGCGCAGCAGCGGAAGTCGGTGTCGAGGTCGTCGTCGCCCCCGTCCGCGTCCCCGTCCGCCTCCTGCTCCGTCTCGTCGGCCGCCGGCTGCCGGGAGGGTTCCCCCGCGGCGTTTCCCTCTTCCGCCCCTTCCTCCTCGGCCTCCGCCACGACCGCCGCCTCGTCCCCGGCCCGTGGCTCCGGCTCCTCCATGAGCGGCGTCCACAGGTCGTCCTCCGTGGGGAAGGGGCCCTCCGGCAGCTCGTCCGGCGCGGACACGGCGGACGCGGTGCCGTCCTGGTCGTACGGGCGCTGCCCGTACTCCGACCACGGCGCGTCGTCCGCCGGTGCGGTGTGCTCCTCGCGCAGCTCCCGGCCCAGTGCCGTCAGGGCCGGGCTGCGTCCGCCGGACAGCTCGTACTCCTCGTACACCTCCAGCGCCTCCTCGCTCCGGCCCTGGCGGCGCAGCGCGATCAGGTACAGGCGGCGGAAGTCCTCCCGGTGCGGGTGGGTCCGCAGCAGGCCGGCCAGTTCCGTGGCGGCCCGGTCGTACTCGCCCAGGGCCAGGTCGAGTTCGGCGCGCCTGGTGTGCAGGGCGAGCCGCAGCCGCAGCAGCCGGGTGCGGGCGGTGCGGGCGGCGGGGCCGGGCACGTCCGCCAGCGGCTCGGAGCCGTGCCACAGCGCCAGTGCCTCGGTGACCAGGCCGTGGGCCTCGGTGAGCGCGTCCCGCAGACCGGCCGTGTCGGCGCGCCGCACCAGCTCGTCGCAGCGCACCAGGTCCAGGTCGTCGGCGCTGGTGTGCAGGGCGTAGCCGTGGGCGGACCTCGCGAGGACGCCCGGGCCCAGGGCGTCCGCCAGCCGCGTCGCCAGCCGGGCCACCTCGGCCCGCGGGTTGCGGGGCTCGTCGCCCGGGTCCCACAGCCCCCACCGCAGCTCCTCGTGCGTCACCGTGCGGCCGTGCTTGAGCAGCAGCATCGCGAGGAGCGCGCGCGCCTCGGGGGCGGGGCCGGACGAGCCGTCCGGGAGGCCGACCCGCAGCGGGCCCAGGGCGCGGTACCGGCGCGGCCGGTACGCCTCCTTCGCCCGGGTGAGCAGGTGCGGGTCCGCGAGCAGTTCGAGACCGCGGGCCTGTGCCTCCGACGAGGACGACATCAGCTGGTCGAAGGCGTGCGCGTAGTGGATGCGCAGGGCGGGGGGCAGCCGGTCCAGGCGGCGCGAGTCGATCGGGACGGTCGGGCGCGAGGCCCCCGACGTCAGCCGCAGCAGGACGTCGCACAGGGCGCGCAGGTCCGCGGAGCGCCTTCCCGGGCCCGAGGCCAGACCCGGTTCGAAGAGGCTGAGCCGGACCGTGCCGTCCGGCAGCAGGACCACCCGGGACGCCTCCAGGCCGCCGTGCGCGAGGCCCGCCCGGTGCAGGGCGGTGAGTGCCCGTGCCAGCTGCGCCCCCAACGACACCGTCAGCGGCACCGGCAGCCGCCGGTCGTCGGGCCGGGTGAGGGCGCTCAGCGCTATGCCGTCGAGGTGCTCCATGACGACGTACGGGACGTCGTCCTCGATGCCCGCGTCGAGCACGGTCACCAGGTTGGGGTGGGAGAGCCGCGTCAGCAGGCCCGCGTTGCGCAGGAAGACCTGGCGCGCGGCCGGGTCGGGGTCCGCGTCGTGCAGCCGGATCGCCACCGTCCGGTTCATCGGCGCCGGGTCCGGCGCCGTCCGCGCCGGTCCGGTGTCCTCCGCCAGCCAGATCCTGCCGGACGGGGTGAGCCGGCGCGTGGGCCGGTAGCGGGCGCCCAGGGCGGGCGGGAAGGGCGACGGGACGGCGGGCCGCTCCCGCACCGTCAGCTGCCGGGCGCTCTCCTCGCTGATCGCCGCGAACGACTCGCCGGCGTCGGCCCGCTCGGTGCCCTCGCGGGAGGGGATCAGCGCCCGGAACTCGCCGGGCGAGCGGCCCGCCCGCTCGTCGATCAGGCCGCCGGTGCGCAGCAGCAGTTCGTGGGTGCGGTTGCGGGCCGTGCGGGGCAGCCCGCGCAGGAGCAGCTCGCGCACGCCGGGGCGGAAGGCGTAGGAGCCGGGCGGCCCGGGGACCGTGGTGAGCAGTCCGCCGAGGATGACCTCCGCCAGGTGCTGGGGCCGCGGGTCCGGCTCCACCGCGGCCTGCACCAGCCGCATCACCGGCAGGTCGGGGCGGCCGAGCGCGAGGTGGCCGGCCAGCCGGTAGGCCTGCGGGGAGGCGCTGGCGCGGAAGCGCAGGACGAGTTCCTCGGCGGACAGCCGCGCGAGGTCGGTGCGGTCGTCGGCGTCGGCGGGCAGCGGGCGGTGCAGCGCGGCGGCGGCGCCCGGGTACGGGGTGCCGCCCGGACTCGCCACCAGCGCGGCCCAGTTGGCCAGCCACTCGGGCCCCGGCTCCAGCACGGGGACGTACGCCGTGCCCTCGGGGGCCCGGGGCGCGGCGCCGTCGTACGGCGTGAAGGTGAGCGAGGCGCTGGGCGCGGCCCGGTGCGGGGCGGACAGCCGGCCCGGCACCGGCGGCAGGGCGGTGTCCCGCCACAACTGCTCGGGCAGCGGCTGGAGCACGGCCAGCGGAGTGCGGCGCGCCCAGCCGCGCAGCGTGCCGAACCAGCGGGTGCCGGCCGGGCCCTCGCGCCACTGCGGTCCCATGCAGTCGCTGATCAGCAGCATGACCGTACGGCCGTCGGCGGGGATCTGGGCGCCGTCCCCGCGGACCGTGCCGTCGGGTTCCGCGCGGTGCAGGGTGACGGTGCGGAAGACGCCGGACTGGGCGAGTGCGGCGTGCAGTTCGCGGACCAGGGGCTGCCAGACGGGCATCGTGGGGCCCGCGTCGTGCACCAGGTGCAGGCGCAGCCACCGCTCCCGTACGGGGCGCAGTACGGGCAGCCACCACTCGGGTCCGGCGCCGAGGCGCGCGATGCGGTCGGCGGTCGCGGACTCGTCCACCTCGTGGCCGACGGGCGCGTCGCTGCGGCGCTTCAGCGGACGCAGGGAACGCTGCAGCGCCAGCGTGTGGCGCAGCATCGGCGGTGCGGGCGCGAGCAGGGCGCTGTGCGGCTCGGCCGTCGAGGTGCCCGGGGCCGGGGCCGGGGACGGCAGGCGCAGGGGGGTGCGGGGGACTTCGGACGGGGGAGGGGGTCCGGCCGGCCGGTTGCCCCGGGAGCGCCGCCCGGCCCGCTCCCGGTCCTGGTCGTCGGGCCGGCGCGGGCCCGCTC
>NZ_MULI01000054.1 GCF_002939385.1 Streptomyces sp. MH60 | reverse complement strand
CCGGACGTTCCGTCAGCTCCGGGTCGATCCGGGGCGCCGGACGCGGTCGCGCGGCGACGGGGCGCCGGGTGCCCGGCCGTTCGCCCGACCGCTCCCCGAGCCCCTGGCGCCGCGCGACGACCGCGGGCCGCACCGGCACCGGCACCGGGTCGGGGTCGTCGCGGAACAGCAGGTGGACCGGGATCTCGGTGGTGGCCTCGTTGTGGATGAGCCGGGCGGGCCGCTGACCGGTCGCCGCCGCGGCGTCGGGCCCCTCCGGCACCGGGGCCGGAACGGTGCTCTGCGGCTCCGGGGACGATGTCGTGGATGTCGTGTTCGTACTCATGCGTGCTCCAGCCTCCGCGCCAGACGCGTCATGAACGGGTGATCACCCCGGTGCGGTCAGGAGAAGAGCCGCCGCCAGGTCTCCGGGCCCGGGAGGCCGTCCGCCGCTCCGCCGCGCCAGCCCTGGGCGCGCTGGAAGTCCCGGACACCCCGCCGGTCCGCCTCGCCCCAGCGCGGACCCGGCCCCTTCGTGTAGTGCGTGCCGAACCCCTTCTTCACCAGCTGCCTGCCGAGCCGGGTGACGTACGGGTTGTCCGCGCCCGGCCCGAACATCGCCCGGCCGGGGTATCCGGCCACCCCGTGGGAGGCGGGGCCCGCGGCCCCGGGCGGCGCCTCCTCGGCGCCCGCCGTGCCCGCCTTGCCCGCCGTGACCCCCTTGTAGCGGTACGGCAGGTACTTGGCGGAGTTGCTCCAGTAGGCGTAGGGCGTGTCGAGCTTGCGGGTGTGCGGCGGGGTCTGTTCGTAGGCCGTGTAGGCGGTGTGCGTGCCGTCCGTCCAGCCGCCGAAGATCACCACGTGGGAGCCCTCCTGGGGATCGGACGCGTTGTGGAAGAGCAGGATGTCGCCGGGCTGGAGCTCCTCCTTGGTGATGCGGTCGGCGACGGTGGCGAGGCTTCCGGTCCATTCGTTGGCGGGCAGCTTCCAGGCCATCGACACGAAGCCCGAGCAGTCCTGCCGGTAACCGTCGGACCAGTAGGCGGTCATGCTGTACGGGACCTTCGCGTCCACCCAGGTTCTGGCCCGGTCGATGATCTCGGTACGGGTGATGCCGGCCAGTTCCGCACCGGCCGGGGGCGCCGCGGGCCGGCCCGTCGCGCCGTGCAGCGGAGCCCGGGGTCCCTGCGGGGTACCGGGCTCGTCACCTGCGGGAACGCCCGGCCGATGGGGGGCATGGGCGGCCGCGGGGAGCGCCGCCGCCGACCCCGCGCCGAGGGCGGACACGGCGGTGGCGGAAGCGGCGGCGGCGGCCACGACCAGCGCGCGGTACGCCGCCGGATGGGCGAGCGCCCGGCCTGCCGGGGCGTGCGGCAGAACGCGCCGCCGGTGACGGCAGCCGGCGCAGTCGCAGTCGCTCGCGGGCTCGATCTCCTCGAATACGGGAGTCTCCATGCGATTCCCCTCACACTCCCGGTACGGATGTCCGCGGCGGTGCACTTCGGTACATGTCGGTCAGTTTCTCAACTGTCCACACCACTCGCATGTTGACGGTCCGAATGATGTACCCGGCCGCCGCGAGCGGTGGGCGGGGCCGCGGACGGTGGTCCGGAGCACCGGTCGGCATCCGGTAGAGTTGTGCAGGTCAGCAGGCGCCGCTAGCTCAGTTGGTTAGAGCAGCTGACTCTTAATCAGCGGGTCCGGGGTTCGAGTCCCTGGCGGCGCACCGACGGTCGAAGGCCCTCCGTATCACACGGGGGGCCTTCGGCGTGTCCGGCGCCGGGACGTCTTGCGATCATGGCGAACGCCGTAGAACCCTGGTCCGGTTGCGGGGCCGGGCGCCGAGGGGACGCCGAGGGCCCCCTGCAACCGGGGGTCGCCATTCCATGTCTATATAAGGTGTGCATGCCGTGGTGACAGTGACCCACCACTGACACGTCCGTGACGGTCGAGGGGGACCGGAGCAGGCGAAAAAAGCGACGAAACACGCATGACCCGCGTGTGGGGGGAATGACTCATGACGTCGACGCCGTCCGGCGCCGGGCCAGACCACGACCCGTCCCAGACCACCCAGCTCAGGGTGCCCGGGCACCGGAACTGGAACACCGGTTCGTTCCGCCGGATAAAGAAGACGCTGCCGAAGTACGACTACGAGCACTACAGCCGCCTCGCGGGCCCCCTCACCCAGCCCGACCCGGACAAGCCGTACCGGGTGCAGTACCGCTCGCTGATCTCGCAGGAGCCGCACCGCATCCGGGTCGCCCTGATGCTGGCCGCCGCGCCGCTGCTGTCGGTGGTGCTGCTGGTCTGGCTGCTCCAGCCGGAGCACTGGACGGAGCGCGACTACGTGGCCTTCGACTGGCTGCCCGCGCTCGACATCGTGATGCTCGTCGCGATCGGGCTGATCGAGCTGTTCCGCTGCCTGAACGTGCTGTCGAACGCGCACGCCACCCTGGTCGCCCGCGACCCGGTCCCGGTGGTGCCCGAGACCGGCACCAGGGTCGCCTTCCTCACCTCCTTCGTGCCCGGCAAGGAGCCGCTGGAGATGGTGACGAAGACCCTGGAGGCGGCCGTGAAGATCCGCCACCGCGGTCTGATGCACGTCTGGCTCCTCGACGAGGGCGACGACCCGGAGGTGAAGGAGGTGTGCGCGCGCCTGGGCGTGCACCACTTCTCCCGCAAGGGCGTCGCCAAGTGGAACCGGAAGAAGGGCCCGCACCGCGCCAAGACCAAGCACGGCAACTACAACGCCTGGCTGGAGGCGCACGGCGACGACTACGACTTCTTCGCCTCCGTCGACACCGACCACGTGCCGCTGCCCAACTACCTGGAGCGAATGCTCGGCTTCTTCCGCGACCCGGACGTCGGCTTCGTCATCGGCCCGCAGGTCTACGGCAACTACGACAACCCGATCACCAAGGCCGCCGAGTCGCAGCAGTTCCTCTTCCACGCGCTGATCCAGCGCGCCGGCAACCGCTACGGCGGGCCGATGTTCGTGGGCACCTCCAACGCGGTGCGCATCAGGGCGCTCAAGCAGATCGGCGGCCTGTACGACTCGATCACCGAGGACATGGCGACCGGCTTCGAGATGCACCGCCACAGGAACCCGGCCACCGGCCGCAAGTGGCGCTCGGTCTACACCCCGGACGTGCTCGCGGTCGGCGAGGGCCCGAACGCCTGGACGGACTTCTTCACCCAGCAGATGCGCTGGTCGCGGGGGACGTACGAGACGATCCTCAAGCAGTACTGGAAGGGCTGGTACTCGCTGCCGCCGAGCAAGCTCTTCAACTACACGATGATGATCATCTTCTATCCGATGTCGGCCTTGAACTGGATCCTGGCGGCGCTGAGCTGCTGCCTGTTCCTGGGCCTGGGCGCGTCCGGCGTCAACATCGACCCGGCGGTCTGGCTGATGCTCTACGGCAACGCCTCCGCGCTCCAGATCGGCCTCTACGTCTGGAACCGCCGCCACAACGTCTCGCCGCACGAGCCGGAGGGCTCCGGCGGTGTGGCCGGTATGATCATGTCCGCGCTGTCGGCGCCGCTGTACGCGAAGGCGCTCATCGACTCCGTGCTGCGCCGCAAGAGCAAGTTCGTGGTGACCCCGAAGGGCGACTCGGCCAGCCCGGACACCCTGTTCGGCACCTTCCGGTACCACTGGTACTTCATCGTGATCTTCGCCGGCTCGATCGCCGCCGGCGTCGCCCTCGGCCACTCGCACCCCGCGATGATCATCTGGGCGACCTTCGCGCTGCTGATCACCGCGTCGCCGATGTTCGCCTGGCGCCACGAGCTGAGGAAGGCGAAGAAGCGACCGCCGGTCGCGGCGGCGGAGCCCGCACCGCGGATCCCGCCGCAGCAGCCGCACGGACGACACGCGGCACACGCACCGCAGCAGAGGCCCAACTGGGCCGCCTCCGCCGACGGGGGCGACGACCAGACCATGCAGATCGCCCTTGGTGGACTTGGGGGACGTAAGGAATGAAAGACCGTGCCGGCCGCCGCCGCGCCCGTCGCTTCGCGATAGGTACGGCGGTGGTGGTAGCGCTGGCCGGGATGAACGGGCCGTGGCTCTACCGCTTCGGGACCGAGAAATACCACCAGTACAAGATCAACAAGCCGGAGTACAAGGCCGCCAACGGCAAGTGGGAGATCATCGAGTTTCCCGAGAAGTACCGGCAGAACACCATCCACGCGGCACTGCTGCGCACCGGCAAGGTGCTGATGGTCGCCGGGTCCGGCAACAACCAGGACAACTCCGACGACAAGCAGTACGACACCCGGATCTGGGACCCCGTCAAGGGCACCATCAAGAAGGTGCCGACGCCCACCGACCTGTTCTGCACCGGGCACACGCAGCTCGCCAACGGCAACCTGCTGATCGCGGGCGGCACCAGGCGGTACGAGAAGCTCAAGGGCGACGTCACCAAGGCCGGCGGCCTGATGGTCGTCCACAACGAGAACCCGGACAAGCCGATCACCCTCCCGGCGGGCACCCGGTTCACCGGCAGGGAGAACGGCAAGACCTTCGTCTCCAAGGACCCCGTGCTGGTGCCGCGCGCGAAGAAGGTCTTCGACCCGGCGACCGGCGCGTTCGTGCGCAACGACCCGGGCCTCGGCCGGATCTACGTCGAGGCGCAGCAGAGCGGCAGCAAGTACGAGACGGGCACGGAGGACAACTACCGCATCCAGGGCCTGTCGGGTGCCGACGCCCGCAACACGTACGGCATCGCGCAGAAGCTCGCCCTCGACAAGAAGGACTTCCAGGGCATCCGGGACGCCTTCGAGTTCGACCCGGTCGCCGAGAAGTACATCAAGGTCGACCCGATGCACGAGGCCCGCTGGTACCCGACGCTCACCACCCTGGGCGACGGCAAGGTCCTCAGCGTCTCCGGCCTCGACGACATAGGCCAGCTGGTCCCGGGCAAGAACGAGGTCTACGACCCGGAGACCAAGAAGTGGACCTACACCGACAAGGTCCGCCAGTTCCCGACCTACCCGGCGCTGTTCCTGATGCAGAACGGCAAGGTCTTCTACTCGGGCGCGAACGCCGGCTACGGCCCCGACGACGTGGGCCGCACCCCGGGCGTCTGGGACGTGGAGACCAACAAGTTCACCAAGGTCCCCGGCATGAGCGACGCGAACATGCTGGAGACGGCGAACACGGTGCTGCTGCCGCCGGCGCAGGACGAGAAGTACATGGTGATCGGCGGCGGCGGGGTCGGCGAGTCCAAGCTCTCCAGCGAGAAGACCCGGATCGCCGACCTCAAGGCGGACGACCCGAAGTTCGTGGACGGGCCGTCACTGGAGAAGGGCACGCGCTATCCGCAGGCCTCGATCCTGCCCGACGACAGCGTGCTGGTCTCCGGCGGCTCGGCGGACTACCGGGGCCGCGGCGACTCCAACATCCTCCAGGCGCGGCTGTACCACCCGGACACGAACTCGTTCGAACGGGTCGCCGATCCGCTGGTGGGCCGCAACTACCACTCCGGGTCGATCCTGCTGCCCGACGGGCGCCTGATGTTCTTCGGCTCGGACTCGCTCTACGCCGACAAGGCCAACACCAAGCCGGGCAAGTTCGAGCAGCGCGTGGAGATCTACACGCCGCCGTACCTGTACCGGGACTCGCGGCCGGACCTGTCCGGTGGCCCGCAGACCATCGCGCGCGGTGAGTCGGGGACGTTCACCTCGCGTGCGGCGTCGACGGTCAAGAAGGTGCGGTTGATCCGGCCGAGTGCGTCCACGCATGTCACGGATGTGGATCAGCGGTCGATCGCGTTGGACTTCAAGGCGGACGGGGACAAGCTGACGGTGACGGTGCCCACGGGTAAGAACCTGGTGCAGTCGGGGTGGTACATGATGTTCGTGACGGACGGGGAGGGGACGCCGAGCAAGGCGGAGTGGGTGCGGGTGCCGTAGCGCTCCCGCGGGTTGCCGTAGCGCTCCCGCAGGTGGTGACCAGGGGTGCGGGAGCGTCGTGGTTGATCGCGCGCACGCGGCGGTAGTCGCACATGTCACAGCCCCGCGCCCCTGAGCGCGTTTACCCTTGCGCCAGTTTCAAGGCGTACTCGGCGTACCACTCCCCCGCCTTCGGGCCGCCCTTGCATTCGCCGTCCGACTCTCCCGGGCGCTTGACCCAGAGGTAGGCGTCGACCAGGGGGTCGGCGGTCTTCGTCGTCGGGGTTTCGCCGAGGGCCCGGCCCGGGGGGTTGCACCAGCGTTCGTCGGGGGCGCCCTCGGCGTAGGGGCCGTTGCCGTTGCGGCTGGTGTCGATGACGAAGTGCTTGCCGCCCACCTTGGCGGAGAGCTGCTTGCCGTAGGCGATGGAGTCCTCGGTGGTGTAGAAGTTCGACACGTTGACCGAGAAGCCGTCGGCCTGGTCGATGCCGGCCCGCTTCAGGGGGTCGAAGATCTGGTCGGGGTGGCCCCAGCCGGCGTTGCCCGCGTCCAGGTACACCTTGGTGTTCTTCAGGGCGCCGAGCTTGGCGACCGCGCCCTTGAGGAGGTCGTAGCGCTCCTCGTGGAACTCCTGCGGGGTGCAGCCGTCGACGAGGTGGAGCACCGCGTCCGGTTCCAGGACGACGGTGGCGGCACGGTCGCCGATGCCCTTGGCCACGCCGTCGACGAAGGAGCGGTAGGCGTTGCCGTCGGCGGCGCCGCCGCCCGAGTACTGGCCGCAGTCGCGGTGCGGGATGTTGTAGAGGACGAGCAGCGCGGTGCGGCCGGCCTCGTCGGCGGCCTCGGTGAAGCCGCGGGCCTGCTCCTCGGGGCTCTCCGGGCTGATCCACTCGCCGGTCGGCTGCTGGGCGATCTTGCGGATCTGTTCGGCCTGGTCCTTCTTGCCGTCCTCGGCGAGGGACGCGACCTGCTGGGCCGCGGTGCCGTCGGGGTTGACCCAGAACGGGTCGGCCTCCTTGGGCTGTTGCGTGATCCCGGCGCCCGCGCCCTTGTCGTCCCCGTCGCCGGACGAGGAGCAGCCCGCGAGCAGCAGGGCCGCCGCTCCGAGTGCCGCCGCCGACGCAGCCCGCCTCCTGGACGTGATTCCGGCCGGCTTGCTGCCGTACATCCAACCCCCCTGGGTGCACTGTTCCGAGGCTCAATCCTGACATACGCGGCCTGGACCCATGCGGTTCCCGGGCGAGGGGAGCGGCCGGCTGTCCAGCCGCACACGCCCGGCGTCAGGAGATGAAATCGGTCAGGGTGCAGCCGTCCACGAGGCCCTTCTCCTTCGTGTAGCCGCTCGGGATCCGGGTCTCCGGGTCACAGACGAGGGCGAGGAGCCCCGACCCCCTGAGGTCGGCCCGCGTCGTGGGGCCACCCGTGACGACGAAGTCCTCCCCGACGAGGTACCCGGCGGGGCCCCGCTTCCGCGCCTGGGTCTGGAAGCTCTTCATGTCGTCGACGGACATGAGCGTGATCCCGTTCCGCTTCGCGTCCCAGCACACGGCACGCTCCCTGATGCCCCACAGCGTGCCGGTCGACTCCGCCTCCGGGTCATCCTCGTCGTCGTAGTCCTTGTCCTTCATGTGCAGATCGGTGCACGTGGTGCGTGCGCTGACGAACGCCTCGATGTCCGCCATGGTGGCGGCGCTCGGACGGCCTTCCGTCTCGGTGTCCATGAGCCGCCCCCCGCTGCCCGCGGACTGCCCGTAGCCCCCGCCGCCGGCCGCCGTGCCCTCGCCGCCGCCCTCGTCACCGCCGCAGCCGCTGACCGCCGTCAGCGCCAGGACCGCCGCACCGGCCGTGACCACGCTCCGCATCCGCATCTCTTCTCCCTGCCTCCCCGTATCCGGCCCAGGATGCAGGGCGGGAAGGGCGCGAACAATCGCTCGTTTCACATGGTCTGATAACCCAGGAGTTATCGCTGAGGGCGGGGGCAAGTGGTGGAACTGCGGGACATCGAGATCTTCTTGACGCTGGCCGAGGAGCTGCACTTCGGCCGGACGGCGGACCGGCTGCACGTGTCGCAGGCGCGCGTGAGCCAGTCGATCGCCAAGCAGGAGCGAAGGATCGGAGCGCGCCTCTTCGCCCGGAGCAGCCGCAAGGTCGAGCTGACCGCGATCGGCGCACAACTGCGGCGCGACCTCGGCGCGGGCTACCAGCAGATACTCGACGGCACCCGCGCGGCCACCGCCGCCGCCCGTGGCACGACGAGCACGCTGACCCTCGGGTTGCACGGTCCGCAGGCACACGACCAGGTACGCGTACTCGACCTGTTCCGCAGCCGGCACCCCGAGGTCGTCCTCCGCATCCAGGAGGTCGTCTTCACAGACCCCTTCGGCCCCCTCCGGAACGGCTCGGTGGACGTGGCGACCGCCTGGCTGCCGGTCCGCGAACCGGATCTCACCGTCGGCCCGATCGTCGTGACCGAACCCTTGCTGCTCATGGTCGCCACCGACCACCCCCTCGCCGGCCGCGACGCCGTCAGCATGGAGGACCTGGCCGACTGGCCCCTGCCGCACTCGGCCACACCCATCCCCGAGTACTGGCAGCAGACGCTCGTCCCCACCCACACCCCCGGCGGCCGGCCCGTCCGGCGCGGCCCGAAGGTCTCCTCGTTCCAGGAACTGGCCGCCGTGGTCGCGGCGGGCGAGGCGATCAGCCTCGTCCACGGCGATGCCGCACGCTATTACCAGTGGCACGGCCTCCGCTATCTCCGCCCCTACGACGCTCCGACGGCGAGCTGGGCCCTGATCTGGCCGACGGCCGGCGAGACGGGACCGGTCCGTGCCCTCGCGCAGGCGGCCCGGGACACGGGACCGCTCACGGGATGACGTCGCGGGCGGAGGCGGTTCCGGTCAGGTAGGCGGAGACGACGACGTTGGCCGTGTAGCTGTCGGTGGTGTGGTCGAAGGTGCCGCCGCAGGTGATGAGGCGGAGTTCGGCGCGTTCCGTCTCGCGCGGTCCGTAGGCCTGCTGGGCGTCGAAGCCGTCGCGGGTGAGGACCTGGACGTCGTCGACGGTGAACTCGGCGACCTCGTCGTCGGCGCGGGTCACCCGGATCGTCTCGCCGGGTTCCAGGGTGCTCAGCTCGTAGAAGACGGCGGGCCGGGTCTCGGTGTCGACGTGGCCGACCATCAGGGCGGTGCCGGCCGCTCCGGGGGTGACGCCGGTCGCGTACCAGCCGACGGTGCCGGGCTGGTCGAAGGGCGGGGGCTCGATGGCGCCCTCGGTGTCGAGGCCGCGGGCCACGACGGGGGCGTCGATGCCGAGTTCGGGGACGTCGAGCCGCTGCGGACGGGCGTCGCCGAGCGGTGCGCGGGCCGGGGGCAGGGGGACGTCGGGGGGACGCCCGGCCGCCGCCATGTCGCCGGTGGCCGGCCGGGATATGCCCTCGCGCACGTCGGTGGCCTCGCGGCCCCACAGCCACAGCCCGAGGAGCAGCACCGCCCAGGCGATGCCGGTCACCAGGCGGCCGCCGGGGGCGGCGGTCGGCGCGGTGTCCCGCGCGTGTTGTTCGGACATGGTCAGTCCGTCCCGCGGCTCCGGCTGCGGACGCTGCGCAGCGCCACGGCGACGGCGGCGATGCCCGCGAGCACCAGGCCGGTCACGGTGTGCGCCGTGCCGGGAGGCGCGGAGCGGGCCTGCTCCGCGCTGTCGGCGGCCAGCCGCGCGGTGCCGCCGCCGCCCGCGTCCACCGGGGCGACGGGCGAGGCGGGTGCGGACGGCCGGGTGTCCGGGCGCCGGTTCTCCTCGACGGTGAGGGTGCCCTTGCGGGCGCGGTCGCCGCACTTGACCTGTACGGCGTACGCACCGGCCCGCACGGTGGTGCGCACCCGGCTGGAGCCGACGAGGACGCCGTCGCCCGCGGCCAGGCTGAGCCGTACGTCCGTCTCGAACGCCGCGGACACGGCGACGGCCGTCTTCTCGGTGCAGTCGGGCACGCGGAGTGTGACGTCGGTGCCGGGGGCGGGCGAGGACGGTGTCACGGAGACACCCCCGCCGTCCGCCGCGTAGGCGTGGGCCGCCGGTGCGCACAGCACGGTGGCCAGCGCGGCTCCGGCACAGAGCGTGACTTTCAGTGAGCCCATCGTGTACCTCCAGTTACCTGGAGGCTGCCCCGCGGGACGCGTCACCGCATCCTGCGCGGGGGTGCGCTACTCCGATCGGGTCATGCGGGGAACATCCGCGTTTCAGACCCGTTCCACGAGGTCCGCGATGGAGTCGACCACCTGGGACGGGCGGTACGGGAAGTTCTCGACCTGCTCGGGCCGGGTGAGGCCGGTGAGGACGAGGAAGGTCTGCATCCCGGCCTCCATCCCGGCCAGCACGTCGGTGTCCATGCGGTCGCCGATCATCGCGCTGGTCTCGGAGTGGGCGCCGATCGCGTTGAGCCCGGTGCGCATCATCAGCGGGTTGGGCTTGCCGGCGAAGTACGGCTGCTTGCCGGTCGCCTTGGTGATCAGGGCGGCCACCGCGCCGGTCGCCGGGAGCGGCCCCTCGGCGGAGGGGCCGGTCTCGTCGGGGTTGGTGCAGATGAAGCGGGCGCCCGCGTTGATCAGGCGTACCGCCTTCGTCATGGCCTCGAAGGAGTAGGTGCGGGTCTCGCCGAGGACCACGTAGTCGGGGTCGTGGTCGGTGAGGATGTAGCCGATGTCGTGCAGGGCCGTGGTCAGGCCGGCCTCGCCGATGACGTACGCCGAGCCGCCGGGCCGCTGGTCGTCCAGGAACTTGGCGGTGGCCAGCGCCGAGGTCCAGATGGACTCGATCGGCACCTCCAGGCCCATGCGGCGCAGCCGGGCGTGCAGGTCGCGCGGGGTGTAGATCGAGTTGTTGGTGAGGACCAGGAAGGGCTTGCCGGATTCGCGGAGCCTCTTGATGAAGGCGTCGGCGCCGGGGATCGGCACGCCTTCGTGGATGAGGACCCCGTCCATGTCGGTGAGCCACGACTCGATGGGCTTGCGGTCTGCCATGTGCTCGGTCTCCTGCCTGGGCGGTCCTGCGTGCGCCCCAGCCTAAACAGTGCCGGATCTTGAGGGAACGCTCGTCTCAGTTCCCGGTCGGCTCGGCTCCCGGTCTCCTCAGCTGCCCGTCGCCTCCTTCCAGGCGTCGATGTAGGAGGTGAGGTTCTTCTCGATGTCGTTCCAGTCGGGGTCGAAGACCTCCACGCCGTCCATCAGGCCGGTGAGGGCGATGGCGTTGGCGTCCGTGGCCTTGACGTCCTGGCGGGCCGCGAAACCGCCGCCGATCTCGCTGACCTGCCGCTGCGCCTTCTGGCTCAGCAGGTAGTCGAGGAGCTTCCTGCCGTTCTCGGTGTGCGGGGCGTCGGTGACCAGGCCGGCCGCGTAGGGCAGGGCGAAGGTCGTGGGCTTTCCGCCCTCGCGGGCCGGGAACCAGATGCCGAGGTTCGGCATGGACTTGGACTGGGCGTAGTTCATCTGCACGTCCCCGTTGGCGACGAGCAGTTCGCCCTTGTCGACCTTGGGGGCGAGCTTGCCGGTGGAGGCGGACGGGCCGACGTTGTTGGCCTGGAGCTTCTTCAGGTACTCCATGGCGGGCTTCTCGCCGCCGAAGTCGTGCATGGCCTTGACGATGACGGCGGTGCCGTCGCCGGCGACGCCGGGGGTGGAGTACTGGAGCTTGTTCTCGTACCTGCCGTCGAGCAGGTCCTCCCAGGTGGTGGGGGCCTGCTTCAGCTCCTTGGTGTTGTGGACGAAGCCGAAGTAGTTGTTGACGACGGCGGTCCAGGTGCCGGTCGCGGACTTGTCGGCGCCGCTGACGTGGTCGGCGCCCTCGGGGGCGTACTTCTGGAGCAGGCCCTTGGTGTCGGCCTGCTGGATGAAGGGCGGGAGGGTGACGAGGACGTCGGCCTGCGGGTTGCGCTTCTCGCGGACGGTGCGCTGCACCATCTCGCCGGAGCCGCCCTCGACGTACTCGACCTTGATGCCGGTCTCCTTCTCGAAGTCGGCGAAGACCCGGTCGTACCAGCCGTCGCCGTTCTCGCCCTTGAGGCCGTCGGCGCTGTAGACGGTGACGACGTTCTCGTCGGAGGCGGCGGAGGTGCCGGAGCAGGCGGTGAGCGGGACGGCGAGGACGGCGAGAGCGGCGGCGGCGAGCGGCTTGCGGGCGTTCCTGGGCATGGCGAGGTGAACTCCTTGCGGGGTCGGGGCGGGGGTCGGGTTCGGCGGTACCGGTTCGGCGGGTGCCGGTTCAGCGGTACGAGGCTCTGGTGCGGATCCGGGAGACGGCGAGCAGCACCAGGAGGGTGGCCGTCATGAGGACCACGGCCACGGCGGAGCCGGTGAACAGGGCGCCGCGGTCGGTGGCCGCGTAGATCAGGACGGGCAGCGGGGTCCAGTCGGGCGGGTAGAGCATCATCGTGGCGCTCAGCTCGCCCATGGACAGGGCGAAGCAGAGGCCGGCGGCGGCGGTCAGGGACGGCAGCAGCAGCGGGAGCCGCACCCGCCACAGCACGTACGCCGGTGAGGCGCCGAGGGAGGCGGCGGCCTGTTCGTAGGCCGGGTCGAGGCGGGTGAGGGCGGCGGACACGGACTGGTGGGCGAAGGCGGTGACCAGCACGGTGTGGGCGATGATCACGATCCAGCGGGTGCCGTTGAGCAGCATCGGCGGCTGGGAGAAGGCGACCAGGGTGGCGAGGCCGACGACGACGGAGGGCACGGCGAGGGGCAGCACGAACAGGGCGTCGAGCGCCTTGCGGTAGCGCTGTCCCAGCGCCGCCGCGGCGAGGGCGGCCCAGGTGCCGGCCACGAGGGCGAGGAGGCTGGCGGCGGTGGCGGTGACCAGGCTGGTGGTGAGCGCCTGGAGGGCCTCGCCGCGGGTGGCGGCCTCGTAGTGGGCGGTGGTGAAGCCGGAGGGCAGGACGCTGGACCAGCGGGTGGCGAAGGAGGCGCCGAGGACCACCAGGAGCGGGAGGGCGAACAGGGGCAGGAAGAGGACGAGGAAGACCGTCCACACGGCCCACCTCGCTCCGCGGCTATGCACCAGCACGGCGGCTCACCACCCGGTAGAGGCCGTAGAGGCCCACGGAGATCAGGACGTTGACGACGGCGACCACGCAGGCGCCCGGGTAGTCGGACTCCAGGATCGCCTTGCCGTAGACGAGGGTCGGCAGGGTCGTGACGCCCTTGGCGCCGGTGAACAGGACGATGCCGAACTCGTTCAGGCACAGGACGAGAACCAGGCTGCCGCCGGCCGCGAGGGCGGGCAGCGCCTCGGGCAGGATGATCCGCCGGACGATGCGCGGCGCGCGGGCGCCCAGCGAACCGGCGGCCTCCAGCTGGGCGGTGTCGAGCTGCGAGAAGGCGGCGAGCAGCGGGCGCATCACGAAGGGCGTGAAGTACGTGATCTCCGCGAGCAGCACCCCCCAGGGCGTGGTGAGGAACCGGAACGGCCCCTCGGCCGCGCCCGTCACGTCGGTCCACGCGCCGTTGGCCATGCCGACCGTGCCGTAGACGAACAGCAGGGCGAGCGTGATCAGGAAGGACGGGAAGGACAGGAAGACGTCGATGAAGCGGGCCACCGCCTTCGACCCGGGGAAGGGCACGAAGGCGATGACCAGCGCCAGGACGAACCCGAGCACCAGGCAGCCGGCGGTGGCCGCCACCGCCAGCCACACGGTGGTCCACAGCGCCTCGCGGAAGGCGGCGGAGGCGAAGACGTCGGCGTACGGCTGGAGCGAGGTGCCGCCGGTGTCCGGCTGGAAGGACTGCTGGACGACGAGGGCGAGCGGATAGAGGAAGAAGAGGGCGAGCAGGGCCGCCGGCGGGAGGGCCCACAGGAGCGCTGCGTAGGGGCGGCGCGGGGCTGTGCTCGATTTCCGGCTACCGCGCGGCGGGCGCGACAAGCCCCCACCGGCCCCCGGCCCGGGTGCGACCTCAGTCACGGCCCACCCCCGCGGGCAGCAGCACCGCGTCGTCCGCGGCGAAGTGCACCGTCACGGCCTCGCCGAGAACCGGCGGCTCCCGCAACTCCCGCACGTCGGCCATGACCTGGTGTCCGGCGACGTCGACGTACAGCCGGTGCGTGGCGCCCCGCCACTGGATCTCCCGCACCGTGCCGGTGATCCGGTTGGGGCCGTCGCCGAGTCCGACCAGGTGCGGGCGTACGCACAGGGTGGCCGAGGCGCCTGCCGCGGCTCCTCCCGTGTCCACCTTGATCTCGGCTTCCCCGAAGGACACTCCCCCGGCGCCGACGGTCACCGGCAGCAGGTTCGCGTTGCCGACGAAGGACGCGGTGAACGCGTTGGCCGGCGCCCGGTACAGCTCGCGCGGGGTGCCGCAGGCCTGGAGGCGGGCCTTGTCCATCACCGCGATCCGGTCGGCCAGGGTGAGGGCCTCGACCTGGTCGTGGGTGACGTAGAGGATCGACACGTCGGGCAGTTCGCGGTGCAGGCGGGCCAGTTCGGCGAGCATGCCGGAGCGCAGCTGGGCGTCGAGGGCGGACAGCGGTTCGTCGAGGAGCAGGACGTCCGGCCGGACGGCGAGCGCGCGGGCGATGGCGACGCGCTGCTGCTGGCCGCCGGACAGCTCGCGGGGGTGGCGGCGGGCGTAGGCGCCCATGCCGGTCATCTCCAGCGCCTCGGACACCCGGGTCCGGATCTCGGCCTTGGCGGCCTTGCGGGCCTTCAGCCCGAAGGCGACGTTGTCCTCCACCCGCATGTGCGGGAACAGGGCGTACTGCTGGACGACCATGCCGATGCCGCGCCGGTGCGGGGGCAGTGCCGTGACGTCGCGGTCGCCGAGGAACACCCGCCCGGAGGCGGGCCGTACGAACCCGGCGACCGCCCGCAGCGCGGTGGTCTTGCCGGATCCGGACGGCCCGAGCAGCGCCATGACCTCGCCCGGTCCGACGGTGAGGTCGAGGGCGTCCAGGACGACGTTGCCGTCGTAGGCGACGGTGACCGAGTCGAAGCGGATGCCGCTGCTGGTGGTGCTCATCAGCCGGCTGCTCCCCGCAGGAGGGCGGGCAGAGCGGCGACGGAGTCCAGCACGTGGGTCGCGCCCGCCTCGCGGAAGGCGTCGTCGCCGTGGGCCCCGGTGCGCACCCCGGCGACCAGTCCGGCACCGGCGCGTACGCCGCTGAGCACGTCGTAGGAGGTGTCGCCGACGACGGCGACCTGCCGTACGTCGTCGGCGGCCTTGGTGCGCAGGAACGCCTCCAGCACCATGTCCGGGTACGGCCGGCCGCGGCCGCCGGCGTCGGCGGGGCACAGGGTGAGCGGCACCAGGTCGCGCCAGCCGAGCGCGTCGAGGATGGCGTCCTGGGTGACGCGGGCGAAGCCGGTGGTGAGGACGACGGTGCGGCCGTCGGCGGTGAGTTCCTCGACGGCCTCGCGGGCGCCGGGGACGGGGGCGATCAGGCCGTCGTCGACGAGTTCGCCGTACGCCTTCTCGAAGGCCGCGTTGGCGCGCCGGGCGCGGTCCTCGTCGCCGAACAGGTGCCGGAAGACGGAGATCTTGGACTCGCCCATGGTGGCGCGGACGTAGTCGAGCTTCTCGGCGTGGTCCGGGGTGCCGGGCGCGACGCCGAGTGCGCGGGCGGCGCTGTCGAAGGCGCGCTCGACGAGGCCGCCGTCGGCGACGGTGGTGCCGGCCATGTCGAGGACGACGAGGCGGTTGTCGGGGGAGGTCGTGTTCATCAGGGGGTTCACCAGCCCAGTTCGTTCGCGGTGGTCTCGGCTATCGCGGGTGAGCAGGTCATGCCGCGCCCGCCGGGCCCGGTGACCAGCCACACGCCGTCGCGCACCTGCTGCCGGTGCACGACGCGGCTCTTGTCGGTGCACTGCGCGTACACGCCGGCCCAGCGGCGGCGGACCCGGGGCAGCGGGCGGCCGAGGAGGGACTCGACGACGCCGGTGAGGTGCTCGTAGGGGTCCTCGACGGTGTCGAAGGCGAAGGGGTGCTCGTACTCGTGGGTGTCGCCGATGGTCAGGCCGCCGTCGGCGCGCTGGACCATCAGCAGCTGCATCCGGTGCTCGGCCGCGGTGGCCGGCTGCGGCTGCCGGGCGTTCAGCTCGTCCAGGGCGGGCGAGCCGTACGCGGGGTAGTAGCGGAAGCTGTCGGCGTCGGCGACCGAGGTGGTGAGCGGTTCGCCGAGGGGGTCGGTCTGCATCATCTGGAGGCGGACCCGGCGCACGGGCAGGTCGGGTCCGGCCAGTTCACGCACCAGGCCGCCGAGCCAGGCGCCGGTGGCGAGGACGACGACGTCGCCGGTGTGCGTGTCGCCGTGGTCGTCGCGGACGGCGCTCTCGCCGACGACGTCGCGGACCTCGCGGCCGGGCAGGAAGGTGTAGCGCGGGGACTTGCGGAGTTCCGCGCGCAGGGCGAGCTGGGCGGTGCGCGGTTCCACGGCGGCGTCGCGCTCGCAGTACAGCGCGGCGTCGAACTCGCCGCGAAGGGCCGGGTTCAGGGCGCGGGCCTCGCCGGGGGTGAGCAGCTTGTGGCCGCGGGCGGCGGCGTCCGGGCGGGCGACGGCCGCCTCGGCGACGGCGCGCTCCAGGTCGCCGCGGAGCGGGGTCAGGGAGCCGTTGGGGCGGAAGCCCAGCGCCGGGACCCGGCCGCCGATCTCCTCCCACAGCTCCCGGGCCCGCAGCGCGGTCTCCAGCTCCTCACCGCCCGCTCGGCCACTGACCCAGATCTGGCCGAAATTGCGCAGTGAGGCGCCCCGGGCCTCGGTCTCGCGCTCGATCTGTACGACCTCATGGCCGCGGTTCACTGCGTGCCACGCGTGCATGGTGCCCACCACGCCGGCTCCGACGACTATCACTTTCACGACCGCCACGCTCCTTGGCATCGGGGAACCGGAGGAATCCGGCTGACAACGAGAGCGTGAACTGGTCATCACGTTTGGGCTAGACCCGTTACCTTTTCGTTATTCTACCGGGCATCCGGCAAGGGTGTTTTTCAGCCGCTCAGGTGGGCCGTGAACGAGAACCGGTCACCCCGGTAGAGCGTGCGCACCCGCTCCAGCGGGCGGCCCTCGGTGTCCCGGGAGACCCGGTGGATGAGCAGCATCGGCAGGGCCGGCGGGGTGCCGATGAGCAGGGCCTCGCGCGGGGTGGCGAGCACGGTCTCGATGCGTTCGTCGGCGTCTCCGAAGGCGATGCCCTGCGCGGCGAGGTGGGCGTAGAAGGACGAGTCCGGGTCGAAGGCGGTGTCCAGGTCGGGGATGCGGGCCACGGCGACGTAGGTGCTCTCCAGCCCGACCCGCTCGTCGTCGGCGAGCAGCACCCGCTCCAGGTGCCAGACGGGCTCCCCGCGCGTGAGGCCGGTCTCGGCGGCGAGCGCGTCGGGGCAGGGGAAGCGATCGAGGGTGACGAGGGCACGGCCGGGGGTGCGCCCCTGGCGCCGGACGCCCTCGGTGTAGCTGGCCAGGGACAGCGGCTGCGCCAGCTTCGGCCCCGCGACCACGGTGCCGCGCCCCTGCCGGCGCAGCTTGCCCTCCAGCACGAGTTCGCGCAGGGCCTGCCGCACGGTCTCGCGGGCGACGCCGTAGCGCTCGGACAGGTCCCGCTCGGTGGGGATGGTGCCGCCCTCCCCCAGCTCGTCGACGAGTCGGTCGATCCGCGCCTTGACGGCGTAGTACTTCGGCACGCGCCCGTGCTCGGGAATCCCGGAGCGGACGGGGGCGCCCGGGGCCTGGTCGTTCGGATAGTCCACGCAGGGATGGTCGCAGACGCGGGTGACGGGCCGGGGGCCCACCGTGTTGCCCCGCCTCAGCCGCCCTCGCCCCGGCCGAACAGCGGGGCCAGCAGCAGTTGGGCCGCGCCCTCCGCGACCCCGCGCGTTCCGCCCGGCGCGAGCCGCACCGGTACGGCTCCGTCGTGACCGCCCTCGCGCCGGGCGCGGGCGCCGAGGACCGCGCCGACGCCCTGGACGAATGCCTCGGGCGCGGCGGCGACGGTACGGCCGCCCAGCAGCACCAGGTCGATGTCCAGCAGCCCGGCGAGGTTCGCGGCGCCCGTGCCGAGCACCCTCGCCGCCTCCGCGAGGTCTCCGCGGGCGACGGCGGCGAGGCACAGGGCCTCTATGCAGCCCCGGGCGCCGCAGGTGCAGGGCGGCCCGTCGAGCTGGACGACCTGGTGCCCGAACTCCCCGGCGCCGGTCCGGGCACCCCGGTGCACGCCGCCGCCGAAGACGAGACCGGCGCCGAGCCCGGTACCGAGGTGGAGGTAGGCGAAGGACCCGCTCCCGGTCCCGTCCTCCCCGCCTCCCGCGCCGCCGACCGCCAGGCCGAGCGCCGCCGCGTTGGTGTCCTTGTCGACGACGACCGGCACGCCCAGCCGCCGCTCCAGCGCGTCCCGCAGCGGGTAGCCGTCCCACTCCGGGAAGCCGGTGACCCGGTGCAGCACCCCACGGACGTGGTCCAACGGCCCCGGAAGGGCGACGCCGAGCCCGAGGAGGGTGGGAACGGCGCCGAGAGGACCACCGGGCGACCGAACGCCCTCCACGACGGCAGGCGCCGGGCCCCGCTCCCCCGGGACCGACGACTCCAGCCCCTCCGCCGCCCGCGCCACCTCCTCCAGTACGGTCTCCGCCCCCGCGCCCAGGTCCAGTGGGGCGCACCGCTCCCCCAGCACGGTGCCGTCGAGGTCGACCAGCACCGCGCGCAGCTCGTCGCGGTCCAGGTGGACGCCGAGGGCGTGGCCCGCCCCGGGCACCAGGCGCAGTACCGTGCGCGGCTTGCCGCCGGTGGACGCGCGGCGTCCGGCCTCGACGGCCAGGCCCTCGCCCCGGAGCCGGGCGGTGATCTTGCTGACCGCCTGCGGGGTGAGCCCGGTGCGCTCGGCGAGTTCCAGCCGGCTGATGCCCTCGCCGCCGGCGGTGCGCAGCAGGTCGAGCACCAGGGCGGTGTTGTGGCTGCGCGGGGCGAGCAGGTTCGCGCCACCGCCCGTACCCGCACCCGCACCGGTGCCTACGCCCGCGCCGATCCCCGTACCTCCGCCGTTGCTCCTGTTCACGCCCCCATTGTCCCCGGCGCTTGCACTTTGGCAACACCGTTGCGAAAGTAGGACGCATGACTGGTACTCCTCCCGGCAATCCCCCTCTGCGCGTCGGCCTCGTCGGCTACGGCCTCGCGGGTTCCGTCTTCCACGCCCCGCTGATCGCCGCCACCGAGGGCCTGGCCCTGGACACGGTCGTCACCTCGAACCCGGAGCGGCAGCAGCAGGCCCGCGCCGAGTTCCCGGACGTGCGTACCGTCGCGGGCCCCGACGAGCTGTTCGACCGGGCCGGCGAGCTGGACCTGGTCGTCGTCGCCTCCCCGAACAAGACGCACGTACCGCTCGCGACGCGGGCCCTGGAGGCCGGTCTGCCGGTCGTGGTGGACAAGCCGGTGGCGGGCACGGCCGCCGAGGCGCGTGCGCTGGCGACGCTGGCCGAGGAGCGCGGCCTGCTGCTCTCCGTCTTCCAGAACCGCCGCTGGGACAACGACTTCCTGACCCTGCGCAAGTTGCTCGCCGAGGACGCGCTGGGCGAGGTGTGGCGCTTCGAGTCCCGCTTCGAGCGCTGGCGGCCGAAGCCGAAGGGCGGCTGGCGCGAGTCCGGCGACCCGGCGGAGATCGGCGGCCTCCTGTACGACCTCGGCAGCCACGTCGTCGACCAGGCCCTGGTCCTGTTCGGCCCGGTCACCCAGGTGTACGCCGAGTCCGTGGTCCGGCGGGCGGGCGCGGCGGCGGACGACGACACGTTCCTCGCGCTCACGCACGCGAACGGCGTCCGCTCCCACCTCTACGTCTCCTCCACCGCCGCCCAGCTCGGCCCCCGTTTCCGGGTGCTCGGCGCGAAGGCGGGTTACGTCAAGCACGGCCTCGACCCGCAGGAGGCGGCGCTGCGCGAGGGCAAGCGGCCGGGCCCCGGCTGGGGCGAGGAGGACGAGTCGCTGTGGGGCCGCGTCGGCGCCGGGGACTCCCCGCTGACCGGCGGCGGGCAGGTGGCGGCGACCGTCGCGGGCGACTACCCCGCGTACTACGCCGCCGTGGCCAAGGCCCTGCGCGAGGGCGGCCCGAACCCGGTGGACGCGCTGGAGGCGGCCGCCGCCCTGGACGTACTGGAGGCGGCCCGCAGGTCGGCCCGCGACGGAGTGGTGGTGTCCCTGTGAGCACGGCACCGACGACACCCACCGTGGCGGAGCTGGAGGAGCAGGAACGCCGCCTGGTCTTCCGCCGCTTCACCCACGACGACGCGTGGGCGCTGGGCTCCCTGCTCGTCGAGCTGGCCCGGGAGCGCGAGGCGCCGGTCGCCATCGACATCCACCGCGCCGGACAGCAGCTCTTCCACGCCGCGCTGCCCGGCTCGACCCCCGACAACGACGCCTGGATCGCCCGCAAACGCCGCGTCGTGGAGCGGTACGGCTCGGCGTCGTACCTGGTCGGCTCGCGTTTCCGGGCCAAGGGCACGACCTTCGAGGAGTCCTCGCGGCTCGACCCCGACACCTACGCGGCGCACGGCGGCTCCTTCCCCCTCACCGTCGCGGACGTCGGCGTCGTCGGTGCGGTGACGGTCTCCGGGCTGCCGCAGGTGGAGGACCACCGGCTGGTCGTCGAGGCGCTGGAGCGGTTCCTGGGCGAGTAGCCCGGCCGGCCGGGACGGCGTGGTCGGGGAATCAGCGGTGGGTACCCGTGGTTGTCTGGCAGACACGCAGGATGATCACGGTGCCCACCGGAGGGATCGCAAGCGATGAACGAGGCGACGGCTTCCCTGAAGGAATCGGTCGGACGGTACGGCGTCTGGAGTGGCCGGTTGCGCTCCGAGGACCCGGAGGGCGCGGCGGAACGAGCCGAGACCGCCGCCGAGTTGGAGCAGCTCGGCTACGGCGCCCTGTGGCTCGGCGGCAACAGCGCCGCCCGGCACGCCGCGCCGCTGATCGGGGCGACCGAGCGGATCGTGGTCGGCACCAGCATCCAGAGCATCTGGGAGCACAAGGCGTCCGAGGCGGCGGCGAGCTTCGCCGAGCTGGAGGTGTCCCACCCGGGCCGCTTCGTGCTGGGCCTCGGTGTGAGCCACGGCCCGCGCGTGGAGGGGTACCGCCGCCCGTACTCGACGATGGTCGGCTACCTGGACGAGCTGGACCGGGCCGGGATGCGCTCCGGCCACCGGGTGCTGGCCGCGCTCGGCCCGAAGATGCTGGACCTGTCCCGGGACCGGGCGGCGGGTGCCATCCCGTACCTGGTCACGCCCGAGCACACCGCGCAGGCCCGCGAGCGGCTCGGCGGGGGTGCGCTGCTGGCCCCGGAGTTCAAGGTCGTTCTCGACTCGGACCCGTCCCGCGCCCGCGCGACGGCCCGCGCCTATCTGGCCATGTACCTGAAGCTGCCGAACTACACGAAGAACTTCCTCAGCCTCGGCTTCACCGACGCCGACGTCAGCGGCGGCGGCAGCGACCGGCTCATCGACGCCGTCTTCGCCTGGGGCGACGAGGCCACGGTCCGCGCCCGCATCGACGCCTTCCACGACGCGGGCGCCGACCATGTCGCCCTCCAGCTGGTGGAGGACGACATGACCCGCCTGCCGAGGGAAGGCTGGCGCCGGCTGGCTTCACTCCTTACCTGAGAAGACGTGCCCCGAGGGGCGCGGGACTGTGACCTGAGCGGCTCCGCCGCGTGGGCGCGACCAGCCACAGTCACCCCGCGGCCGACACCGAACCGCACTCCCCGGCGCCCCTCCCCTTCCCCCGGCGGAGCGCCTACGCGTTCTTCAACTCCTGCCGCTGCCGCCCCAGCCCCTCGACCTCCAGCTCGACCACGTCCCCGGCCCGCAGGTACGGCTTCGGCTCGGGCTGCCCCATCGCCACCCCCGCCGGCGTCCCGGTGTTGATGACGTCACCGGGCCGCAGCACCATGAACTGGCTGACGTACCGCACGACCTCCCCGACGGGGAAGATCTGCTCGGCGGTCGTGCCGTTCTGCCTCAGCTCGCCGTTCACCCACAGCCGCAGCGGCAGCCGCTGCGGATCGGGCACCTCGTCGGCGGTCACCAGCCACGGGCCCAGCGGGTTGAACGTCTCGCAGTTCTTGCCCTTGTCCCAGGTCCCGCCGCGCTCGATCTGGAACTCCCGCTCGGACACGTCGTGCGCGACCGCGTACCCGGCGACACACGCGAGCCCCTCCTCCGCCGACTCCAGGTAGCGGGCGCTGCGCCCGATGACGACCGCCAGCTCCACCTCCCAGTCGGTCTTGACGGACCCGCGCGGCACGAGCACCGTGTCGTGCGGCCCGACCACCGTGTCCGGCGCCTTGAAGAAGACGACGGGCTCGGCGGGCGGCTCGGCCCCGGTCTCGCGGGCGTGGTCGTGGTAGTTCAGCCCGATGCACACGATCTTGCCGATGCGTCCCACCGGCGGTCCGACGCGCAGCCCCGTGCCGTCCAGGGCGGGCAGCTCACCGGCCGCGGCGGCGGCCCGTATGCGGTCGAGCGCGCCCTCGTCGGCGAGCAGGTCGCCGTCGATGTCCGCCACGACGCCCGACAGGTCTCGCAGGGTTCCGTCGGCGTCGAGCAGCGCGGGCCGCTCCGACCCCGCCGTACCGACTCGCAACAGCTTCATGATCCCCAACTCCTCGATCGCGGGCAGCCCGCCCGACGATGCGCGACCTGGGTGCGGCAGCGACGCGACAGCCATCGGAGGACTGGTCGATCCTCCAAGGCCCGGTTCCACTCCGCAATACCCCGTTCACGTACTGGACCGTAGCCACGCGGCCGCCCCACCCGGCGTTCAGCGGTAGAGCACGGCCCGCTCGACCGCGCTCCACGTCGTGCTGGTGACCACGTACAGCGCGGCGGCCAGCGGCACCACGGCCACGGTGACGAGGGTGAAGAAGGACATGAACGGCATGACCCGGGTGATCGCGCCGACGCCCGGCACCGCCTCCCCGCCGCCGGCGGGCAGCACCGGCCGGTCGGCCGTCGTCCGCCTGGTGAGCCGGTAGCTGAAGGTGGCGACCCCGGCGACGACCGCGAACAGCGCCACGTACACGAGCCCGGCGCCGCCGGTGAGCCCGCCGTCCCCGAACGCGTCGGCCCACCGCCCGCCGAGCGGGGCGGCCAGGAGCCGGTGGGAGAGGAGTGCGTTGGCCCGGCCGCCGATCGAGGAGCTGGAGAAGAGGTGGTAGAGCAGGAAGAACGCGGGGATCTGGCAGAGGCTGGGCAGGCAGCCCGACAGCGGGGAGACCTTCTCCTCGGTGTGCAGTTCGAGCACGGCCCGCTGGAGCTGCTCCGGGTTCTTCGCGTGCTTGCGGCGCAGTTCGGCGATCCGCGGCTGGAGTGCGGTGCGCGCCTTCTGACCGCGGGCGGCGGCCCGGGAGAGCGGGTGGACCAGGAGCCGTACGAGGGCGGTGAACAGGACGATGGCGGCGGCCGCGGCGGAGGCGCCGAACAGGGGCTGGAGCAGGTCGGCGAGGTGCTCGACCAGGCTGGCGAAAACGGACATGGGCGGGTGAACCCTCCGGGGGTCTCGTCGTGCCGGTGACGGTGACGCCGGCGAGGCCGGCGAATGGCGGCATGACGACACGGCCCGCGCGGGGATGTGCCCTGGTGGAAGGGGGTGCCCTACGCGGCGGTCGCCGGGAGGGCGTGTCCGGGCGCTCGGGGCCGGCGGCGGCCGGGCGCGTCGGGATCGCGTTGGGGCAGGAAGGCCGTGCGCAGGTCACGGTCCCTGATGGCCGTACGCACCCGGGTGGGGGGCACGGCGGGCGCGCAGCGTGCGGCGATGACGGCGCACGCGGCGAGCGCGGAGCCGACCGCGGTGGTCGCGGCGAGCGCGACGGTGGCGGAGAGGCTGCCGACGTCGACGAGCGCGACGGGCAGCAGGACCAGCAGCAGGCCGAGGAGGAGCCGGAGGTGGCGGAGGGGGCGGAGGTGGCGGAGGGGGCGGAGCACCGGGACGACGGTCCGGCGGTTCCGGTTCGTCGGCCGCATCGGCAACTCCTCCTCTCGCGCGCGTGTTTGTCCCAGTTATACAGGACGGCGTGGAGCGGGACCCTGCTCGGTCTCGATCGGCCGGAGCAGCCTCCGGGGACCGAGCAGCGCCCGGCTGACCGGGTCCGCCGGGTCGGGGTCGAGCCCGGGCCCCGGCCGCATGTCGATGTCGCGCACGGCGACGAGGGTCCCGCAGGCGGGGCAGGATCCGTGGGGGCT
Organism: Streptomyces sp. MH60; assembly: GCF_002939385.1. Lineage (GTDB taxonomy): Bacteria > Actinomycetota > Actinomycetes > Streptomycetales > Streptomycetaceae > Streptomyces. Next base: position 25,197 of record NZ_MULI01000054.1, on the reverse strand, counting down.
GAGTTCGGTGCCGCAGTCGGCGTGCCAGAAGGTGCGCATCGGCTCGCCGCCGAGCTGCTCGCGCCCCCAGATGCCGAGCGCCCGCAGGGCGGGCCACAGGGCGGTGCCGCGGTCGGTGAGGACGTACTCGTCCCGGGGCGGCGACTCCTGGTACCTGCGCTTCTCCAGGATGCCCTCGGCGGTGAGCGCCTGGAGGCGGTTGGCCAGGACGGCGCGCGGGATGCCGAGGTGGACGAGGAAGTCGTTGTACCGCCGGACGCCGTAGAGCGCGTCGCGGATCACCAGCAGGGTCCAGCGCTCGCCGACGACCTCCAGCGCGCGGGCGATCGAGCACTCCTGCGTCGCGTAGTCCTTGCCCAGTGCCATGCCGTCCACTGTAGCCACTTTCCGCCATGAGGTTCAGTCATCGAACCGACAGTGCTAGGTTGGGCTCACCTCACGTCAGTTCGTTGACCGAACTCACTAGGTGAACCCCTCCTCCGTCGAGCCATCGAGAGCGGACCGCCCCTCATGAGCGACACCGGCACGGACTCCCCCACCGCCCCGGCACCCGCGGCAGCCGCGCCGCCCGCGGAACGGGCCTCGCCGCCCCCGCACCCCGGCCGCACCCTCGCGCTGACCAGCGCCGCGACCGCCGTGGCCCTGATGGCGTTCACCGCGCCGATGGTCACGCTCCCCGAGACCGCCGCCGACCTGCACACCCCGCTGTCCGCCCAGGCCTGGCTGCTGAACGGCACCCCGCTCGGCCTGGCCGCCCTGCTCCTGGTGGCCGGCAGCCTGGCCGACGACTACGGGCGCCGCCGGCTCTTCGTCTCCGGCACGCTGGCCCTCGGCGTCACCACCGTCCTCGGGGCCTTCGCGTCCACGACCTGGCTGTTCACGCTGGCCCGCATCGCGCAGGGCGCGGCGAGCGCGGCGCTGCTGGCCAGCAGCCTCGGCCTGCTCGTCCACGCCTTCCCGACCCCGGCCGGGCGGCTGCGCGCGACCGGCGTGTGGGGCGCCTTCGTGAGTGGCGGGATAGCCGTGGGCCCCGTCCTCGTCGGGGCGATTCCCGACTGGCGGGTGGCGCACGGCATCCTCGGTGCCGCCGCGCTGGTGGTGGCGGGACTCGGCGCGCGGGCCCTGTCGGAGTCGCGCTCACCGCGGCCCGGCCGGCCGGACCTCCCCGGGGCGCTGACGTTCGGACCGGCGCTGGTCGCGCTCGTGGCGGCGCTGACGCTGGGCCGGGACGGGTGGCTGCGGGCGCCGGTGGGCCTGTTGCTGGCGGCCGCCGTACTCCTCGGCGCCCTGTTCGTCGTACGCGAGCGCCGCGCGGCCGCCCCGATGATCGACCTGGCGCTGCTGCGCCGCCCGCTCTTCCTGGCGTCCTCCGCGGGCGGGCTGTTCACGGGCCTGTCGGTGATCGGATTCTTCAGCTTCCTGCCGACGGTGCTGCAGCGGGCGCTCGGTCTGTCCCCGATGGACACGGCGCTGCTCTCCCTGCTCTGGGCCGGTCTCGCCTTCGCGGTGGCCCTCCAGGCCCGCCGCATCGCCCACCGCGTCTCCGCGCGCCACCAGTTGGCCGTCGGTTTCGCCCTGCACGCGGTCGGCGTCCTGACCATGCTCGGCGCGGTCGGCGCGGGCTCCTGGGCGCGGCTGCTGCCCGGTCTGGCACTGGCGGGCATCGGCAGCGGCCTGCTGAACGCCGCGCTGCCGCTGCTCGCGGTGGAGTCGGTACCGGCGGCCCGCGCGGCGATGGGCTCGGGCGCGCAGCAGACGTTCCGCTACATCGGTTCGTGCGCCGGGGTCGCCCTCACGGTCGCGATCGCGACGTCGGCGGGGAGCCCGGGGGCGGGCACGGACGTGGCGCTGTGGGTGTCGGCGGGGCTGGCCGTGGTGGCGGCGGTGCTGGTGGGAACGCTGCGGGAACGGCGCTGAGCGGCCCGACGCCACCCGGGTCCTCTCCGGCAACGCTCCCCGGCCTCCGGCCGGACGGCGTCCCCCGGGGTGGCTGACCCTTGTCACCTCTCGGCAGTACGGTGTCCCCCATGCGCCCCGACACGCCCGCCGAAAACGTCGACCACGCCGCCGAGGCGGCCCGCCTGGAACGGACCGCCGGCCTCTACCCGGAGGACGCCGAGGCCCTGCTGCTGCGCGCCGCGGCCCACCTGGAACTGTCCGGCGACCGCCCGGCCGCGACCAAGCTCTACGACCGCCTGCTGTCCTCCGGGACGTCCGTGCCTTTGGACAACCCGCCCCTGGTCCGCGCCCTGAAGGCGTCGAACCTCTGGGAGTACGACCACGAGGCGGAGGCCAGGGCGATCATCGACGGCGTGCGTGCGGCGTCGCCGCGCGACCCGGCCCCCTGGGTGATCGTGGCCGAGGCCCTGGAGTCCCACGACGAGCTGGAGGCGGCGCACGAGACGTTCACGGAGGGCGCCCGCCTGCTCCTGACGGACGTGCCGGAGCCCCCGTACTCGACCCACCCGCTCCTCTACGGCCGCCACCGCGTCCGCAGGATGCTGGGCCTGGCCCACGACGAGTGGGACACCCTGGCCGACACCCTGCACTCGATGCCCATCTCCCTGGACGAGCTGCACGACCCGAAGCGCGTCTGGTCCCTGGGCTCGGACAACCCGGCGGACCTGGAGGCGGAGATCTCCCGCCTGCGCGCCGAGCTGGGCGCCTACCGCGAGGCCCTGTCCCGCCCCTTCCCGGTCGCCATGCTCCACTGGCCGGCCGACGAACTGGCGGAACTGATCGAGGCGTACCCCTCCCTCTCCTCCGAGTACCCCTCTTACGACGACCACCTGGCGTCGATAGAGGCGGCCCTGCGCGAACTGGCCTCGTCGGGCACCGCCAACCTGGGCGTGGTCCCGGGCACGGTCCCGTCCTACGAGGCCTTCGCGGCGTCGGAGGGCGCGTCCCCGGCCGACCCCATCCTGCTCCCGCAGTACGCGACGACCCTGGCGGCCCGGGGCCTCGCGGTGGCGTGGCCGCCGCAGCGCGGGGCGTCGTGCTGGTGCGGCTCGGGCCGGACGTACGGGGAGTGCCACGGGGAGGACGTCGCCGGGGGCCGATGAGATCGGGCGCCCCCGGGCGTCTACAGGTGCGAGAGCCTGACGCGGAACGCGCCGCGTCAGTGGAGTCGACCCGATCCCCACCGAGGAGACACGACGACATGAGCACCGACCAGACGCCCACCGCGGCCGGCGACGGCTTCTCCTACACCCTGACCCGCACCCTGGAGGCCCCCGCGGTCCAGGTCTGGCAGGCCTGGACCACCCCCGACCAGTACGCCCAGTGGGCCTACGCCGTCCCGGGCTCCGTGGAGATGGACGTCCGTCCCGGCGGCACCTGGAAGGCCACGATGCGCACTCCGGACGGCATGGAGTTCCCGTTGACCGGCTCCTACATCGAGGTCGCCGAGCACCGGGCCCTGACCATCGGCATGGACGTCCCGGGCCGCCCGGACCCGGCGACGATGACCGTCGAACTCACGGAACAGGGCCCCCGCAACACGGTGATCACCCTCCGCCAGACCTGCGACACGGCAGAGGAACGGGACGGCGCGGAGCAGGGCAGCAACATGCTGCTGGACGGGCTGACGGGGTTCCTGGCGGGCGGGGCGCGGGGCTGAAGTGTGGCCGGCCAACGAGTCGCTGGCTCCGCACTTCCTCACCCTGCCTCACTCGTGATGCCTCAGTGACTCGACAAAAGTGCGAGACTCTTGATGTCGAGAGGCTGGGACATGATCATCGCCTCTCCCCGAACGACCACCTAGGAGGAGCGGCATGCCCCGCAGCGGCCAGACGCGACCGCGGTTCGCCTCGCCATTGACCTCGATCGAGATCTGCGCGGGCGCTGGGGGGCAAGCCGTCGGACTCCACAACGCTGGTTTTGATCACCGCGCCCTCGTTGAGTGGGACTCACACGCGGTGGAGACCTTGCGGGCCAACGTGGGTGGATGGCCTGGCTGGGATCAGCGCAAGGCTGACGAAATCCGGCCTATGGACGTCAAGGATTTCCTAGGCTCCGATGTCAGGAAGAACCTCGGCCTCAAGCCAGGCGAACTGGACTTGCTCGCCGGTGGAGTGCCATGCCCGCCCTTTTCCCTGGCCGGACACCGGCTTGGCCCAGACGATGAGCGTGACCTTTTTCCTGCAGCGCTTGATATCATCTCGGCTCTCCTGCCGAAAGCAGTGATGATTGAGAACGTCAGAGGGATCCTTGAACCTCCGGAGACTTTCATTGAGTACAGGAACTCAATTCTTGACACCCTGCGCGATCTCGGTTACCTAGTTCCCAACATTAACCAGAATCAGTCAGCAAGCGCCCAAGACGTAGCGATGCGAAAAGTTTGGCGGCGGCTTGACGCGAAGCACTTCGGAGTGCCGCAGCTTCGTCCGCGTGCGATTCTGGTGGCAATTCACCGCTCCGCGGTTAAGCCGGGAAGTGCGGGTTTCCGATGGCCGACTGGGATAAAAGGCGACGAAGTCACGGCTTTTGAAAAGCTTGAGAAGAGCATGCTTACGCGCTGCAAGGCGTTTTGGGACAAGAATGCCGAAGGCAAGCCTCCCCGTCCCGGTGAGCCGACCGGGAAAAGCGTGTTCGAGGCTTGGAAGAAGCAGATCACCCGGGCCTCAGCGGCGGGGAAGACTGTCGCCCCCACCCTCGTAGGCGGCTCCAGGAAGCACGGCGGGGCCGACCTGGGTCCCACTCGCGCCAAGCGCGCATGGGCGGAACTCGGAATCGACGGGATGGGTATCGCCAACGACCCAGAAGGCTGCGATCCGGAGCGCGACCTCTTCCGTCCTGCCGGTCCTATGCTCACCGTCGCCCAGGCAGCGGCCATCCAGGGCTTCCCAGAAGACTGGGCATTCCAAGGCCGTAAGACTGCCCGTTACCGCCAGGTGGGTAATGCCTTCCCGCCCCCGGTGGCCGAGGCCGTAGGACGCGCCATCGCCGCCGTTCTGCTTCCTGAATACGGCGACGCTCTCACCCGGGACTACGAGATGGAGCCAGCAGGATCGAGTCCGGTCGAGGACGTTCCGCAGCAACTGGAGATTTCAGTCGCCACAGGTCGTTCCTCCCGGACGCCGAGCCAAAACCGTCACGGCGATTTTATCGGCACAGGCGTCTGACGGCTCGTGCTCCCAGAAGCGGAGTACGAGCCAGCCAGCTTCCCGCAGCCTCTCGTCGGTATCCCGGTCCCTATTGACGTTACGAACGACCTTTTCCGACCAGTAACCGGAGTTGGTCTTCGGGGGGACGTAATGCTCAGGACAGCCATGCCAGTAGCAGCCGTCGATGAACACCGCGACCTTCACCGAACGGAAGACCATGTCCGCGGTCCGGCGAAGGTCAGGGAGCGGACGGGCAGCTACCCGGTACCTCAGCCCTGTGGCATGCACGAGCCGTCTGATCAGGATCTCCGGCTTCGTGTCACGGCTGCGGATCGCCTGCATGTTGCGGCGGCGGGCTGCTGAGGAAGCCCAGGAACCTTCCGGGGCCTCCCACTCGGCTTCGGGGGACACACCGCAGAGGGTAGTCCCGCCGGTCCCTCAGCACGCAGTCGCCTTAGCGACCTCCCATGTGGCTCAGCAGCGCCTCGATGTCGCTCGACGCAAGACCAGCCGCCACTGAAGGCTCCTCCTCAAGATCGGCGAGCTGCTGCACGGTGGGGTCGTCCAGGATGCGCCCCATGAATTCCAGCTTTCGTTCCAGGCTCGCTGCCACAACCTCGTCGACGGAGTTCCGCACCGCCAAGACTGTCACCCGGGTCTCCGTGCCGGGGGCGAGTCCGAGACGGTGGATCCGGTCCAGACTCTGCAGGAACCTCCCCGCCATGAAATCGCGGTCCACGTAGACCGCGTCATGGCAGACGTGGTGAAGGCTGATTCCCTCCCCCAGAGTGGCCGGGTTCGAGATGAGCACCATGCACGCGGGGTCCTCCCGGAACCGGCGAATCTGCTCCTCACGGTCAGGCGTACCGCCGTAAACGACAGCCGGGCTGTACTTCTCCAGCATGCGCTCCAGCGTCGTGAGACTTCTGACGAATGTCGTCCAGACCAGCGTCTTCCGGCCCTGGGCAGCGTTCTCCGCGATGATCGCCACGGCTTCCTTGTACTTGGGCGAAAGCTCGTAGTCGGGAAGGTTCTGCATGAGCGAGTACAGCGAACCTCCTTCGGGAATCTCCATGGGCGGCAGCTGATACGCCAGCGGTTCGTAGCGGCTGCCTCCTTCCAGAAGAAGGGCAGGGCTCGTGGCGGCCATGAGGAGGCGGAGCGCCGTCTTCCCGAGGGAACTCAAGTCCTCGCGCGCGGCGCCGTTCCGCTCGCCGCCCACGATGGCCGTGTAGATCTCGTCATGCAGCGGCGGCATGTCAACGAAGCGCAGCCCCAGTTGCACGGGTGGCAAGCCGAGTTCATGCTTCGTCGTGCGGGTGAACAGCGGACGGAGCACTGTGCTGGCGTGCGCGAGATCACCTCCGGCAACCGCCTGGACCACCGTGCGCTGGCCGTGGCCGGGCCAGACAAAACCCAGAAGGTTCTCAAGGTCTCGTGAACCGTTCGGAGCCGGCGTACCGGTGAGAATCAACCGCCGTGCTGCCAACGGCCCCAGCGCCATGCAGGCCGCCCCATACGTGCCTCGGGCACCGAGCTTCATCCGATGCGCCTCATCCAAGATAATCATGGAGGGTGCCGACTTGAGCCATCCAGCCAGCATGGGCAGTGACCGGTCAAGACGCTCGTAGTTCACCACGAGCACTTCAGCCCACTGATCCAGCGACCCGTCCAGAACATTGATGCGCAGCGGATGGATAAGACACGCTGCTGTCTCATAACGCCACGACTCGTAGGCCGACTTAGGGCACACGACCAGGAGACGTCTCACCCGGCCGGCTGCCTTCTGGGCGGCGTACACCGCGAGCGCGACCCGTGTCTTCCCGGCGCCGGGCACACTGAAGTTGGCACCGTGCTGGAGCGACAGGAGCTTCGCGATGTCCCGGCGCTGGAACTCGCTGAGTTCGCCCTTCCAGGTATCGCCGAGAAGTACGGACACGTCATCGGACGCGACCTCGCCGACCGTTTGCTGCCCTGCGAGCCGCTGCTGCACGGTGTGGGCATCTTGGACCACTCCGGATACCAGGTCGCGGAGGTCGTCCGCCCACTCCACACCGGCGGGATCTGACCAAGTGCCGAGCAAGCCGAGGTCCGCGAGCAGCTCGTCGAGAGAGACCGAGGCGCTCAGCGGGCCAAGCTGGCCGCCGGTACGAAAGCGGGCGGCCAGCTGTACGAGTTCCTGCTGGAACGATTCCGTGGTTCGCAGGACCACCCGGGTCCGAGTCTCATCGAAGCCGAGACGCAGCGACTTCTCGCTGACGGAATCCGTCACCGCGAACCCTCCGTCGTGACCGCTTCCAGTAGCCAGGCCACGCCGTCGCCCGGCTGGGGCAGTCCGCGACCAGCCTGCTGCGCGAGCTTGAGCAGGCTTCCCCGCAGCTTCACCACAGCGTCATCGAACGCCTCCTCGTCCAGGCTGCGGGACGTCCTTGCCTGCACCAGGTCGTTCACACACTGGTCGATGCTCGCGCAGGCTTCCGCCAGCCGGGCCGGGGCAAGCTGCTTGCGCTTGCGCAGCCGGGCGCTGCGGCCCGCCGCCTCGATCGCCTCGTCGAACGCCTTCTTCGTACTGTCCCAGGCGTCCTGCGCGGCGGCCTTCCGCTCGTCGCCGAGGTCCGAGGCTTCGTTCCTCACCACGGCGGCGGTGCGGAGGATCTCGTCGTTCATCGCCCGGGCCTCGGCGACGGCGGAGGAGGCGGCAGGCACCTCCAGGCCGAGACCAGGAATGGACACCGACTGCGGCTGCGCGGCCGTCGTACCGCCCATGGGCAACTGCTGCTCAAGCCCGGCCTTCAGGAAGTCCTCGTTGATGTGACGGACGTCCGTCTTGGAGAAGTCGAGCAGGATCGCGGCCAGGCGCAGCTCCTTCAGGACCTCGGCCTGGTCACGGTCCACCGTTTCCAGCTTCACGTACAGCCGGTGGAGCTCCTTGAGCCGCTCCTGCGCACCCTCCCAGTCCACCAGGCGCAACCCGTTGCCGCCGCCGGTGCGGCTACGCTCGTTCAGCTCCCGGATCGTGCTGAGGATCCACCGCTCCTGGTGGTAGGTGCGCACCTGGATCCGGAAGTCCTTAGCGATCTGCTCCGGCGTCCGGCCCAGTGCTGCCTGCTCCTCCATGGCGATGAGGCGGTTGATGTAGGAGTAGTCACGCCGATGGTCCTTGCGAAGCTGCAAGGACAGCTCTACGGCGTTGATGTCGGCCCACGTGAACGATGCCGGCAGTACGCCGACGCGCATCGACTGCGCGCCGAGTTCTCGAAGCGCGGCGGCCCGGGTGTTGCCATTGACCAGCACCCCGTGCCGGGTGACCAGCCCGGGGTCGTTCTGCCCGAACTGGTCAAGGCTGTCCTTCAGGCCATCGAAGTCCTTGTCCCGCACATTCGTGTTCTCAGGGTCCGCCTTGAGCAAGAACCCGAGGTAGTCCTGACTTTCCGCGGACCATGGGTCCTTGTCCAACGCCGCGTCCCGCTCGGCGTCGTGGCTACGCTGAGCCCGGATCCGGTGGGTGCTGGGGTTGTAGAAGAGGCTGCTGAGCGGCAAGTCGATCACTTCGACATGGGCCTGCTGCCCGTTCCAGTCGACGGTCACCGTCTCCCGGGTGCTGCCAGACGCCTTGACCTCCTCGACCTTCTTGCTGATCAGCTCGCTGAACTCGGCCGCCCGCGGCGGGGCCGGAAACTCGCGCATCGTCGTTATCCCGTCCTGTCTCAGTCGTCCGTACCGTCAAGAGCGTCTGCCACAGCCTTGCGGGAGTCCTCCGGCAGGGTCCGGTACATGCCCCACAACGCCTCCAGCGAGCTGTATGTGCGCTGGTCGTTCGTCACCCAGCCGCTCAGCACGCTCCGCTCGAGTGGAGCCAGCGACTCGATCCGGGAGAGCACGTCCGCCAGGTGCACGGCACGGTCCACCGTGCCCCGCCCGCACCGCTGACACTCGGTGACCAGCTGGTGGGTGACGCTGCCATCCACCAGCGTTACCTGCCGTCGAGCGACATTGAGCACCGCCTGCGTGACACCGTCCTCATACGCCTCGCCGGCCGCGATGCCACACGTGCGACACAGGTACCCGTCGGCCTGCATCACCTTCGCCCGCTGGGCGTTGGTGATGCTCGCCTTGTGAGTCGGGCCTTTCGCCTGGCCCGGTACCCACACGTCCTTACCTCGCCTCTTGAACCGGCGCTCCTGCGGAAGCAGTTCCGGATCTTCGCGGGCCGTCAAGATCTCCCACTCATAGTCGCGCAGATCGCGCATACGCCGGTCGATCTGCGCGACGTCCGGGAAATCCTCGCGCAGCTTGGCCACGGTGAACCTTTTACCCTCGCCGACGACCTGGATCAGCCAGAGAGCGGCGCGCGCCATACTCCCCAGCTTGTGGTTTCCGACACTGGTGTCCTGCCAAGACGGCAACGTCATGACTGTGGGTCCCCTCCCATAGAACACGCGAAAATTAGGCGGTCTGCCACATAGGGCACGAAATGACATGAACGCGCCATTCACGAAGCGCCGCTCGTGCCACCCCCCGTACCGCTGGCGGCTGACTCCTAAAGCGTGGCACATCGAAACTGCTTTGAACCCTCCCGGCGCAACTTGCGCACCAACTGGCAAGAGAAGAAACAGAAACCGCCAAGCGGTGAAGCGTTCCCCTCCGGCAGAATGACGAGCAGAGCCGCCGACTGGCGGCACTAAATGGCCGTTTCCGCCAAATATGCGGAGGTTCCTCACTCATGGCAGCACGACGCAACAGTCGCCGCCCGTTCGCGTGGACGGAGAAGGAACTCGACGAGGACGTCCTGCCGGACAGGCGGAAACTGGCAGAGGCATTGCAAACGGTCTGCCGACATCTGGTCGTCACGACTCAGGAGGGGCAGACGCCGACCCATCCCACACAGGCCCAGGCCGCCAAGTACCTGCACGTCAGCGAAACCACACTGACGCGATACCTTCAGGGCCAACGCGTCCCGCCGGAGAAGGGGGCCGCCGCCATCTTCGACACCGCCTGCAAGGATGCGGGGGGCAGCGAGAATGTCGGCATCACGAAGAGAACGTTCCTGGAGTTGCGCACGAAAGCCGAGCAGGAACGATGCGCCAACTGCTCACGGCAGAGGGACGCGGTACGTGCCGCTGGCCAGGAACTCCGGGCACTACAGGACAGCAATGAGCGGCTCGAACGGTCAGCGGCGGAACAGGCCCGGGAACTCGGGGAACTCCGCCAGCGCGCCGCCACACTGAAACAGGAAGCCCAGCGGGTGAAGGCCGCCCCGGTGATACCGGTGAGTGAAGCCGGCCCGCGAAAGGTCCGGGGTGCGGCACGTCCCGCAACTCTGTTGCCGGTCCCCCGCCGACAGGGGGACCGGCAACAGAGCAAGAACGGGGCTTCGGCAGCCCGCAAGGTCGGCCGCCGCGCTGAAGAGCTGCTCCGCGGCGGCCGGCCGGACAGCACTCTCGCGCTGCTGCGGCATACGGCAGAGGCCTGCACGCCCCTGGAAGTGGCCTTGCTCGTAGCGCTGCTACGGACCCAGGGGCAGAACGAACTGACCGACAACCTCGTGCACATCTATGCGCGCGACCGCAACGACCAGGACGTGGTGCGAGCCGCGCTAGTACTGCACGAGCAACGAGCCGTCGCTGACGCGGAAGCGCTGCTGCGTACGGCTGTCGCTCACCCGGGACCAGCAGCCTTCGGCGCGGAATGGGCCAGGCCGCCCAGGTGACCGCGGTCGGCCCCCGCCAGACCGCGCCAGGCCACAAGTAGGCGTTGGATTGACATGCGGTACGGACGAGCTACCAACGCGGGGGCGCCCATCACACGCCCGCCACCCATGCAGGGAAGCGGCCCAGCGAGGCCCTCAGGCCGCGAGACCCCCCTCAGCTTCGTAGTGCATCTGTGCCCGGTCCAGAACATCCTCCGGATCGAGACCACATGCGGCCGTCCAGTGCAGCAGGTCGGCGATCAACTCGACCGCGGATGCCTTCAGAGCGGCGTCGCGCAGCCGGCCCTCCTGAGCCATGCCGCTCAGAGCGCGGTAGTTCTCCAGCGCCGCCGTGGCCCGTACCAGCCGCCGGCACGTCCGTTCGGGTCCGAGTGCGACCTCGCACCATACTGATTTGCCGATCGACGTCAGAACCGTCCCCCAGCCCACCGTCACGGCGGCGAGCAAATGCAGGCCGCGCCCGCATTCGTCGTCGCGGTCGGCTGCTGACAGCGACGGCACCGAGTGGCTCTTGTCGTGGACTTCCACACGCAGCCGCTCGCCTGCCCACTCCAGCACCAAAGTGGCGGCCGTGCCCTCACCCACGTGCTTGATGACGTTCGTCGCCAGCTCCGTGACCACCAGCCCGGTCTCCTCCACGGCATGAGGCATGCCCCACCGCCCCAACTGCGCCGCAGTGGCTTGCCGCAGTAGCCGCACCTCGGCCGGCACCGCCCTGAAGGGCAGAACGGATCGATGTCGGTGTTCCCTGACTCTGTTGACTGGCATGCGACTCCTCCCTCTCAAGCCACGCACATGCTGCGCCCACCGTGTCCGTCCGGCTGCGTTGCGTAGCGCTCCGTAAAGGGAGAATGACACAGAGAAGTCTCTCTATGTAACTTCTCATCAGAATCCATCGGGTGAATCTGATGGTGGCAGGCCCCCTCGCTGCCTAGCCTGATCACGCCCGGAGCGAACGCCCGGCGCACGCGCAGAAGGAAGTCCGCATGACCGTGAGGGCCACCACTCGCCGCCGCCAACTGGGCGCGATGCTCAGAAAATTGCGCGCCAACAAGGGCCTTACCCTAGAGGAGGCCGGCCGACTTGTCGGGGTGTCCAAGGCCACGGTGAGCCGCTACGAGACGCAGGCAGGTCCAGTGAAGTGGATCGTGGTCGATGCGCTGTGCCGTGAGTACGGGGCTGCCGACCCCGAGCGCGAAGCTGTCCTACGGCTGGCCAAGGACGCCAAGCAGCAGGGCTGGTGGAGCTCGTTCGCCGACTCCATCCCGGAGAGCATGAACCTGCTGCTTACCCTTGAGGACGAGGCGGTACGCGAGAATCACTTCTCCTGCGTCTACGTCCCCGGCCTCCTTCAGACACGTGCCTACAGCACCGCCCTTCAGCGGGCCAACGAAGTTCCCTTGTCACCGGATGAGATCGAACGGCTCGTGGACATCCGCATGAAGCGGCAGGAGATCCTCACTCGTCCGAAGCCGCTGCGCCTGTGGGCGATCATCGACGAGTCCGTCATCCGTCGTGTCGTCGGGTCACCTCAAACGATGAAGGAGCAGCTGGACCGGCTGCTCGCGGCGAACGACTCGCCTCACACCACGCTCCAGGTACTCCCTTTCTCGAAGGGCGCCCATGCCGCGGCCCTCGGAAGCTTCGTCATGATTGGCGGGGCTGAGCCGGCGCTCGATGTCGTATACGTCGACTTCCACACCGGTTCCCTCTTCCTGGAGAAGGACGAGGAACTGGAGCGCTACCGGCTTGCGTTCGAGTACCTGCGCGCACAAGCGTTGGACATGGAAGCTTCGTCCGCCCTGATCCATCGCGTCCGCAAGGAGCTGTGAATGTCCCTCGCTCGCCAGGTTGCCTCCGACCTTGCGTGGTTCAAGTCGTCGTACAGCGGTGGCAACGCCACCGAGTGCGTCGAGTGCGCCTACGCCCCTTCGAGGACTCTGATACGCGATTCGAAGCGCGCGGATGGTCTTGTCCTATCCGTCGACACCGAGGCTTGGCGTCGCTTCATCGACGCGTTGCATCAGAGGTAACGAGCCTTGAGAGGTCAGACTCGTAGAAGTTCGTGCAAGTAACTGGCGCGCGGTGCTACGGCCGCGCAAGCCTGGTCGCCCGACGGACATCAATGCCACTGGAAGGGCCATCATGGCGATGCACCGCCTGGGCAAGGACCCTGAGACTAACAACCGCCGGGCGGCCCCGTGCGGAGCCGCCCGCGGGGCGCGGGCCGTCAGACTCCGGTCAGGGCGAACGTGCCCGTGCCGTCCTGCCTGCCGGTGGAGTACTGGCGTATGAACTCACCGTCGGCGTACCGGTCGTAGCCCATCATGGAACCGGTGTACTTGTTCTGCACGCCGATCTTCGAGCTGCCGGGTACGTCGCGGTAGATGTAGAACCGCTGGAGGTCGTCCTCCGCGCAGGAGGCCGTCATCAGGACCGCTCGGTCGGTGGCAGCGTTCTCCGGGGCGATGGTCGCGCATCCGCCGTTGCCCCAGTTCCACAGGGATGCCTCAAGGACCCCGTCCTGCTCCGTCACGTCGCACAGGCGCCAGTTGTCCAGGTGGGCGCTGAAGATCGTCGAGGGCCGCAGCCGGACACCGTCGTCCGCCAGCAGCGGCGCACCCCAGGACAGGGGCTTGCCGGGTACGGCGATCTTGTAGGCCGCGGTCGAGCAGTCGAGGGCGGCGCGCGCACTGTGCTCGGTGGTCCTGGGCTGTGCGGCGACGGAGGGGCCGCCGGTGGGAGCCGGGCCGGGGGCGGGGCGGGCCTGCTTCTGCTGCGCCGTCGGCGCCACCGCACCCGCCCGGTGGTCTGTCGACGCGGCGGCGGAGCCGCAGTCGAGGAGGGCTTGTGCCTTGGCCATGATGCTGTCGGCGGGCACGCTGTCCTGGCAGCGCACCGCGCCTTCCTCAAGGGTGGTGAAGGTGGTGAAGCTGCCGCTGCCGGGCCCCTCGGTCCACTTCAGCGCCCAGCTTCCGTCGTCCTGTTGGGCGCGGTTGCAGTTGAGGCTTCCGTATGTGCCGGTGACCTTCTTGGTGCCCTTGTAGAAGCCGTAGTAGCCCGGCTGGGTCAAGTTCCAGGTGACCGAGTTCGACTCCTTGCTGGTGGAGGTGTACTCGAGCTTCACGTCCAGACCGACGGCCGCCTTGACGTTGCTGAGCGCCTCGACCGCGAAACTGGTCTCGATCGTGTCGTTGAGGCCGACGGAGACCGCGATGACCGTCGTGGTGTCGGTGCTGACGGTCTGCTGGCCGGTGGTGCCCTCGGTGACGTACCAGCCCTTGAAGTGGGTGATCGTCGGCGACACTTCCGTGGTCTTGATGTACGGGTGCCGGGTGCCGAGGTCGGCCGCCGTGCAGGCGTCGCCGGGCCGGGGCGCCGTCGTTTCAGTGGGTGCCGCGGCGGCCGGTGAGGCGGCGAGGCTCAGGGCGGTGACCGCCCCGGCGGCCGCGGTGGCGGTCGTCGCCATGAGTAATCCGCCGACGCGACGGACGGGTCCTGTGGAGCGCATCGTTGTCGGTTCCCCCCTGGTCGTGTGGGTCATGTCGGGGGTGAATGTAACGGCCACACGGAGGGGTGGCGTGAGGGCCGAACTGGCCACAGATCACCACGGAGGGGCCTATTCCGCCCCTGGTGACCAGGGAGCGGACCGCACGTGCGGGACGCTGCGCCGGTCACGGCCCTCTGGCGGCCCGCCGGCCGCCTTGCCCACGACCACGCCCACGCCACGTCACGCCACGACGCCACGACGCCACGACGCCACGACGCCACGACGGGGACGATCGCCCATGCAGAGGTCAAAGGCTCTTCAACGCAGTGGCGCTGGGGCTGCCGGCTTCTGCCGTGTACATCACGAGGGAGAAACCCGAGCCGGGCAGACCGAGAGTGTGCCGGTCGATTTCCAGCTCGCCCAGTGTGGGGTGATGGAGGTTCTTTCGCACGCTGGGTATGGGGCGCACAGCGTGATTTCGCCAGCTGCTCGCGAAATCCGGGTCGTGGGTCGCGAACTCGTTGATCAGCTCTGCGAGCACGTTGTCCGAGGGGTGCAGAACGCTGGCCGCGCGCAATTGAGCGGCTATCTGCTGGGAGAACCCGGGCTCCGAACCGGCGGCGGCGTTGCAGAGGGTGTCACGGAACCTCGTTGAGATGCGCGTGAGGTTGCGCTCGTCGGGTGTGAGCCGAGAGAAGTCCGTGATCAGAGCTGCGGCTGCCGCGTTCCAGGCGACGATGTCCTGCCGGTCGTTGACGACGTAGGCAGGGATGCCGTCGAGTCGGACGAGCAACTGTCGGGCGTCCACGGGTACGTCCTCCGGTGCGCCGTCGTTCTCCGTCGGCAGTACTTGTCCGGCCAGGCGGGCCAGATGGTCGCGCTCTGCTTCCGTGAGCTGGAGAGCCGTCGCCAGCGCGGACAGCACCTGGGGCGAGGGCCGGGGTGCCCGCGCCCGTTCCAGTCGTTCGTAGTAGCTCACCGACACCTGCGCCAGGGCGGCCACCTCTTCGCGTCGCAGGCCGGGTGTGCGACGGGCGCGTCGGCCGGGTGGAAGTGCCGCTTCGGCCCGCACGTCTTCTGGTCGCAGGCTCTCGCGGCGCCGGCGGAGAAAATCTGCGAGTTCCTGGCTGCTCACTGTTCCATGCTGCCACGGGAGGCGATGGCCGAGCCTCGCACTGCCGGTCCGGGGCTTGGCCGGCCGTTCCACGCCCACGAGTCTGCTGTGCATGGTGGCGTGGTCGATTTGCTGACCACGAGGAGAAACGGTGACCAGAACCCCTGAGGAGATCTTTCGCCGCATGATCGATCTGATGCTGGCCAAGGACATGAATGCCGTGGCAGAGCTGTGGGCACCTGACGGAATTGCCGAATTCCCGTTTGTGGCCGGGAGCTCCCCCCGTGTGCTGCGCGGACGTGAGGAGGTACGTGCCTACCTTGCCCACTATCCGGATCTGATGGACATGAAGGAGGTGGCCGCGCTGACCGTGCGGCCAACGGATCAAGCGGACACCGTCGTGGTGGAGTGGACGGCGACCGGCCTCACCGTGGCCACTTCCCAGCCCTACCGCCTCGACTACGTCGTGGTTCTCACGGTCCGCGACGGGCTGATAGCTCTGTACCGGGATTACTGGAGCCCGCTGTCGGCGGCCGCCGCTGCCAGCGGTCTCGCCGGACTGATCGACTCGTTCGAACGGAAGAACTCCTGATGTCCGGAGTGCTCGTGACCGGAGGGACCGGCAAGACGGGCAAGGCGCTGGTTCGGGTGCTCCGCAGCGCCGGTGTGCGGACACGGGCCGCCAGCCGGAACCCGGCCGCGGCTGATCCCGACGCAGTCCGCTTCGACTGGAACGACCCGACCACATTCGGTCCCGCGCTCGACGGGACGGACCGGGTCTTCCTGCTTCCGCCGGTGGAGAGTGTGGACCCGCTGCCGCTGGTCGAGCCCTTCCTGCAACAGGCGCAGCGGGCCGGTATCCAGCGCCTCGTGATGCTCGGCTCCGCCATTGTGCTGCCGAACGCACCCGGCGCTGCGGAGATGGCCGCTCGGGTTCGGGCTAGGCCCGGAGGTGTCGTACTGCGCGCATCCGGCTTCATGCAGAACTTTCTGCGCCCGCACCCACTGGCCGAGCACATCCATGGGCACGGTGAGATCCGCACCGCTGCCGGTGACGGCAGACTGGGGTGGGTCGACGCGCGGGACATCGCGGCCGGCGCTGCCGCGCTGCTGGCCGACCTCAGGGTGGACGCTCGAAACGACTACCTGATCACCGGGCCGCACGGGATGAGCTATCCACAGGCCGCGCAGATCATCACCGCGCGGACCGGCCGACGGGTTCGGGTGGAGCCCATTACGGAGGAGGAACAGGCTGCCGCCTACCGTGCCTCCGGAATGCCGGCCGAGTTCGCTGCCGCCCTTGCCGCCGTCGAGCGCGGAATCAAGGAGGGACGCGAAGACCAGGTCAGCACCGCGGTGCTCGAACTGACCGGCCGTCCGCCGCGTACCTTCGCCGAATTCGTCGCTGACCACGCGTACGAGTGGACTCATCGACCGCGTGCCTGTGCCGCCTCCTCTTTGCCGAACCGAAGCGGGGCAGCTACCACTTGACCTGACGGAACTCCATGGTGCGGAAGGTCGTGATGTCCATCGCGCAACTCCACAAGGCGTGCCGCCGCTGCTCGGTACGGCGACAGGTCTTGCCGAAACCGTTGTCGAGGACCTCGGTCCAGCCGTCGTCCTGTCCGTAGGGTGCGGACAGCCGTTCCTTGCACCGCGACGCGTTTTCTTCGGACTCAGCCGGGGTCTGGTAGATCACCTCGTGCAGCCGGCCGGGCCTCGGGCGAGGACCTGGGAAGTGCCGGGGCGGAAATTCGGTGTCCCGTCCGCCCCGTAGGGACACAGGATGACGGCCATGACTCTGACCACCCCCGCTCTGACCACCCCCGCCCTGGACACCGGTCGCCTGCGACTGCGGCCCTTCACGGAAGCCGATGCGAACTTCCTCCACGCCATGCACAGCAGCGCGCACGTGATGCGCTACTGGGACTCCCCGCCGTGGACCGACCGGGCCCGCGCCGACCGCTTCCTCTCGGTGTGCCGGACGATGGCGGAGGAGGGCACCGGCGTGCGGGTGGCCGTCGAGCGGGCTTCCGACGGGGCGTTCGTCGGCTGGGTCTGCCTGGTCGAGTGGAACCCGGTCTACCGCAGCGCGTCGCTGGGTTACTGCCTCGACGAGGCGATGTGGGGCCGCGGTTACGCGACGGAGGCCGCGCACGCCCTGCTGCGGTGGGCGTTCGACACGCTGGACCTGAACCGGGTGCAGGCCGAGGCCGACACGCGCAATGCGGCGTCCGCCCGGGTGCTGGAGAAGGTCGGGTTCGTGCGCGAGGGGACGCTGCGGGAGGACTGCGTCGTCAACGGCGAGGTGTCCGACTCCTGGGTGTTCGGGCTGCTCAGGCGGGAGTGGCGGCCGTCGGCCGGGCCCGCCCCGGCCCGCTGAGCGGACCTCCGGTTCCCCCGCGGCGGCCTCCTCACGGGCGCAGTGCTCTGCGCATGAGTCCCTCCAGGTCGCGTTCACCGTCGGGGGTCTGCGCCCCGTCGCGCAGTCCTCGGCCGATCAGTTGCCGTACGGCGGGCAGGGCGATCCGGGCGGCCCAGGCCTCGTTCTCGCGGGAGAGTCCGTCCGTGCGGTGTTCGGCGGGCAACGCCCTCTTGGCCGCTTCGACCACGCCCTCGGGCAGGGCGGCGATGTCGCGGGCGACGCGGTCGACGTACGCGTCGAGCCGGTCGGCCGGCAGCGCCCGGTTGATCCAGCCGTAGGACGCCGCGGTCTCGGCGTCGAAGAGGTCCGCGGTGAGTACCGCCTCCAGCGCCCGGTTGCGGCCCACGCGCTCACGGAGGTACTGCGTCCCTCCGCCGCCGGGGACGATGCCCATGAGCGCCTCGATCTGGCCGATGCCGGCGGTCTCGACGGCGGCGAAGGCCATGTCCGCCGCGGCGACGAACTCCGCCCCGCCTCCGCGGGCCTTCCCGGCGAGCTTGACGATGGTCACCTGGGGCTGCCGGCGCAGGAGCTCGCCCAGCGCCTGGAAGACGTTGACGTCCGGCGGCGCCGACGCGGCCAGCTCCTCCAGTACGTCCATGTGCTCCGCGATGCGCATGTCCACGTGGGCGAGGAAGAACTCCGGGTCGGCGCTGGAGAAGACGACGGCCCGGATCGACGCATCGTCCCTGAAGTCGTCCAGCACCGTGCGCAGTTCGCGCATCATCGTCGCGTCGAGCACGTTGACCGGCGGGTTGTCGAGGACGATCCGGGCGACGCCGCCTTCGACGTCCACACGCAGGGTCGTATGTCCAGGGGTGTTCAAGAGGCTCTCCATCGGTTACCGAGAGATGTGTAGGTTTGCGATGCATACCTACCGTCGGCGAGGCCTTCGGGACCGTCAAGAACGCACTTCGGGAGAACCAAGGATCATGAGGGATACCGATCCGTACGGCGTCGGCGCGGGCACATCCGTCGTTTTCCGGGCGGACTGCCCCAGCCGGCCGATCCTCGACCAGATCGCGGACAAGTGGTCGATGATGGTGATGGCGCTGCTGGAGCGGCCGATGCGGTTCAACGAGCTGAAACGCCGCCTGGAAGGCGTGACGCAGCGCGTCCTCACCCAGACACTGCGCCGGCTGGAGCGGAACGGAATGATCCGGCGCAAGGTGCTGCCGACCTCGCCGGTCGGTGTCGAGTACTCGCTCACGGCGCTGGGCGAATCCCTGCGCGAGCCGTTCGGGCAGCTGTACCGCTGGACCGTCGAGCACGGCGAGGAGATCCAGAACTGCCGACGGGCGTACGACGGCAGGACCGGCGCGTAGGAAGGGGCCCGTCGAAGCCGCCGACCGGGGACGCCTCTCGGTGTACGCGTTCCGCACGTGTCCCTGAAGTGTTTCCCCGCCACACCCCTTCTGTTCGCCGTGCCTGGCTACCTTCGCGTGGCCCGGTCCGGCAGCAGGAGAGGTATGTCCATGAGCGCCCCTGTCCAGCGCACCTCCGAACGGCCTTCCGCGGCCGCCCTGGCAGCGGCCCGGCAGCGGCGGGAGGAAGGGCGGACAGGCGGCGGCTCGTCCGGGTCCGGGACCTCGGCGGAACAGGCGTTACTCGGGCTCCAGTCCAGCATCGGGAACCAGGCGGCGGCCGCCACGGTGCAGCGCGCCAGGGGCAGGACGCTGGAACGGGCCCCGGGAACCGGCGCCGCCCGCCCCGGCTCGGCGCCCGGCGCCCGGCGCGACCCCGCCGGTCCCGCCCGGCGCGGCTCCGAGTCCGGCGCCCACGGCATGGAAGCCGACCCCG
Organism: Streptomyces sp. MH60; assembly: GCF_002939385.1. Lineage (GTDB taxonomy): Bacteria > Actinomycetota > Actinomycetes > Streptomycetales > Streptomycetaceae > Streptomyces. The sequence continues at coordinate 5,553 of NZ_MULI01000054.1, read as the reverse complement.
CCCTCCGGGAACAGGCCACCGCCGCCAGGCGCGCCGCCGAGGAGAAGGCGGCAGCCGAAGAAGCAGCAGAAGTACGACGCCGGGTGCGCGCGGGGGGAGAAGCGGCGGCGGCCACTGCGCGGAACCGCAACACGGCGAAAAGGGCGGCGCGCGAAGCAGCGGCGAAGGGGGCACGTCTCCTCGAAGAGGCGGAAGCAGCCGCAGCGCAGGCGGCGGAGACAGAGCGACGGCGTCGCGCGGGGGCGGAAGCGGCGGCGGCCAAGGCGCGGGAGCGCATCGCGGCAGCCGCGGCGGCAGCGGCGGAAGAAGACCGGCTGCGCCGTGAAGCGGAAGCAGCCGCCGAAGCGGATCGGCGGCGCCGCCTCGAAGAAGAAGCACGTCCGGCCGTCGTGGCGGAACCACACACCGCCGTCGAAGAGGAAGAGGCGGCAGCGGCACGTACCCCTGTCGAAGAGGAGGAAGAGGCACGCACCGCCGTCGAGGAGGTCACGCTCACGCCCGAGGAACGCGCGGCCAGGGACGCACGCCTCGCCGACCTCGCGGCCCGCTTCACCTCGTCGGGCCGCACGCGACGCGGCTCGGACCTCGACCTTCGGCCCGCCCCCGCCGACCTCACCCGACGTGGCTCCGACTCCGGCATCCGGTACACGGACGTCGGCACCGCTCCCTCGGAACACACCGACCCGGCCACGGACGACGCACGCGCCGCCGCCGATGCCAGGGCGGAGGCCAGGAGTGATCGCCTGAAGGCGGTCGCCGAGAACGCGGATCAAGGGAAGAAGCTCCTCGAACCCGGGGACACCCTGGGCAAGGGCGTCCAGGCTCCCACCGCCGCCGGTCTCGGCCAGGAGGCCACCGAAGCGGCGGCCGCCGCCCCGAAGAACGACACCGCCGCCGCCGCGAACGCTTCCGCCCTGAAGCACGACGCCTCCGCCACGGGGGTCTCCGGCGCCTCGCTGAGCGCCGTCACGGAACTCCTCTCCTTCGGGGCCAGCGTCGCGGATTCGTTCAGGAACCTGAGGACGGCCCTGGACAAGGGGAGCGGGGCCGGCTACCACAACGCTCACAAAAAGGGCAAGACCAAGGCGACCGACGCGGGCGTCAGCGTCGCCAGTACGGGCGCCAACGCCGGCACCATCGCGAAGGAGGCGGTCAAGCTCCAGGGCGTGGCCAGCACCGCGGCCTCCGCCGAGGCGAGCGGCGTGCTCAGCGGTGTCGCCGGTGTGGCCAAGAGCGTCCGGGCCGCTTTCAAGTCCAAGGGTGCGATCGAGAAGATCCGCGGTCTGAGCCAGCTCCAGAAGGCCAACACCGCCCACTCCAAACGGCTGCTCCGGCTGGAAGCCGAGGCCAATACCGCCGAGCTCAACGCCCGTTTCGCCCGCGAAGCCGTAGAGCGGGCGAGGAACGACCGCGAAGGCCGTACGGAGGAGGAGTGGGCGGCGGGCATCAGGGCCGCCGGGGCCGCATACGAGGAGGTGGCGCTGATCGAGGCCCGGGCCAAGGCCGACTTCCTCAGTAACGCGCGGGACCTGGAGGACCTGAACTTCGCCACGAATCTCGCGAAGAGCAGGAAGGTCAGCCAGGCGGCCAAGGAAATGGGGGGCGGCGTCATGGGCGAGGGCCTCAAGGGAGCGGGCGGCATCGCCACCGTGGCCATCGTCGCCACCGGGGCGCTGGCGTCCAACCCGGCGGGCTGGATCACTGCCGCGGTAGGGGCGGGCCTCGTCCTCACTACCGCCGCCTACAAGGGAGGCAGTGCGGCCTACGGACGATTCCAAGAGGCCCACCACCCCGAGCTGTACACGCCGGAGGGCGAGCCGATACCGACGGCCAAGGGCTCCGGGGATTCGCTGCTGCACGCCATGAAGTTCTGGAAGAAGATCACGAGGTACAAGCGCCAGCTGGCGGCGCACAAGATCTACAACATGGTCTCGCGTGAGGGCACCGATCCCGCTCTGCGCGCCTCCGCCCTGCAATTGCTGACCTTGATCAAGGCCGGTCACACGGACCACAAGATGGAACGGGACGAGTGGGAGGAAAGCCTCAGGCAACCGGCGAAGAAGGCTGACTGGATCAAGGAGATCACAGACCAGCTCGCCTCCAGTTGATGACGCGGCGGGGCGGGAGCAGGGGGAAGCAGGCGATACAGGCCCCCTGCGTCCGCCCTGCGGAACCGGCCCGCTCAGCCGTCGGACGGATGCTCGCCCGGCGCCTCCCGCAGCGTCTCCCCCAGCACCTCCCGCATCCCGACCGGCTCCCGGCCCAGCAGCGCGGCCAGCGTCGGGTCGGCCGTGGCGAACTCACCGGCGCGGGCGGCGGTGAAGATGCCCAGGACCTGGTCGGCGTTGTGCGCGGGGACGCCCTGGGCCACCAACTGCTCGCGGAAGACGGCCTCGGGTGCGGTGCTCCGCGTGAACTTCCGGCCCGTCACCTCGGACGCCAGGGCCGCGACGGCGTCGAAGGTCAGCGCCCGCGATGCGGTGAGGGGCGGGGTGGGGCCCTCGAAGCGGCCCTCGTCGGCGAGTACGGCGGCGGTGGCCTCGGCGAGGTCGGCGTGCGTGGTCCAGGCGACCGGGCCGTCCGCGGGGAGCAGGATCTCGCCGGTCTCCCGTGCGTGGTCGAGGAAGCGCGTCGCGCTGGCGGCGTAGAAGCCGTTGCGCAGTGAGGTGAAGGGGACTCCGCAGCCGCGCAGGATCTCCTCGGTGGCGGCGTGGTCGCGGCAGGCCTGGAAGTGGGACGCCGCACCGGCACCCATCTGGCTGGTGTAGAGGACGCGGCGGGTGCCCGCCGTGACGGCCGCCTCGATCGCGGTGCGGTGCTGCTTGACGCACTCCTCGCCCATTTTGTCCACGGAGACGACGAGGACCTGGGAGGCGCCCTCGAAGGCGTGGGCGAGGCTCTCGGCGTCCGCGAAGTCGCCCCTCCGTACCCGCACCCCCTGGTCGGCGAAGGCCCGCGCCCGGGGATGGTCCGGGTCGCGGACGCTGACGCCGATCTGTTCCGCCGGCCCGCGGGTGAGCAGGTGCTCGACGATCCGACGGCCCAGCTGTCCGGTGGCTCCGGTCACGATGATCATGGTTCGCTCCTGCGGTCGCGGCCACTGGCATGTTTCCAGTGAAACCATTTCTACAGTAACAGCGATATTCACGATGGCAACACGACTTCGATATCCGCGGTATCGTCGTTGCATGTCCTCTCGTTCCGACCAGACCCGGCAGCGGGTCATCGAGGCCGCCATCGGCCTGCTGACGCGCGGCGGCCGCGACGCCGTCACCACGCGGGCGGTCGCCGAGGCGGCGGGACTGCAACCGCCGGCCATCTACCGGCTGTTCGGCGACAAGGACGGGCTGCTGGACGCGGTCGCCGAGTACGGCTTCGCGAGCTTCCTCGCCACCAAGCACGTCGACCCCGACCCGCAGGACCCCATCGAGGACCTGCGGGACGGCTGGAACCTCGGGGTCGAGTTCGGTCTGGCCAATCCCGCGCTGTACACGCTGATGTACACCGAACCCGCGCGGACGGATTCGGCCGCCTTCAAGGCCGGCATGGAGATCCTCATGGGCCGCATGCGGCGGCTCGCCGCCGGCGGATGGCTCCGCGTGGACGAGGAGCTGGCGGCCCAGATCATCCACGCCACGGCGCGCGGCGCGGTGCTCACCTGGCTGTCCCTGCCCGCGGACCGGCGCGACCCGGCCCTGTTCACCACCCTGCGCGAGTCCATGGTCGCCGCCGTCACCCACGAGCGCCCGGCCGTGCGGGACGCCGGTCCGGCGGGCGCCGCCCGCGCGCTGCGCGCCACCCTCCCCGAGCAGACGGCGCTCAGCGAGGCGGAGCAGCGGCTGCTCGGCGAGTGGCTGAAGCGCCTCGCCGACGGCGACTGAGCCTCCGCCGGGGCGCCCGACCGGCCTCTACCAGCGCACCGCCCGCTGATCCAACTCCGTTTTCAGCCAAACGAGTTCGGGCGTCATCCGTGCATTTTTCGCGTCAAACCCCCGACGGTGCCGGGTCGTGCTCACGAGGCCGACACCACGCATGAGCACAACGTGAGCACAAGCGGTATGGTCCCTTTCCGTACGTCGAACGCCGGTCGCGGATACGGGAGTTCGAGGCGCCTCGGGACGCGCGGTCCCGTTCCGTCTCGAGTCCGCGTCGTCGGCGCCCCCCTGCTCGTACCGGCCCTCGCGTGTTCCTGGGAGATCCATGTCGTGCGCCTTCGCCGTCGTCCGCGTCGCTGCTGACTCCGCAGCGCGGGGTGGCCGTGGGAGACACCGGTCCGCTCCGGCCTGTTGAGAGCCCGGTCGTCATCGGGCCGGCCGGCGCCCCCGCCCCTGCGCGCCGTCCCGCCTCGGCCACCCTCGCCCACACCGACGGCTTCCGATCCGTGAGGACCTGATGACTGAACTGATAGTGACCGCCACCGCCGTGCTGGCGGTGGCCGGAGTCGGGGCCGCGTGGTACTTCCGGCGCAAGGGCGAGCAGGCCCGGCGCCGGGCCGAGCAGCTGCGCGAGCACGCCGACCGGCTCACCCTGCAACTCGTCGCGGCCGAGCAGTGCGTGGGACACCTCGCGACCACCGTGATCCCGGCGGCGGCGAAGGCCGGGCCCGGCGGCCCGGGCCCCGAGGCAGCGCTGCTCGTACCGGCGCAGCTCGACGGGACACCGCTCGCCGAGCGGCTGCGTGCCGTACCCGGCGCGGTGGCCTCGGCGGTGGGGGACGTACGGGCGCGGGAGCGGGCGGCCGTCGAACAGGCCGCGGCCCACGCCGCCGACCAGGTACGGCAGGACACCGAGCGGCAGATCGCCCAGGTACGGCGCGAGTCCGTCGGCGTGGCCCGGGCCGCCGTGCGCGGCTTCGCCAACAACATCGTGGCCCGCTCGGCGCGACTGGGCCGGGCCGTCAGCCAGGGCGTACGGCGGCACATCTCGGACGAGGCGTACGCGACGCTGGTGGAGATCGACCACCTCGCGCAGCAGATGCTGCTCACCGCGTCGGGGTACTCCGTGCTCGCCGGGGACAAGCTGTCCCGGCGCTGGCCCGCCACCACGTTGACCGACATCGTGCGCGCGGCCATGGGCCGGATCGAGGGGTACGAGCGGATCAAGCACCCCGAGATGGGCTCCGTGGTGGTCGAGGGCCGCGCCGTGGAGGCGGTCGTGCACGCCCTCGCCGTACTGCTGGACAACGCGCTGCGCTACTCGCCGCCCGCCGCCAGTGTCCACGTCTCGCTGGAGCAGGGGCACCACGCCTGCTTCCTGATCGTGGACGACGCCGGGCTGCGCATGGACGACGAGCGGCTGCTGTGGGCCAGCGACGTGATGTCGGGCGAACAGCGTGACGACATCACGCGCCTGGGCGCCCACCCCCAGACCGGGTTGCGGGTCGCGTCCCTGCTGGCCGAGAACTACGGCTTCCGCGTCGAGCTGACCGCGCCGAACATCTACCAGGGGACCCGGGCCATGGTCGTCCTGCCGAAGAACCTGATCGTCGACCCGGGGGCCGCCCAGCCGGTGCCGCAGGCCGCGTCCCGGCCCATCGCGCCCCCCGCGCCCGCC
>NZ_MULI01000053.1 GCF_002939385.1 Streptomyces sp. MH60 | reverse complement strand
CAGCTGACGGGGTGCCGGGGCGGGGGCCGGCTGGTGCGGTGCCGGGGCGGGACCCGGGTGCCCGGCCGGGGCCTGCCCCGGCGCCATGGGGTACCCCGGCGCGGCAGGCGGTACGGGGGCGGGTCCCTGGGGCGGGCCAGGGTGGTGTGCGGCCGGGGACCAGCCGAGGGCCGGTCCGTGCCCCGGCTGGTGGGGCGGCGGCAGCGGAGAACCCACTGGGTGCTGCATCCGGTGCCACTCCGTCTCGTACAGGCGATGGGCGCTGGCGGCGGGAAGGGGGCCCGCCGTCCTGCTACCGAACGGTACCGCCCCCGGCCGTCGTTTGGTGAACGGCCGGGGGCGGCCCGAAGTGCCCGTCCCGCACGGCGAATCGGACGGAACGGCGCACCGGGGTACTACTCGCCCACCTCGCCGTAGGCGGCGAGGAGGACGGCCGGGTCGGGGCCCTCCAGGACGGTGGGCTTGGCGAGGCCGTCCAGGACGATGAAGCGCAGCAGATCGCCGCGCGACTTCTTGTCGAGCTTCATGTTCTCGACCAGCTTGGGCCACTGGTCGTGGCGGTAGTGCAGCGGGAGGCCGACCGCTTCGAGGATGCTGCGGTGGCGGTCGGCGGTGGCGTCGTCCAGGCGGCCCGCGAGGCGGCCGAGTTCGGCGGCGAAGTGCATGCCGACCGATACGGCGGCGCCGTGGCGCCACTTGTAGCGCTCGTTCTTCTCGATGGCGTGGCCGAGGGTGTGGCCGTAGTTGAGGATCTCCCTGAGGCCCGCTTCCTTGAGGTCGGACGAGACGACCTCGGCCTTGACCTTGATGGAACGCACGATCAGCTCGGCGGTGTGCGGTCCGGCCGGGGTGCGCGCGGCCTGCGGGTCGGACTCGATCAGGTCCAGGATCACCGGGTCGGCGATGAAGCCGGCCTTGATGACCTCGGCGAGACCCGAGACGTAGTCGTTGACCGGCAGCGAGTCCAGGGCGGCCAGGTCGCACAGGACACCGGCCGGCGGGTGGAAGGAGCCGACGAGGTTCTTGCCCTCGGCGGTGTTGATGCCGGTCTTGCCGCCTACGGCCGCGTCCACCATGGCCAGCACGGTGGTGGGGACGGCGATCCAGCGCACCCCGCGCAGCCAGGTCGCGGCGACGAACCCGGCCAGGTCGGTGCTGGCACCGCCGCCGACCCCGACGATGACGTCGGTACGCGTGAACCCGGACTGGCCGAGCGCCTTCCAGCAGTACGCGGCGACCTCGGCGGTCTTGGCCTCCTCGGCGTTGGGCACCTGGATGGCGATCGCCTCGTAGCCCTGCTCGGCGAGGTCGGCGCGCAGCGCCTCACCGGTCTCGGCGAGCGCCTCGGGGTGGATCACCGCGACCCGCTTGGCCTTGGCACCGATCAGACCGCCCAGCTCGCCCAGGAGCTGACGGCCCACCAGAACCTCGTAGGGGTCGGATCCCGCGGTGCCGCCGATCTCGATCCTTGTCACGTCGTTCACCACAGCGTCCTCCGGCCGGGGGTCCGGGGGTTGTCCCCCGGGAGATACAGTCTTCAACTCCGCTGCGTCCAGGACGGCTTGGGTGACTTCTTCCGGCGTGCGGCCGTCCGTGGTCACGACGGCCGTGGCGACCTCCTCGTAGAGGTGCCGGCGGGCCTCCATCAGCTCGCGCCACTGCTTGCGCGGGTTGACCGCGAGCAGCGGACGCGCCGCGTTCAGCCCGGTGCGCTTGACGGCCTCCTCGACGTCCATCGAGAGGCAGACGACCCGCTGTCCGGCGAGCAGCGCCCGCGTGTCGGCGTCGAGGATCGCGCCGCCGCCGAGGGCGAGGACCCCGTCGTGCTCGGCGAGCGCGACGCGCACGGCCTCCTTCTCCAGGGCCCGGAAGGCGGCCTCGCCCTCGTCCACGAAGATCTCGGCGATGGCCCGCCCCTGGGCGGCGACGATGTCCTCGTCCGTGTCCCGGTAGCCCGTGCCCAGCCGGTCGGCGAGCAGCTGCCCGACGGTGGACTTGCCGACCCCCATCGGTCCGACCAGGACGATCAGCGGTGCGCTCATCGGATGGCCAGGTGGTCGAGGTACGAGGTGACGTTGCGGCGGGTCTCGGTCACGCTGTCGCCGCCGAACTTCTCCGCCACCGCGTCGGCGAGGACGAGGGCCACCATGGCCTCGGCGACGATTCCGGCGGCGGGGACCGCGGACACGTCGGAGCGCTGGTGGTGGGCCTGCGCGGCCTCGCCGGTGGCCACGTCCACGGTCTTCAGGGCGCGCGGCACGGTCGCGATCGGCTTCATCGCGGCGCGCACCCGCAGCAGCTCACCGGTGGTGAGGCCGCCCTCGGTGCCGCCGGAGCGGCCGGAGACCCGGCGGATGCCGTCGTGCGTGCTCACGATCTCGTCGTGGGCCCGGGACCCGGGCACGCGGGCCAGCTCGAAGCCGTCGCCGAGCTCGACGCCCTTGATCGCCTGGATGCCCATGAGGGCGCCCGCGAGGCGCGCGTCGAGCTTGCGGTCCCAGTGGACGTGCGAGCCGAGGCCCACCGGCACGCCGTAGGCGAGGATCTCGACGACGCCGCCGAGCGTGTCGCCGTCCTTGTGGGCCTGGTCGATCTCGGCGACCATCGCCTTCGACGCGTCCGCGTCCAGGCAGCGCACCGGGTCGGCGTCCAGCCTCTCCACGTCGGCCGGCGTCGGGTACACACCGTGCGGCGCCTTCACCGAGGCCAGCTCGACGACATGGCTGACGATCTCGACGCCGGTCGTCTCCTTGAGGTACGACCGGGCCACCGCGCCCAGCGCGACCCGGGCCGCCGTCTCCCGGGCCGAGGCGCGCTCCAGGATCGGCCGGGCCTCGTCGAAGCCGTACTTCTGCATGCCGGCGAGGTCCGCGTGACCGGGGCGCGGCCGGGTCAGCGGGGCGTTGCGCGCGAGACCGGCCAGCACCTCCGGGTCCACCGGGTCGGCCGACATGACCTGCTCCCACTTGGGCCACTCGGTGTTGCCGACCATGACGGCGACCGGGGAGCCCATGGTCAGACCGTGCCGGACGCCGCCGAGGAAGGTGACCTCGTCGCGCTCGAACTTCATCCGCGCACCGCGCCCGTAACCGAGCCGCCGCCTCGCCAGGTGGTCCGCCACCATCTCGGTGGTGATCGGCACGCCGGCGGGCAGTCCCTCCAGCGTCGCGACGAGTGCGGGACCGTGGGACTCCCCCGCGGTCAGCCAGCGCAACCTGCTCAACGGTGCTCCTCAGTGCTCGCGCCCCGGTATGCCCCGCGTACGTGTCTTCTCCGCGTACGCGATGGTCCGACCGGGTGCGCGGCCCCGGTCCGCCGCCTCCGATCCTCCCACGTTCGGCCGCGGGACCCGGTCGCCGGTCCATTTCCCGGACGCGCGGGCGGACGCGCGCACGGGCGCGCGGGCGAGCCCGGGCGGCGTCAGGCGGGTCGGTCGCCCTGCCGCGGCGGAGCGTAGGAGCCGAGGAAGTCGGCGCCGCCCTCCTGCCGCCGCGCCGGAGCGTAGGGCCCGAGGAAGTCGGCCCCGCTCCGCCCCTGCTGCGGCGGCGCGTAGGGCCCGAGGTGGTCGGCGCCGGTGCCCTGGCCCTGCCGCGCCGTCCCGGGCAGGTCCAGGCCCGCGCGATTCGCGCGCCGCCGGGCGAGCCCGCGCCGCGCCTTGACCCCCCAGCTCGCGACGACGGCGAGCACGATCAGGGCGAGCACCGTGATCTGCACCCAGTCGGGCAGGAAGCCCAGGGCGGCCTCGAAGATCTGGGACTTGGCCGAGGCCAGCGGCACGCCTGTGTACATGGGTCGTCTTCCCCTCCCGTTCCGCCCCCTGCGGAACCCGAGGGATCCTAGCGATCCGCGAGCGCGTGCTCCCCCGCTTTTCGCATGGCGGCCAGCGGCGCGGGAGCCCGGCCGGTCATCTGCTCCACCTGGAGCACCGCCTGGTGGAGCAGCAGGTCGAGGCCGCTGACGACGGCACCGCCGTACGCCGACCAGCGGGCGGCGAGCGCGGTGGGCCAGGGGTCGTAGAGCACGTCGAAGAGGGTGGTGGGCATCTCGGGGACGGCGGCGGCGAGCGCGTCGGTGGCGCCGGCCGGCGTGGTGGCCACGACCAGCGGGGCGTGCAGCGCCTCCTCGGCGTCCGCCCAGTCCGCGATGCGCACGTCGACGTCCAGCCGCTGAGCCCAGCCCCGCATCTCGTCGGCGCGTGCCGCGCTGCGCACGTAGACGGCGATCTCGCCGGTGCAGATCCGGGCCAGTGCGGCCAGCGCGGAGGACGCGGTGGCCCCGGCGCCGAGGACCGCGGCGGTCTCGGTCTTCTCGATGCCGTGCTCGCGCAGGGCGGCGACGATGCCGGGGATGTCGGTGTTGTCGCCGGTCTTGCGGCCGTCCTTGCCGAACACGACGGTGTTCACCGCGTCCACGGAGGCCGCGGTCTCGCTGACCGAGTCGAGCAGCGGGATCACCGCCCGCTTGAGCGGCATGGTCAGCGACAGCCCCGCCCACTCGGACCCCAGCTCCTCGAAGAAGCCGGGGAGCGCCGCCTCGTCGACGTCGAAGCGGTCGTACGTCCAGTTGGCGAGGCCCAGCTCCGCGTAGGCGGCGCGGTGCAGCACCGGGGAGAGGGAGTGGGCGATCGGGGAGCCGAGCACGGCGGCCCTGCGCCGGTCAGTCGCCGGAGCTGGCATCGAACTTGTCCTTCAGCTTCAGGAACTCGGCGTGGGTCTTGGCGAACTCGGTCTTCTCCACGCCGTCGGTGGCAACGAAGTAGATCCAGCCGTCCGTGGTGGGGTTGAGCGCCGCCTGCAGGGCCTCGTCGCCGGGGTTGCCGATGGGCCCGGGCGGCAGGCCCCGGTTGGTGTAGGTGTTGTACGGGTCCATGTTGCTGTTGATCTCGGACTCGCTGATGTGGATCTTGCTCTGGCCCATCAGGTAGTTGAACGTCGAGTCGAACTGGAGCTTCTGGTTCGTCTCGGTGTTGGACTCCTTGAGCCGGTTGTAGATGACCTCGGCCATCTTGCGGAAGTCGTCGTGCGTCTTGCCCTCCGCCTGCACCAGGCTCGCGGCGGTGAGCAGCTCCCACGGGCCCTTGAGGCCCAGGCCCTCCGCCTTCTCCTCGAGGCCGATCTTCTCGTACTGCTCGCTGGCACGTGCCACCATCTGCTTGAGCACGTCCTCGGGCTTCTGCCCCTTGGCCGCCGAGTAGCTGGACGGGTAGAGGAAGCCCTCCAGCGGGTCCTTGACACCCTTGTGGTTCAGCGCCCACTCGGGCAGTCCGAGTTCCTTGTACTCGGACTTGGCGACCTCGGCGGTGGTGCCCGCCTTCACCCCGAGGCGCTTGTCGATGAGCTCGTAGACGGCGGCGTTGCGCTTGCCCTCGGCGATGATCAGGTTGCTGCGGCTCTTCGGGCTGAGCAGGAGCTCGACCGCGCTGTCGGCCGACATCTCCTTCTGCAGCGTGTACACGCCGTCCTGGATGCTCTTGCCGCGCGGGTTGCTCTGCTGGGCGGAGATGAAGGCGTCGACGCTCTTCACCACGCCCTGCCGCTTGAGTTCCTGGCCGATCGTGGAGCCGCCCGCGCCCTTGGGGATGGTGACGGTCACCTGCTCGCCGTTGCCGTCGCCCGCGAAGTCCGGGGCCGTGCCGAAACGATCCTGGTAAAACTGGTACCCGAAATATCCGACACCTGCCACACCGCCGCCGAGCACCAGGCACACCACCAGGCAGGCGCATCCGCTGCGGCGTTTCTTGGGCTTGCCGCCACCTCGGGACCTGCGGTCCTCACGACCGCCCCGGCCGTCGCCCGGTGCGTCGTCCTCGTCGGCGTCCCCGCCCGCGAAGAAGGCGTGCTCCCCCTCGTCGGGCCCGGGGTCCCAGTCGGTGCGCTGCGGCTCGGGCTCGGCGCGCCGGCGGGTGGGCGGTTCCGGCGGCGGGTACGCCTCGGGGGTGCCGTAGAAGTCGGGCTGCTCGGCGCCGTAGCCGCCGGCCTGCTGTCCGTAGGGGTCGGACGGGTCGGCCGGGTACTGCGCCTGGGGGTGGGCGCCGGCGCCCCAGCCGTTGTCGTGAACCTGCTGCGGCTGGGCCTGGGGCGCGTACTGCTGGTCGTACTGCTGCTGACCGTACTGGTGCTGGTCGTACTGCTGCTGGTCGTACTGATGACCGTACTGGTCGTACTGCGGCTCGGGGTGCTGGTGGCCGTACTGGTCGTACTGCGGCTGCCCACCGTCGTACGACGACTGACCGCCGTTGCTCCAGTCGCCGTAACCCTGCTGCGCCTGCTGCTGCTCCGGATACTGCTGCGGCTGGCCGCCGTAGGGGGACTGCTGACCCGCGTGGGCCTGCTGTCCGCCCCATCCGCCGTCCCCGTACAACGGGTCCTCGGGATGCCACGGTTCGGAGCCAGGGCCCCGGCCATACTCAGTCATCGATCCCCTAGAGCCGCGAGGCGACGGGGGGCGCGACCTGTGCCGAAGGGCTCGCTTCCGTTCCGCCTCTTGCTGTGCGGTGGCTGTTCGAATGCCTCCGCATCGCGCGGAACGTTACCGTACCGCGATCAGATGACCACTTCGACGCCCTCGCCGGGTGGCCTGCCTGACACCCGTTCGGATTCGAGTGCCTGCTGAAGGATGATCACAGCGGCGGCCTGGTCGATGACGGACCGGCCCTTCTTGGACTTCACTCCCGAGGCGCGCAGCCCCTGGCTGGCGGTGACCGTCGTCATCCGCTCGTCGACGAGCCGGACCGGGACCGGGGCGATGCCGCGGGCCAGCTCCTGCGCGAAGCGCCTGACCTTGGCCGCGGCCGGGCCCTCGCCCCCCTTGAGGGAGCGAGGGAGGCCGACGACGACCTCGATGGGCTCGTACTCCGCGACCAGGTTTCTGAGGCGCCGGTGCGCGGCCGGGACGTCGCGGCCGGGGACGGTCTCCACCGGGGTGGCGAGGATGCCGTCGGGGTCGCAGGAGGCGACCCCGATCCGGGCGTCGCCGACGTCGACGGCCAGGCGGCGGCCGCGGCGCATCACCGGGCCGTCCGTCCGGCCGTTCTCGGGCGTGCTCACTTGGCGGTGTCCGCCACGAGGCGCTCCACGGCGTCGGCGGCCTCGCCGATGGCGGCCGGGTTCTGGCCGCCGCCCTGGGCGACGTCCGGCTTGCCGCCACCGCCGCCGCCGAGGGTCTTGGCGGCGGTGCGCACCAGGTCACCGGCCTTGAGACCGCGCTCGCGGGCGGCCTCGTTGGTGGCGATGACCGTGAGGGGCTTGCCGTTGACCGTCGTGAACAGGGCCACGACGGCGGCCCGGCCGCCCTGGATGCGGCCGCGCACGTCGAGGACCAGCTTGCGCAGGTCGTCGGCGGTGGTGCCGTCGGGGACCTGCCCGGTCACCAGGGCCACGCCGCGCACGTCCTTGGCGGAGTCGGCGAGGCCGCCGGCGGCCTGGAGGACCTTCTCGGCGCGGAACTTCTCGATCTCCTTCTCGGCGTCCTTGAGTTTGCCGAGCATGGCGGAGACCTTCTCCGGCAGCTCCTCCGGGCGTCCCTTGACCAGCTCCTGGAGCTGGGCGACGACCGTGTGCTCGCGGGCGAGGAAGTTGTAGGCGTCCACGCCGACCAGTGCCTCGATGCGGCGCACGCCCGAGCCGATGGACGACTCGCCGAGCAGCTTGACCAGGCCGAGCTGGGCGGTGTTGTGCACGTGGGTGCCGCCGCACAGCTCCTTGGAGAAGTCGCCGATGGTCACGACGCGCACGCGCTCGCCGTACTTCTCGCCGAACTCGGCGATGGCGCCCTGCTTCTTGGCCTCGTCGATGCCCATGACGTCGGCGCGCACGTCGAGGTCGCGGGCGAGCACCTCGTTGATCTTCTGCTCGACGTCGGTCATCACGGCCGTCGGCACGGCGGACGGCGAACCGAAGTCGAAGCGGAAGCGGCCGGGCTGGTTCTCGGAACCGGCCTGCGCGGCCGTCGGGCCGAGGGCGTCGCGCAGGGCCTGGTGGGTGAGGTGGGTGGCCGAGTGGGCGCGGGCGATGGCCTTGCGGCGGCGGTCGTCGATGGAGGCCTGGGCCTTGGCCCCGACGGTGACCTCGCCGACCTGGACGACGCCCTTGTGGACGTACACGCCCGGGACCGGCTTCTGGCAGTCGCGGACCTCGATCACGGCGCCGGTGTCGACCCGGATCCGGCCGGTGTCGCCGATCTGGCCGCCGCCCTCGGCGTAGAACGGGGTGCGGTCCAGGACGATCTCGACCTCGTCGCCCTCGGTGGCGGCCGGGGAGGAGGCGCCGTCGACGAGGATGCCGACGATCGTGGACTCGCTCTCGGTGTCGGTGTAGCCGACGAAGTCGGTGGCACCGGCCTTGTCGGCGATCTCCCGGTAGGCACCGGCACCGGCGTGACCGGTCTTCTTCGCCTGGGCGTCGGCCTTGGCGCGCTCCCGCTGCTCCTTCATCAGGCGGCGGAAGCCGTCCTCGTCCACGGAGAGCCCCTGCTCGGCGGCCATCTCCAGGGTGAGGTCGATCGGGAAGCCCCAGGTGTCGTGGAGCAGGAACGCCTTGTCGCCGGCGAGGACGCTGCCGCCCGCGGCCTTGGTGTCGCTGACGGCGGTGTCGAGGATGTTGGTGCCGGCCTTCAGCGTCTTGAGGAAGGCGTTCTCCTCGGCGAGGGCGACCTTCTCGATGCGCTCGCGGTCGGTGATCAGCTCGGGGTACTGCTGCCCCATCATCTCGATCACGACGTCGATGAGGTCCTTGACGACCGGACCGGTGGCGCCGAGGAGCCGCATGTTGCGGATGGCGCGGCGCATGATGCGGCGCAGCACGTAGCCGCGGCCCTCGTTGCCGGGGGTGACGCCGTCGCCGATGAGCATCACGGAGGTACGCATGTGGTCGGTGACCACGCGCAGGGACACGTCCGAGGCCTGGGCGTCGCCGTAGGCCACGCCGGTCAGTTCGGTGGCCTTCTTGATGACGGCCATGGAGGTGTCGATCTCGTACATGTTCTGCACGCCCTGCAGAATCATGGCGAGGCGTTCCAGGCCGAGGCCGGTGTCGATGTTCTTGCTCGGCAGTTCGCCGAGGATCTCGAACTCCTCCTTGCCGATGCCCTCGCCCCGCTCGTACTGCATGAAGACGAGGTTCCAGATCTCCACGTACCGCTCGTCGTTGACGGCGGGGCCGCCCTCGACGCCGAACTCGGGGCCGCGGTCGTAGTTGATCTCGGAGCAGGGGCCGCAGGGGCCGGGGACGCCCATGGACCAGTAGTTGTCCTTCTTGCCGAGGCGCTGGATGCGTTCGGAGGGGACGCCCACGACGTCGTGCCAGATGCGCTCGGCCTCGTCGTCGTCCTTGTACACGGTGATCCACAGGCGCTCGGGGTCGAGGCCGTAACCGCCCTTGTCCTGGGGGCTGGTGAGCAGCTCCCAGGCGTACTTGATGGCGCCTTCCTTGAAGTAGTCGCCGAAGGAGAAGTTGCCGCACATCTGGAAGAAGGTGCCGTGGCGGGTGGTCTTGCCGACCTCTTCGATGTCGGGCGTGCGCACGCACTTCTGGACGCTGGTGGCGCGGTCGAAGGGCGGCTTGACCTCACCCAGGAAGTAGGGCTTGAAGGGCACCATGCCGGCCGGGACCAGGAGCAGAGTCGGGTCGTCCGCGATGAGCGACGCCGAAGGGACGACGGTGTGACCGCGCTCCTCGAAGAAGCTCAACCAGCGGCGACGAATCTCGGCCGACTCCATCAGTGGTCCTCATTCCGGTTGTACGAGTGCGTCGTCCTGTCGTCGACGACGTACTTCGGGTTGCTGCTGTCGCTGTTCTCGATGGCGTAGGGACGCCCGGGGGCGGCGAGTTCCCGGTCGACGGGGGCGTTCAGGCCCAGCGCGTCGTCCAGTTCGGCCTCCCGCTGGGCCATGTTGTCGCGGACGTCGAGCGCGAACCCGACCGCGCGGTCCCTGACCCGGGTGCCCACGTCGAGCGCCTTGTTCGCCGCGGTGGCGGCGAGGCTGTCGGGGGTGAGCTGCTTGAGCTTCCGGTTGACCTTGGTGGTGGCCCACACACCGGCGGCCACGCCGGTGCCGAACCAGAACGTACGGCGGAACATCGCTCGGTCAGCCCTTCTTCCGCTTCGTCCGCCGCGCGGCCGGGAGCGTGCGGCCCACGATCACCGTGCGCCGTGCCTGGGCGGCCGGGGCGGACATGTCCTCCTTGCGACCGCCGAGTGCCCGGCGCACGCCGTATCCGAACGCCGCCACCTTGACCAGCGGGCCGCCGAAGGTGGAGGCCACGGTGGTGGACAGCGCGGAGGCGTTCGAGGTGACCTCCTGGACGTCGGAGGCGATCGCGTCGACCCGGTCGATCTGGGTCTGCGCGCTGCGCACCGCCGCGGAGGCGTCGGCCAGCAGCGGGACGGCCTGGTCGGTCACGTCCGCCACGAGTTTGGTGGTCGTCCTGAGCGTCTGGGCCAGCCTCGCCAGTGCGACGGCGAGGAAGGAGACCAGGATCGCCCAGAAGACGGCCACCAGGATCCCGGCCACCTCGCCACCGGACACTGTGTGCACCCGCTCCCTGAAAGACGTGCCTGAACATCGGGAAAGTCGTGCACCGAGCCTATCGCGCCGGGCGCGGGGCTCCGTACCGCATTCCCCGTCCCGCGCGGCGCGATGCGGTCGGGTCCGGTGAAGCGATTGTACGGAGTGAATATGGTTCAGTACGCTCCGTGTTCATGCGAGACCATCGGCGCGACGGCATCCCGCACGGCAATCTACCGCTGGAACTCGACACGTTCGTGGGCAGAGGGGCACAACTGGCGGAGCTGGCCGGGGCGCTGGACTCCGCACGGCTGGTCACCGTCACCGGCGCCGGTGGCGTCGGCAAGTCCCGGCTGGCCGCGCGGGCGGCCGCGCGCCGCTCGCCCCGGGACGGGGTGTGGCGGGTGCAACTGGCGCCGGTGCGGGACGAGGAGTTCGTCGACTACGCGGTCGTGGAGGCGCTGGGCCTGACCGACCACACGACCCGGCTGCCCCGCGAGACGCTGCTCGCGCACCTGGCCGAGCGGGAGCTGCTGCTGCTCCTGGACGGGGTCGAGCACCTGGTCGACGCCTGCGCGGCACTGGTGACCGACCTGCTCGGCCGTGCCCCGGGGCTGCGGGTGCTGGCGGTGGGGCGCAGGCCGCTGGGCGTGGCCGGGGAGCGGCTCGTCCCGCTGGCGCCGCTGGGGACGGAGGAGGCGATGGAGCTGCTGACGGTCCGGGCCGGGCAGCGGAGTGTCACCTGCGGCTACGCCGCCGACCCGGACGCGGACCAGCGGGAGGTGCGCGAGCTGTGCCGGCGGCTGGACGGGATCCCGCTGGCGATCGAGCTGGCGGCGGGGCGCCTGGGCGCGCTGTCGCCGGGCCAGGTGCTGCGCCGCCTCGACGACCGGTTCCGGCTGCTGACCGGCGGGGACCGCACCGCGCTGCCCCGGCACCGGACGCTGCGCACGGCGATCGGCTGGAGCCACGAGCTGTGCACGCCGCCGGAGCGGCTGCTGTGGGCGCGGCTCTCGGTGTTCGCCGGGCCGTTCGACCTGGAGGCCGCCGAGTACGTGTGCAGCGGGGACGGGTTGCCGGCCGACGACGTGCTCGACGTGCTCTCCGCGCTGCTCGCGCAGTCCGTGCTGACCCGCGAGGAGACGCCGGCCGGGGTGCGCTACCGGATGCTCGACACGGTACGGGCGTACGGCGCCGACTGGCTGGAGGCGACGGGGGACGCCGACCGGCTGCGGCGGCGGCACCGGGACTGGTACGTGGGCCTGGCGACCTGGTGCGAGCTGGAGTGGTTCTCGCCGCGCCAGGGCGAGGTCGCCGCGCGGGTGGACGCCGAGCTGCCGAATCTGCGCAGCGCCCTGGAGCACTGCCTGGACGAGCCGGACGGGGCCCACCTGGGCCAGTACCTGGCGGGCGCCCTGTGGTTCCACTGGGTCGGCTGCGGACGGCTGTCGGAGGGGCGGCACTGGCTGGAGCAGGCGGTGCGGCTGGACGCGGAGCCGACGGCGGGCGAGCAGTCCCGGCTGAAGGCGCTGTGGGTGCTCGCCTACGTGGCGATCCTCCAGGGCGACACGGGCCCCGCGCTGGCGGCGCTCCAGGAGTGCCGGGAGGAGGCCGAGCGGTCGGCGAACCCGACGGCGGTGGCGTACGCGGAGCACCGCACCGGCTGTCTGGCACTGGTCACGGACGACATGCCGCGCGCTGAATCGCTCCTGCGCTCCGCGCTGCACCGCTACCGGGAGATCGGCGAACTCAACAGCAATGTGCTGATGAGCCAGGTCGAACTGGCGATGACGCGGGCGTTCCAGGGCGATCTGCCGGACGCGGTGCGCCTGTGCGAGGACGTGCGCCAGGTGTGCGAGGACCACGGCGAACGCTGGGCGCGGGGATACGCCCTGTACGTGCTGGCCTACGCGGCCTGGAGCGACGGCGAGCCGGTGCGTGCCCGCGAGCTGCTGGCCGACTGCCTGGGCAGTGCGCACCGCTTCCGCGACCAGCTGGGCTCGGTGCTGGCGGTGGAGCTGCTCGCCCTGGTCACGGTGGCGGAGGGGAACCCGGCGGAGGCGGCGGTGCTCCAGGGCGTGGCGGCTCGGATGTGGCCGTCGGTGGGGCTGCCGCTGTTCGGCTCGGCGCACTACAACGCCCCGCACGAGCTGTGCGAGACGGCGTCCCGGGACCAGCTGGGCGACGAGCGCTACGAGGAGTGCGTACGGCACGGGACGCGGCTGGGCCGCCGGGAGGCGGTGGCGCGGGCGCTGCGCCGGCCCGGGGTGCCGGTCTCGCTGCCGGGGCCGCGCCCGACGGCCGGGGGGCGGGCCGCGACGGGCGCCCGGACGGCGAAGCCCGCCGCCTCGCCCACCCGGAAGGGCGGGGAGACGGCGGGCTGAGGTACCGCTGGTACTGCGCCTGCTCGGTTCAGCGTGTCCGCTGGATCAGCGGGCGTAGTACTCGACGACGAGCTGCTCGTCGCAGATCACCGGGATCTCCTTGCGGTTCGGCTCGCGGTCCAGGCGGAACGCCAGGGCCTTGAGGTTCACCTGGAGGTAGCGCGGGGTCTCGCCGTCGGGGGCGAAGCCACCCTCGCGGGCGATGGTGAAGAGCGTCTTCTCCTTGGAGCGCTCGCGCACCTGCACGACGTCGTCCGGGCGGACGCGGAAGGACGGCTTGTCGACCTTCTGGCCGTTGACCTGGATGTGGCCGTGCACGACCATCTGGCGGGCCTGGTAGATCGTGCGGGCGATGCCCGAACGCAGGACCAGCGCGTCGAGACGGCGCTCGAGCTCGATGACCAGGGCCTCGCCGGTCTTCATGTTGGTCTTGGAGGCGCGCTCGTAGGCGCGGACGAGCTGGCGCTCGCTGAGGTCGTACTGCGCGCGCAGACGCTGCTTCTCGAGCAGACGGACCTTGTAGTCCGAGTTCTGCTTGCGGCCGCGGCCGTGCTCACCCGGCGGGTAGGGGCGGGCCTCGAAGTACTTGACGGCCTTCGGGGTCAGCGCGATGCCGAGAGCACGCGACTTCTTGACCTTGGGGCGGGGCTGGTTCGCCACTGTCTGTGTCTCTTCTCTAGGTTTCCGGCTTGTCAGGGTTGAGGGAGGTCGCAATCCGCAGCCGGGGAAACCCGCCGGGTCCGCTCGGGACCTGCCGGGCAGCCGCTCCCCTGGTCTGGGCACATACGTGCAGCACGCGAGTGGCCCACCGACCGCTCCCGGAAGCCGGGTGGTGGTGGGCTGCCCGCGACACCATCGACGGTGCGCGACGCTCCTGGAACCCTTGGGAGGTTCCGGCCGGTTGTCCCGTTCTGACTGCACGGGACTCGGCGCTCCGGGCGATTCTACAGGCTGCTCAGGACGGCTTGCGACCGAGGTGTCCGCGGGTCCACTCCACCGCGTCCGCGTACCGGGCCTCGGCGCCGTGCCGGGTCGGCGTGTAGTACGTCCGCTCCTTCAGCCCGTCGGGGGCGTACTGCTGGGCGGCGATGCCCTCGGGCAGGTCGTGCGGGTACACGTACCCCTGCCCGTGCCCCAGCTTGCCGGCGCCCTTGTAGTGGCTGTCGCGCAGGTGGGCGGGGACCGGGCCGGCGTGCCCCTTGCGCACGTCCTCCAGGGCGGCGCCGATGGCGGTGGTCGCGGCGTTGGACTTGGGGGCGAGGGCCAGGGCGATGGTGGCGTGGCTGAGGGTGAGGGCGGCCTCGGGGAAGCCGATCATGGCGACGGCCTGGGCGGCGGCGACGGCGATCTGCAGCGCGTTGGGGTCGGCCAGGCCGATGTCCTCGCTGGCGGAGATCATCAGGCGCCGGGCGATGAAACGGGGATCCTCGCCGGCCTCGATCATCCGGGCGAGGTAGTGCAGGGCGGCGTCGACGTCGGAGCCGCGGATGGACTTGATCAGTGCGCTGGCGACGTCGTAGTGCTGGTCGCCGTCCCGGTCGTACTTCACCGCGGCGCGGTCGACCGTCTCCTCCAGCGTGGTCAGGGAGATCTCCGGCTCGCCCTTGTCCAGCGCGGCCCCGGCGGCGGCCTCCAGCGCGGTGAGCGCGCGGCGGGCGTCGCCGCCGGCGATGCGCAGCAGGTGCTCCTCGGTGTCCTCGGGGAGCGTGACGGCGTCCTTCAGGCCGCGCTCGTCGCTCAGGGCGCGGCGCAGCAGGTCCCGCACGTCGTCGTCGGTGAGGGGTTCGAGGGTGAGCAGCAGGGAGCGGGAGAGCAGCGGGGAGATCACCGAGAAGTACGGGTTCTCGGTGGTGGCGGCGATCAGGGTGACCCAGCGGTTCTCGACGGCCGGGAGCAGGGAGTCCTGCTGGGCCTTGCTGAAGCGGTGGATCTCGTCGAGGAAGAGGACGGTCTCCTTGCCGTACCCGCCGACCGCGCGGCGGGCGCCGTCGATGACCGCGCGGACCTCCTTGACGCCCGCGGTGATCGCCGACAGCTCCACGAACCGCTTGTTGGTGGCCTTGGAGACGACGTACGCCAGGGTGGTCTTGCCGGTGCCCGGCGGGCCCCAGAGGATGACCGAGGAGGGTCCCGCGGGGCCCGACGCGCCCTCGCCGACCAGGCGGCGCAGGGGGGATCCGGGTTTGAGCAGGTGCTGCTGGCCGACGACCTCGTCGAGGGTGCGCGGGCGCATCCGCACGGCGAGGGGGCTGCCGGTCGGGTCCTTCTCCTGGCGTTCTTCGGCTGCGGCGGTGAACAGATCGGGCTCCACGCTCTGAACCCTAAAGGACCGCACCGACAAGCGGGCCGCCCGTCAGCTGGTCCAGAAGTCCCACCAGCGGGTGAGGATCATCATGCCGATGATGCCGATGTGCAGCACCGGCAGGACCCAGGTGAACTCGCCGAAGAACCCGCGCAGCCAGCCCGGCGCGGGCAGGAAGCCCTTGCGGACGTTGAAGGACGTCACGTACCAGAACATCAGGATCGTGGCGACCCAGGCCAGGCAGCACCACAGGCACAGCGAGTTGATCCGGTACAGGGACTGGAACTGCAGCCACGAGACGAAGGCGACGCCGAAGAGGCAGCCCGCGTTGAAGGTGAGCCAGTACCAGCGCGGGTAGGTGGCGCGGGCGAGCAGGCTCATGCCGACGCAGATGACGATGCCGTAGGCGACGAGGCCGAGCATCGGGTTGGGGAAGCCGAAGACGGAGGCCTGGTCGCTCTCCATGATGTTGCCGCAGGAGACGACCGGGTTGAGGCTGCAGCCGGGCGTGAAGGTGGTGCCGGCGACCTTGGCCTCGAGGATCTTCTGCTTGTCGATCGTGATGACCCACGCGGCGAGCAGACCGGCCGCGCCCGTGATCACCAGCAGCAGTGCGAGCGCGCGGCTGCCGCCCTCGGTGCGCGGGGTGCGGGTGCCGCTGGCCGGCGCGGACTCTGCCACGGTGGAGGCGTCCTTCACTGTCGTCTTGCTCATCACGCCGATTCCGTCACTGGGGAGTGGGACCTGCTTCGGGCAGGGGCCATTGTGCCGCACGACCCTGTATGGGCACCGTTCGATGACCATATGAACGGATCGGCGATCACTCCGGAGCGGCGCCTTCCGGCCAACGTCCGTTCTCCAGGGGCACACGCGAACGAAACGCGTGCCCCTGGAGGGGACACCGGCCCGCTAGCCGAGCCTCGACTCCAGCTCCGCCACGATCTCGTTGACGCCGATCGCGGTCTGCTCGCCGGACTCCATGTCCTTGAGCTGGACGACGCCCTCGGCCAGGTCGCGCTCGCCCAGGACCAGGGTGTAGCGGGCGCCGGAGCGGTTGGCCGCCTTCATCGCGGCCTTGAGGCCCTTGCCGCCGTAGGAGAAGTCGGCCGCGACGCCGTTCTTGCGCAGCTCGGTGACCTTGGCGAACAGGATCCGGCGGGCCTCCTCGCCCAGCGGGACCGCGAAGACGGAGGTCGCGGATGGGATGTCCAGTTCGATGCCCTCCGCCTCCAGGGCGAGGACGGTGCGGTCGACGCCGAGGGCCCAGCCGACCGACGGCAGCGAGGGGCCGCCGATCATCTCGGACAGGCCGTCGTAGCGGCCGCCGCCGCCCACCGCGGACTGGGAGCCGAGGCCGTCGTGGACGAACTCGAACGTGGTGCGCGTGTAGTAGTCCAGGCCGCGGACCAGCTTCGGATCGTCCTCGAAGACCACGCCCGCCGCCGTGATCAGCTCGCGCACCTCCTCGTGGTACGCCTTGCAGGCGTCGCACAGGTAGTCGCGCAGCAGCGGGGCGTCGGTGAGCTGGTTCTGGACGTCGGGGCGCTTGTCGTCCAGGACGCGCAGCGGGTTGATCTCGGCGCGGCGCAGTGTGTCCTCGTCCAGGTCGAGGCCGCGCAGGAAGTCCTGGAGCGCGGCCCGGTAGACGGGCCGGCACTCCTGGTCGCCCAGCGAGTTGAGCAGGATGCGGAAGTCCTGCAGGCCGAGCGCGCGGTACGACTGGTCGGCCAGGATGATCAGTTCGGCGTCCAGGGCCGGGTCCTCGGCGCCGATCGCCTCGGCGCCGACCTGGGAAAAGTGGCGGTAACGGCCCTTCTGGGGGCGCTCGTAGCGGTACTGCGAGCCCGAGTACCAGACCTTCACCGGCAGGTTGCCCGCCTTGTGCAGGTTGGCCTCCAGGACCGCGCGCAGCACCGGAGCGGTGGTTTCCGGGCGCAGGGCGAGCCGGTCGCCGCCCTTGGTCTCGAAGACGTACATCTCCTTGGTCACGATGTCGGTGGACTCGCCGACGCCGCGCGCGAACAGTTCGACGTTCTCGAAGCCGGGCGTCTCGATGTAGCCGTAGCCGGAGTTGCGCAGCGGGGCGGCGATCGCCTCGCGGACGGCCAGGTACTTGGCGGAGTCCGGCGGCAGCAGGTCGTACGTGCCCTTGGGGGCCTTGAAGGTGCTCACGGAAGGTCTCGTCACATTCCTCGTCGGGGAGCCGCGGGAGCGCTGTTCCCTCGGCGGCCTGCGGCCGCCTGCCGCAGATACGGGTTGGCGGCGCGTTCCTGGCCGATGGTCGTCTGGGGGCCGTGTCCGGACAGCACCACGGTCGAGTCGTCGAGCGGCAGGCACACGCGTGCCAGGGACTCGAGCATGTCGTCCATGGAGCCACCGGGGAAGTCGGTGCGTCCGATGGAGCCGGCGAACAGCAGGTCGCCCGAGAACATCACCGGCGGGATGTCCGCCGTCTCGGGCAGGCCAAAGGTCACCGACCCCTTGGTATGGCCCGGGGCGTGCGCGACGGTCAGCTCCATGCCCGCCAGCGCCAGTTTCGCGCCGTCGGTCAGCTCCTTGACGTCGTCGGGTTCCCCGACGGTCAGCTCACCCATGAGCGGCATGCCAATGGTGCGGCCGATGCCCTTCTCGGGGTCGCTCATCATGTAGCGGTCCTCGGGATGGATCCAGGCCGGCACGTCGTGGGCGCCGCACACCGGGACGACCGAGGCGACGTGGTCGATGTGGCCGTGGGTGAGGACGACGGCGACGGGCTTGAGCCGATGCTTGCGGATCGCTTCCTCGACTCCGGGGGCCGCCTGGTGGCCCGGGTCGATGATCACGCACTCCTCACCGGCGGCGGGGGCGACGAGATAACAGTTCGTCCCCCAGGCGCCGGCGGGGAACCCGGCAATGAGCACGATCGTCCTTCGTTTGGGTCGGTACGGGTGGGCTTGCGAACGTATCGCGCCCATGGTCAGAGCCTACCGGCGGTGCCGATTCCTCAGCGAACCCATATACGGTACGGGGCTACACGCCCACGGTCGGCTCATCGCACCCACGCGTACCGGTCGGCACACGAAGACGCATGAGGAGAGAACCCGGTGGTCACCCAGGAGCAGCGGCGGCGTCAGCTCGCCCGGGAGAAGTTCTTGCGGCAGCAGCAGCGACGCACCTCCGCGCGGCGCAAGGCACGCATGCGCAACGCCGCGATCGCGTCGGTGCTCGGCGTGATCCTGATCGGCAGCGTCGCGCTGTACACGACCGGCGTGGTCCTGGGGGACGACGACGACAGCAAGACGAACGCGAACGCGGAGGTCACCCCGAGCGCCTCGGCTCCGAGCAAGGCGCCGGACCCGTGCGAGAAGCCCGCCGAGGGCAAGGTCAAGACGCAGACCTGGAAGAAGGAACCTGCGATGACCATCGACAAGTCCGCGAAGTACACGATGAAGCTGGCGACCACGTGCGGTGACATAGACATCGCGCTGAAGGCGGACGCGGCACCGCACACCGTCAATTCGTTCAACTTCCTGGCGGGCAAGGGGTTCTTCGACCACACCAAGTGCCACCGGCTCACCCCCGAGGGCATCTACGTCCTTCAGTGCGGTGACCCCCAGGGCACCGGCGCGGGCGGTCCCGGCTACACGATTCCCGACGAGAACCTGAAGGACAAGAGCCTCAAGGGCAACGTGTACCCGGCGGGGACGGTCGCGATGGCGAACCAGTACAACGCCCAGGCACAGCAGGGCCGGAACACCGGGGGCAGCCAGTTCTTCCTGGTCTACCAGGACAGCCAGCTGCCGCCGGACTACACGCCGTTCGGCACCATCTCCAAGGACGGCATGGCGGTTCTCAAGAAGATCGCGGCCGCCGGGGCCCAGGCGCCCGACCCCACGACCGGCAACACCGCGCCCAACGCGACGGTCGTGATCGACAAGGCCACGGTCACCACATCCTGACCCTCATCAGCGAAAGTTCGGTCGCGCGGGTGCGGACAGGCCCCCCGCCGGTCGCCTATGTTGGCCGTGACGAAACTGTGGACGATGCCCGGGGGTAGCGAAGCCCTCCGCAGGCATCATGTGGAGGAGGCGCTGTGAGCAGCGACCCGTGGGGCCGCGTCGACGAGACGGGGACCGTGTACGTGCGGACGGCCGACGGCGAGCAGGTCGTCGGATCCTGGCAGGCAGGCTCCCCCGAGGAGGCGCTGGCCTATTTCGAACGCAAGTACGAGGGCCTGGTTGTCGAGATCGGCCTCCTCGAGAAGCGGGTGAAGACCACCGACCTGTCGGCCAAGGACGCCCAGGCGGCCATCGACCACCTGCGCGAGCAGGTGGACGCGCATCACGCGGTCGGCGACCTGGAGGCCCTGCGGGCCCGGCTGGACCAGCTCGTCGCGCTCGTGGAGGCACGGCGCGAGGAGCGCAAGGCCCAGCGGGCCAAGCAGTCCGACGAGGCGCGCGGCGCCAAGGAGGCCCTGGTCACCGAGGCGGAGGAGCTGGCGCGCTCGGACCAGTGGCGGGCGGCCGGTGAGCGGCTGCGGTCCCTGGTCGACACCTGGAAGGGCCTGCCGCGCCTGGACCGCAAGTCCGACGACGAGCTGTGGCACCGCTTCTCGCACGCCCGCTCGGCGTTCTCCAAGCGCCGCAAGCAGCACTTCGCACAGCTGGACGCGCAGCGCGAGGAGGCCCGCCGGACCAAGGAACGGCTGGTCACGGAGGCCGAGGCGCTGTCGAACTCGACGGACTGGGGACCGACGGCCGCGCGCTACCGCGACCTGATGTCCGAGTGGAAGGCCGCCGGCCGCGCCCAGCGCGAGCACGAGGACGACCTCTGGAACCGCTTCCGCGGCGCCCAGGACGTGTTCTTCGCCGCCCGCAGCTCGGTCTTCGCCGAGCGGGACGCCGAGCAGGCGGAGAACCTGAAGCTGAAGGAGGAGCTGGCCGAGGAGGCCGAGAAGCTCGTCCCGGTCACCGACCTCAAGGCGGCCCGCGCCGCGTTCCGTTCGGTCAACGAGCGCTGGGAGGCCATCGGCCACGTGCCGCGCGACGCCCGGCCGAAGGTCGAGGGACGGATGCACGCGGTCGAGCGGGCCCTCCAGGAGGCCGAGGAGGCCGAGTGGCGCCGGACCAACCCGGAGGCACGCGCGCGTGCCGAGGGCCTGACCGGTCAGCTCCAGGCCGCCGTGGACAAGCTGCGCTCCCAGGTCGAGCAGGCGCGCGCCCAGGGCAACGACGCCAAGGCCGACAAGCTCGCGCGTGAGCTGGAGGGCCGCCAGGCGCTCCTGGACCAGGCGCTCAAGGGGCTGCACGAGTTCGGCGGCTGACGGTCGCGGACCGGACACGAGAGGGGCTCCCGTACGGCGTGTACGGGAGCCCCTCTCGTGTGTGCGCCTGTACGCCCGCCTACGACGGCCTGCGCGCCGACGTCACCCGGTACACGTCGTAGACGCCCTCCACGCCGCGTACGGCCTTCAGGACGTGTCCGAGGTGCTTCGGGTCACCCATCTCGAAGGTGAAGCGGGAGGTGGCCACGCGGTCCCGGGAGGTCTGGACGGCCGCCGAGAGGATGTTGACGTGCTGGTCGGACAGCACCCGCGTGACGTCCGACAGGAGCCGGGAGCGGTCCAGCGCCTCGACCTGGATGGCGACCAGGAAGACGGAGGACTGGGTGGGCGCCCACTCGACCTCGAGGATGCGCTCGGGCTCGCGGGACAGCGAGTCCACGTTCACACAGTCGCTGCGGTGGACGGAGACGCCGCTGCCGCGGGTGACGAAGCCGATGATGGGGTCGCCGGGCACGGGCGTGCAGCAGCGGGCCAGCTTGACCCACACGTCCTCGACACCCTTGACGACCACACCCGGGTCGGCGCTGGTCCGCCGCTTGCGGCCACGACCGTGGGCCGGCGGGACCGACTCGTCGATCTCCTCGGTGGCCGCCTCCTCGCCGCCGAGCGCCGAGACCAGCTTCTGCACGATGTTCTGCGCGGAGACATGGCCCTCGCCGATCGCCGCGTACAGCGCGGAGATGTCCGAGTAGCGCATCTCGTGGGCGAGCGTGACCAGGGAGTCGCCGGTGAGGATGCGCTGGATCGGCAGGTTCTGCTTGCGCATCGCGCGGACGATGGCGTCCTTGCCCTGCTCGATCGCCTCGTCGCGGCGCTCCTTGGAGAACCAGCCGCGGATCTTGTTGCGGGCGCGCGGCGACTTCACGAAGCCCAGCCAGTCGCGGGAGGGGCCCGCGCCGGCCGCCTTGGAGGTGAAGACCTCCACCAGGTCGCCGTTGTCCAGGGTCGACTCCAGCGGCACCAGCCGCCCGTTGACCCGTGCCCCTATGGTGCGGTGGCCGACCTCGGTGTGGACGGCGTAGGCGAAGTCCACGGGGGTCGCCCCGGCGGGGAGCGCTATGACGTCGCCCTTGGGCGTGAAGACGAAGACCTCGTTGCGGGAGAGGTCGAAGCGCAGGGACTCCAGGAACTCGCCGGGGTCCTCGGTCTCCTTCTGCCAGTCGAGCAGCTGGCGCAGCCACGCCATGTCGTTGAGGTGGTCGTCCTTGCTCTTGCCGGACGACTTGGGGGCGTCGGTGCGCACCTTGGAGGCACCGGCGACGGCCTCCTGCTTGTACTTCCAGTGCGCGGCGATGCCGTACTCCGCGCGGCGGTGCATGTCGAAGGTGCGGATCTGCAGCTCGACCGGCTTGCCGCCGGGCCCGATGACCGTCGTGTGCAGCGACTGGTACATGTTGAACTTGGGCATCGCGATGTAGTCCTTGAACCGCCCCGGAACCGGGTTCCAGCGGGCGTGGACCGTGCCGAGCGCCGCGTAGCAGTCGCGGACGGTGTCCACCAGGACGCGGATGCCCACCAGGTCGTAGATCTCCGCGAAGTCACGGCCGCGGACGATCATCTTCTGGTAGACGCTGTAGTAGTGCTTGGGGCGGCCGGTGACGGTCGCCTTGATGCGGGCCGACCGCAGGTCCTGCTGGACCTCGTCGGTGACGACGGCCAGGTACTCGTCGCGCTTGGGGGCGCGCTCGGCGACCAGGCGGACGATCTCGTCGTACATCTTGGGGTAGAGGATCGCGAAGGCGAGGTCCTCCAGCTCCCACTTGATGGTGTTCATGCCCAGCCGGTGGGCGAGCGGCGCGTAGATCTCCAGGGTCTCGCGCGCCTTCTTCTCCTGCTTCTCGCGCTTGAGGTAGCGCATGGTGCGCATGTTGTGCAGGCGGTCGGCGAGCTTGATGACCAGGACGCGCGGGTCCTTGGCCATGGCGACGACCATCTTGCGCACGGTCTCGGCCTGCGCGGCCTCGCCGAACTTGACCTTGTCCAGCTTGGTGACGCCGTCGACGAGCAGGGTGACCACGTCGCCGAAGTCGCGGCGCAGGTCCTCCAGGCCGTACTCGGTGTCCTCGACCGTGTCGTGCAGCAGCCCGGCCATCAGCGTGGCCGGATCCATGCCCAGCTCGGCGAGGATGGTGGTGACGGCGAGCGGATGCGTGATGTACGGATCGCCGCTCTTGCGCTTCTGGCCGCGGTGCCAGCGTTCGGCGACCTGGTAGGCGCGCTCGATCTGGCGCAGGGTCGCCGTCTCGATCTTCGGGTCGTTGCCGCGCACTATGCGCAGCAGCGGCTCCAGGACCGGGTTGTACGGGTTGGCGCGCTGCACGCCGAGGCGGGCGAGACGGGCGCGGACGCGGTTGGAGGAGCCGGAGCGGGCGGGCTGCCCGGCGGGGGCGCGGACCACCGGCGCGTTCTGCGGGCGCTCCGCGGGCAGCGTCTTGGGGCGCGGCTGCTGCTCCGCGGGCTTGTCGACCGGCGCGGAGGGGGCGTGCTGGATCGGCCCGCGTGTGTCGTTCTTCGCCTGGGGCGCGCTCGGCGCGGGCTTCGCCGCGGGCGCCGAGGCGGACTCGGGCTTTGCGGCGGTCAGTGGCTGGGCCTCGTCTGGCAAGAGGACTCCTCGTGCACGATCCGGGTCCCCCGGTCAGGCTCCGGATACCCCATGGTAGCGATCCTGCCCTCCAGGATCGCCTTCTGGCCAATGTGGGGGCTGTCAACCCCTGCAACGCCTGGGGCGGGCGCCGGATTCCTCCGGGCCCGCCCCAGGGTGCGGTGTGCTCGGTTCAGACCGTGAGCAGCGCCTTCAGCGGTGCCCCGGCCAGAGCGGGCTCCAGGCGCGCCCGCCCGCCGAGGAAGCCCAGCTCCATCAGCACGGCGAGGCCCGCGACCTCGGCACCGGCCCGCCGGATCAGCTCCAGCGAGGCCTCCGCGGTGCCGCCGGTGGCGAGGACGTCGTCGACGACCAGCACGCGGTCGCCCGCGCTGAGGTCCTCGGCGTGCACCTCGATCTCGGCGGAGCCGTACTCCAGGTCGTACGCCTGGCTGAGCGTGGCTCCGGGGAGCTTGCCCGCCTTGCGTACGGGGATGAAGCCGAGGCCCGCCCGCAGGGCCACCGGGGCGCCGAGGATGAAGCCGCGGGCCTCCAGACCGACGACCTTGGTGGCGCCGGTGCTCCCGGCGACCTCGGCGAGCGCGTCGGTCAGGGCGGTGAACGCCGCCGGGTCCGCCAGGAGCGGGGTGATGTCCTTGAACACCACGCCCGGCTCCGGGTGGTCGGGCACGTCCCGGATGCGGCTGAGGAGCAGCTCGGTGATGTCGGTCGTGCCGGTCATCGGCGCTTCCCCGAGGGACGGCCGCGGCCCCTGCCACGGGACGCGGGCTGGTTGCGGGGGCCGACGACCGCGGGTGCCGCGTCGTCCGGCTCGTCGGCGTCGTACGCCCCCTCGTCCTCCGCGGACTGCGCGGGCTCGCCCTTGGCCGTCGCCTGGGCACGCTTGGCGAGGACCCGCTTCCTGAGGGCCTTCATCTGCGGCTCGGCCTCCTTGAGGTCGGCGACGAGCGGCGTGGCGATGAAGATCGACGAGTAGGCACCGGCGGCCAGACCGACGAACAGCGACAGCGAGATGTCGTTGAGCATGCCGGCGCCGAGGACGCCGCCGCCGATGAACAGCAGGCCCCCCACCGGCAGCAGCGCGACCACCGTGGTGTTGATGGAGCGGACCAGGGTGCTGTTGATCGAGCGGTTGGCGATCTCCGCGTAGGTCCAGCGGGTCTGCTTGGTGATGTCCCGGGTCTGCTCCTTGAGGCTGTCGAAGACGACGACCGTGTCGTAGAGCGAGTAACCGAGGATGGTCAGCAGACCGATCACCGTGCCTGGTGTGACCTCGAAGCCGACGAGGGCGTAGATGCCCACCGTGATGGTGATGTCGTGGATCAGTGCGACGAAGGCGGCCAGTGCCATCCGCCACTCGAACGCGATCGCCAGGTAGATCACCACGAGGACCATGAAGATCCCGAGGCCCTGCCAGGCCTTGTTCGCGATCTGGTCACCCCAGCTGGGGCCGACCAGGTCGGCGTTGATCTTCTCCGCGGGGACGTCCAGGTTCTTGGAGAGGTCCTCCTTGATCTGGTCCGACTGCTGGGTGTCGGTGCCCGCGATCTGGATGCGGAGGCTGCCGTCGCCGAGCTTCTGGACGATCGCGTCGTGGCCGGAGGCCTCCTCCGACCAGGTCTCCGTCTGGGCGACCGAGGCGCTCATGTTCTTCGGGGTGGTGAAGACCGCGCCGCCCTGGAACTCGATGCCCATGTGCAGGCCGCGCACCGCCAGGCCGACGATGGCCGTGATGGTGATGAGGATCGAGATGCCGTACCAGATCTTGCGGTTCTTGACGAAGTCGTAGCCGACCTCGCCGTGGTGCAGTCGGGCGCCGAGTGTGCCGAGCTTCGACATCTCTCACGCCTCCTTCGGGTCGACAGGGCCGGCGGCAGGACGGGACGGACGGCGGGTGCGGCGCAGCGGTGGCTTGGCTCCCAGGGCCTTGGGGTCGAGGCCGGACCACTTGTGACCGCTGGAGAAGAACTTGCGCCGGGCCATCAGCGTCAGCAGCGGCTTGGTGAACAGGAACACCACGACCACGTCGAGCAGGGTCGTCAGACCGAGCGTGAACGCGAAGCCCTGCACCTTGCCCACCGTGACGATGAAGAGCACCGCGGCGGCGAGGAAGGACACGAAGTCGGAGACCAGGATGGTGCGCCGGGCGCGCGGCCAGGCCCGCTCGACGGCGGGACGCAGCGTGCGGCCCTCCCGGATCTCGTCGCGGACGCGTTCGAAGTACACGATGAACGAGTCCGCCGTGATGCC
This sequence comes from Streptomyces sp. MH60, assembly GCF_002939385.1. Lineage (GTDB taxonomy): Bacteria > Actinomycetota > Actinomycetes > Streptomycetales > Streptomycetaceae > Streptomyces. The sequence goes on along the minus strand of NZ_MULI01000053.1, from coordinate 24,221 downwards.
GATGGCGACGATGGCACCGCACACGGCCGGCAGGTTCAGCGCGAAGCCGATGGTCGGGCCGAGCAGCGCCATGATCACGTACGTGAGGCCGGCCGAGACCAGCAGCGAGCAGACGGCGATGAACGACAGGCCCCGGTAGTAGAACAGCAGGTAGAGGACGACCAGGGCGAGGCCGATCGCGCCCGCGATCAGACCGGCGTGGAGCTGCTCACCGCCGAGCGCGGCGGTGACGGTGGTGACGCTGTCCTCCTTGAAGGTCAGCGGCAGCGCGCCGTAGGACAGCATGTTGGCGAGGCTCTGGGCCTCCTCCTGGTCGAAGCTGCCGGAGATCTCCGCGTTGCCGCCGGTGAGCGCCTGGCTGACGTACGGGTCGGAGACGACCTCGTTGTCCAGGACGATGGCGAACTGGTTCTGCGGGGACTGGTTCTGCGCCAGCTTGCCGGTGATGTCCGCGAACTTCTTGCTGCCCTTGTCCGTGAACTTCATCGTCACGGTCCAGCCGGCGGCGGTCTGCGTGTTGTAGACGGCCTTGGCCTCGTCGACCTCGGTGCCGTCGACCGCGGCGGGGCCGAGGATGTACTTCTGCCACTGGCCCTGCGAGTTCTGGCCGCAGGCCACGGTCTGCTCGTCCGGCTTGGCGCCCTTGCCCGCCTTGGCGCGGGCGCCCTGGTCGGTGCAGTCCAGGGCCGCGTACTGCTGCTGCAGCTTGGCGGCGGCGTCGTCGCCGGGGGCGCTGGCGCTCGGGGACGGGGCGGCGCCGTCGGAGCTCTTCGCGGACGGGCTGGGGTCGGCCTTCAGGGCGTCGCTGGCGGCGCGGCCCTGGGAGGTGGCGCTCGCCGACGCGGAGTCGGACGGCGTGCCGCTCGCCTTGTCCCCGTCGGTGGCCTTGTCGCCGTCGGTGGCCTTGTCGCCGTCGGTGGCCTTGTCCGTGGCCTTGTCGGTCGCCTTGTCCGTGGCGCCGCCGGCCTCGCTCGGCGAGGGGCTGCCGGTCGCGTTGGCGCCGGAGAGCTCGGTGGCGAGGACCGGACGGAAGTACAGCTTGGCGGTGGTGCCGACCTGCTGCCGGGCTTCCTTCGAGTTCGTCCCCTTGGGGATGTTGACGATGATGTTCCGGTCGCCCTGGGTCTGGACCTCGGCCTCGGAAACACCCAGACCATTGACACGGCGGTTCATGATCTCGACCGCGGTGTCCATGTTGGTCTTGTTGATCGCCGACTCCTGGCCCGCCTCCGGCACCGCGCGGAGCGTGATGCTGGTGCCGCCCGCGAGGTCGATGCCGAGACGCGGAGTCGTGTGCCCGGAGGCGAACATGCCTCCGGTGAGCGCCACGATGGCGATCAGGATCAGGGCCAGCGAGCGCCCGGGCTTACTCTGAGCGCTCGCATTCTTTCCCTTTTTAGGTGCTACCACCTTTGTGTACTCCCTCTCGGGCCGCTTCGCGCCCAGAAGGCGTCACCGGCGGCCATCACATGGTGTCCGGATCCGTGCGAGCCGCGCGTCGCGCGGGGTGCGCGGGAACCCGTCCCGCGCACCCCGGGGCACGGCTTACTTCGCCTCGGAACCGCCGTCGGACTTCTTCGCCTGCTCGTCCGTCTTCGCCTCGGCGGGCGCGGCGTCGGCCTTCGGCTCGTCGGCCGTCTCTTCGGCGGGCTCGACGGCCTTCTTGCCGAGGTCGACGGACTTGTCGTCGGAGGCGGCGTCGGCGGGGGCGTCGGTCTCGGTGAGGGAGGAGGCGTCGTCGGGGACGACGTCCGCGTCGGACTTCAGGTCGTACTCGATGCCGTGGACGATGCGGTTGTACTCGTCGTCGGTGAGGACGGCACCGATCGAGTTCTTGGCGAAGAGCAGTTCCACACCCGGGCCGGCGTCGAGGAGGACCGTGTCGTCGTTGACCTCCTTGACCGTGGCGTACATGCCCCCGATGGTGCGGACACCGGTGCCGGGCTGCATCTCGCTCCGCATGTTGGCGGCCTGCTGCTGCTTCTTCTTCGCCGACCGGGTCATCAGGAACATGGCCCCGATGAGCACGATGAACGGGAGGAGGGTCACGAGACTCACGGGTCGGTACTTCCTTCACACGACCGCGATGGTGAGCGGCCTGATGGTTGGGGGTGTGTACACCGCCGACAAGGGCGGCATCGGCGGAGTCTAGGCGAGTCCGCGCGCATGGAACAACGCCCAGCATGGCACCGGGGTTCCTGCTCCGGCGAATGTGCCTCGCGTGAGCGGGTCGTCACGCCCCGAACAAGTCCTGTTGTCCGTTTCCTGAACTCTGCGGACGAGGCGGGGTGAGGCCGAGATGCGCCCATGCGGCCGGAGTGGCCACCCGCCCGCGTGGGGTGCGGGCGAGCAGACCCTCCCGTACGAGGAAGGGTTCGGCGACCTCCTCCACTGTCTCACGCTCCTCCCCCACGGCGACGGCGAGCGTGGACAGGCCGACCGGTCCGCCGCCGAACAGCTTGAGGAGTGCCTCCAGCACCCCGCGGTCGAGGCGGTCGAGGCCCCGGGCGTCGACCTCGTAGACGGCGAGGGCGGCCGCGGCGATCTCCTGGGTGATCAGGCCGTCGGCCTTGACCTGAGCGTAGTCGCGGACCCGGCGCAGCAGACGGTTGGCGATGCGGGGGGTGCCGCGGGAGCGGCCGGCGATCTCGGCGGCGCCGGCGGGGTCGATCTCCACGTCGAGCAGGCCGGCGGAGCGGTGGATCACGCGCTCCAGCTCCGCCGGTCCGTAGAACTCCATGTGGGCGGTGAAGCCGAAGCGGTCGCGCAGCGGGGGCGGCAGCAGACCCGCGCGGGTGGTGGCGCCGACCAGGGTGAACGGGGGCAGCTCCAGGGGGATGGCGGTGGCGCCGGGGCCCTTGCCGACGATGACGTCGACGCGGAAGTCCTCCATCGCCATGTAGAGCATCTCCTCGGCGGGCCGCGACATGCGGTGGATCTCGTCGAGGAAGAGGACCTCGCCCTCCTGGAGCGAGGAGAGGATCGCCGCGAGGTCGCCGGCGTGCTGGATGGCGGGGCCCGAGGTGATGCGGATGGGGGCTTCCATCTCGGCCGCGATGATCATCGAGAGGGTGGTCTTGCCGAGGCCGGGGGCGCCGGACAGGAGCACGTGGTCGGCGGTCGCCCCGCGCGCGCGTGCGGCACGCAGCACCAGGTCGAGCTGTTCGCGGACCTTCTCCTGGCCGATGAACTCACCGAGGTCCTTGGGGCGCAGGGCCGCCTCCACGGCCTGGTCCTCGCCGTCGGCGACAGCGCCCACCAGCCGCTCGGCGGCGGCCTCCGCGTCGGTCGTGTCGTCCCAGTTCACTTGATTCTCCTTGCCGTGGCGCACCGGGTCGGTGGTGGCGGGCGTGGTCAGCGGGCGCGGTTCAGCGTCTGCAGGGCGGCCTTGAGCAGCCGGCCCACCTGCGGCGTGCCCCCGGCGGCCTCGGCCTGCGGCGCCACGGCGGAGACGGCCTCGTCGGCCTCGCGGGTGGCGTACCCGAGGCCGATCAGGGCGGCGTGCAGCTGGTCGCGCCAGCCGGTGCTGACCGGGGCGCCGACGGCGGGGGCGCCGATGGGCTCGCCGAGCCGGTCCTTCAGCTCCAGGAGCAGCTTCTGGGCGCCCTTCTTGCCGATGCCGGGGACAGCGGTGAGCGCCTTCTCGTCGCCGGTGGAGACGGCTCTGCGCAGGGCGTCGGGCTGGTGCACGGCGAGCATGGCCTGGGCGAGGCGGGGTCCGACGCCGCTGGCGGTCTGGAGCAGTTCGAAGACCTGGCGCTCGTCGTCGTCGGCGAAGCCGTAGAGCGTGAGCGAGTCCTCGCGGACGACGAGCGAGGTGGCGAGCTTGGCGGGCTTGCCGAGCCGGAGGGTGGAGAGCGTGTTCGGCGTGCACTGGACGGCCATGCCGACGCCGCCGACCTCGACCACCGCGGCGTCGGGTGCGAGGGCGGCGACGGTGCCGCTGACGAAGGCGATCATGCGGGGCGGCCTTTCGACGGGTGGGAGGTCCGCGGGCGCTGCGGGCCCTGGGCGGTGTGCAGGGCCACGGCCTGCTGGAGGCGGTTCTGCGCGGGGGCGCGCCAGATGTGGCAGATGGCGAGCGCGAGGGCGTCGGCGGCGTCGGCCGGCTTGGGCGGGGCGGCGAGCCGCAGCAGGCGGGTGACCATGGCACCGACCTGCGCCTTGTCGGCGCGGCCGCTGCCGGTGACGGCCGCCTTGACCTCGCTGGGCGTGTGCAGCGCGACGGGGATGCCGCGGCGGGAGGCGCACAGGATCGCCACCGCGCTGGCCTGGGCGGTGCCCATGACGGTGCGGACGTTGTGCTGGCTGAAGACGCGCTCCACGGCGACGAACTCCGGCCGGTGCTCGTCGAGCCACCGCTCGATGCCCTGCTCGACGGCGACGAGGCGGTGGCCGAGGTCCGCGTCCGCGGGCGTGCGGACGACGCCGACGCCGATCATGGTGAGCGGCCGGCCCGCGACGCCCTCCACGACACCGACCCCGCAGCGGGTCAGCCCCGGGTCCACCCCCAGCACACGCACGTACCCGGCCCCTCTCGTCGATCACCTGTTTGTGCAGGCTATCGGGTGCCACCGACAACGCGACGGGCCGACGGAGTGTGTCCCCGTCGGCCCGCTGAGCAGGGACGCGTTACGCGTCGACCTTCTCCATGATCTCGTCGCTCACGTCGAAGTTGGCGAAGACGTTCTGCACGTCGTCGCTGTCCTCCAGGGCGTCGATGAGCCGGAAGATCTTCCGCGCGCCCTCCTCGTCCAGCTCGACCTGCATGGTGGGGACGAAGTTGGCGTCGGCGGACTCGTAGTCGATGCCGGCCTCCTGGAGGGCGGTGCGGACCGCGACCAGGTCGGTGGCCTCGCTGAGCACCTCGAAGGACTCGCCGAGGTCGTTGACCTCCTCCGCGCCCGCGTCCAGGACGGCGCCGAGGACGTCGTCCTCGCTCAGCTCGCCCTTGGGGACGATCACGACGCCCTTGCGGTTGAAGAGGTACGACACCGAGCCCGGGTCGGCCATGGAGCCGCCGTTGCGGGTCATGGCGACGCGGACGTCGGAGGCGGCGCGGTTGCGGTTGTCGGTGAGGCACTCGATGAGCACCGCGACGCCGTTGGGGCCGTAGCCCTCGTACATGATCGTCTCGTAGTCGGCGCCGCCGGCCTCCAGGCCGCCGCCGCGCTTGACCGCGGAATCGATGTTCTTGTTGGGGACCGACTGCTTCTTCGCCTTCTGGATGGCGTCGTACAGCGTCGGGTTGCCCTCGATGTCAACGCCGCCCATGCGCGCCGCGACCTCGATGTTCTTGATCAGCTTCGCGAAGAGTTTGCCGCGCTTGGCGTCGATCACGGCCTTCTTGTGCTTCGTCGTAGCCCATTTAGAGTGGCCGGACATCTGCCTGTCTCCTTCGCGTAACCCATCTCCTGCAACGAACGCAGGAATCCTACAAGGACCGAGCCGCCCGGTTCGCGCGCACCATGTCGGCGAACAGCCGGTGCACGCGGTGGTCGCCGGTCAGTTCCGGGTGGAACGACGTGGCCAGCGCGTTGCCCTGGCGGACGGCGACGATGTGACCCTCGTGCTCGGCGAGCACCTCGGCGGCGGCGCCCACGGACTCGACCCAGGGCGCGCGGATGAAGACCCCCTCTACGGGCTCGCCCTCGACGCCCTCGACGTCGACGGCCGCCTCGAAGGACTCGTTCTGCCGGCCGAAGGCGTTGCGGCGCACGATCATGTCGATGCCGCCGACCGTCTCCTGCCCGGAGCGCGGGTCGAGGATCTTGTCGGCCAGCATGATCATGCCGGCGCAGGTGCCGTAGACGGGCATGCCGTCCCGCACACGCGCGCGCAGGGGTTCCATCACTCCGAAGAGGACGGCGAGCTTGGAGATGGTGGTGGACTCGCCGCCGGGCAGCACCAGGCCGTCCACCTCGGCGAGTTCCTCGGGGCGCCGCACCGGCCTGGCCACGGCGTCGGCCACGGCCAGGGCGACGAGGTGCTCCCGTACGTCGCCCTGGAGCGCCAGGACACCGATGACGGGGGTGTCACTCATGGGTCCGGTGCCTTACCAGCCGCGGTTGGCGTAGCGCTCGGTCTCGGGGAGGGTGTCGCAGTTGATGCCGACCATGGCCTCGCCGAGGTTGCGGGACGCGTCCGCGATGATCTTCGGGTCGTCGTAGAAGGTGGTGGCCTTCACGATGGCGGCGGCGCGCTTGGCCGGGTCGCCGGACTTGAAGATGCCGGAGCCGACGAAGACGCCCTCGGCGCCGAGCTGGCGCATGAGCGCGGCGTCGGCGGGGGTCGCGACGCCACCGGCCGAGAAGAGCACCACGGGGAGCTTGCCCAGCTCGGAGACCTCCTTGACCAGCTCGTACGGGGCGCGCAGCTCCTTGGCGGCGGCGTACAGCTCGTTGTTGTCGCAGCCGCGCAGCCGGGCGATCTCGTTCTTGATCTGGCGCAGGTGACGGACCGCCTCGACGACGTTGCCGGTGCCCGCCTCGCCCTTGGAGCGGATCATGGCCGCGCCCTCGGCGATCCGGCGCAGGGCCTCGCCGAGGTTGGTGGCGCCGCAGACGAAGGGCGTGGTGAAGGCGAACTTGTCGCTGTGGTTGACCTCGTCGGCCGGGGTGAGGACCTCGGACTCGTCGATGTAGTCGACGCCGAGGGACTGCAGGACCTGGGCCTCCACGAAGTGGCCGATGCGGGACTTGGCCATCACCGGGATGGAGACGGCGCCGATGATGCCCTCGATCATGTCCGGGTCGGACATCCGGGCCACGCCGCCGTCCTTGCGGATGTCGGCCGGGACCCGCTCCAGGGCCATGACGGCCACGGCGCCCGCGTCCTCGGCGATCTTCGCCTGCTCCGGCGTGACGACGTCCATGATGACGCCGCCCTTGAGCTGCTCGGCCATGCCGCGCTTCACCCGGGCGGTGCCGGTCTCGGGTGCCTGGTTTTCGGAGAGGGTGCTGGACACGGGTACCTCGCTGAGGAGAAGGGGGTTTCTGCAGCAACGAGGAAACGTGAGGTGAGCAGGCCACAGCAAGGGCCAATGGGAAGGCTGTGGATCGTTTTCGTCCCCGGCGCCGGCGGTACGGCCTACGCCGCCCGCTCGACCAGGGCGGCCGGTGACTCGTCGTCCATCTCGAAGGCCAGCGGGAAGGGGGCGTGCCCGGCGAGGCGGAACCAGCGGACCTTGCGGTGCTCGCGCAGTCTGCGCGCGGCGCCCACCGCGTCGTTGTGGAAGCGCCGGGCCATCGGCACCCTCCGTACCGCTTCGGCCAGTTCGTGGGCGGCGGCCTCTCCCCCGGGCGCCTCGCGCAACACGTCCACCTGCTGCGCGTCGGCGAACACGGCGCGCAGTGCCTGGCTCAGCTCGCTCTCGGCGACCTCCCGCTGTTCCTCCTCGGCCTGCCGGGCGGCGTGTGCGGCCTCGTAGAGGACCATGGAGGCGGCCGGGTCGAGCACGCCGGAGGTGGCGAGTTCCTGGGCCACGGACGCCCTGCGCAGCAGCTGTGCGTCCAGGGCGGCGCGGGCGGCGTCGATCCGGGCGTGCAGCCGGTCCAGGCGGCCCGCCGTCCAGCTGAGGTACAGGCCGACGGCGACGAGGACGACCAGGATCCAGATGAGGGTTGCGGTCACGGGCCGCAACCCTATCGGTGGGCCGAGTGGCCCCGGTGCGTCCGTTGGGCCCCGTGCGCCCCGGCGGGTCAGTCCCTCGCCAGGCCGAAGCGGGCCCGCAGGCCCGTCGCCCGGTCGTCCGCCGCGACCGCCGCCGCTCCCGCGGTGACCGTCTCGTAGACGGACAGGATGTCCGCGCCCACGGTGGACCAGTCGAAACGCCGTACGTGGGCGCTGCCCCGCTCGCGCAGCGCGGCCCGGCGTTCCGGGTCGGCCAGCAGGCGTACGGCCGCTTCCGCCAGGGCGTCCGCGTTCTCGTTGGGGAAGAGTTCCCCGGCCGCGCCCTGGTCGAGGACCTGGGCGAAGGCGTCCAGGTCGGAGGCGAGGACGGGGGCGCCGGCCGACATGGCCTCGACGAGGATGATGCCGAAGCTCTCGCCGCCGGTGTTGGGCGCCACGTACAGGTCGACGCTGCGCAGGAAGCGGGCCTTGTCCTCGTCGCTGATCATGCCGAGGAACTCCACGCGGGAGCGCAGTTCCCTGGGCAGGCTCTCGACGGCCTCCTCCTCGTCCCCGCGCCCGGCGACGAGCAGCCGGGTCTGCGGGCGGGCGGCGAGGATCCCGGGCAGCGCCCGCATGAGCACCGGCAGGCCCTTGCGGGGCTCGTCGATGCGCCCTATGAAGCCGATCGTGTCACCCTGCCACTCGGGCTCGGGCTCCGCGTCGGCGAAGAAGTCGACGTCGACGCCGTTGGGGATGACGACCGCGTCACCGCCCAGGTGCTCGACGAGCGTGCGGCGGGCGTACTCGCTCACGGCGATCCGGGCGCTGATCTTCTCCAGGGCGGCCTGGAGGATCGCGTACGCGGCGATCATCGCGCGGGAACGCGGGTTGGAGGTGTGGAAGGTGGCCACGATGGGGCCCTGCGCCGCCCAGCAGGTCAGCAGGCCCAGCGAGGGCGAGGTCGGCTCGTGGATGTGGATGACGTCGAAGGAGCCGTCGTGCAGCCAGCGCCGGACCCGGGCGGCCGACAGGAAGCCGAAGTTCAGCCGGGCCACCGAGCCGTTGTACGGCACCGGCACCGCGCGGCCCGCGGAGACGACGTACGGGGGCAGCGGGGTGTCCTCGTCGGCCGGGGCGAGCACGGACACCTCGTGACCGAGCCGGATGAAGTACTCGGCGAGGTCCCGGATGTGGAACTGGACGCCGCCCGGCACGTCCCAGGAGTACGGGCAGACGATGCCGATCCTCACCGGGCGCCCCGCTCGCGGGCGCCGGGCGCCTTGGCCGGGTCGAGATCCTTGAGCCACAAGCGTTGCAGCATGTGCCAGTCCTCCGGGTGGTCGGCGATCCCCGTGGCGAAGGCATCGGCCAGCGCCTGTGTCATGACAGACGTCTTCTCGGCCCGGGTACCCGACCCGGGTACCTCGACCGGTGGGTGGACCCGGCCCCGCATCACCGGCGAGTCGTCGTACCAGAGCGTCACCGGCAGCAGCCGTGCGCCGGTCTGCTGGGCGAGCAGGGCGGGGCCGGCCGGCATCCGGGCCGTCTCGCCGAAGAATCCGACCTCCACGCCGGAGGCGGACAGGTCGCGGTCGGCGACCAGGCAGACCAGGCCGCCGTCGCGCAGCCGCCGGGCCAGCGTGCCGAAGGCGGTGCCGCCGCTGTGCGGCAGGACCTCCATGCCGAGGCCCTCGCGGTAGGCGACGAACCGGTCGTACAGGGTCTCCGGCTTGAGGCGCTCGGCGACCGTGGTGAACGGGATGCCGAGCTTCGTGGTGACCCAGGCGCCCGCGAGGTCCCAGTTGGCCAGGTGCGGCAGGGCGAGCACCACGCCCTTGCCGGCGTCCATGCCGTCGGTGAGGTGGTGCAGGTCCTCGGGGGTGAAGCCGTCCCTGATCCGTTCGGTGCTCCACGCCGGGAGCCGGAACGACTCCATCCAGTACCGCAGGTACGAGCGCATGCCCGCACGCGAGAGGGCGGCGAGCCGCTCCGGACCCGCGTCGGGCACCACGCGCGCGTAGTTGCTCTCCAGGCGGCGCACCCCCGCGCCGCGCTGCTTCCAGGCGAGGTCGGCGACGGTGCGGCCGAGCCGCACGGCGGCGGGCTCGGGGAGCTTCTTCACGGTGGTCCAGCCGGCGCCGTACAGACCGTCGGTCAGGCGGTCCCGAGCGCTCACTTCGCCGCCTCGGTGCCCTGGCTCCGCTGCGCGGCGGCGTCCGCCTCGGCGGCCTCCCGGCGGACCGTGACGACCCGCTGCACCAGCGTGACGAGGCTGCCCACGGCGACGATCCACAGGGCGATCGGCAGCAGGTACTGGATGCCGGGCACGCCGAACTTGTGCAGCCCGGCGAATCCGGCGGCGACCAGCGAGATGACGAGGCGCTCGGCGCGCTCGACCAGGCCGTTGACGGCCACCGGCAGGCCGATCGCCTCGCCGCGCGCCTTGGTGTACGACACCACCTGGCCGCTGGCCAGACAGAAGATCGACACCGCGCACAGGACGTTGTCGTCGCCGCCCCCCGCGTACCAGAGGGCGAGGCCGCCGAAGATCGCGCCGTCGGCGACCCGGTCGAGGGTGGAGTCCAGGAACGCGCCCCACCGGCTGGAGCGGCCCAGCTGGCGGGCCATGTTGCCGTCGACGAGGTCGGAGAAGACGAAGAGCGTGATCACCACCGTGCCCCAGAAGAACTCACCCATGGGGTAGAAGACCAGCGCACCCGCGACCACACCGGCGGTGCCGATCAGCGTGACCGTGTCGGGGCTGACGCCCCGGCGGATGAGAAACGCGGCGAACGGTGTGAGGACACGCGTAAAAAATGCACGCGCGTACTTGTTCAGCATGGCCTTCCCGACGGTCGGTGTGGCGCCGCGGCCCTTGCTGGCCACCGGCTGGCCCATCGTAGTCACGCGCGCGCGTGGGCGGTGGCCGGGCACCCTGAGCCCTTGCGGAGCGGCCGGTGGGCGGCGGGATCGGATCCTTCGTATGGACGCGGCGTGACGGGAGTGGAAAGCTCGAAGGACCGCGGGCGTCGCCGGAGCCGCCAGTGCACGCGGTCCCGCGTGTCCGCGCCCACAGCGACCTCACCGCGCACGGGAGGCAAGGACATGGGCGACAAGGCACACACCCACCCCGGAGCCGCCGGAAGGGCAACGGCGGCCGACCACCCCGCGTCCGTACGGAACGTGGTGCTGGTCGGCCACTCCGGATCGGGCAAGACGACTCTGGTGGAGGCTCTCGCGCTGACGGCGGGAGCGGTGAACCGGGCGGGCCGCGTGGAGGACGGCGGCTGCGTCTCGGACTACGACGACATGGAGCACCGCCAGCAGCGCTCCGTGCAGCTCTCCCTGGTGCCGGTCGAATGGGACGGCATCAAGATCAACCTCTTGGACACTCCCGGGTACGCCGACTTCGTCGGTGAGCTGAGGGCCGGTCTGCGCGCCGCGGACGCGGCCCTCTTCGTCGTCTCGGCCTCCGACGGGGTGGACGGCTCGACCCGGATGCTCTGGGAGGAGTGCGCCGCCGTCGGCATGCCGCGCGCCATCGTGGTCACGCACCTGGAGGCCGCCCGCGCGGACTTCGAGGAGATGACGCGGGTCTGCGCGGAGGCGTTCGGCGGCGACGATCCCGACGCGGTACTGCCGCTGTACCTCCCGCTGCACGGCCCGCCCGCCCCCGACGGGCACGCGCCCGTGACGGGGCTCGTGGGGCTGCTGTCGCGGAAGCTGTTCGACTACGCCTCGGGCGAGCGGGTGGCGTCGGAGCCGGGCGAGGCGGACCTGCCGCAGCTCGACGAGGCCCGCTCCATGCTGATCGAGGGGATCATCTCGGAGAGCGAGGACGAGACGCTCATGGAGCGCTACCTCGGCGGCGAGCAGGTCGAGGTCAAGACGCTCATCCAGGATCTGGAACGGGCCGTGGCACGCGGGGTGTTCTTCCCCGTCCTGGCCGCCGCCCCCGCCGCCGACGGCGCCCGGCAGGGTCTGGGCACGGTCGAACTCCTGGAACTGATCACGCGCGGCTTCCCGACGCCCCTGGAACGCGCGGCGCCGCGGGTCACCACGCCCGAGGGCGCCGGGCGCGAGCTGCGGATGTGCGACCCGGACGAGTCGCTGGTCGCGGAGGTCGTCAAGACGTCCTCGGACCCGTACGTCGGCCGGATCTCGATGGTCCGCGTCTTCTCCGGCACCCTGCGCGCCGACCAGACGGTGCACGTGTCCGGGCACGGCATGACGGACCGCGGCCACGAGGACCACGACGTCGACGAGCGGATCGGCGCCCTGTCGACGCCGTTCGGCAAGCAGCAGCGGCCGGTCACGCACGTCATCGCGGGCGACCTCGCCTGCGTGGCCAAGCTGACCCGCGCGGAGACCGGGGACACGCTCTCGGCCAAGGACGACCCGCTGCTGATGGCCCCCTGGGAGATGCCCGATCCGCTGCTGCCGCTCGCCATCGAGGCGCACAGCAAACCCGACGAGGACAAGCTCTCCCAGGGGCTGGCCCGGCTGGTCGCCGAGGACCCGACGATGCGCCTGGAGCACAACCAGGACACCCACCAGGTGGTCCTGTGGTGCCTGGGCGAGGCGCACGCCGACGTGGCCCTGGAACGGCTGCGCGGCCGCTACGGCGTCCAGGTCGACGTCGTACCCCACCGGGTCTCCCTGCGCGAGACGTTCGGCGGCCGGGCGGCCGGACGCGGGCGGCACGTCAAGCAGTCCGGCGGGCACGGCCAGTACGCCATCTGCGAGATCGAGGTGGAGCCGCTGCCGGGCGGCTCGGGCATCGAGTTCGTGGACAAGGTGGTCGGCGGCGCGGTGCCCCGGCAGTTCATCCCGTCCGTCGAGAAGGGCGTGCGCACCCAGGCGGCCAAGGGCGTCGCCGCGGGCCACCCGCTGATCGACGTACGGATCACGCTGCTCGACGGCAAGGCGCACTCCGTGGACTCCTCCGACGCCGCGTTCCAGACCGCGGGCGCGCTGGCGCTCAGGGAGGCCGCGGCCGAGGCGCGGATCCACCTGCTGGAGCCGGTCGCCGAGGTGAGCGTGCTGGTCGGCGACGACTACGTGGGCGCGGTCATGAGTGACCTGTCCGGACGGCGCGGCAAGGTGCTGGGCACCGAGCAGACCAGCGGCGGGCGGACGTTGATCAGGGCCGAGGTGCCCGAGATCGAGATCGGCCGCTACGCCGTCGACCTGCGCTCCCTGTCGCACGGCACCGCGCGCTTCGACCGGCGCTACGCGCGGCACGAACCGATGCCGGCGCAGGTCGCGGACCGGTTGCGCGAGGAGGTGCGGGTGGCGTCCTAGCGGAGCCCGGCCCCCCGGTGCGGGTCCGCCGCACCGGGGCCCGCCCTCCGCAGCCGAGGTCCCCCGCACCGGCGTGCGACGGCGCGCCCGGCGGCCGACCCGCGCGTGTAGGGGCGCCTTTGGACGTCCCGTGACGCGCGGCGGTGCCGGCGGATACGCTGATGACCAGATCAACAGGTGTGCGGGGCAGGGAAGTCGGGAAGGCCGCAGGAGCGACAGTGGTGGCGATCGGGGGCGGGAATGACCGTTGACGGCGGTTACGCGGACTTCTTCGGACCGCAGGTGCCGCGCACGGACGACGGCGGCCAGACGGCCACGTTCGCGCTGGCCTCGGCCGCCTACCGGGACAGCGAGGCCGAGGAGATACTCAAGGCCAACAGCGAGTGGCACAAGTCGTCCGTGAGCAAGCCCCGGATCAAGCTGTTCCGGCCCAACCTCGGCGAGGCGTACTCCCGGGCGATCATCGACCGGATGCTGGGACCCAAGCGGGCCCCGCTCATCCAGTCCTTCGGCACCCAGCCCCAGGTGGTCGTCGAGCACAGTCTCGCGGCGCACCGCATACGCAGGGACCGGGACAACTGGCTCAGTGCCGTCATGGTGCTGTGCGGACTGCTGTTCCTGCCCGGCCTGCTGATCTGGCTGCTGGTCTTCCAGATCCGCACCACCGTCGCCCGGCGCGAGGACAAGCGGGCCGGCGCACTCGCCACCGCGCTGCTGCTCGCGATGGCGGCCCTCGCCGTGCTCTTCCTGCTCAAGATGCCCTTCAGCGGCTTCTGGGCCTGGTACGCGCGCGCCTGCGTCGTCGCCCCGGTGATCGGCTGGTTCTGGGCCAAGCGGATCTGCGAGCGCACGGCACGGGACCTCCGGGAGCGCTGGAGCGGTCTCCTGTCCGGCGCGGGCGTGGGCGCCAAGGTGCCCGAGGCGGTGCCGAGCAGCCCCGGCGAGACGGCCGCCGAGGAGCTGCGGCAGTCGCTGGCCCGGCTCAGCGCCGAGCAGCAGTCCAACTCCGTCTTCTACGCCGGTCCCAAGGGGATCCTCGGCATGGGCACCCGCTGGGGCAACTGGCAGCTCGCCGAGGAGCTGGTCCCCGTCGACCCGGACCGGGAGATCAACCCGTTCCGCAGCTGGGACGTGATCAAGGCCATCCACGACCGGCTGCGGATGCTGGAGCGCGGCCCGCTGCACACCGGCGGCTTCACCAAGCCGACGGTGCGGCACTGGATCGTGACCCCGATCGGTGAGAACGCCGACTCGGTGTCCCGCCCCGAGGGCACGGACGTCGAGGCGTACCAGGTCAAGCAGCACGCGATACAGGAGATCTGCGACAAGCAGCAGTTCGGCGCGGGCGACCGGCACTACCTGGGCGTGCAGTGGACCCTGTGGGACGGCCAGTTGGTCATCTCCATGCTGATCACGGTGACGGTGCTGCACGAGACGCTGCGCATCGAGGTCACCGGCCATGCCCTGGGGCCGGTGCACTCGCTGTTCACCAGCAAGCCCGCGGCGAAGGAGAAGACGGTCCAGAAGTCCGTCAAGTTCTGGGAGACCCGCACGGTGAAGCTCCCGCTGGTCGACGCCGACGAGGTGGTGCGGCTGGCCGCGCGGGCCCCGCTGACCTGGTATCCCCCGCTGCTGTACTGGCTGGGCGGCAAGCTCACACTGCCCGAGCCCTTCGGCGTGCGGCACGCCTGGGCGGACCGGCCGTGGCGGCACCGCTTCATGGCCGACGACGCGCTGCGCGCGGCCACGCCGGTGCTGCGGGCGGTGCACTCGGCGGCGATCAAGGTGCTGAAGGAGAACGGCGTCGACACGGAGAAGTTCGGCGCCCGCGCGGGTGGTCTGAGCGGGGCGGTTCAGGAGGCTGTGCCCAAGAAGGCTGACGTCTACGACGCGTAGGTCTCCGGCGGTGGGGCGGGGGCGTTCCCGGGGGCTGCGCCCCCGGACCCCGCTTCGGCCTGGACGGCCTCGTCCTCGAACGCCGGCCGGGCTGGGCTGGACACTCAGGCCGTCGGCCAGGCTTCCGCCAGCATCTTGCGGGTGTCTCCCAGCAGCTGCGGCAGCACCTTCGTGTGGCCGACGACCGGCATGAAGTTCGTGTCGCCGCCCCAGCGGGGCACGACGTGCTGGTGGAGGTGGGCGGCGATGCCCGCGCCGGCCACCGAGCCCTGGTTCATGCCGATGTTGAAGCCGTGGGCGCCGGACGCGGTGCGCAGGGCCGTCATCGCCTGCTTGGTCAGCTCGGCCAGCTCCGCGGTCTCCACGGTGTTCAGCTCGGTGTAGTCGGCGACGTGGCGGTACGGCACGGTCATCAGGTGGCCGCCGTTGTACGGGTACAGGTTGAGCACCGCGTACACGTGCTCGCCGCGCCGGATGATCAGGCCGTCCTCGTCGGACTTGGCCGGGATCGAGCAGAAGGGGCAGCCGTCGTCGGCACCGGGGCCGCTCGGCTTGTTCTCGCCCTGGATGTACGCCATCCGGTGGGGCGTCCACAGGCGCTGGAACGCGTCCTGCGTCCCCACTCCCAGCTGCTGCTCCGGCTCACTCGTCATGCGTGCAGCATATGGCGTCCCCCGCGGCGGCAGGGAAAGGCCCCCGGGATCTCCCGGGGGCCCCTCACACCGGCGGTCAGACCTGCGCCCGCTCCTCGACGACCTTCGCGATCTTCGCGATGGCCTCCTCGACGGGGATGCCGTTCTCCTGGGAGCCGTCGCGGTAGCGGAAGGAGACCGCGCCGTTCGCCATGTCCTCGTCGCCCGCGATGACCATGAAGGGCACCTTCTGCTTCTGGGCGTTGCGGATCTTCTTCTGCATCCGGTCCGAGGAGGAGTCGACCTCGACCCGCAGGCCCTGCCTCTTGGCGGCCGCGGCGAACTTCTCCAGGTACTCGACGTGCGCGTCGCCGATCGGGATGCCCACCGCCTGCACCGGCGCCAGCCACGCCGGGAAGGCGCCCGCGTAGTGCTCCAGGAGCACCGCGAAGAAGCGCTCGATGGAGCCGAACAGCGCGCGGTGGATCATGACCGGGCGGGTCTTGGTGCCGTCCGCGGCCGTGTACTCCAGGTCGAAGCGCTCCGGCAGGTTGAAGTCGAGCTGGATGGTCGACATCTGCCAGGTGCGGCCGATGGCGTCCTTGGCCTGGACGGAGATCTTCGGGCCGTAGAAGGCGGCACCGCCCGGGTCCGCCACCAGCTCCAGGTTCTGCTTCTCGGCGACCTGGCGCAGCGTCTCGGTGGCCTCTTCCCAGGCCTCGTCGGAGCCGACGAACTTCTCCGGGTCCTTGGTGGACAGCTCCAGGTAGAAGTCGGTCAGGCCGTAGTCGCGCAGCAGGTTCAGGACGAAGGTGAGGGTCTTGTCCAGCTCCTCGGACATCTGCTCGCGGGTGCAGTAGATGTGCGCGTCGTCCTGGGTGAAGCCGCGGGCCCGGGTCAGGCCGTGCACGACGCCCGACTTCTCGTACCGGTACACGGTGCCGAACTCGAACAGGCGCAGCGGCAGCTCACGGTAGGAGCGCCCGCGCGCGTCGAAGATCAGGTTGTGCATCGGGCAGTTCATGGGCTTGAGGTAGTAGTCCACGCCCTCGTCGAGCTGCATGGGCGGGTACATGCCGTCGGCGTACCAGTCCAGGTGGCCCGAGGTCTCGAAGAGCTTCCCCTTCGTCGCGTGCGGGGTGTAGACGAACTCGTAGCCCTCCTCCTCGTGGCGGCGCCGCGAGTAGTCCTCCATGGTCCGGCGGACGATGCCGCCCTTGGGGTGGAAGACGGCGAGGCCGGAGCCGATCTGCTCCGGGATGGAGAACAGGTCCAGCTCGCTGCCGAGCTTGCGGTGGTCGCGCTTCTCGGCCTCGGCGAGGAACTCCAGGTGGGCCTTCAGCTCGTCCTTGGTGGGCCAGGCGGTGCCGTAGATGCGCTGGAGCATCGGGTTCTTCTCGCTGCCGCGCCAGTAGGCGGCGGCGTTGCGCATCAGCTTGAAGGCCGGGATGTTGCGGGTGGTGGGCAGGTGCGGGCCCCGGCAGAGGTCCTTCCAGCACAGCTCGCCGGTCTTCGCGTCCAGGTTGTCGTAGATCGTCAGCTCGCCGGCGCCGACCTCGACGTCCGCGCCGTCGTCGTGCGACGCGGAGCCCTTGAGGCCGATCAGCTCCAGCTTGTACGGCTCGCCGGCCAGCTCCTCGCGGGCGGCCTCGTCGGTGACCACGCGGCGGGAGAACCGCTGCCCGCGCTTCTGGATCTCCTGCATCTTCTTCTCGATGGCCTTGAGGTCATCGGGGTGGAAGGGCTTCTCCACGTCGAAGTCGTAGTAGAAGCCGTCCTTGACGGGCGGGCCGATGCCCAGCTTGGCCTCGGGGAACAGCTCCTGCACGGCCTGCGCCATGACGTGCGCGGTGGAGTGGCGCAGGATGTCCAGACCGTCCTCGGAGGAGATCTCGACGCCCTCGACGGTCTCGCCGTCCTTCACCTCGTAGGCGAGGTCCTTGAGGTCGCCGGACACGCGGGCGGCGATGATCGAGCGCTCGCCGGCGAAGAGCTCGGCGGCCGTAGTGCCCGTCGTCACCACGCGTTCTTCCCGCTCGGAATCCCGCTGGATGATCACACGGACGTCTGACACCGGTCTCTCCTGACTGAAGGTGGGGCCGCGGCGCCATACCGGAGCGCACGCATGGGGGCGATCGTACCGACCCGGGGCCGCCCACCGCGAAATCAGTCCTGTCCTTCGCCTCCGTCGCCACAGGTCTCCTCGAAGAAGGCCGCGACCTCGACGTGTTCCTGGACGGCCTTCAGCAGCCGGTCCCGCTCCGCGTCGTCGACCTGTACGGGGGTGATCTCGCAGGCGCCGGTGAGCCTGCGGAACCCGCCCCGGCTCTCCAGGCGCCCGAGCACCCGCACCGGCAGCCCGACGAGGTGGGCGTGCCCGGCGATCCGGTACGCCTCCTCGTCCAGCGCGATCCGCACGTGGGGCACCTCGGCCCCGGCCAGCACCCGCAGCCGTACGGTGCCCGTGCCGCGGGGTCCGGGCCGGCGCATGCGGACCACGGTGCCGGTGATCCGCACCGGCACCGAGGGCTCCGCGCGCAGGTAGCGGGCGGCGGCCTCGCGCAGGGCGGGCAGGTCGCCGGGCGAGAACTCGACGGGTTCGGCGGGGGCGCCGCAGCCCTCGGGGACGCCCGCAGCTGGCGCCCAGCCGACGGCGATCCGGGCGCCCTCGGTGCCCCGGACCAGGGCGACGAGGGATTCGGTCAGCTCGTGGCTGACGCCCGCCGCGACGGCCGAGTCGAAGGCCTCCGTGCCCCCGGTGGCCCGCCGGTAGTCGACGGCCTCACGGGCGGCGTGGAGGGCGTGGTGAAGGCGTACGGCGAGGGGGCGGCCGGTGCCGACCGGCAGGAACGCCGTGAGGCGGCGGCCGCCGGGAGCGGGGCCCACCACGACGTTCTCCAGGGCCGCGCCGGCGGCGCGCCGGTGCCGGGCGCCGTAGTAGCCCGCCCGCGCGCGCGTGGCGAGCGCTCCGGCGAGCAGCATCCGGCGGGCGGCGGAGCGCAGCTGCTCCTCCGCCGCCCAGGACGCGGTGCCGCCGGGTCCCGTCGGTATGTCGCGTTCCCAGCGGATCTCGTCGCTGGGGACGGCGAGGGCGAGCAGGATCTCGCGGGCGGCGGGTGTGCCGCTGCGGGACAGGGCGTGCAGCGCCTCGCCGAGCAGGTCGTCGCTGTCGGGGAAGGCGCGGCTGACGGGCACCAGGAGGCTGGTGGCGCCCGCGGCCGGTCCTGGCGGTGTCCAGCGCCCGTAGCGGCCCGGGGCGCCGCCGCGCCGGCGCCAGCCGTGCCGGTGCAGCAGGGCGGTCAGCACGGCCGGGTCGACGGTGCGGGGCTCGGGTGTGCCGCCGTCGCGGGGGGTGTCGTCGAGGGCGTCGGCCGGGTGCGGCCGTACGGAGCGCAGGGGTTCGCCGGTCGGGCGGTGCGTCATGGTTTCCCTCCCGTCCCGACCCGCGTCATGATCTCGCACAGCGCACGGTCGTCGAAGATCCGCGCGGTCGGTATCCGCACGGTGGTGCGCCGCCGTCCGGTGACCGGATGTCCGGCGAGGTTGGTCCAGTAGCAGCAGTGCCTGAGGTCGAGCCGGTCGTGGCCGGCGCGCAGCCACTGGTCCCGGGACCGGGGGACGATCATCACGACCAGGATCTTGTGCACCGACACGGGGGTGCGGGCGAGCTTCGCCAAGTGGTCGTTGTCCAGGGTGAAGGAGAAGAAGCGCCCCGGGGGGTCCGGCGGGAGCTGGTACGTCGCCTTGAGCTGCACCTTGATCGTGACCTCGTCGTCGACGGTGTGCCCGGGGGCGCTGTGGCTGACGTGCCAGTCGATGCCGTTGTCCGGGAAGGGCTGGGAGAGCGAGCAGCCCGCCGCGGCGGCGACCGCGTGGAGGTAGCCGACCTGCAAGGTCTCCATGCAGGCGGTGGTGGCGAGAGAGCCGCGTGAGGGCGCGGTGCGCTCGGGCAGCAGCCCGCCCCGTTCGGGCTGCGCAATGGCCATGGCCAACAGCCTTCCAGAACTGGTGAATCCCCGTGGCGGGTCTGTGAACTGCAAAGACCCGTACTCCTGTTGTGTCCTTGCGGCGTACGTCGCAAACAGCCCGGGTATCACCGAACCGGGACAAGGGACGGCACGTCAGCTGCCGTGCTCGGACGAGGAGTTGAGTGCCCTATGACGAGCTGGTTCGAGGGGCCGCTGGCCGCCTTCGACACGGAGACGACGGGTGTGAACACCGAGACCGACCGGATCGTGTCGGCGGCCCTCGTCGTCCAGGACGCGCCGGGCCTGCGTCCGCGGGTGACCCGGTGGCTGGTGAACCCGGGGGTGCCGGTGCCCGAGGCGGCGACGGCGGTGCACGGGCTGACCCAGGAGCACGTGGAGCGCCACGGCCGCTGGCCGGCGCCGGTGATGTACGAGATAGCCGAGGCGCTGACCGAGCAGGCCCGCGCCGGGCGTCCGCTGGTGGTGATGAACGCGCCGTTCGACCTCACGCTGCTGGACCGGGAGTTGCGCAGGCACCGCGCCTCGTCGCTGGGCCGCTGGCTGGAGCGGACGTCGCTGCACGTGCTGGACCCGCGCGTGCTGGACAAGCACCTGGACCGCTACCGCAAGGGCCGCCGCACCCTCACCGACCTGTGCGCGCACTACGGCGTGGAGCTGGCGGGCGCGCACGACGCGGCGGCCGACGCCCAGGCGGCGCTGGAGGTCGTACGGGCGGTGGGGCGGCGCTTCCAGGCGCGGCTCGAGCGTCTCTCCCCCGCCGAGCTGCACACCCTCCAGGCAGTGTGGCACGCGGGTCAGGCACGCGGGTTGCAGGCGTGGTTCGCGCTCAACGGCACGGAGGAGCCGGTGGACCCGGCCTGGCCGTTGCGGCCGGACCTGCCGGCGGCGGCGTGACCCTTCGTCCCCGGCCCGCGTGAACGCCGGGACGGGGGTGTGGGTGGCGGAGCCACCGCGACGCGCGGCGAAGCCGCGCGGAAACGACGAAGCGACGTGGTCCGCGTATTCCGCGGACCACGTCGCTGTCGCGAGCGTGGGCGATACTGGGTTCGAACCAGTGACCTCTTCGGTGTGAACGAAGCGCTCTCCCACTGAGCTAATCGCCCGGGAACGCACTGAACCATACAGGGCACCGCGCGGTTCCATCAAACCGCTTGCCGGCCGCCTGCCAGGTGCGCGGCGAGGCCCTGCCGCCCGGCCCGCATCATGAGGCGGTGGTTGGCGCGGAACAGGGGCCGCCCGGGCACGGCCAGGCGGCGCAGCAGCGGCTTGCGCACGACGACCTCCTGGTCGTAGCGGACGAGGGTGGCGGTGCCGCGCGGGGCGACCGTCCAGCGCGCCCAGCCCTCCATGTCGCCGCTCATCGCGACCTCCAGCACCCCCGCGGCCGGGTCCCGGCGTCCCTCCCGCACGGTCGCGGTCAGTTCGTACGGGAGCAGGGAGCGGAACCGGAGGACGCCGCCGGTGTCGTCGAACCGGGTGACCTCGCGGACCTGCGGCCACCACCGGGGGTAGTCCTCGATGCGTTCCAGGGCACGGTAGACGTCCGGGGCGGGCGCGGGCAGCGGCCACAGGCTGAGGAAGCGGTAATGGTTCCAGTCCACCCGTGCAGTGTGCCCGCGCCCGCGCCGGTCAGGGGCCGGCTACGGCATCCTGTCCCCCAGGAGTGCGAGGTTCTCGATGGCGGCGAGGCCGTAGAGGGCGGTGTCGTTGGTGGACACCCAGCCCGCCTCGCTGCCCGGCACCAGCGTGAGGGGTCCGCTCAGCTTCTGTGTCGTCCAGGGCGCCGACTCCCTGTAGCCGTCGGAGTCGTAGAACTTCTGCCACGCGCGCGTGGCGAGCTTGTCGTCGCCGGTCCGTACGGCCGCGTAGGCGTCGAGGCGCGAGTGGCCCTGGAAGAGGATGAGGCTGCCGAAGTTCGCGCCGTAGCGCTCGGCCTGTTCGGACTTGCTCGCGTTGAAGTAGCGGCAGTAGTCGTAGTACGCCTCCTCGAACTTCGGCATGTCGACGAGGTCGATCAGTTCGGCGCACAGTTCGTTCAGGCCGAAGACGGCCGACAGGTGGGAGACCTCGACCTTCGGCGTGTCGGCGACGGCGAACTTCCCGGTGTCCAGGTCGTACAGGCCGCTGCCCTGGACGAAGCCGTTGGGCTGGGCGGCGATGGTCTCCATGGTGGACAGGACGCGGTCCCTGGCCTTCTCCCACTTCGGGCCCTTGCGCTCCCACTCGGTGAGCCACGCCGAGACCAGGCCGCTCCAGTCGGTGCCGAAGCCGATGGACAGGGCGTTGCGGTCGGGCGTGTACGGCTCGGTGCGGATCTTGCGGAGCGGGTCGAGGGCGAGGAAGGTCTCGTCGGAGTCGACGTTGGCGTGCATGAGGTCGCCGACGCGTTCGTCGGCGGTGAGGAAGTAGTAGAAGCGCCGGTAGGTGGTGTTGGCGATGCGCTGCTGCTTGGCGCTGTCGGCGTAGTGCTGGACGCCGTGCCGGGTGCCGAGGCCGGCCCACTTTCCGAGGTGGTAGACGTCGACCTCGCCGGTGTGCCGGGTCATGGCCTCGGCGAAGCGGAAGATGTCGGCGCGGCCGGAGCGCAGGTAGGCGTACCAGAGCCAGAGGTCGGGGGAGAGTTCGGAGTTGTCCCAGGCGTAGCCGCCGACGTCGTACCGCCACGTGTGCCGGGCGGCGTCGTAGGTGTGCATGATGTCGCCGTAGTCCCAGAAGCCGTACCAGCGGCGCTGCTCCACCTGGTCCTTGTAGTAGGTGAAGAGGAAGTCGAGGTGGTCCTCGATCTTCGCCTTGGCGGGGGTGGAGCGGTCGGGCGCGGAGTAGAGGCCGGGGCCGAAGACCCCGGCCTTGATGAGCTGCTCGGGCGGGGCGGCGAGCTGCGGCAGGACGCGAACCGCCCCGACCTGTTCGGCGAGTTCCTCGGCGCCGGGGGTGGCGGCGTTGGCCCAGAAGAGGAGTTCCGAGGTGCGGGCGATGCCGTAGGGCGTGCCGAACTCCGGCTCGTAGTCCTCGTAGGTGATGTTGAGGCCCTCCAGCTGTTCGGGGAACGTGTCCTGGCCCATGCCGTCGTGGTAGAAGCGCAGGTCCATCGGCTGGGCCTCGGGCGACCAGAGCCAGAGGGTGACCTCGGCCTCGTCGGTCTGGGCGTCGCGGATGTCGAGCTGGGCGGGGTGCTTCTCCCAGAAGTCGCGCAGGCCGAAGGAGAGGCCGCCGCTCGCGCCGCCGACGTAGCCGAAGCCGGAGGCGCGCCCTCCGCCGCCCGCGCCGATCCAGCCGTGGCCCTTCTTGGTGCGCTTGCGCAGGGTGAAGCCGTCGGCGGACAGCTGGGCGAGGGTGTAGTCGCCCCATTCCGGGATGTACTTCAGGCGGGTGGTGACCCGTTGGTCCCAGGTGGCGGGGTCGGGCAGCTTCTCCCCGGCGAACTGCGCCGCCTGTACGGCCGCCCCGGGGTCGCGGCGCAGTCCGGTGATGCCCTTGACCGCCTCGCGGAGCAGGCCGGTGCCCTCGCCGCCGATACGGATGTGGCGGTCGTAGGCCTCGTCGCGCATCGGGACGGTGAAGCGGACGCCGAGGCCGCGGATGAAGTCGCCGCTCGCCTTTCCGGGTTCCTGCTGCCCGTCGAACGTGATGGTGTGCACCATGTGGAAGGAGTCGGCGCCCGCGTAGAAGTAGAGGCGGATGGAGAAGGGCAGCCAGCCGCGGTGGCCCCTGCGGTGCTTGCCGTCGATGCGGACGACGGCGCGGACCGGGCCGTCCTGCTCGACCTCGGCCTCGTCGACCGTGCCGTCGAAGCGCTCGTACTTCACCGTGCCCTGGTCGCCGTCCTCGATCTCGGGCTGGCGCAGCAGGACGAGGCGGCCGTTCTTGGCGATCTCGGTGGGGCCCCGGGTGACCGATTTGATCAGCGCCGATCCGGACGTGCCGATTCTCGCGGTGATGACGCCGGTCGATACGTCGATGGTGCCGCCGCGCCGGGTGACGGTGACCTTCTTGGCGGGCGCGGCCGGGGTACCGGCGGCCAGGGTGAGCTTGCCGTTCCCGGAACCGACGGCGTGGGCGGTCCACTTGAGGGAGCCGTCGGGCCAGTGGGCGAGCGGCCAGGACTGCACGGGTACGGCCTTGCCGTCCGCGTCCGTGACGGCGAACGACTGGTCCTCCTGGAGAGCGCCCTTGGGCCAGGGCACGCCGACGGTGGAGCCGGGGGCGGCGCCGAGGCCGCCGTCCTCCAGCCAGGTCAGGGTGACCGGACCGTCGTCGGCGACCGGGGCGGCGGCGGGCGCGGCCTGCGCGTTCTTGGTGCCCAGTGCCCAGCTGAACTGGGCGGCGGCGCCGGCGACGGCGGCCGCCTTGAGGAGGGACCTGCGGGGGATGGGGGACATGGCCTTTCCTTTCCGTGCGGGGTGCAGGGGTGTCAAGGGCATGACAGTCGGAGGTGCGGCGCCGGGGCACCGACCTCGGGAGGCAGGGGCGGCCGCCGCGGCACGGGACCGCCCCGGAGGCGAACGCGCCGGGTCAGCGGCGCCGGTGGCGTTCCTCCACCGCGACGGCGGCCGCGGCGACGGCGCCCAGGACGGCGACGGCCAGCGGTGCGCTGAACCATGCGGAGCAGACCACGACGGCCAGTCCGCCGACCAGGAGGAACGAGCCGGCAGGATCGAGCACGGTACGGCGGGCCGCCCGCGCGAGCAGCGACCGCCAGGAGGCGCCGGGGTGCCAGTCCGCCGCCGCGCGCAGTCCCGCGACGGCCGCGCCGATCAGGGCGAGGACGCCGACGGCGCCGACCGGC